>NZ_JBOBEW010000002.1:0-713328 GCF_050589245.1 Endoryza foliicola | reverse complement strand
ATAATTGGAGTACGATGGAAACAAGTGATTCAATCTCTATAACTAATACTGGATTGTACTGGCTTGAAGCTACCATCAATGGTTGTTCAAGAAGAGACTCAATCAATGTTACCATCAATCCGGTTCCGACTTATAGTTTTGGCGCTGATACAAGTGTATGTGAAGAGACGATCGTTACACTTAATCCAGGTGTTGTAGGAACGAGTTATCTGTGGAGTACAGGAGCAACTTCGACTTTCATCACCACCGATACTACCGGAACTTTCTGGTGTAAAGTAACCAACGCTTTTGGATGTACTTATACTGATACCATTAATGTGCAGGTAAGACCCAAACCGGTGGTTAATCTTGGAACCGATGTCATCATCTGTAACGATGCTGCTCCACTAAGGATTGGACAAACCATTGCAGGAGCTACTTATAATTGGAGTACGATGGAAACAAGTGATTCAATCTCTATAACTAATACTGGATTGTACTGGCTTGAAGCTACCATCAATGGTTGTTCAAGAAGAGATTCAATTAACGTTACCATCAATCCTGTTCCAACTTATAGTTTTGGTGCTGATACCAGTGTGTGTGAAGAGACGATCGTTACACTCAATCCAGGTGTTGTAGGAACGAGCTATCTGTGGAGTACGGGAGCAACTGCTGCCTTCATTACCACCGATACCAGCGGAACTTTCTGGTGTAAAGTAACCAACGCTTTTGGATGTACTTATACTGATACCATTAATGTGCAGGTAAGACCCAAACCGGTGGTTAATCTTGGTGCCGATGTCATCATCTGTAACGATGCTGCTCCACTAAGGATTGGACAAACCATTGCAGGAGCTACTTATAATTGGAGTACGATGGAAACAAGTGATTCAATCTCTATAACTAATACTGGATTGTACTGGCTTGAAGCTACCATCAATGGTTGTTCAAGAAGAGATTCAATTAACGTTACCATTAATCCTGTTCCAACTTATAGTTTTGGTGCTGATACCAGTGTGTGTGAAGAGACGATCGTTACACTCAATCCAGGTGTTGTAGGAACGAGCTATCTGTGGAGTACGGGAGCAACTGCTGCCTTCATTACCACCGATACCAGCGGAACTTTCTGGTGTAAAGTAACCAACGCTTTTGGATGTACTTATACTGATACCATTAATGTGCAGGTAAGACCCAAACCGGTGGTTAATCTTGGTGCCGATATCGTCATCTGTAATGATGCTGCACCGTTACGAATCGGTCAAACTATTTCTGGAGCAACCTATTTCTGGAGTACAGCCGCTACCACCGACAGCATTCAAGTTGTTGTGAGCGACCTCTATTGGCTTGAAGCTACCATCAATGGTTGTTCGAGAAGAGACTCGATTAATGTGACCATCAATCCTGTTCCTACTTATAGTTTTGGTGCTGATACCAGTGTGTGTGAAGAGACAATCGTTACACTCAATCCAGGTGTTGTTGGTACCAGCTATCTCTGGAGTACGGGAGCAACTGCTGCCTTCATTACCACCGATACCACAGGAACTTTCTGGTGTAAAGTGACCAATGCTTTTGGTTGTAATTATACTGATACCATTAATGTGCAGGTAAGACCCAAACCAGTGGTTAATCTTGGTGCCGATGTCATCATCTGTAACGATGCTGCTCCACTAAGGATTGGACAAACCATTGCAGGCGCATCTTATATTTGGAGCACGATGGAAACAAGTGATTCAATCTCCATAACTAATACTGGATTGTACTGGCTTGAAGCCACCATCAATGGTTGTTCAAGAAGAGATTCAATTAACGTTACCATCAATCCTGTTCCAACTTATAGTTTTGGTGCTGATACCAGTGTGTGTGAAGAGGCTATCGTTACACTCAATCCAGGTGTTGTTGGTACTAGCTATCTTTGGAGTACAGGAGCAACCGCTGCCTTTATCACTACCGATACCACCGGAACCTTCTGGTGTAAAGTGACCAATGCTTTTGGATGTACCTATACCGATACCATCCATGTGCAAGTGCGTCCAAAGCCGGTAGTTAATCTTGGTGCTGATGTCATTATCTGTAACGATGCTGCTCCTTTGAGGATTGGACAAACCATTGCAGGCGCTACCTATAATTGGAGTACGATGGAAACAAGTGATTCAATCTCTATAACTAATACTGGATTGTACTGGCTTGAAGCTACCATCAATGGTTGTTCGAGAAGAGATTCAATCAATGTTACTATTAATCCGGTTCCTACTTATAGTTTTGGTGCTGATACTAGTATTTGTGAAGGGCAGCTTGTATCTCTCAATGTACCTATTTCTGCCAATTCGTATCTATGGAATACCGGAAGTACTCAGTCTTTTATTAATGTCTCAGCAGCTGGATTGTATTGGTGTAAGGTTTCCAATCAATTTGGGTGTACTTACACAGACAGTATCCAAGTCTTCGTTAAGCCGAAACCAATCGTTAATCTAGGAGCCGATATTTTCCGATGCGAGAATTTAATTCCATTTCAAATTGGACAAACAATAAACGGCGCTAGTTACTTGTGGAGTAACGGGGCAACCTCAGATAGTATCTCTATTACTTCAACTGGTCTTTATTGGATGCAGGCTACCTTGAATGGCTGCTCAAATAGAGATTCAATCAATGTTACTATTAATCCGGTTCCTACTTTCTCATTAGGAAACGATACAAGCATCTGTGAAGGAAGTTCAGTTCAATTGAATTCATCAATAAATGCTTTTAGTTATCTCTGGAATACCGGTGAAAACACTTCAACCATTGTTGCTCAAAGTACCGGTTGGTATTGGTGTGAAGTGCTGAATACAACAGGTTGCAGTTATCGAGATTCCATTTTTATTACAGTGAAGCCGAAGCCCTTACTTAATTTGGGTGCAGATAAAATGATCTGTTCTTCGGAAGCCCCTATCTCAATCTTTTCAAATATTCCAGCAGATCAATTCCTTTGGAGCTCTGGTGAAACAACTCCATTTTTGACAGTCGGAAATTCTGGTAGTTATTGGCTCCAGGCAACAGTCAATGGATGTTCAAAAGTTGATACAATTAATATCACTATTAATCCAACACCTATCTTCAATTTAGGCGTAGACAAAACTATTTGTGAAGGTGAATCTGTAAATCTCAATACAAGCGTAACCGGGAGTTATCTTTGGAATACTGGTAGTTCCTTACAACAAATTACGGTCAATACAAGTGGAATTTATTGGCTAGAAGTAAGTTCTAACCTTGGATGTTCTTTTAGAGATTCAATTCAAGTTACAGTAAAGCCCAAACCACATTTTAGCTTGGGTAATGATACGATACTTTGCGACAATGCATCATATACTATAGATCTTTCCGGAATTGGGGATCTATATCTTTGGCAAGATGGAAACACCTCTCCAAGGTATACATTCAACAAGTCTGGCAGATTTCATGTAAAAATTAGTAAAGAGGGTTGTGAAGCGGCAGATACATTAGTAGTAGTTGCCAAAAAGACTCCTACACCAAATCTGGGACCTGACCTTGAGATTTGTCCCGGGGAACTTATCGTATTAAACCCTAAGTTCACTGATGGTACTTATTTGTGGCAAGACGGTGCGAGTACGCCCACATACCAAGTCAGTCAAATTGGATTATACAAAGTAACGATTACCAACGAATGCGGGGTAGGAGAGGATTCAATTGTAATTGGGAAAGGGGCTTGTATTTTAAGGATCCCAAATGCCTTTACACCCGGCAAATCGACCAACAGTGTATTTAAAGTGTTGAATCGACAATTAATTTCAGATTTTAAAATGTCATTATACAATCGATGGGGGCAAAAAGTATTTGAGACTACAGATCCTGCGCGGGGTTGGGATGGTAGAATCAATGGTATACTGCAGCCCACAGGTGCTTACGTTTACATTGTTGTATATAAAGATGTTGCTTCCGGAAAAGCATACTCGCATCAAGGTGGATTTGTATTGATTCGATAGTAACAGATGTGGAAAACTCGAAATAGATTTTTTTAACGAAATATATTTTTGGCATAAAGTTTTCTTTGGAAAAGGCTGTTATCTGATTAGTTCAATTTAAAATCCAATTTTTGTTATGAATACGAATAATACCTCTTATCATTAGGTCATTGCACCCGCCCTCTCTTAAACCTGTAGTTGTATTTGTAAGAAGTATTTTTTAACCTACTTCACTGACATTCAAGCATGTAAGATTTTTCTTTAAGTATAAACACTAAAGTGGTGATAAAATCGTTTTGCAATGTCGTGAATGTTTGAAATCCTGTGAGAAATGAAAATCATCGTATCTGGGGCAAAAACAGGCACCAAATTTGTTACAAAAGAGTTAAGTAATCCGATTCCGTACCTAAATCCAAGCTATCCTGTATGAAAACTTCAAACAGACGTCGCTTTCTGCGCGACACGTCGTTAACAGCTACCGGCGTGGCGATTGCCAGTCCTATTCTGGCTAAATCAGTTCAAAAATCTTCATCAAAATTTAGTGCGCCATTTTCTGTAACAGGAGTTACGGCCGCATTGGTTAGCGTAAAATCAGGAAACTGGTCTGATGCTGCTACATGGGGTGGTAAAGTTCCGGCGGCTACAGACACACCAACTATCGCAGCTGGCCATACAGTAGTGTATGATCTTGCTACAACAACGGTAGCCGGTGTTACAATTAATTCAGGAGGTAAACTTAGTTTTGATGCAACAAAATCTACTCTTTTACAATCAACAGCGAATATAGTAGTAGAAGGTACGTTAGAAATGCGTCCCCCTACATCTGCAATTGTTCAAACAATTCGCTTTACCAACATCAATGAAAATGCGTTCGTAGGTAGTACAATTACGGTTGCCAGTACCGATATTGGCTTGTGGGTAACAGGGGCCGGCAAATTAGATCTAGTAGGCTCTGCAAAAAATGCTTGGTCTCGTGCAACAGGAGCCATTGTTAGTGGAGCAACTACCGTTACAATTGAGAATTCTCAGGGTTGGTTAGCTGGTGATGAAATCAGTATCACTCCAACAGAAGCACCTACTGTAGCGGGTTATGCTACAGGGTTTGATCTAAGAACCATCACTCAAGTAACTGATACTACTTTAACTTTGAATACTCCTACCAGTAGGCCTCACCCAATGGTGAATGGTTTATGGACTGCAGAGGTATTGAATTTAACTCGTAATGTTCGCTTAGAAGGTACTTCAACAGGAAGAGCACATCTTTTGATCAATTCTACCTCAGTACAAAATATTAAATATATAGGTATTCGTTATTTCGGCCCCCGAAAAGACAGAAGTGGCGATGGTATCAAAGAATTAGTAAAAGGTAGATACGGATTGCATTTTGAAACTTGCGGTAACTCATCAAGAGGTACAGTTGTGGAAGGTGTTGTTATTCGTGATAATAACTCTCACAGTTTTGTTCCGCACTTATCGCATGGTATCAAATTCATAGATAACATCACTTATAATACATTAGAAACTGCCTTTTGGTATGAGCCAGGAGAGCCAGCAAATGATATCACATACGACCATAACGTGGTAGCGCTTTGCAACTACGTACCAGGTTCATTGAACATGAATGCGGAAGATGCACCAACATTCTCTTCTAGTGGTTTTGCATTGAATACAGGCGATGGCAATATTTGTCAAAACAACGTAGTAATTGCCGGTGGTATGGGAGATTTTGCAGATGGTGGTGCGTATAACTGGGAAGCTGTAATTAATGAAGGTGTATGGATTCACCGAGGCAATATGTCGCACAACAATGCTTGTGGATTGAGAGTTTGGCAGAATTCAACCAGAAACCACATCATTGAAGATTTTATTGGTTATCACAATGAAATGGGAATTTTCCATGGCGCTTATGCCAACAGTTACACCTATAACGGTGGTACACTGTATGGAAATCAATTGCAAATCAAAGCCGCCTCAGTAAACTCAAACCGTGTTCGAATTGAAAACATGGTTATTGATGGAGCAAATATTATTGACAATGGAGTAGAAGTAATTCACAGTCCGTTGGCAGGAGATCGTCCCATCATCATGATCAATTGCAACATTAGAAATTGTAAAAAAGCTGCCATTTACGATTCAGTAGCACCAGAAATTCACTCTATTGATGTAATTAATTGTACGCTTCAAGGGGCTCTAATACTAGCACCAGAGGCTGTAGTAGGCGAAACTATTCGTGTTCAACCACTAAGTGGTCAAGCCTATAAAATTGATAATAACGGTCAATCAAATATTGCGCCTTTTGCCGCTTCTTTATGGGGAACAGGAAAAGGGCTTTTAGCAGAATATTTTAACAGCGCGAATTTTACAAATCCGGCATTCTCCAGAATTGACTCGAACATTAGTTTTAGTGAATGGAGTACCGGTGTGCACTATGCTATTACCGGACAAGTATACTCAGTTAGATGGACCGGATATATTCAAGCTCAGTATTCGGAAACCTATCAGTTTTCATTCTCTTCCGGAGGTGGTCATCGCATTTGGATCAACAATGTAAAAATTCTAGATAGTTGGATAGAGCACTATCCCGATAGCTTTCCTTGTACACCAATTGCCTTGGTAGCCGGTCAGAAGTATCCAATTACGGTGGAATATTTCAACACTGAAGGTGGAACCGGTGCAGGTTTGATTTGGAAATGTCCAAGTATGCCCATTGCTGAATATGTTCCGCAAAGTCAATTGTACACTGATGCTGTTATTACTCCAAACCCAATTAATCAGGCACCGGTAGCAAACGCCGGAAACGATATTACCATAGCTCTTCCAATTAGTAGTACTACTTTGAATGGTAGTGGATCAGTAGATACAGATGGAACAATCGCTTCTTATTCTTGGACCAAAATAAGTGGCCCAGCTAGTTTTACAATTGCGAATGCCACCAGTGCATCAACGGCCTTAACCGGTTTGGTACAAGGAACTTATGTGTTCCGTATTAAAGTAACCGACAATAAAGGTGCTACCAACGAAGATGATGTAACTGTTACAGTTTTGGCGGCACCAGCTTCGAATATCCCTCCTGTTGCAAATGCCGGAGTAGATATCACAATTACGCTACCAACCAGCAGTACTACATTAGTAGGAACCGCTTCTTCCGATGCTGATGGTTCAATTGCCTCTTATTTATGGACAAAAGTGAGTGGACCTACTTCATTTACTATTGCTAGTCCTAATGCCGCAACTTCAGCTATTACAGGTTTAGTTCAAGGAACTTATGTGTTTAGATTACGTGTAACTGATAATGCGGGCGCTTATAGTGAAGACGATGTGACCGTTACAGTGAAAGCAGCGGTTGCCACCAATCAGCCTCCTGTTGCAAATGCAGGATCTGATATCATCATCACTCTGCCTACCAATTCAGCTAATTTGAATGGTTCGCTTTCAAAGGATCCTGATGGAGGTTCATTAACCTATCTGTGGACAAAAGTGAGTGGCCCTACTAGTTTTACAATTGCAAGCCCATCTGCCGCTACAACGGCGATCACGGGACTGGTTCAAGGTACTTATGTCTTCAGACTAAAGGTTACAGATAATGCCAATGCCTCAACCACTGATGATGTTACTGTAACCGTTAATGCGCAAATACCAGGGAATAATGGACCTGTTGCAAATGCAGGCTCTGATGCAACCATTACTTTGCCGGTTAACACAATTTCATTGAGTGGTGTTAACTCAACAGACAGTGATGGAACCATCACCGGTTTCAAATGGGAAAAAGTAAGTGGCCCTGCGTCTGCAAATATTGCAAGTCCCAGCAGTGTTTCTACTTCTGTAACAGCACTGGTAGAAGGAACCTATACTTTTAAACTGACGGTTACTGATAACAAGGGAGCTACTGCTTCTGATGAAGTAACGGTGGTTGTAAAAGCAGCGACTCCGGTGGATCAGTTACCTCCACTAACGGTAATTGTGATGCCTAATCCATCAACACGTCAATTTACGTTGAAAATCAGTAGCGGATTGAATTTCCCTGTATCAGTACGTGTATTTGATATGAATGGAAAACAAGTTGAAAGAATCTTAAACCTGTCTGCTAGTTCTACTGCAGTAATTGGTAGAAATTTGCCCAAAGGAACTTATGTTGCATCAATAGAACAAGGTTTGAGAAAAGTGGTTAAAACACTCATTAAATTATAGTTGGATAATTTTTCGGATTACTTAAAAGGCTATCAAATTTGATAGCCTTTTCTTTTTAAAATCGATCGAGTAAGTTTAGACCGAAATCCCATTTATGATGGCCTGATACTGCATTTATGTGCCCACCCATTCCTATATTTATTAGTTCAGCTCCCCATTGATCGGCGAAAAATTGAGCTCTTTCCATTGAAACCCAAGGATCGTTTTCACTTGCAACAACTATTGATTTAAATGCTAACCTGTTTAACGGTATTGGAGTAAAGCCCTTGGCCGGGAATTGATACACCGGGTTTTCTATATCACTAGGAGCAACCAGTAAGGCACCTTTTATAGGAATTGTATATTTTTCAGCCCATTTCGCAATAGTTACGCATCCAAGACTATGGCCAATAAGCACAATATCAGTACTGTTACATTTCTTTACAAAGCTTTGTATTGTTTCAACCCAGTCAGTACATTCAGGAGCATCCCATTCGCTTTGTACGATTCTTATGAAATGATCTCCTTGTTCTTCAAAATACGTTTGCCAATGAAGTTCACCAGAGTTTCCAAGACCCGGAACAATACCATATGTTGTCATTTGCAGTTTTTTTTCGAAACTACAAATCTCCATTGAATATTATAAGGCAATATGCCCACGAATTGCCCACACATGAACCCTTCCACGATCTTTGTTGTAACCAGGGTTTACTACATACTGATAATCTAGACTGGCTGCCAAAAACTGATTCAATTTTGCAGAATAGAATGATTCCAGAATAGACTCACGTCTATAGTTCAAGTTGCCATCGCCTATCATAAATCCCAAATTTCCATTCTTTAAATACAATTGGTGATCACTTGAGATTCCGTTCGAAACGATTGCAAATCCTAAGCGATCGTTTTTTCGTTTCCAATTCGTACCTTCTATCAACACACCCATGGAAACAGAATTATCAATTTCAGTAAAGGCCCAGGTTGCAGATTTGCCATCATTCCAACTTGCCTTAGCAAAATATCCGATAGTAGCGATCAATTTTGTTTCCATATTTGCCGCGATTCCATATTTCAACCCGCCGTATCTTTTCCACTCATATTGTCCGCTGATAACCTGCTCTGGAACAGTATCCCCTAATAAACCTTGCTGAATTGCATACTCATAGGTTGGCGCTTGTGAATTTGTTCTAAAAGCCAAGAGTCTGACAATAGTTGTTTTCGATGTATTGAAATATCGAGTATATTCAATTGCTTCCGAATGTGCTTTTGTTATCTTAGAATCCAACTTCAAACCATTGGCCTTTGCCGGTACCATTGTTGATGAAAATCGAAGTTCCCAAAGCGGTAGAAATAAACCTAACACCAATCCTTTTGTATAGCCTCTGGTATCAGCCGGATAGTCCCATGCCGCATTGCTCATCAAGCTCCAGTTCATGAATTGGGTTCTTGGATCATGGCTATAAGAGTTCAAATCAAAATAATCGGATAAACAACCTTTGCCAAACATGATTTCAATTCTTCTATCGGGAATTTTTGACGCCAACTGATGTTGATCTGATTCCACTTGATTGTATTCAGTGTGGCCCAGGGGGATGACGTGTTTAAGGTAATAACGAGCCATGTAAAGAACAGGTGCCGTAGTACCAATGCGAAAAGTTTCGCCATTGGTAAAACCTGCAATCCCTTTTGCAGCACTTAAACCCTGACCACCTGCAATTTCCATATCGGCATAAAACGCGGTACGTGCTGATAATTTTAATCCGGTGAAGAGGGTAGAAGTAAGTGATAGTTTACCATTTTCCCGACTAGAAATTAGACTATTGGGGCCTGAGTATTTTGCATTAAACCCAGAATGTGATTGGCTGATTCCGGTCACTTGAAAATGAAGGTTCCATTTTTCGGACGAATCTTGATTGAGTTGTGCATTGATAGATTGAAACCCAAATGCACCAATGAAAAAGAAAATGATTTTGCTGGTCATACTATTCGACCGCTAATGTAGATTGAAGTTGTTGTAGTGAAATAAATATTATGTTGTTTATATGTTATTCAAAAAGAAAGGGCCGTTTTAAACGGCCCTTTTCAATCAGTTATGAATCATTATTAATTCTTCAACAGTATTTTTGTAACTGTATTTCCATCTTTTTCAACTTCAATATAATAAATACCTTTAGCGAGCGCATAAGTACTACAATATCGAATTGAACCAGTACCCTCAATTTTTATCGGAATTTTCTTACCAAATTGATCGTACATCTTGACGATCGATTTACCGGATTCTAGCAAATTCGATTGAATTGTAAAATTGCCTGATGACATTGGATTCGGGTACAATTTCAATATGTTCTCCGCCTCTGAGCGAGCAAACAATACTTTTGAATATTCCGAATGATTATCAACATCCACAGTTTTCAAACGATAAAAGCATTTTCCTGTCGCAGATTTATCGGTGTAACTGTATTGTTCCTTCGTAAAACTATTCCCTTTAGCCGGCACAATTCCAATTCTACTATAGTTGATACCGTCACTACTTCGTTCCACTTCAAAATGGCTGGTATTCTGCTCAGTAGCAGTTTCCCAGATCAATTTGTTGGCGTCCAATTTAGATTCAATATCAAAACTTAATAATTTAACGGGAATTAAAGATGAATAAAAAAGTCGGAAGTTATCGGCCGCCCACTCTTCGGACGTTCCGTTCACATGTGCCTTCAGCCTCAGATCCATTGTAGTTCCTGTTCCTGAAATATTGAATGTAAACTGAGTGAAATTTGCTGAATTAATAAGTGTGACACCTTCTCCAACTGAATCTCCAGTAGTTTCTAATGATAAGTAAGTTGCAATGGTTGGATTGTATGGGAAAAAACGTAAGCCATGAGTCCAAGCTCCACCGTCTATTCTATATTCAACAATTACATAATCTGTGACAGGGGAGGATGGGGGGATATCAAAGTTTGCTGGCCCGCTTGCAAACATGCCGGCAAAGCTCATTCCTGATTTCCCTGAAATATTAATTCCAGTCCATGTTACTGATTGTGCAGAGGATTGAACCACAGGACTTAATTGTTGAGCTTCACCGGCCCAAAATTTCGAGCCTTGAATATTCGTATACACGTTCACCAGTGAAATATTTGAAGTGGCGCATCTCCAAAAATACCTAGTGGCAGGAGGTCCGCCACTTGAATTGTTTACAGATGGTGTTCTAGTTCCAGAAGATGGGGCGCCTGCGTCCTCAAAAGTGTCGCTCCAAAATTGAGTTTGAGCGTGAACAGCTATACTAGCTACTATTAGTATAGACATCAAGGTTAGTTTTCTTTTCATTTTTAGATGAGGTTTGAATTATCGGTCTGATTCAAAACGAGACTCATCTGTCATTATTTCGCCTTTGATATATATCAATATTCTGATTTCCAATTTAATAGATACCACAATCGAACACTGTACTGATGTTTTCAATAACAATAACTAGATACACTTAATTTCAACTAGTAAATTGTTTTCAAAAAAATAATAGTTACACTTATGATATTGCGAGTGGATTGTTACAAGTTATTTGTAATCAATTAAAAACAATTCTAATACGAACGAACTGGAAAATTAATTTTTGAGTCAAATTTGAAGCACTGGATTCGAACCAGTCTCGTCTGAGACGAGACACCCCATACAAGTCTATTTCAATAATTAAATCAGAAAGAAGAAGATATCCAAAAGCTTGAAGTTCATTTAAAAAACAAAAGGCTGCCTTTTAAGACAGCCTTTTGATCAGGTCGGGTGGACTGGATTCGAACCAGTCTCGTCTGAGACGAGACACCCCATACATTCAGTGCGATGATTTTTGAAAATATGTTTGGGAACTAGCTCATTTTAAATGATGCAACGGAGCAAAAAAGAAAGGCTGCCTTTTTGAGACAGCCTTTGATCAGGTCGGGGCAATAAGACAAATTTCGAACAATTTTTTTACAGATTTGAACAAATTAAATTATAGTTTACAACATAAAATAAAGACATAATTATTTAACGATACAGAAATTAATAAAGTCATTATAATCTTACAAATATTGATAAACTTTAAACATTGGACATTTTTTTAATATCACATTGAAGATATGTTATTTACAAAACATATTTAAATTTTTATATTAACAACAATCCGATTACTCCCCCAATATAAATAAGCACAGCAATCCAGGAATCAATTCCCATTCCCCATTTTCGTTTTGGGGATTGAATTATCATACCCAGCAGATAAACTGCCGTAAGCACTATGGACAGAGAGGTTAGATAAATATCTGAATTATGAGCATCTGTTAAGATGGACCTCCCGGCCAAAATATTAGCCACAAAAAACAATGTAGGCAAAAAAGAATTACCCCCAAAAATATCACTGATAAGTGGCGGATATCTTTTATGTTTTACAAAAGCCAGGCCACCTGATATTTCAGGTGTTGCCGTAATTAATGAGAGTATGGTGGCCCCAAATACAACTCCGGATATATTATAATGAGCAGCAATTTTTTCACCTGTATTAGCAAGTAGTACACCAAAAAACAGAATAATTAGAGCAACAATTATAAGTTGTATTAAAGCACTTTTCTTTGTCAGCTTTGTTCTATGAATCATTTCACATTCGATTTTGGGCAGCATCTTTTGTGCTTCACACTGTTTAATAACGAAAAGGCTTAATATCCAGGAGCCTAATATCATTGCTTCAATAGGGGAGACATTCTGCATAACAAATTTTTCATCAAACCGTGACCCCATAATAACCAATGCTAAAATAGCACATAAGAAAAGACCCTGAGCAATAGAGTTTCTGTTTGATGTAAGTGTTGACAGCGGCTTATCTTCATTCTTTCTTGAAGCAAAATCAAACAAAACAAGCAACACAGTCTGTATCGCAATGCCACCCAAAATATTCCCTAAGGCTAATGATGTATCACCTTTTTGAACACCTATAACTACAATAACAATTTCGGGAAGGTTTGTGACAATGGCAAGCATTATAGTACCACCAAAAGCATCGCCCAGGTTGAACTCATCTGCAATAAATTCTACAATAGCCGAAAGCTTGTTACTAAAATACCAAATTACTGCCCCGGAAAAGAGGAACAACAGTACACTTTGCGTAATGGAAAGCTGAAGGTTCATTTTTATTGCTTTGTGTATATTAGAAAATTGATTTGCTCTTCAGCCATATCATAAAAAGAAAGAGACTTAAACAATGAGAATAGCACAGATAGCTCAGTACATGCTATTACTAACTTTTTTTTACTCCCAAAGCAGGCCGTCATATACTTTTCTGTTTCTATTGTATCAATTGCCTCACCTGCATACACTTTAGTTCTCAACTTATCAATCATCAGTTTTATTTCAGAATTAATTGACAAGCAGCTAATACCTGCTTTGTTAAAATAATCAGCAATATACATTGATTCCATTGTATACATTGTACCTAAAAGATATATTTCTTTTACCGAATGACGAAGCAACTGAGCAGCCATTAGCTGTAGCGGATGTACAATAGAAAAACTGAAGACTGAATGTTCCAATATTTTATCCAATGTCTCATGTATGGTGATATTGGGCATCAACAAATTTAGTACGCCTGCCTCTTCAAAATAATTGAGGTATGGCATCAGTGCATCTTCAAGTTTTTTAAACTGATTGGGCAGATATGGGTTGATTTTATTAAAATCAGCATTTACTAAAATAGAAGGGAAAGTACTGTATCCACCTTTCTTTTTACTATACTCTTCATTAAGCCTTTTTAAGTAGTGCAGCGTTGAAACAGCACCCAATCCTAAAATACCTGTCTTAATTTCTTCCATTACTAATGTCTGAGAAGTATATAATCAGCAAACAAATTGTTGCTGTCTGTAACTTTTTCTACCCAGGTAATATCTGTTTTGGATAATATCTTTTTAATAATACTATCGTTATATTTCCTGGATACTTCTGTATGTATCAGCTCTCCTTCTGTAAAGAAAAAAGTATGGCCGCTTACGTTTACTTCTTGAGACCTTTTACTTCGTAAATAGCTTTTTGCTATCCCCTCATTTTCATCATAAACAGGGTAATGTTCAAACTCCTTTACATCAAAATTTCCATCTAACTCCCTGTTTATCCTATGCAGCAGGTTAAGGTTAAATGCTGCTGTTATACCCTGAGCATCATTATACGCAGGTAATATTAATTCTTTGGGTTTTGTTAAATCAACACCTAAAATAAGTTTATCTCCGGGATACATATTTGCGCCCAACTGGTAAATAAACTCTGTAGCTTCATCATCGGGCATATTCCCGATGTTTGAACCAAGGAATAAAATAATCTTTTTATTACCATCCTGTTTAAGCCTGCTCAATGACTGAAAATATTCCATGTGCATGGGCTTAACCTTTAGTTCAGGCAGCTCTTTTAAAAGCATGTTTTCTAAACCCTCTAACGCATTTAAAGAAATATCAACGGGATAATACTCAAAGCTAAATTTGCGTAACTGTAACTCCCTTAACAAGTGAATTGTCTTTGTTCCATCTCCTGCTCCCAATTCTATAATATCATATTTTTCCTCCTTTTCTAACTGCATTGCAGCAATGAGTTCACTGGTTTTGTCTTGAAAAATATCCATCTCGGCCCTGGTGAGATAATACTCCGGCAGCGCCATTATTTTTACAAAGAGTTCATCGCCTGTGGCATCATAAAAATATTTTGATGATAGTTTTTTTTGAGGCTTGTTGCTTAACCCTTCAAGCACATCTTTTCTGAAATTTTCCTGCATTATTATTTCTTTAATCAATTTTCTATTAACACTACAGCACCCAGGCCCCCATCGGCACATACGCTTATTACTGCTTTTTTTCCTTTGCCCAATAAATGAAGCGACTTTACCGTCTGGCTAAGTATTCTTGCACCTGTGGCACCAAATGGGTGCCCAATGGCAATGCTGCTTCCGTTAGGGTTTAATTTTTCCATAGGAAATTTTCCAAAACTAAAATCTGTTCCTGCTTTTTTTAGATGGGTTGCATCTTCTAAGTTTTGAATGGTGGCCAACACCTGTGAAGCAAATGCCTCGTGTATTTCCCAAATATCTATATCATCATATTTTAACCCATGCCTATGTAACAGCCGGGGTATAGCAAATGTGGGAGCCATTAATATTCCTTCTTCCTCAATATTTACACCAGCCATTTCCCAATCAATTAATCTTGCCTTATAGGGTGTGCTTAATTTACCCACAGCATTTTTTCCAGCCACCCATACTCCGGCAGCGCCATCTGTATATAATGATGAATTGCCTGCTGTTATTGTTCCTTTATCTGCAATGTCAAATGCCGGTTTTAAATGGGCAATGGATTGCACCGATGTGTTTTTTCTGGGTATCTTATCTTCTTTAATATTGTTAACTGGAAATACCAAATCATCATAAAACCCTTTTTCTTTTGCAGCAAAATATTTCCTATGGCTATCTACAGCCAATTCATCCTGCTTTTGTTTTGAAATATGCAGCCGGTAATCGGTAATTTGGGCATGTTGCCCCATACTTTTTCCGGTACTGCGGTTTACCCTCGGAACATAGTCAATGCCAAAAGAAAATATACCGCCAAGTAATTTAAGTTTTGCAAAAAAAGATTTTGCAGTACTCCATTTTTTTAACCATGCAGAAAATTTTGCATTAACTGCAACCTGTAAATTACTGGGGCTTTCTACACCTCCGGCAATTGCAATTTCATGGTTTGTAATCATAGATGCCGCCTGTATAGCAGCAACTAAAGAACTGCTACAGGCCAGGATGGTAGTGAATGATATAGTTTTTTCATCCAGCATAGAATCCATTACTGCTTCTCTTGCGATATTGCTGTACTTTACATTTTGTATAACCGTACCCCATATTACATAATCAGGGTTGATGCTTTCCTTTTTGTGCATTTCATTCAATACTTCTCTGGATAAATAGAGGCTATCGTATTGGGCTAATTGCTGTCCTGCTTTTGCAAAAGGCGTTCTTAACCCTGTAGCTATCCATATCTCTCTTTCTAATTGCATTTTAACTTATCTCCTTTAAATTTTCTAATGTTGTGGGTATTAATTCAGATATGGTTGGGTGCAGCACCATCGTATCCCTGATTAATGTATAATCTACACCGGCACTCATTATGTTGAGAAGGCTGGTTATTATCTCATCGCCACCGGTACCCAGCACACATGCCCCAATAATTTTATTGGTATCAGCGTTTACCAAAACTTGTATAAAGCCATAGGTTTCTCCTTTTTCCTTTGCCCTTGCAATTCTACTCATCTCTCTTTTACCTTCTAACAGTTTAATACCTTTGGCTAATGCATCTTTTTTCGTCATTCCGGCCCTGCCGAGTGGCGGGTCAACAAATAGTCCATATGTCATAATGCGGTCAGATATTTTTCTGCTGCCATCACCAAATAAAAAATTTTCCACTACCTGGTAATCGTTATAGGCAGTATGTGTAAATGCACCCTTGCCATTGCAATCGCCCAAAGCAAAAATCCCTTCTACACTTGTTTGGCAAAAATCGTTTACAGTAATAAATCCTCTTTGGTCTGTTTGCAGGGATGTATTTTGCAACTGTAATAAATCAGTATTGGGCAACCTGCCAATAGCGAGGAGCAAATGTGTGCCTTTAATTTTCTGCGAATTGTTTATGGTTACTGTATAAGTATTGCTGTCATAAGCCGGGGCTATTGATGTTGCATTTAAAATAAACTCTACACCATCAGCTTCCATAAATGTTTGAATGGTTTTGCTTACCTCCTCATCTTCCCGGCTAATAATATTTTCTCCTCTTTCAATAATGGTAATCTTGCTGCCAAAACGCCTGAACATTTGCCCAAACTCCAAACCGATATAACTGCCGCCTATTATTATTAAATGTTCAGGCAATTCAGTAAGGTCCAAAATGTTTTCATTGGTAAGCACATTCATACCCTGGTATTCTTCAGGTATAATGGCCCTGCCGCCCACATTAATAAATATTTGCTGAGCCGTTAATTGTTCACCATTTACTTCAACCTGGTAATTGGAAATAAACTTAGCTTCCCCTTCAATGAAGGTAATGTTTTCATTATCTGATAAGCCTGAACGTATGCCAGTAACTGATTTTGCTATCAGGTCATCTTTACGTTTTTTTATGGCATTTATATTTGCAGTAAAGCTGCCTTCAAAATTTACCCCCATATCACCTGCATGTTGTAAATCCCACATTCTTCTTGCAGATGCTACGTAGGTTTTTGTAGGTGTGCAACCTACATTGAGGCAGGTGCCGCCTACTTGCTTTTTTTCGATAAATGCTACTTTTTTCCCTTTTGCTGCTAAAGAAAAAACTAATGGAGTGCCTGCCTGCCCGGAGCCAATAATTATTGAATCAAATAATTTCATACTGAGTATCTATTTTAAAATTTTATTTTCAAGAATATTATGACCTGAATTTTAATTTGGCAATGATAGCGGGGGATAATGCTGCAGCATAGCCTGCACTGTCTGTAAGCACCCCTTTTATGCCACAGGTAGTTTCTATTGCAAAAGCTTCCGCCAAATCTTCGTAGTTAGAATCCCCGTCAAAACGGTGGTACTCCACTACATTAAAGTTTTCTGCATCAAATGCCTTTTGTAATGCCGGGCAGTAAATACTGTTTTCCTGCAAATTGAAATCATATTCAAAGCCCCGTTTGTTCAAATCAGTAATGGCTTGTGTAAGTGTTGCGTATGTAACCATGTTATATAATTTTTTATGCTACTGTTTTTGTTGTAAAGATTCATTAAGCTTACCCCAGGTGGTAATAATGTCCTTTGTGTAATTATCAGGCGCAGCCGATTCTTTCAGCTTATCATTTTTAAACCAGCCTAACTGTGTAGGGCTTAAATATTGTTCTACATTTTCACCATATGGTATTGCCTGGTTTATTTTAGTACGCTGTGCTGGCGAAAGCGGCAGGTAACGAAATGCTGTTTGCTTCAGGTAATATTGGGGGTCTTTATCAGTTCTGAATCCTGTTGAAGATTCAATAGTATAAAACCCTTGCTGATTCGCATATTCGTCAAGTTCCTTTTCTGTACTTATGGTTGGGTCATATACAATTTTTACCACTTCTTTTGAATCAACAAAGCCAGCTTCTGTACTGATAACCGATTTTTGCTGTGCTAATGAAGTTTCGCCTGACCAAAAGCAAGGCGTTTCATAAATTTTTGTTTTTGTATAGCCAAACAAAAGGTTAATGTCCTTTTCAAGCAGGTTAATATATTTCGGTTCTTTGATATTTTTATTAGCCAACGTCTCCTTTATTTTAAAAAGCATTGATACCGGCTCATAGTTATCCTCCAGTTTGGGAATAATGTCTTTCCCCGTTTCATCTACAAAACGTGCCACCGGATTATTCCAGGAAGGTTCATTATACAGTTTTAAAATTTCCGCATCACTACCTGGCCGGTTGTTATATATGGCTAGCGGTATAAATTCATTCTCAATTAAATCAACCATCAAAGGATGGCTGAGAACATTTCTGCCATAATTAACGCAAGTAGCACAGCCGGGTATTTCCTGAAAAAATAATAAAACAGGCTTACCGGTTTCTTTACTTTTTTGCAAAGCATCCTTGTAATTCCTGTGCCAACTTACTTTTCCCAGTTCTATATTCTGTTTTTGCGGATTTGTTTTTTCCATATTTTCTGCTGTAATTACCCTGTTATTTTGAAAGCTGCAAGCAGTAAGACCTATTAGAATAAGAAGCCCTGCTAGCTTGTGTACATTCTTGTTTAGTAAATCCATTTTTATACAAAAACGCTAATTAAATAAAACTTCCAAACCGTTCAAAGTGGCAGGTATAGCCATTAGGCCTTCTCTTCAAATAATCCTGATGCTCTGGTTCTGCCGGCCAAAAAGTAGAGTAGGGCTCCAATGTGGTTACTACTTCGCCTTCCCAACGCTTTGAGTCATCTACAATTTTTATTATTTCTGCCGCTGTTTGTTTTTCTTCATCGTTCTGAAAAAAGACAGCAGAACGATAGCTTGAGCCAATATCATTGCCCTGCCTGTTAACCGTTGTGGGATTATGAATACGAAAGAAGTAATCTAATATTTCCCTGAAATTTGTTACCGATGCATCGTAAGTAAGTTCAATACCCTCTGCATGCCCCGGATGATTTCGGTAGGTAGGGTTTTCGTTTTGCCCGCCAATATAACCTACTTCGGTATCCTTAATACCCGGCCTTACCCTGAAGAGTTCTTCCATACCCCAGAAACAGCCACCTGCGATGTACGCTTTTTTAAGATTTTCCATTTTTATTTATTTGATTGATTGTTTAAAAAGATTGTAAGCGCATGCCAATATTCTGTATAGTTGGGTGTAGCCTCCCAAAGTGATTTACTACCATGCCGTCCTTCATTTTTGGGAATAAATAGCTGACCCAGCCCATGTGGTATAGCGTTAAATATTTTTTCCCAACTATGCACTTCCCCTTTTGATGAGGTACATAATACAGGAATTGTTATTTGTGCAGCCCATTCGGATACAATTTTTTTATCGTACACAAAATATTCTCCCGGTGAAAAAGATATTGCACCTGAAAATATATCGCCATATTTAGCAGCCATTACTAATGCAACCGATGCTGAATAAGAACTGCCTAAAATGATTTTTTTAGAAGCAGGGAATTGCTGTGTTAAGTAATGGATACCTGCTTCAATATCTGGCACCGCATCAACATACTTTAATGGGAAATTTTTGCTATGTGCAAAACGAGCAGTTTGATTTTGAACTCCATTTACTTCGTTGCCACTTCGCTGGTCAAGTGCTAAACAAGAAAATCCTAATGATAACAATTTTGGCGCTGTTTCAATATACTCACCCCTGCTATATCCTGCCTGGTGGCAAAGTAATAGTACAGGAGCAGATTTATTCTCATGCTGATATAAATCCGCTGTTACCTCCACATTGTCTGCACTGTTAAATTTAATTGTTTTCATTTTCCATTATTAAATGTGTTGTAAAATATACCGGGCCACTTACTGTTTTATGCACCGGGCATTTTGAAGCAATTTCTTTTAACTTCAATTGTTGCTCTTCAGTAAGATTACCTACCAGTTTTATTTTTTTAGTGATGTGGTCAATCTTACCCATCTCTTCAATATCCAGCCCAATCTCTTCTGCATGTTTTTTGGCATAGGTGAGATAGACGAATACTTCCTGTAAATCCCATTTGCTTCTTTGTGCATATAGTTTTAAGGTAAGGGCAGTACAAGAGCCGATAGAAGCAACTAATAGTTCGTAAGGTGATACACCTAAATTATTGCCGCCAAAATCTATGGGCTCATCCCCAATAATATGATGCGATGATGTATAGATATGATTGGTGTAAGGCACCATCGTTTCATGATAAACAAGTACCTGCTCGCCATTTGTATCTTTCTGGTTTAATGAGGCGCTTTCTTCAATAGCAACATAACGTTTTACCCAGGTGCCAATCACATCTGCCACATAAAATGCATCATCCTTATTGGTAAGTAAATGGTCTGCACCATCAAGGCTAATAAAGCTTTTTGGATGTTTGGCTTTGTGATAGAGGGATGCTGCATTTTCAATTTCTACAATTTTGTCTTGTGGCGAATGTAATATGAGCAATGGTTTTCTTAACCTCGCCACTTCATCTTCCACATGATGGGTTTCTAAATCGTCTATGAATTGCTTTCTAATTGTAAATGGCCTGCCACCAATAGCAAGCATTGCATAACCTCTTTTATCAATTGTTTCCTCCAGGTTTCCAAAATGTTTTGTTACATGCCTTGCATAAGATGGGGCCGCAATACTTATTACAGCTTGTATATTGGGTAAGCGGTTGGCAGCTATTATTGCAGCAGCCCCACCCAATGAATGTCCTATTAAAATAGTGGGGGCTACATAGTTTTCTGTAAGAAAAGAGTTGATGTCTTCAATATCAGAAATATTGTTGGAAAAATTTGTCTCGCTAAAATCACCTTCGCTATGGCCAAGCCCTGTAAAATCAAAATTAAGAACACTGATGTCTTTACTTGTAAGTGCATTAGATATATTTTTTACAATAGCCAGGCTTGATGAGCAGGTAAAGCAGTGTGCAAAGATGGCGATGTTCTTTACAGCTCCTTGTAAAGGCTTTACCATGTGAGCCGACAACGTCTCACCATTTCTATTTTTGATATTGATATTAATTGTATTCATCTAAAAGCAACCCGATTTTATTTTACTAATCTAATTCCACCATACATCCATCTCATATCAGGATGAAAAAAATTACGGTATGTATTTCTGCTGTGATTAAGCGGTGTAACAACAGAAGCTCCTCTCATCACCATTGTATTCACCATAAACTTCCCGTTGTACTCACCCAACGCACCGGGAGCCTTATTAAAACCAGGGTATGGCAGATAAGCACTATTTGTCCATTCCCACAATTGCCCCCATTGAAAATGGGCCGAGGCTACTTCCCATTCAAACTCTGTAGGAAGGCGCATGCCTTTCCATTCTGCAAAGGCAAAGGCTTCATAAAAACTAATATGCTTTACCGGTTCATTAAGGTTTAGTTCCTGCAGACCATGTAAATCATACTCATGCCATTTTCCCTCTATCAAATGCCAATATAGCGGGGCGGTTATTTTATTGTTGTTAACCCAGTGCCACCCATCATCATGCCAGTAATTGAAGTTGGAGTAACCGCCAGCGTTTATAAATTCAAGGTATTCGCCATTGGAAACAGGATTAGCTGCTATTTCAAATTCATTGATATATACTTTGTGTTTGCCCAGTTCATTATCAAAACAAAAACTTTTTCCATCGCTCCCTATCTCATAAATACCTTCACTTACAGGGATAAATTTTTGCGGAGCAGTAATGGGCTTTAATGTGAATCTATCGGCGTATACAGGAAAAGTTGGCTGATGCCCTAAAATAAATTTAATATCATAAGCCAATAACTCCTGGTGCTGCTCTTCATGGTTAATACCAATCTCAATAATTTGCAATGCCTCATGAGATACAGGCTGGCTCAGTAATTCATTCATTTGTTCATCTACATAGGCACGGTACGCAAACACTTCTGCTACCGATGGCCTTGTCATTAACCCACGATTGGGCCGGAATACCCTTTTCCCGATATTATTATAATAGCTGTTAAACAGGTAAGAAAAATCATCATTATATACTTTGTAACCATTTTTGTAAACAAGCAAAACAAACTGCTCCCAAAACCATGTAATATGTGCAAGGTGCCACTTGGGTGGCGATACAAATGCAACGGGCTGCACCGAAAAATCTTCGGTGATGATTGGCTTTACCAAAGCCTCACTGTACTTTCTAATCCGTATAAATCTGTCTTTAATACTCTCCATCTACTTGTAATTTGTTTTTTTAGTAAGCAATTTGGTAATCAATTCAAATAAAAGCTCTATTACAACAGCAAGTACAGCAGCAGGTATGGCGCCTTTCAATATCAATTCAGTATTGTTTAATGCCAGCCCGGTTACAATATACTCTCCAAGGCCGCCTGCGCCTATAAATGCAGCCAGCGTAGCTGTACCTACATTGATAACTGAAGCTATCCTAATACCTGAAAGAATAGTAGGCAACGCAAGTGGTAACTCTACCAGCCTCAGTTTTTGTTTTTGATTTAATCCAATAGCAGTAGCTACATTTTTTAGTTGTGGGTCCACAGTTTCAAGCCCGGTAATTGTGCTGCGAAGTATTGGTAGCAATGCATAAATACACAAGGCTAAAATTGCAGGCTTTGAACCAATACCTAACAGGGGAATAAGCAAAGCCAGCAGCGCAATTGAAGGGATGGTTTGTAAAATTCCGGTAAGGTATAGTACCGGCTTTAATAACAACTTGCGCCTATACAAAAACAATCCTAATGGCAAGGCAATAATAACAGCTATAAACACCGACAGAAATGTGAGAAACAAATGTTGCGAAAGATGTTTCAATAAATCGCCCCAATAACCTGAAGTTTGTTTTTTTGCAACTTTAGTTAGCCCTTTCTTGTTAAGAAAATCATTGGCTATTATTGAAAAATCTTTTTGGGCATATAAGGCCAGGGCATTCATTTCCTGCATTTCATTTTCAGTAATAAGGTTACCCAGTTTATCTATTGCCAGTTTTGCTTTATCCGGTAATGATGATGAATAAAAACCCAGGGCAGCATAGTCAGGAAAAAAATGTTTATCATCCTGTAATACCCTCAGGTTATACTTTTTTATTTCCCCGTCAGTAGAATATGCATCGGTAAAATCAATTTTGTTACTGTTCAAAGCTGTGTAAGCCAGCCCATGCTCAATACCCTTTACCGAATTTGTAATACCATAAGCAGCAGCAAGGTTTTTCCATCCATCCTGCCTTTCCAAAAACTCATAACTGATTGCCCCGGATAAATTTTTTTGCAAAGCCAAATCAGAAATTTTTGAAAGGCTGTATTTTTCGGCTGTTACTGCATTTACAACAACAGCATAGGTATTATTAAAGCCGAATGGCCTTGATGCAGCAAGTGAATATTTTTTTTCTAGTTCTGATTTTATGCTATCTAAAGAAATCCTTTCTGTGTGCTTTAATATTTCAGATGAGATAGTGCCGCTATACTCCGGGTACACATCTATTTGTTTTGTTCGCAATGCTTCAAAGGCTACAGATGTGCCTCCCAGGTTAAATTTTCTTTCAACCGTAAAGCCTTCCTGTTCTAAAAGCTGCGAAATTATTTCGCTGAGTATATAGCCTTCATTAAAATGCTTTGCCCCCACCACAATTTTTTGTTGAGCTACGCTATTAAATGCCAATAGCAAAAAAGTGATATTTAAAATCAGCCTTTTCAAATGTGCTGTTCTTTAAACTCGTTTTGAATGGTAGTTAATAACGACTTTGCCCCCTGCTTGTAAATTTTACCTTCATTTAGCCATACAAACTCATCGCATAATATTTGTGCTTCTTCAAACTGGTGTGTAACTATTATTATGGAGGTAGGTTCTTCTTGCTGAATATGCAGCAGGTGGTGATAAATGCCGGATTTGGTGCGATAGTCAAGGCTTGCAAAAGGCTCATCCATCAGAACTAAAGGAGGTTCTAAAAAAAATGCACGGCAAAGGCCCACCCGTTGTTGCTCTCCGCCTGACAATTGATGTGGCTTTTTGGAAAAATAACTCTGAGGCAACTGTACCATTTCCAACAATCTTTTCAGTCTTGCATCAATTTTACTTTTGTCCTGCTGTGTAATATTTGCCAGCAAAGTAATATTCTCTTTCACGGTCATGTGCGGAAATATACCTACATGCTGCACTGCATACCCAATTTGTAAACGCAGTTTATTTCCCATCGCATAATCAAAGGACTTACCAAAAACCTGCACACTGCCTGCATCCGGCATCACCATCCCGTTTATTATTTTAAGGATGGTTGATTTTCCGCTACCGCTATACCCAAGCAGCCCGGTAATTTTTTTTTCATTAAAATCAATAGAAAAGTTATCCAGTATTTTTTTACCGGAAAAACTCAGGTTGATATTTTTTAGTGATGCAATCAATGTTGCTATTTGATTAATATTTTTTTTACTTTTTTTTGAAGAACGGGTATCACCTCACTTTCAAACCATGGGTTTTTTGCCTGCCACCTGAAGTTGAGTGGCGATGGATGTACCAATGGAAAATAGGCGGGCAGATATTTCTTATAGTTCTTTACGGTATCGGTTAAATTATCTCTATTGCCCTGCAAGTAATAATTCTGTGCATAAGTGCCGATAAGAAGCGTAAGCTGCAAATGTTTAAATTGCTTTAAAATTTTTTCATGCCATTGCGGGGCACATTCCGGCCGTGGTGGCAGGTCTCCGGTTTTTCCCTTTCCTGGAAAACAAAAGCCCATAGGTACAATGGCAAATAATGATGGGGTGTAAAACTGCTCTTCAGTTACTCCCAGCCATCTCCTTAACGTTTCACCGCTTTTGTCAAGAAAAGGAATACCGGCATCATGCACTTTTTGCCCGGGTGCCTGTCCAATAATCAGTATCCTGCTGTTTTCATTAAACTGAAATATTGGCTTTGGTTTATTGGGTAAAAACTGAATACAGGTTTCGCAAGCCAGAATTTTTTTTGCAAGTTGATTTTTCAAAATGTAAATAAATTTCTTGTTTAATAAGGAACAACCCCCTGTGCCAGTTTTATTCTTGTCCACAAATTCATATTAATAACAATGGCAGCAACCTCGGCAATTTCATCAACAGTAAAAAAACGAAGCATTTGCTGATGTGCATCATCAAATGTTTTTCCCTTTCCAATATTCAAGGCATCTGCATATAGTAAAGCAGCTTTCTCTTTTTCTGAATACAGTTCGCTTTCCCAATAACTACCAAGGCAATCTGTTTTTTCCTGGTTAATACCCAGCTCCCTGCAAACATTATGATGGAGAATACTGCAATAGCTGCATTGGTTAAGAGTGGCTATCCGCAGGCGGATGAGCTGGGCCAGTTCTTTATCAGTTTTTAAGTTGGCTGTATATCCATACGCTTTTGCCATCTCTTCTGCAATATGCAACAGCGGTGCACCTTCTGCACTATATCTTGTATTTTTAAATTTTGCTTTTATCATTGCTAATTATACGTTAATGCAGTTCGTTCATTCCAATAAAATTCAGGCATTATATTCATTGTCCTAATGTCTTCTAACTCTTCTGGTTCTAATTTAAAGTTTAACGCCTCCAGGTTCTGCATTAAGGTTTCTTCATTATATGCCCCGCTTAAAACAACATTGGGTTGAATACTATCCATGCAATACCGTATTGCTACCGCATCAACCCCGGTATTATATTTTTCTGCAAGCTCGTAGAGCAGGGTATAGTGTGGTAGATAATGCGGATATTTTTTATTGGCAAAAACACGGCCATTCGCCAGCGCTTCTTTTACTATAACTTTGATGTTTGCTTTTTTTATTTTAGCGACAATGTCGTAAATACTTTGCTCATACACATTATAAGTAAGCTGGCAGGCATCAAAAAGCGGTTTGCCATCCACCTCAATATCCAGGGCTTTAAGCAGCGCTTCTTTTTGCCTGCTTCCACTTGTGGTTAAACCAATTTTTATTTGGTACTCATTTTTAAGTTCTGCCAGCCTGCTCAAAACTTCCATGTTATCCAGCACCCCGCTTTCCAGTGTGGCAGAGTGTATTTGATAAACCGACAGATAGGGCAATAGTTTTTTTGAATGTTCCCACTGTGCATTAAGTTTTTTAAGGCTGTGCTCCTTTATTTCATGAACTTTTGCATTCGGGTCAAACCCCGCTACATAGGTATAGCCCCATTTTGTTGCTACAGTAATATCGGAAATCTGTTTGCCAGACAACCAGTCTGTCAACATTTCCTCTGCAATACCATAACCGGCAGCTGTATCAAAATAACGAATGCCGGATTGGTAAGCAGTTTCAAGCAATGCAATGCCTTGCTGCTTGAATTGGCTTAACTGAAATGGCTCATCTTCTGCACCGGTTTTTTGTTTAATATTAATGTATTGCGGACGGCCTATTGCTGCTGTACCTAATCCTATTGTTGTCATCTATAAAGTGATATTATATTCTTTTAGTTTATCTCTGTTAATATTAGAACTGAACTTTTTTGCCAGTAGCTGTAATTTTGGATAGATGCTTGTTTGGCAAAAAGGTTTCCGGGGGTCGCTATAATAATAATCCTGGTAATCGTCAGTATTTGGTTTGTACGCTGCAAACCTTAAAACTGTTGTTATAAGCGATTCGTCAAAACTATATTGGAGTGTTTTAATAAGGGGCGAACATTGATGAAACTGCTCTTCCGTAAATGTATATACTGCCGACCTGTATTTCTTCCGCATGGAGTGGTTGGAAGTGCTGGAATGTGTGTGCAGGTGAATTTCAATCAGGTTTTGAAGCGACACAAGAGATTCATCAAAATGAACGATTACTGCTTCGGAGAAATAAGCATTCTCGTTTTCAGAGGCTATCCATCCCTGCTCCACTTTTTGTACGCCAATTACTGAAGCAAAAATGCCTTCGGTACACCAGTGACAGCTGCCACCAAATCCTATTTTTGAGAAAGCTGTCATTCATTAATCTCCTGTTTTTATTAAAAAAATGTTTTAAGACATTATTAGATTTTTCTGTATTGCAAAAAATACGAATCTTATAACTGTAAACTATTGGGAAACCCTTACACCTCTCCAAAATGCCACATGGTCTTTAATTTCTTTGGCGGCATCTGTAGGGTTTTTATAAAACCAGCCTGCGTTGTCGCATATCTCCCCCTTTACTTCAATGGTATAGTAAGAAGCAACCCCTTTCCACGGGCAGGTGGTGTGATGATTGGTTTCTTTAAAATACTCCTTTTTCAGGCTGTCAGGAGGGAAGTAGGTATTCCCTTCCAGGCTTATGGTATTATCGCTTTCTGCGATTACTGTTTTATTGAATATCGCTTTCATGATTAATAAATATTTTTTATAACAAAATTATTGTTGTTGATAGTACAGGTATCGCCGGTTTTTTTCCCTTTCATACATTGATATAATGGCGCTTCAGGAGAAATGGATAATATATCCTTACCATCAAACTGAAAAGCTGATTCTGCTACGGCTACCACTATATACCTGTCATTTACCTGCACCAGGGCGCCGGGTTCTACTACTGCACTTGGTGAAAAATCAATGGCTTCAATTGCTTCAATATGGTCTTCATGAACATGCAAATGTTTATGCCCGATATTACTATCTGTTGTAGCCTGGTGATGATGTGAGTGGTCGTCATTATCACGGGTTTCATGATAGTCAATATGTGTATTATTGATAAAATCAGTTAGATTAACCTTGAACGATTTTACTTTGTTTCGTTCATTCTCAAGTAGTTTATTTTTCAATAAAAGTTTATCCATATCAAAAGTGTTTATTTGGAGGCATTAAGCTATTATGCCTCTATATTTCGCTTTTTAGTATTTTAATCCCGATATTACAAATATATCTCCTTATGATAATAGCTAATTAACAAAAGAACACTCCAATTTGTAAATTCTTCCCAGCCCTACTTATTCTTTAATTTTTTTTAGTGAAACGGCATTTATACAATATCTGAGGCCGGAGGGGGCAGGTCCATCCTGAAATACATGACCCAAATGTGCATCACAGGTATTGCAAAGCGCTTCTATGCGGATCATTCCATAGCTGCCGTCTTTATGATATGCCACTGCGTTTTCCTTTAATGGTTGTGTAAACGAAGGCCAGCCCGTTCCGCTTTGAAATTTCTCCCCACTGTCAAAAAGTTCTGTGTCACAGCAAATACAAGCATACTTGCCGGGCTCAAACAGGTTGCACATTTCTGAACTGTGCGGCCGCTCTGTTCCCTTATTCCTTGTTACAAAAAATTGTTCTTCTGTTAAGAGTTCTTTCCATTCTTCTTCTGTTTTTTCTACCCTTTTATCGGGAGCAGGGTTGCCGTTGTTGGCAATCTTTAATACATCATTCCATTTAAGCATAATATTTATTTATTTAGATTATATAAAATCCCGAAAGGTCGTACTCGGTTGATACTACAGTTCTGAGTTTTTTTTGTTTGCCCGTTTTCATCAAAATCGTATTCCATAACTACATCAAAATTTTGCAAAAAATAGCTCTCCTCTGTGGCAGAGCAATACAGGCAATCATCCTGAAGTGTAAGGTCTACAGCGTATCCTTCTGATGAAACTTTTTTAATGAGTTCTTCTTTTGTCATAATTTGTTATTGTAATAGTTCTTTAATTTTTAATTCAAGTCTAAGTAAAGCATTATTAGGGTCAGAGCCAAATATAGAATAAACGGGGTTTAACTCTTTGTCTGTAAGTATCCAGTGCGGAGTTCCTCCTGCTTCATAATTGATAAAGGTTGTATTGAAATTAAAATCTCTGTAATAAGGAAACCTGATATAATAAGTTTCCTTTGCCTTTATTAATTCCTCATCGGAGTAGTCAAGCCCCTCAAAATTTGTGTGTATGCCGCAAACATTTACCAAATTACCATAATCAACTACTATACTATTGGCAAAAGGCAGGGCCCTTCCTTTACATCCAGGGCACCCCAGGTTAAAAAATAAAATCAGCAGCGGCTTTCCGGCAAATGCGGTTATATCAGGTATATCAGTACCGGTAATCGTTTTCAGCTTCCAACCCTTAATAAGCTCTGCTTTTGTTAATCCTGTCATAGATATATTTCCTGTAATAAAACCCGGTTATTTTTCTAACACTGTTTGAATTGGCTGAATATCCCATTCTCCATTTAGCAGGCGGTGTATATAGCAGTTATCAGCCTGCTTTAAAAGTTCGGCTCTTTGTTCTTCGGTAATATCACCCTCAATTTTTAAATTTACCTTCACCACGGTACGTGTTCCACTGCTGTCTCTTTTTACTTCCTGCTCCAGTGTGGCTTCCACATTGCCTATTTCCCAGTTGTTTTTTCTTGCAATGTACCTAACCGTTCCAACCTTGCACATGGCCAGGCCACTTAATACTAATTCACTTGGACTGAGGCCCAAATCTGTGCCTTTGCTGTTTACGGGTTCATCGCCAACGATGCTGTGCCTGCCATTGGTAATAATGGATTGATAACCCTCGGGTATGTTTTTAATATTTACTGTTGTTGCCATATTCTATATAAAAAAAGGAGGAATAAAAGGTTCTTGCTCTGGTTTAGTATGCCTTTCAAAGACTTTGCCCACCATTACATCATAAAAATCAAATACTTCAAGCTTGCCTCTTTCTTTTGCTTTTTTATGCGCCGGATGTTTGTCCCAGGCTTCAAAGGATACATCATCTTCAAACTCCACTACTACTACAGCTTCACCATCATCTGCTTTATACATTTTGTGGCCTTTATAACCATCTATTCTGGCAATGTGGTTGCTCATTTCAGCATACAGTCTCTTAAACTCATCAGCAAAATCAGGGTTTACCCTGCTTTTAAATACTCCTACAATCATTGTTTTGTGTTTTTAATCTGTTCTACTTGTATTTTCTGAATTTTTATTAAGTCGTGCCCATAAAAGATTAAATAACCCAAGGCAGCAAAGAGGCAGGCCGTTGCAGCAATTAACACAACTTCAGAAACACCCCTGCTGCTCATAAAAGCGCCTGACAAGCCGGAAAAAACATATAAAGCGCTGGAGATATAAAATAATACCGTAGCTCTTGCCAGCTTTTTTAACTGGTTATTTTTTTTATCAAAAATCCGCATTTGCTCCATACAACTCTTATTGGATATCATCTGTGCAATATCTATATTCAAAGCAATAATCTGGTTGGTTGTTGAAACAATCAGTACACCAACTCCTGGAATTATTGTTATAGGAAGATACCAGTCCATTATTTGTTAAATCCTACTTTGCTAAGCCTTTTATCTTTAATGATGCTTGTAACTAACCATACATATTGATTGGTGTCTTTATCAAATCCCAGCATGCTAAAGGAATTTCCAAAGGGGCATGGTGGAAAATCAGGATAACCCAAACGTAATTCATAGCGGTGAGGATTTTCATCAAATTTCGTTTTATATACTTTGGGCAGACCATATTTCTGTTCGGCTTTATTATCGTCAAACACATAGGTTTCAAATTGCACATTAAGTTTTTGAGTAATGTCAGCATCCTCTAATTCCTGATAAATATCAAGTGCATCAATCAGCAAACCTTTGGTTTTTCCATCGGTTGATGAAATTGCAAATAAATATTGTGTATCCAGCTCTGATTCTGCACCCTCAAACTTATAGGCTGCATCAATGGAAAAATCTTTTGGTTGTAACTCAATACCCGATTGGGTAGCTGCCAGTTTATTTTCTTTAATCCTGAAATCATCAGAATAGCCCTTTCCAATTAATTCTTTTACTGCTCCAACCAAGTTGTTTTCTGTTAATTTCATTTTGTGTTATTGTTGTTTTATTGATGATAAAAATATTTCAGTTGTTTCATTTAAAAAGGCGGGGGCGGCCGCTAAAAATTCTTCCATAGTTTCAAACCTGTCCATTGGTAAAATGGCGCCACCCCAATTTTCGGTTTCCCAAATAGTGTTTTTAGCCTGTTTGAAATTAATGGGAATAATTTTTTTTCCGTTTACAAAAAAACTATTGTAAAAATAAGGTTTATCGTATGCTTCCTTATCTGCCTGGGCATAACCTGCATATTGGTCTGTTCCATTTGCGAATTGACAATAAATACCTGTATCAAAATTATTTTCCCATACCCGTATCTCACTTTGTAATCCACTCTGCAAAAGATACTCCTGCAAAATACGGTTTGCTTCGCTGCGTATTGTTTCAAACTGGTGCAGGCTGGGTTTATCAGGTAAAAATAATTTTCCATTATCATCCAGCAATTCAAGATGCCTGAACCTGAGGTTCGGCAAAAATTTATTTGCGTCCAAAGCAAGGTCATTGAGGATTTTTACAAATTTCTGTTTTACAAATTCAATAGAATTATTCTTAACCAGCACCATCTTTTTGTTATCTTTTTCATCATTCACATATACATGAAAATGTAAATGAGCAGGATGATAACTTACCCAAACCGTATCACCTCCGGGTAAAGTAAAACTTCTTGTTTCTAAGTGGTGATTTATTTCGCACCAGCGGAGATTTGTATGGCTATAGTCTGAAACGGGATTAATATACGCCTTGCCAATAGCTCCAAGAATCCGTGCCATATTATGAACACTATGTTCAGATTTAATGAATTTTTCTATTTCCATTACTCAGAAGCAAGAGTTGTAAATAATTATTACCGTAAGATATAAAAAATTAGCTATTGAACATCATAACCTGCTAACACACACAAATCGTATACACCAGGTTTGCCTAAGGCTGATTTTGTTATATCTAATACTTTTTCATCATGAAATTTGAGGCTGCCATCGGCTGCAATCATAAAATGCTTGATGGAGTAACTGTTTAAAGCCCCAATGCAATACAGCATTTTATTATCTGGTGCAACGTACACATCTTTTAAGTCATTCACAGGGTTATCCTTTTTCACCCCTTCATACGGCAATGTTTTCACCACCTTGTTGTTTTCAATTTTAAAAGGTGTAATTACGTTTGAATAAAAACTCACTACGTACAGCATGCTTTTATCAGCATTCATAGCTGTCCAGCAGGCTTCATCTACATCGCCTGTGGCACCGGTAGTATGATTGCTTTGTTTGATGAGTTTTTTATTATCATCCCGCAATACGACCAACCCGTGGTCTGTTTTTGTATCTATCAGATTAAAGTAAGACACAAATAATGTGCTGTTATCATTTCCCCAATTAAAACCAACTGCGCCTATTACACCGTCTTCTTCAAAATAACGGGGATTAATAGCCTTGCCATCTACAAAATCATACACATATACACGGCTGGGTTGTGTTTCTTTCAAAATAGGGTGCTCGGTTAAGAAATGAGGAATGCCCCAAAGTGTAACAGCTATTTTTTTTCCATCGGGGCTAAATGCCACCTGCACCGGGCCACCCCATTTTCTTGTGTATTTATCTACCAGGCCACTGTAAGTGACAGTGCCGGTTTTTGTATCAAACTTATACAGCTGAACGTTACGCACTTCATCGGAAGCATCCGGCTTAGCCAGGTCTTGTTTGAAAAACGCATCATTTGGCAACCTTACAAATTTTTCACCTTCATATAAAGCCGTAGGAATGCCCCACTGGTTGGCAACAGTAACCCAGTATTCCGTTTCGCTACCGGCTACTTTTGTATAGCCAATACTTACCGGCCGCTGGCCCTTACTGTCAAAATTTGATTTCCATTTTAAGCTGCCATCTTTTTTATTCAAATCAAAAACCGATACTGTATTACCGCCTGTATTTACTGTAAGCAGGTAGTTATCTATTATTTGTATTGACCCCTGGTAATCGTAATCGCCAAATACAGGGTCGGTACTTTTTGAACCGCCATTGCTTTGTGTGCCATACACTTTTTCATTACCTAAATTGCCATCAGCATATCGTTCAAAACCTACCACCTGGTTTTCGCCTTCACCATTTGTAGTAGTATAAATATACCCAACAGGTGCTTGGCTGCTGCTGTCTGGTTGATGTGCTGAATGGTTAGTGGCCTTTTCATTACTACCAGAGTTATTACAGGCAGTGAACATTAAGAAAGTTACTGCCAAAAGAGGTAGGGATGATTTAAAACTTAACTGTATCATTTTTAATTTATTTAAGCGTTTGATGTAATTATTGACTATTCAGGTTTCATAAAAGGATACTTGTAATCTATAGGTGGTATAAAGTTTTCTTTAATTGTTCTGGCAGAAACCCAGCGCATCAGATTTATCTTAGAGCCTGCTTTATCATTTGTTCCGCTACCCCTGGCGCCACCAAATGGCTGCTGGCCCACCACTGCTCCTGTAGGCTTATCATTGATATAAAAATTACCGGCCGATTGATTTAGTTTTTTAGTTGCATAATTAATAATATCACGGTCATCTGCAAAAAAAGAACCTGTGAGTGCATAGATGGAAGTGGAATCCACTAAATCCAAAATAGCTTCAAATTCATTATCCCCGTAAACATATAATGTAAGAACAGGGCCAAACAGTTCTTCACACATGGTTATGTATTTTGGATTGTTTGTTTTGATTATAGTGGGTTTAATAAAATAGCCAACATCCTTGCTGTTGTCGCCCCCGGTTAGTAATTCCACATCAGGGTCTGCTTTGGCTGCATTAATATATCCATTTAGTTTATCAAAACTTTTTTCATCAATAACAGCTCCCATAAAATTACCCAAATCTTCCGGCGAGCCTATTTTAATATCGTTTACCTGCTGGGTTAGTTTTTCTTTTACCTGTGGCCACAAACTGGCTGGTACATATGCTCTTGATGCTGCTGAACATTTCTGGCCCTGGTACTCAAAAGCCCCCCTGATTATTGCTGTAACCAATGCATCCACATTGGCGCTGCTGTGTGCCATAATAAAGTCTTTACCACCTGTTTCGCCAACAATTCGGGGGTATGCCTTGTACTTGTGAATATTGTTACCGATTTTTTGCCAAATATTTTGAAATACACCTGTACTGCCGGTAAAGTGGATGCCTGCAAAATCAGGATGCTCAAAAACAACTTCTGCAGCATCAGGCCCGGAGGGATATATTAAGTTGATAACCCCTTCAGGTAATCCTGCTTCCATATAAATTTCCATAAGAACTATGGCGCTGTAAATCTGGTTATTGCTGGGCTTCCACACTACCACATTACCCATCATGGCACAGCTTGTAGGCAGGTTACAGGCTATTGAGGTAAAATTGAATGGGGTAAGAGCAAAAATAAAACCTTCCAAAGGACGGTATTCCATCCTGTTCCAAACCCCATCCGGGGATTCGGGTTGGTCTTTATAGATTTCGGACATGTAATCTACATTAAACCTTAAAAAATCGGCCGATTCACAAATGCTGTCAATTTCTGATTGGTGAATGGTTTTGCCTTGCCCCAATATGGATGCAGCATTAAGCTTTGCCCGGTACTTGCCGGTCATGAGGTCGGCCGCTTTTAAAAAAACAGAGGCTCTTTGTTCCCAAGGCATATCAGCCCACTTTTTACGGGCTGCCAAAGCAGCATCAATAGCCATTGTAACATGCTTCTTTTCGCCCATGTAATAATGGCCAAGCAATTGGCTATGATTGTGTGGAGAATAGATATTGACTTTTTCGCTGCTTTTTACTTCCTGGTTATTGATGTACATGGGAATTTCAACAACCGATGCTTTTAGTTTTTGCAGCGCTGCTTTTAGGTCTTCTCTTTCTTTACTGCCCGGCAGGTAATCTTTTACCGGCTCGTTAACAGGCTTTTTGGGGTTAAATATTGCGTTTGGCATTTAGATTATTTTTGCATACAAAAAACATAAACTTTAAAGGTTTTATATTATAAAACGGAAGTTAAATAATAATTCGCAAGTTGCAGATAATATAGTAAACGTTTTGTTCAAAATGCACCTTGTTATTTGTAAATATTGCCTGTTAATATTTTTGCTGATTACAAAATCATGTTTATTGTGTATCATTTTAGAACAACCAAATGAGAGTAACTTCAAGCACTGTTAAGAACAAACTACCTGACAAACCAAATGAAGACAATATTTGGGTTGATATTGGAGAAAATGTTTTCCTTGTAGTTGATGGCGTTTCAAGAGACAGAGAAGATGGTGTTTATCCTAATCCAAGCCCTTCTGTTGCATTGACAGAAGCCTTTGTTAATTTTTGTAAGCTGCGCTACGACAGCAAAAGCAATCTCAAAACTTTATTTCAAAAAGCTAACAAGGAAATAGAACAAATAAACAAAGGCTATACCGGTTATTTTAAGCCTGGCTTAGTTGCCCTAATAATCCGTATTCAGAAAAGCAGGGCAGAGTGGGTTTCAGTAGGCGACTGCTTTGGCTTATTGTTTAGAAAAACCCATGTGAAAATTTTCAATAACAAGCAGACAGAGCGGCTACGAAAATCCAACCAAAAATTTGACAGTAAAACAATCAGAACAGAGATATGTAACAACCCCAATCATCCGTTAGCATATGGAGTATTAAATGGCAATGCAAACGCTGACTTTTTTATGGAAAGTGGTGAATTTGATATTGAAAGTAACGACACTATTTGCATTTTTTCAGATGGATTAGAAATGTTTGTAAACCCTAAATTATCAAATTACATTTTAGAAAATACAGTTGAAAATATAATACTGTTAGCCGAACAACTTGAAATTGAACAAGGCATTAGAACCGACGATAAGACCATAATTAAAATTCAAATTTGACAAATGAAACGAACGTCCATCACGGCGTTTGCGTAAAATAAGTGTGACGGAATGTTGCTAAAAAATCAGGGAAGGATACATCGGCAGCGGTAGTTTCTAAATTATATCGGGTGTACAATTTGACAATGCACCGTTTCTCTACGTCTTCATTACATTATAGATTCATATCAGGGTTTTCCATATCGCCGGTAAATGAATCTTTTTTGTGCGGCAACGGTGCGGTAATTTTTTTGTAATCCATCTTTTTAATATTCATTAATAATTCCACGGTGTTATCCAGCATTTCCCGGCTGCTTCGTTTTACATATTCGTTCTTTTTAAACTGTAATACGTTTTTGTCCATATCCTCAGCCGTCCACCCACGGCTCCATCCTACAAAACTAAAAGGCGGAATAACAAAACCGAGACTTGTAAAGAAGCTCATCATTTGACCCGACACCTGTTGAATATTATCCTGCCCGCCAGTAATAATAAATGAGGCCACTTTGTTTTTAATAAGGATTTTATCTTTAATGGTTATTTGATTTTGTACTGTATTTAACCGTTCACACATTTTATAATATAGGGAGGAGGCCTGCCCCCACCGGATAGGTGTAGCCAGCAATACAATATCGGCCCACAATACCATGTCGGTATAAATTTGTGTCATTCCATCGGCAGGTTCTGCCTCGGTAATACTGCACGGCCAGTTACATGCCTGGGCATGTTGTGAATAGTAGCCCTCGCAATGCCTGAAATTCAAATTTCTCAATTTCAAAGTCTTTGTAGCGGCATTATGTTTCTCTTTTGCATATTCCAATACATCTTCTAAAGCAGCTTCTGATGTGGAATAACGGGGCAATCCATTATTCATATTGGTAGCAGAAATGCCCAATATGTTCAATGAATCCGGTGTGGTTTGATACTTAAGCTTTACCAAATCTTCCAGTAAGGGAGAATCATGATTGGCTTTTTTAGCAGCAACAAGTTCTTTATCGTTTAGTAAAATATCATTGCCTTCTACTTTTACTTCAAAAACAGATTGTTGGTCGTGGTAGCCCGGCGGAGCAGCCCCAGATTCAATATTATATTCCCAGCCATGCCAGGGGCATGTTACATAGTAGCCATCGTTTTTTTTTCTACACAACCCAGCCCCAATGGGCCGCCACGATGAAGGCAGGCGTTACCAAGTGCTGTAATTTTACCATTGTAATTAAACAGGGCAACTTTTTTATTACCCAACTTTACCACTTTTGATGTGCCGGCCGGCAGCTCACTTAATTCTAATACCTTTTGAAAAGCCATAATAGTTGTTTGCCATTGAATGATTATACGGATGCTATAAATAGCTGCTTAATCTCCGGTGAAAGACAACACCCCATGCCCAAAATAGGCCTGGTATTGTTTACAATAAACTACTACAATATTATTTTTTGCAAGGTCAAGAGTAAGAGGCACAGTAAACTCGTTTACAGCTTTAGAATACTCATATCTTCCAATATCAGTATTCTTAATATCAATCTTCCCTAATGGGTTTGGGCTAAGGGCAACCGTTACATCGGGTGCGCCGGTTTCCACCCAGAAGCCTTTTGCAAACCTTAACAGTAAGCTATTATTATTGCGAATTAATTCTGCGGTGCCTTTAGCTTCAGGCCCATCAATTTTGGCAGTTGCGATAATTTTCAATTTAGCAAGTATTTAGGTTTAGAATGAAGTGGATAACCTGCAATATTCAATACCAACTACACCATTTAAAATAACAGCAAAATAATAAAACCAAGTGCAATAAGAACTCCTGCGAATTTTGGAGTACCATGTGTTGCTTCAGGAATAAGCGTTTCTGCAACCATTGCAATTAAAGCTCCTGCACCAAATAATTCTAAAACTGCAATAAATTCGTGCGATAATTGCTCGGCCAGTAAAAATCCTAAAACAGTTAATACAATAGTACCTACTGACACTAAACCCCAAACTGTATAAATCCATTTTTCACTACGGCCGGCTTCCTTCATGCCAGAAGAGCTTGAAATGGCTTCGGGCAAATTGCCCAATGCAATAGCAAGCAGTAAGGCATAATCAACTCCCTGAGACCATAAGGAAAGGCCAAGCACCAGCGCTTCGGGAATAGCATCCATAGCAGTGCCTACCATTATTGCAAGACCACTGCCCGGCTGCGCCTGTTCTGTTGGTTGTTCCACACATACACCACATCGTTTCCTGTTTTTAGCGCCAAGGTTAGCAATAATTGAATTTACATAACTAAATGCAAATGCACCGGTAAATAAAGCAACTAACCCATAGTACAGGTTAATATTTTTGATTGCATTATGAAATAACTCAACTGTTGCTGTAGCCACCAGTAAACCTGAAGCTACGGCAACAATTTTTGAAATAACAGAGTGCTGAAGGTTTAGTTTTATACCGATTACTGACCCTATTATTATTCCGGTAACAGAGATGAACCCCCAAAAGGCAACTTCAGATAATGACATGATATTAATGTTTATTCCAAGGCAAATGTTAACTGCCCAATAAAAAATATAAAAAGATATTCCCGGGAAGTTACAATTTCTCTGCAATTTTATCCGCATCAATTGAATGATGAGAGCTGTGGTAAACCACTTCTTTATTTTTTAATACAATTACCTGGGGCGATTGGTGTGTTACTTTTAGTGCAGAAGCAATTAAATTAGAAATGCTCCTGTACCGTAACAGGTTCAGATAATTAAAATCTGCTTTGGCCACTATCTGGTGGCTGCCATCTTCCAGTTTTTCTTTTGCAAAAGCACTGATGCCGCAACTAACACTATGCTTAAAAATTACCTGCGGCCTGGTTTCCGAGGCGGCAATAATCTCCTGTACATCTTTTTCAGATGTTATTTCTTTCCATTCTTTCATACTACAATTATTTATTTAAATAGGAATTGAACATCCAAACACTTTTTTCATGTTCGGTAATGTATCCGCTCATTAAAGCATTGGTGCCTTCGTCATTAATTTCTCCGCTTAGCTGCAGCAGTTCTCTTTCTATTTTCAAAATAATAATAAAGCCATCCAGTATATATTGTAAGCCTGCGGCCCCGTTAGCTTCGTTGCTCACCTCCTTGATAGAAGCAATTTTCAGATAATCTGAAAAACTGTTCTTTGGGGCATTGCCAAGCGTCAAAATACGTTCCGCAACTTCATCTATTTTAACCTGCAGGTCGTTATATATTTCTTCAAACTTTAAATGAAGTTCAAAAAAATCTTTTCCCTTTACATTCCAGTGAAAGCCTCTTGTATTTGTGTACAGTAACTGGTAGTTTGCTAAAAGAATATTTAGCCTGCCTGCTATTTCGTCTGCTTTTTTTGTGTCTAATCCAATTTTATTCATAGCGATATTTAAAATTATTGTGGGTTATAGAAAAAAGTTTCCCTTGTAATCTTTCCATCTTTCCATTCCTGTACGGCTATTTCGGTAAGCTTTATTACTTCCCAACCGGGCAGGTTATTTTTAAAATCTAATTCCCACTCTATGGCCGACACATTTTCGCCAACAGACACAAGTTTACCTTTGTAGGTGTTTACCTCGGTCATGTTATCCAGAAATATTTTATAGTTTTCCAGTAACTTTTTTTTGCCACCTTCACTTGGCTTTCCGGTTACCCCTTCCTGAGTTACAATGTTGTCATCGGAATATTTGTCAATAGCTTCCAGTATTTTTCCATTGTGGGCCATACTGATAAGCCCGTTTGCAGCAGTCTTGATTTCTTCGTGTGTCATGATTTTTTGTTTTTATTGTTTAAAGATATATGAATCAGCCTAATAATACTTGTACCAGTAAAAGAAAATTACGAGCTGCAACTTAACTGAGAGCAACCAACTTTATGTTTCGCCCAATCTGGTCTTTTAGCAAACCATTTTTCATTTTCGGGCTGCTCATCATAAGGCTTTTTCAGTAATTGAAATAATTCATCCACCACACTGTAGTCTCCGTTGTCAGCCGCATCAATTGCTAACTGTGCCATATAGTTTCTCAATACATACTTCGGATTTACACTGTTCATCATCTCTTTTCTGTTACTGTTATCTTCTTTGGAAATATATAAGGAGTACATGGTAAACCATTTTTTCCAATCCTTTTCAAACCTGGAAAAATCATCTGCGTAGCTCATTACTGCCAGGGATTTGATATATGCATCTGAAACTATTCCATCGTAAGAGGAAAGGTTTCTGAAAAACAACGTCATATCCATTTCACTCTTATGTAACAGCCTTTCCAATTCCTGAATAAAGCTTTCTGCCTTTTCAATACCAGCGCTTAACCCAAGTTTTGCCAGCTTCATACTCAATCTCATTTCTTCATATCGCACCTCGGCTGCTAACAGTAATTGTTCCATTGCATCTACATCATTTATCAGGGGCACCAAAGCATTTGCAAACTGGTATAAATTCCATAAAGCTATTTGCCCCTGGTTACCAAACCGGTAACGGCCACGGCCAGCATCAGTTGTATTTGGTGTCCAGTTGGGGTCATAATCTTCCAACCAACCGTACGGACCATAGTCAATTGTAAGACCAAGCACGGACATATTATCTGTATTCATCACACCATGTACAAAGCCTACTCTCTCCCAATCTAAAACCATATCCATTGTTCTTTCTGCTACTTCCTTTAGAAATTTCAGGTACGTCTTTTTACCTGGTGAGCCCAAGTGAGGTAAGAACTGCGTTATGGTATAATCCGTTAATTTTTTCAGGTTTTCTAACTCTTTATGTGCGGCTAATATTTGAAAATTTCCAAAACGGATGAAGCTGGGAGCCACCCTGCATACTATTGCCCCTTTTTCGTAAGCCGCATTTCCGTTATACAAAACATCTCTTAACACTTCATCGCCTGAGAGTATTATTGAGAGAGCCCTTGTAGTAGGTACCCCTAAATGGTGCATGGCTTCGCTACATAAGTACTCCCTGATAGAAGACCTTAATACTGCTAATCCATCAGCTGAACGGGAATAGGGAGTTTTGCCTGCGCCCTTTATTTGAAATGCCCATTGCTGGTTGTTATTGTTAACTTCAAAAAGATTAATTGCACGGCCATCGCCCAACTGTCCTGCCCATGAACCAAACTGGTGCCCGCCATAACGCATAGCATAAGGCTGTGTATTTGGGTAGATGGAATTGCCTGAAAAAACTTTTACAAATTCTTCAGAAGCCGCATTCTCCCTGGTGATGCCAGCTTCTTCCAGCATTTCGTCAGACACATGAATTAATGAAGGGCTGGATGAGGCTGTAGGCTTTACGTAAGAAAAGCATGCATCATTTACCTGCCGTACTTTATTATCTGTATTTGTGTCGGCAGGTAATTGCTTGCTGAAAGTGTCGTTTATATTAAGCTTCATTTTTTTCTTCCTCCTGAATAAATATTGACCTGTACTCAGGGTTTCTCATTGCAACCATATTAATATAGCTGCACGAAATTCCTGCTTTCAGGTTATTATCCTGCAGGTATTTAAATGTGTTTGTAACTAAGTTCCTGCCGATTCCCTTCCCTCTTTCACTCATCGGCACCTCACTATGCCAGAGTACATATTTGTTGTTTTTAATGTAATAACTTACAAAGGATGTTACACCATCCTGTGTCCATTCAAACTTTTTTTCTTTTTCATTAATGCGGAACATTTTATTTCTCCTTTTCTAAAATTCATTATACAATATTTTAAACAGCAATTTGCATTTATTTTAACCTGCTTCTCTATTAACATTACTTGAAATAGTTACAATGATTCTGCAATCCTCAACAGGTTTTTTGCCCTGTTTTCTTTTCCTTCCTGGTGAATTGCGTAGATGACATTATTTAATACCCGTTTTATTATGGTGATGTTTGAAGCAGGCAATGCTTTCTTATAAATGTCATAGAACTCCACAGATTTCAGCATTTTTATAAAATCAGCTTCACTATAGGTGGTACCCTGGTGAAAGGGGTCAACAAAAAAGCCAATTTTATCCATTTCGTTGCCGGTAATATCAGCAACATCTTCCTTATCATTAATAAACGCCAGCACAAAATGCCTTGGCGAGTTAATGCCTATTAAAGGAATATTGAGGCGCCTTGCCACTAATAAATATAAAACACACAACATAATAGGGTTGCCCATTTTATTTTCAATCACCTTATTGATATAAGAGTTTTGCACCCCGGAATAGTCTTCTGTATTTCCCGAAAAGCCATACTTATGCAAAATCACTTCATTCATAGCTTCCACTGCTTCGGCGCCGGATTTGTTTTTTATCATTTCTGCCACCTCTTTTTCCATCTTGCTGATAAAATGTTTTACAGCATCAACATCCAGGCCTGGGTAAGCATACCTGGCTATTATTAAAATACCCTCAAGCAGGTCATCTGATTTCAAGTTTTTCCAGCCATCTATTTCCTTTTTGAGTTTTCTTAACCTTACGCTATTGATAAGAGCCTTAAGGCGATGTTTCTGCAGGTCATTGTTACTTTCATCGTATGCTGTTTGCAGCAGGGGCATAATTTCGGCACCTGCTTTTTTCAAATTATCTTTCACTTGTTCATATATAGCTTCACTTGGGTCATCAAGCAAACTAATCATTGCTTTTGCTTCAGCTTCATTTATCTTTTTCATTTATTTATTCCTTTCTTTTTTAAGTTTTTTATTAAAGCCCTTACTGGTGTTTTTTCAGTTTATCTTTAAACACTTTTTCAAATTTTTCCAGCTTGGGTTGTATCACCATCTGGCAATAAGCCTGGTTTTTGTTATTTGCATAATAGTCCTGGTGATAGTCTTCGGCCTTATAGAAAGCAACAAATGGTTCTACGACTGTAACTATTTTGCCATCATACACTTCTTTGTTCAGGGCAGATACTATATCATCAGCCGCCTTTTTTTGTTCTGGTGTACGGTAAAAAATAACACTTCTGTATTGCGTACCTGCATCAGCTCCCTGCCTGTTTAAAGTAGTAGGGTTATGCGTTGCAAAAAAAACTTTCAGTATTTCTTCTAATGATACTTTTGTATTGTCATAAACAATTTGAGCCACTTCAGCATGGCCAGTTTCTCCACTGCTTACATCATGATAGGATGGGTTAGAAACCTTGCCACCGCTATACCCGCTTTCAACGGAAATAACACCTTTCAATTCTTCATAAACAGCTTCTGTACACCAAAAACAACCGCCTCCTAAGGTGACAGTATCAATGTTTGACACTTTTTCTGCTGCTGTTCCGGCAGCTTTATTTACCGGTGCAAATTCAAGAGAGAGGGAATTAACACAGTATCGCTGACCCGTGGCAGTAGGGCCATCATCAAACAAATGCCCCAAATGACCGCCGCATTTTGCACACATTATCTCTGTACGATGCATACCCAGGCTGTTGTCATCTTTCTTTATTATTTTACCTCCGGCAATTTCTTTGTCAAAACTGGGCCAGCCACACTCGCTATTAAACTTCATATCGTCTGTAAAAAGTTCATTACCACAAGCGGCACATTTATACACTCCCTTTTCTTTATTTAAAAGGAGCTTACCCGTAAATGGCCTCTCGGTGCCTTTTTGCCTCAATACATAATATTGCTCTGGCGAAAGTTGCTTCTTCCATTCTGAATCTGTTTTAGCAAAGCTGAAAATATTTTTTACTTCTTCTGCCTTACTTTGTTGCTGTGCATTGTTTTGACCACAGGAGGCCAATGTGCTGGCAAGCAGCACAACGGCAACTACCTGGTTTTTCAATATTATTCTTTTCACAATTAATTTATTTAATAGTTTGTAAATACTCAATTGCCTTTTCAGTGTTTAAATGAAAATCATTAAACACCACATTGTTTTCCTCATCAATAAAAATGAACCATGGCGTACCGCCTGTACGGTAGTTATACATGATGTTGGAAATGTTACGGGTACTTGCATCGCCATTATCCTGGCCGAACGGGATATGCAGATTGTATTTCTTCTGCACTTCCAGCATTTTTTCAAAAGTGTTAGCCTCCTTGCCTTCAAACACAGTTTGCACAGCAAGGAATACAATTTTGTCATTTCCTTCAAGCGCTTTTACCATTTGTTGCAGCGATGGCAGACCAACGCTATGGCAGCCGGGGCACCAGCTTTGAAAGCAATACACCACTTTAAACTTTCCGTCATAATCTGAAAGTTTTATGGGGTTAATTTTTTCACCTTCTCCATTTACCCATAATGGTACATTCCATTCAGGCGCTTTGGCGCCACCAATTCCGTAAGTATTTTTTGTAGATGTCATTGTATCTCCTTTTATTTTTTTTTGTTTTTGTGTACATGCTTCAGTAACAAAAAAGCTAAGAGCAAGCAACACAGCAAAGATTTTTTTATGCTTAATGTGCATGTTCTTTTAATTTTTCCGGAAACATCTTTTTTAATTTGGCTACTTTAGGGTTAATAACCGCATAACAATACCCGGTATAAGGGTTTCGGTTATAATAATCCTGGTGATACATTTCCGCCGCATAAAAAGTATCTAACGGGCTAAGTTCCGTTACTACTTTCTTATTAAGATGAGTTTGAAACCCGTCTATTACAGCTTCCGCAATTTGCTTTTGCTCATCGTTGTGGTAATAAATAACCGAACGGTATTGTGTACCTGCATCAGCACCTTGTTTGTTTAAGGATGTGGGGTCGTGGCTGCTCATAAAAACTATAACCAGGTCTTCGTAACTGATTACGTCCTTATCAAAACTTACCTGTACTACTTCTGCATGGCCAGTATTGCCATTGCATACTGAGCGATAATCGGGATTAGGCATACTGCCGCCGGAATAGCCAGAAACTACTTTCTCTACGCCTTCCAAACGCTGTAAAACAGCTTCAACGCACCAAAAACACCCGCCGCCAAATGTAGCCATTTCAATATTTTTCATTGTTTTAAATTTTTATTCTTGTACTCTGCAGTTACCGTAATAATCCTGATGGTATTCTTCTGCTTTATAAAATGTTTCTAAAGGTTCAACCTCAGTTGTAATTGTTTTGTTTTTTTGTTCTTTTATTTTGCTGTAAACATCTTTCACTGCATCATACTGTTCATCGTTTCTATATAAAATAATTGAGCGGTACTGGGATTTGGGATAGATTTTATTGTCATTTCCAGTTGTCCCATATTTTTTTAAGAAAAGCTCTACCAGTTCTCTATATGAAATTTTCTCTGCATTAAACTCTACATTCACCACTTCTGCATGCCCGGTTTTTCCTCCGCATACATCATGGTAAGTAGGATTTACAGATGTGCCGCCTGCATAACCAGACACAGCATCTATCACCCCGGGGATAGCTTGAAAATAATTTTCAACTCCCCAGAAACATCCTCCACCAAATGTTGCTAATTGTGTATTCATTTCTTTTTTTGTTTTTTAATTAACGGGCCACTGTCAATAGCACTAATGATAATCTTCTGCTTTGTAAAAGGTATCTAATGCAGTGACCTCTGTAGTAATATCAATACCTGCCTGTTCCATTTTTTCTTTAACCTTATTTCTTACCACCAGTTCTTGTTGTTCGTTTCTGAATAAAATAATTGACCGGGTTGGTGATTTTGGATTCCAGTTATTGCTGCTATCTGTAGTACCATACTCTCTTAAAAACATATCTACCAACGTTGCAAAAGATATAACCTCCGGGTCAAACTCTACGTTTACCACCTCTGCATGCCCGGACCTTCCACTGCAGACATCATCATAATCCGGATTAATCCAAATGCCCCCGGCAAAACCAGTTATTACTTTAATAACACCTGGAATTTGAATAAAGTATTCTTTAACCTCACTGTAACACCCTTTGCCAAAAGTTGCAAACTCCGTTTTCAATTATTCAATTTTTTTTATTGTGTAAAGTTCGTTTACCGTAGTGCTCAACGGGTAATTCATAGCACACTACTATTTGTAAATTATTCCTTACCGGTAACTTCCTTATCTAAAGAGAGTGAGTTAATACAATACCGCAGGCCACTTGGCGCAGGGCCATCAGGAAACACATGCCCAAGATGTGAATCACATACATTACACTGCACTTCAATCCGTGTCATGCCCCATGATTTATCTTTGATGTATTTAATAGCATTTTCTTTTGCAGGCTGTGTAAAGCTGGGCCAGCCGGTACCCGAATCAAACTTTTCACCACTATCAAACAGCAGGGTATCGCAACATACACAGTGATACTTTCCGGGGGAGTGACTTTCGCAATACTCTCCTGAAAAGCTGGGTTCTGTGCCGTGTTTACGGGTAATACGGAATTGCCCTGGGGTTAGAAGTTCCTTCCATTCTTCTTCTGTTTTTTCCACCCTTTTATCTGGTACAGGGTTAGCTTTAGAGCTAAAGTTGAGTACATCATTCCAGTTAAGCATAATATCTCCTTTTTTGTTTGCAAAGATATTTTACAGCAGCTACGGAATGATAGCACATAGGTCACGGTTATTTGTAAATTATTCCTGACGCCGGGTAAACACTACTTAATTGAAGGCTCACTTAATTTTACAAGGCAGCAGAAACTCATTTGCGTTTGGAGCGGAATTTGAGTGGGCTTTGTTTTGTGCTTTTCTTAAAGAAATTACTAAACGCCTGTATATCGGTAAACCCAAGGTCGTCTGCAATAGTGCTTACAGGCTCATCTGTATAAAGCAATTGCCTTTTTGCTTCAATAAGCCTTCTGTCATTAATTATCTGAAGTGGCGTTTTATCAATATATTTTGCAAAAATGTTTGAGATGGTTTTAGGGGATTTAAACAACAGCCTGGCGTAATCAGAAACCTTTGTGTACTTTTTATAATGTTGCTCAACAAGATAGCTATATTCCCTGATTATAGCTATACCTGCATCATCTTGTCTTATATTGAAATTTTTTTGCCGGTAAATCCGTGCACACAGAATAAGAAACCTTTTTAAAAGGGCGCCAAGCATTTCCATTTTGTAACTGTCATTTTCTTCCATTTCCATCATCAGTATTTGCCATAGCATAGAAAAATGTTCAATTTTCTTTTGCGGTATGATGATTTTGGGTATAGAGGATGCTCCAAAAAACAGAAGACCTTTACAACCTAAGTCGTTATCGTTTTGTTCAATACAATAAAAATCCCGGTTAAATTGTATAATGTTTAGTTCATCAAAGTTGTATTCTTTTACCTTATGAAATTCGGTAAGGAATAAGATACAATTTTTGCCCAGGCTTATCTTTTGATTATCTATAACAAAATCTGCATTTTTCTTTGTATTCCAGATTACGCTGAGGCTGGTCTTTAATTCTTCCCTAAACATATAAGCCCTTTCGGGTACAATGGACCCAATAAACAGTATTTGATTTTGATTCCCTATATATCGCATTTACACACGAAAATATGGCTTAATTTAATACAACACCTCCGTAAGCAGTCTTAATCCATCCCTAAATAATCCTCAATCGCTCCTTAATTATTTCTCAATCGTAAGACTACTATTTTTAGCTAAACTTATTCACATTTTGAGATTTATTTTAAAAAAATGCAGAATTTATTTTTATGTTTGTCGCCCAACAAAAGAAAGGAACTATGATACAGACGATTAATCCAAACATGATTTTATTAGCCAGGGAAGCCAGAGGCTTCAGCCAATCGGTGCTGGCTGAGAAGCTGAACAGTTACAAGGCCAATATCTCCAGGCTGGAGCATGGCGATACTGCTGTTGATGAGGAAGTATTGGCAGCACTTTCAGAAGCCACCAACTATCCCCCGCATTTCTTTTTGCAAAAAGGCGAGATTATGCCGGTGAACCTGAGCTACCGCAAGCGGAAAAATGTACCCGCCAAACTTATAACACCCATTGAAGCACAAATGAACATCATCCGCCGCCATGTGCAAACGGTAACCCGTGCTATGGAGCAATTAGTTCCTGAACTGCCTTTGTATAAAGTGGATGAAACCAATACCCCGGAGAAAATAGCGGCTCTGGTAAGAAAGAAATGGAATATACCTGCCGGTGCCGTTGAGAACCTTAGTAAAATATTGGAAGAAAAAGGAATCATCATCAGCAGTTTTGATTTTGGAACAGACAGGGTGGACAGCCGCAGTATGCTTACAGATGATAATTACCCTATCATCTTCCTCAACAAAAACCTGCTGGGTGACAGGCAGCGGTTTTCACTGGCTTTTGAATTGGGGCATTTAATCATGCACACCTTTTGTACCGTGCCGCATGACCGGGATATAAGCCATGAAGCCAACCTGTTTGCTGCTGAGTTCTTAATGCCTGCAAAGGATATTCTGAAAGACTTTAAAGACGGTGTTACCCTTTCGCTCTTAGGCGAACTGAAACGCAAATGGAAAGTGAGCATGATTGCATTATTATACCGGGCTGATGATTTAGGGTTGCTTACCACGAATCAAAAAAGATACCTGGTGCAACAGTTTAACGACCAGAAAATAAGAAGAAGGGAACCGCAACAATTAGACGTACCCAAAGAAAATCCGCAACTGATGCAAAGGCTACTGGCTGATTTTATGAGTAAAACAAAGTTGGGCGTAATACAATTGTGTACGGTACTTGCTATTGAACATGAAGATTATTTAGCTTACTACGGCTAAGAAAGGAAATAAACTACTGACCCGGATTTATTAACAGACAAAACGAACCACGATGAGTATTACAGAAAACACAATTGAAGTAAAGCCCTACAGCCTGACAGAACTGGCAAACATTTATGGCATAACCAATCGTACTATGAAAAGCTGGATTGTCAGGCATAATGAGGCAATAGGTGAAAAGGTAGGCAGGTTGTATAATGCCAAACAAGTAGCAATTATCTTTGACAGGTTGGGACTGCCAGGGAAAGCAGTGGAATATTAAAATAATTTTGAGTTATGACAAAAAAAGAAATTGACTTAAAAGGCGGTGTACTTATTATTGGTTCATTGCTGTGGCAAGACTATTTGGATAAACCAGGTGATGATATACGCAAAAATTGGAGAGCAAATTCGTTGTCAATTACTAATAAAATTCAGGTCAGAATACCAATCAGGTATGGCAGGTTTTCAGAAAAGAGCCAGATTTATACAATGGTATTTTCAAATGCTTGCAAACGAAAGTCGGGTACAGCTTTCGTAGTACCTTTTTTATCCCAAATACAAAGTAATAAACAACTAATTAACGAAGCGGAAAAATTATCAGAAGCCGAAGGAATGAAAAAGAAATTCGTAGCAGGCGATGATGTGTGGAGTGTATTAGGCATCTTGATAAACCCAAAACATAATGGGGCAAAAGTTAAAAGAAATCTTGTTGCACTTTGGAATAATTCATTGAATAAAGCATTTGATGAGAAACTTTTTAGGATTGGTAAAGAAAAGCCTTGTTTAAAGAGTAATGGTGTTTTAGATATTCCCTGGCCTTCTACTATTGACCCTCGCAAAAGTGAAGAATTAAGTAGTTATGATTTTATTATTGCTACTGCTACCAAGCCTACAAAGTATCCATTAATAAAAGAATTATCTGGCTGCGTAAAAAATGATACCGGCAGATACTATTTCGTTGAAAATTATAAATCAGGTATTGTTACATTTCAGGATTTACAGGTAATGAGTTCGTAAAGCAACATAGTTTAATCTTTGAAGTAATTAATCACCGCTTTTACAAAGCGGCTTTTTTTTATACCCGTTCCACGCAAAACTTTCATTAGACAGAATCGGACAAAATCATCCGAAACTTACAAATACTTACAACTTCTTTCAACAACTTGCTGAAACTTGCTCAAAGTGGAAAGTGACCCCTTTGCCCCATAGTATGTTTGTGTTGTCAATCGGAATTAACAAACTAAAAAATAAAAAAGATGAGACAACAGGCACTACGAAAAGAAAGAACAACAAGACCCACGATGAGGGTTGTAAAAGGGCTGAAAGACACACAAACCGAATTAGCTCCACTCGTAAACACAGCATGGAATTTTGCTTACAGCAGCCTCTGGAACTGTACCCAATTCTCTCAAAAGGAAATTGATACTGCCAAAGAAAAAATTGAAGAATACCTGCGGCTGGCAAAGCATCCTGAAAAAGCATTTTCCATTTTCTGCCAGCGGGTACTGCTTACCCGGTATTATATCAGTAAGAACAGCAGCCGCTATGTTCCCCTGCCATCCGTATGGCTTGACCGCACAAACGAAAACGGTTTTGCCGGTACAAAAGCCTGGTATGATGAAATCAAATCTGTAAGGGAATCATTGCCCAATTACAAAAACGAATTGAAAGCAATGGCTGAAGCCGTGCTGGAGTTCAGCGAAGAACCAACGATTCAGAATTATCAATACTGGAGAAAATATTTTATAGACAAGCAAACGCCGGGACTTTTGAACCTGTTCCAGGTAGTAGCTATTCAGCAACTGTGCAACAACTAAGCAATGACCCGTACCCCAAAACCATATTACGATGAGCAGGGCCATTTGATAATCCGTCCCTACCGCATGAAGGATTTAGCAGCTATTTACTGTGTAAGTACCAAAACCATGAAGCGGTGGATTGATAGCAAAGCCCCTGCTTACAGTAACAAAACAAAAATGTTCTTTACCATAGAACAGGTAACGGGCATATTCACAGCACTTGGCGTACCACAAAAAATTGCACTTGTAGTACCACTAAAAGAATTAAAACAAGCAGTTTAAAATATTTCCTATGGAAACTAAAACAACAAGCGAAACCACATCCAGCAGCATACTGCTCACGGGGATAGTGTTCTTAGCCAACCTTGACTTTGTAGGGCTATTGGACTATGCCTTAAAAGCTGGAATTGGCGGAGCCATCTGGCTGGGATTTAAACTTACCGCTGATTATTTAGAAAGAAAAAGAAAGAGCAAGTAATGAGTGCTGCTGCAAAAATATTAACCGGCACACTCGTAGGCGCAGGTGTAGTAGCTGTGTATGGCTATGTAAAGAAGCTAAAGAAAACACAGGCTGAACTGGAAATCATTCCTACTGCTAACCTGTACCAGCTAACCTGGAACGCCATCGTTGTCCGTGTTGATGTCCTGTTGAAAAACCCGACAAAGGGGACTTTCTCTATAAAGTTCCCCTTTGTTAAACTTATCAGCAATGGTACAACGGTAGGCAGCAGCCAGGCAGTGAACAAGGATATAAAAATTCCCCCTTATGGTGAAGTGGTTATCAGTAAACTACTGGTAACAATACCGGTCAGCAGTTTCTTTTCCGTGGCAAGTGATGTATTGAAAAACCTGCAGAACAAAAAGCCGGTGAAGCTGACCATCAAAGTGATGACAACGGTAAACCTGGGATGGACAGAACTTCCTTATGAGAGCAATAATGAAGTAACTATTAAAAAGTAAAGTGTGGAAGCAACTAAAAAAAGACATATCAAAAGCGGAAAGGAATATGACCACCTGTTTCCCATAGCAGAGGGCAGCAATTCCACCATCCGCAAAAATGCGAATGTCTATCATACGGTTGATTTTATACCGAGAGTGGTGAACGAAACACTTTATCAAACCAAATCATTAGCTGAACAACTAAAAACAAACAATACCTATGAAACCTGTAAAAATATCTGGCACTTCGTATATGAACACATTAACTACAAAAAAGATGCACCGGGTTATGAGCAAATAAGAAACCCGGCAAGAGCCTGGCACGACCGTTTTAGTGGGGTAGATTGTGACTGTTACTCGGTTTTCATATCCAGTATCCTTTCCAATCTCGGCATAGCCCATACGTTGCGTATTACCAAATATCACCGTGACTACTTTCAGCACATCTACCCCATCGTGCCTTTTCAAAATGGTTATATCACCATTGATTGTGTGACTGACCGCTTTAATTATGAAGTACCATTTAGTGAAAAAAAAGATTATCCTATGGATTTACAATATCTCAGTGGCTTTGATGATGGTTTTGAAATAAATGGTGCCGGTGATGGCATGGCCGAGCTGGGCAAACTTATCCAGCGTAAAATGGGTGGTGGTAAAAAGCCCTCACCATTGAAAGCCAAATCACCAGTACCGGTTAAAAAGTCAATGCCGTTTATGAAAAAGAAAGCGGCGCTGCTTACCAAAGGGAGCAACCTCAATCCTGTGGAAACTCCAACTCCCGTAACTGCCGGAAATCCAAAACCCAAGAAGAAAAAGTTCCTGGGCAAGATGCTGAATGTGGTGAATAAGGCTAACCCTGCTACGGTGCTGCTGCGTAATGGCATTCTTGCCAGCATGAAACTGAATATCCGCAATGCAGCAGGCCGTCTTCGCTGGAGTTACCTTTCACCACAGCAGGCATCGGCAAAAAGTATTGACCCGGTAAAATTTCAAAAGCTGATTGCAGCAAGACAGAAATTAGAAAAGATATTTTTCGGTGCAGGCGGCAATCCGAAAAATCTAAAGAAAGCCATCCTCGGTGGAAAGGGCAACAAAGACAAAGCAGTGAATGGGCTGGATGGATTTGGCATGATTGAACTGGAAGGTGTGGAATACATGAATGCTTACACACCCATAAGCGAACTGTTAGGTACTGAGATTTACTATAATGAAAATGTAAATGGCATGGAAGGATTTGGTGAACTCGGTGAACCCATTACCATGAGCACCATAGCGGCGGCAGCGGGTGTGATAGCAGGTATTGTTGCCATGCTGAAAGATGTGGGCAATATTTTTCAGAAGAAAACAAAAGGATCTGAAGATTTTGACGAAACAAAAAATGAACAGGCAGATAAAGAAAATCCAGTGCCAGTTCCAACCACTGCCACACCGGGAATAGTACCAACGGTTACAGTAAAAGAAAATTCAGAAACTCCGGGAGTAATTGTGAAAACAGCAACACCAGGGTCCGAATCCGGTAATACTGAAGTTGTAAAGTTTAACACTGAGCAACAAATGGTGGAGACTAAATCAGAAACAGTCCCTGTCAATACATCTGAGGCTAATGTAACAACAAACCAAAACACGGATAATCCTGGCAACAACAATGACAATCCTGGTTTTTGGGAAAAGAATAAGAAATGGCTGAAGCCGGTTGCTATTGGTGTGGGAGGCTTAACCATTATCGGGATTGGCTATGCCATGATGAAAGGCGGTAAAACACAAAACAAATCCTCACCACAAGGTGGTGGTTTATCAGGCGCACCCAATTACAAAAAACGAAAGAACCACAAACGAAATAAATCCAAACAACAAAAGAAAAAATCAGTAGCCCTGCTCTGATTCAATCCGTACACTTTTAAAACAAAATTCAATATGGCTAAAGCGAAAAACTCATACAAGAAAAATGCCCGGAAGAAAAATTTCCTGAAAGGCATGAATGAAGAATTGCCTACCAAAGGCAATGTAAAAAACACGGTACTGGAAACCGGCAAGGATTTACTGGTAGCCGTACTCGGCGGCGGGCTGATAGGCTCTGCTATCGGAAGGCCATCACTGGCCATTGGTTTGGTAACAACCGGAACCGGTCACTACACGCAAAACCGTTTGCTCACCTTGCTGGGCATAGGAATGATGGCAGCCAATGGTTTTCAGAAAAGCAAAGCCGTTAATGGCCTGGAAGGTTTGGATGGCGTAAAAGAAAGGCTGATGGCTTACAAAGAAAACTTTTCTGAAAAGCTCTACTTAGACAAAATCATCAAACAAAAATCAGCCGCAGCAGCAACCAACGGTATAGGTGAACTGCAATACTTCAATTACAACAATGACCTGAGTGGTGGATTGAATGCTTTGGAGAGCATAGAGAACCAGCTTATAGAAAGCGGTATGCAGTTTCAGCAAATGACAGGCGCAGCACTTCCTGAAATGGAGGAAGATGACCAGTGGGAAGAAAGGTTGTATTAACCCCGCCCCTAAAGAGGGGTAAAACAAAAACACTTAAACAAACAATTATTTAATAATCACGCCTAACTCCCCTTCAGGGGTTAGGGGGTAAACTCAAATTTTATGTTAGGACTCTTAGAAGGTATTGAAGAATACAATAACCAGGGCGCATTACTCGGACTGGAAGGTGTAGATGACGGCGAACTGCTCGGCGCATTGCGTAAGATGAACCCTGTGCAGCGTTTGCGTATGGTTTCCAAATTATCCAACACCGGCTCGCCCAGCAAAGGCTCAAGGGCGGAAATGGAAAAATTCTTCGGCGAACTGCCGGTGCATATCAAAGAAGCATTGGTAAAAGGCGACCTGCGTTTAGCGGATAGTATAATCTATTCCATCAAGCCGGTTACTTCCAAAACAATCAAGCTGTTTGAAACGCAGGATGATAAAGAAATCGGTTTGCGTAATATCAGCAATTCCAAATTGCCCAAGAACCAGGCATTCCTGGCAAGCGGCATTATCCTGCTGGCCGGTACATCTGCCGATGCAAGCAAAGACAAAGTGATTGCCACTAATTACAAAGGGCTGGAAGAATTTCCTGCCATTGCAAATGGTGAGTTCAACCTGAAAAGCAACAAGAAACAAATTGTACCGGAAACCAGCAATGCTGTTTTTAAAACAGGCAGCAACCGCAATGTACCGCTGGGTTATTACAAACTGGCCAATCCACGCCTCATCCACGATGATGTGCTGATTGAAATGACAGTGGAACTCGGCACAATGGAGGGCATACCGCAGAACACCTATATCTATGCGGCCATGCACGGAACGATTACCACTCCGTAAAAGTAATTAAGAGTTTCAGTTACTACTAACTTGAGGCGAAAGCTGAAAGTTAAAACGGCGGAGAGGGATGGGTAATAACTCTCCGCCGGTAGTAGCTGATTTTTAAAAAAGGAATCTGAATAATCCGTACTAATCCGTACCCTATGCAAACTGTAAAGAAACGATTTGACATTGCTGTAACCGAAGCTGGTAAAACATTCAGCAAAACATTTGAACTGGATAAAAACATTACAGCCGTAAAAGGCATATTGTTTACATCTGATAAAGATGATTTGCTGTACTACAGGGGTTCACAAAAGGTAGAAATCAACAAAGAGGAGATTTTCCCTGAGAACTATGAGAGCAAGTTGCTTTTGTCCGGTATCAATGTTTCACCCAACAACCGCTACTATGATTTAGGCAATCAGCCAGCAGGCAACGGTGCTATCAAAGTAGAATACAAAGACAGCAATGATAGCCGTGCCCTGTTTACTCCTTACCGTGTTTCACTGTATGTAGAATGTGTGTTGCAATGATGAAGGAGCAGGTTATCATACAACCAATAAGTATCAGCAAGAGAGGTCAGCAAAACTTCTTCCAGGTAAAACTGCCCAGGGATACGCATAGAATCATTGGTATTGAAACAGGCTTGTACCTGCTGAATGTACCGGGTTATGTTATACCGGCATCCGAGCAATCAATGCTGATGCGAAGAAATAACCTGATGGGTGTGGTTAAACTTCGGGCAAACGGAAAACCAGATGTATTTTATTCAAAGGAGGTGTTTGAAAGGGACATTAATATCAGTGCTGGTGAAATGAAAATTGTTCCTCCACCGGTAGTTTCAGAAGAAAGAACCCCCTTAAGAAAACTGGATGAGCAACCAGATGGCAACAGCTTTGATTATTTCACTCACTGGACACACGGAGCAAAACGGGAAGAAGACCCTTTGAACATTTGTGGCTGTGCTTTTATCAACGGGCAATATAAAGATGCCATTGGTGAATATTTTTATATGGATGTCAGCTATAAAATAATGCTCTATATCTGGATTGAAAGAAAGACAAATCAGCAGCAATGACAATTAACCTGGCACTGGAATATATAGCAAGGCGGATGAGGGAGCTTGGTTACGGGGATGATTACAGCATCCAGTTCAGGCATTTTGTATTGTCTTCAAAAGCAAAGCTGAAAATACATGCCGGAAGCCAGTTGTTTATCCTGATTGAACCATCAGAGAGCATTGCTGTAAGAAGTGATAGCGGCGTATTTGATGTTACAACCGAAAATGTAAATGAACTGCATTATGAACACCGGGGAGAGATACGGATAAGAAACTATACCGTCATTACCCAACATGCAAGATTTATTCAGGTAATACCAAACGAAAACAAACCATGCCCATAACACACGATAATTACGACCAACTGAAAATTGATAAGCTGCGGCATTACCTGGAAGACATGACAGCAAAAGGACATGCCAAACCTTACGAAGTTTTTGTGGACAGCCTGAAAGTTGTTCCCAAAACGGAAGACCCGAAAGATTTTGAAAACTATGAGTATTACATGAATGATGATACGGAAAAAATCCGAATTGTTATTTATAACTCTAACCTATCACCACGCAATGACCAGTATTGTTTTTATGTAAAACAGCATAAACAGGACAAAGGATTGAACGGCCTCGGTGATATAGAAAACATCATCCAGGAAAAACTGACTGCAAGGGATAAAGAACATGAAGTGAAACGGATGCAGGAGGAACTGACGGAGACCAAACAAAAGCTGGAAGAAGCGGAAGAATATATTGATGAACTGGAAGAAAAATTGGAGTTGTCTGCTAACGATAAGCACAAATTAAAAAATATTGACCTGGTAGAACTCGGTTCTGCCGTGCTGGGCAGGTTGGCTGAAAAGAATGCTGATGTGTTAAGCGGTTTAGGTTTATCAGGTATCGGTAATAAGGAACAAAAACAATTAGATACTCCGCAACCACAAGGTGAAGTCAGTTTTCAAAAGAAAACTGATACCGCAGCAGTAACAGAAGAAGAACAGCAATACATTGCCACCTTAAAGCAACTACAGAACTGCTTTGATGAACCACAAATGGTTGCGGTGATTGGCATACTCAATCAACTGATGGTCGACCCGTCACAGGTGGAGCCTGTGGCGGATTTACTTAACGCAAAAACTTAATAACTATGAAAAAATATCAGTACGACATTTCCATTGAAGCCAAAACAGAAGCAGAGGCCGATGCAAAGATGACAGCACTCATAACATTGGCTTCAAAACTCAGTCAGAAAGAATTGACTAAGCTGGCACATACCATTATGAATGACCCGATAAAAACAGCTTTGGCAAAAAAGTATCTCGGCGTTTAAGCCCCCTAACCCCCTAAAGGGGGAATAAGAAATCCAATATCCTATGAACCAGGAAACTCCCATCCACCAACAGGACGAATTTACCCTTGAGGAAAAAATCAAGTATGGCATACTCGGCGTGATTGTGCTGGGTGGGAGTTTCTTTATTGGCAGAAAGCTGGTACGCCGGGCTAAGTCCTATTCGGAAGAAAAGAAAACTTATGAGGAAGGTAATGAAGCGACTTATGCCAAACAACTGAAAATGGCTTTTGACAATGATATGTGGTTTGGCTGGGGAACTGACGAAGAAGCTATTCGCAAAGTGTTAAGGGCAATACCAAGCAAGGAGTATTTCAGAAAAGTTATTAATTCCTATCAAAAACTGTATGCAAGAAGTCTGATGAAGGACATGCAGGATGAACTGACATCCGCTGAGTACAATGAGATGCTGGCTATCCTTTCGGTAAAACCGGAAAGAGGAAAAACATTGCAGCAGCCCAAACTGACCAGTGAACAGATACTATCCTGGGCAAAAAGGTTAAGGTCGGCGTTTAATGAGAACACCTGGGGATTTTTGCCGTATGGAACGGATGAAGATGCAATAAAAGCAGTGTTCCAGGAAATACCTACACAGTCGGCATTTGCACAAGTGGCGGCAGCATACAAAAAGGAGTATAATGATGACCTGATGGCCGACTTAAAAGATGAACTCACTGTGTTTGAGTATGCTGATATGATGGGCATCCTTACCAAAAAACCGAAGATGTAAACTATGAAAACGAATCAACACAATAAAAAGCAGAAAAGGAAGCGGATTGTGATTACGACCCTGGCGGTGGGAGCAGCAGGTATCCTGGGTTATTTTGGCTGGCAGTATTACAAAAAGAAAAAAGGGAAGAACAGCGATGAGCCCGATGTATCATTCAAAAAGAAAGAACCGGAGGATATTAAACCGGTTTATGTTGATACACCTGCTTATACCCCGGCGATAAAACCCAAAATTAAACCAAGACCAAAGCCGCAAGTAATTTATGATAACCCTTTCCTGGAAGTACCACCGGTGAGCAAGGACGGTTTTCCACTCAAGCGGGGAAGCAAGGGTGAAAAGGTAAGGGCATTACAGGAAGTATTGATTGCAAAACATGGTAAACAAATATTGCCCCGCTATGGCGCTGACGGTGATTTTGGACCAGAAATGTCCGCTGCACTAAAGAAACTGAAACTTCCTGCAACGATTGAACAGAGCACCTACAATGTACTGATGCAGGGACAGAAAATAAGCAGTGGAAATGGAAGCGGCAGTCTCGCTCAACAATTTATTGCAGCAGCAACCAAAAAAGATTTTAACCAGACCATTCAGTTACTCAAGCGGCTTAAATCAAAAGATGATTATAAAGAAGTAAGCGGTGAATTTAAAAACTACCGTATTGGCGGCGGAGTTCGGCAGACACTTGTTAATGCACTGCTCAATACATTCAGCAAAGAAGACCAGAAGCAGACTATCCGTTTTGAGTTCCTGCGGATGGGGCTGCAGTTTGATGGCAAGAAATGGAGTTTAGACGGATTTGACGGGGTGAGTATCGTAACCATTGAACCCGCAACTGTTTGGGTGAATGCTAACCAGGCAATAAAAGTTCCCGCTAAAATGGTACTCGGCAATGAAGTAACCAAACGGCTTGACTACACTCTCTTTGAAAACAACGGCAAGCATTTTTTAGTGCAAACAAAATCAGTAACACAACTATAAAACTCAATTTATGAAAAGACATATCCGCTACATCGTTGTACACAGTACCGCAACATTTGACCCAAAGGTTTCCCAGTTCTATGGCCACTATCATTATGTGGTGGAAAGAACCGGCGAAATAAAAAAAGTACATGGCGATACCGCTATCATAAAGAATGTGGAGAAGGTGGATAATGAAGCCATCCATATCGCCTATGCAGGCGGCAGAAATAAAACCGGTACACTTGGCGACACCAAAACACCCAACCAGGAAGAAGCCCTCTTTAATAAAATTGTGGCACTCTCCATTAAATATCCAGGTGCTGCTATTGTGGGGCATGATGAACTGGAACCGGGTTCCATCTCACCTGGCTTCAGTGTGAAGGAATGGATAAAAAATTATGAGCCAGACCTTAACCTTTCCAAAGCCAGTTAACCAATTAATCCATTTTAAATCCAACCCTATGTTACAATCTATATTAAAAACCATGACTGAAAGAGGCTATAAAATTTACAGCCGCCCTTTTGAACTCAATATTGTGGGCATTCGTGCCAACAGCACCGTGCCTAATAGTTTTGACGACACCCTCAATATCTTTTATAAAAACTCATCCGGTGACTGGCAGCACCACCGCTGCCCGGCAACAACTGACCCTGGCACGTTCTGGCTGCGTAACCTGATGAACCCCCAGGGTACGGCTATATTGAAGCAGGGACAGTATATCGGCTCACACGGTATCGGTATGCACCGGGGCAAATACTTAGCCCTTACGCAGAAAAGGCCTTTGACTGTAATCCGGGATTATGACCGTGATGCTATACTTGACTTTAATAATGGCAAAGAACAGACCGGCATATTCGGTATCAATATTCACCGGGCATCCATTAACGGTACAACAAAGTTTGTGGAGAAGCATTCCGCCGGTTGCCAGGTGTTTGCCAATATCAATGACTTCAACCTGATGATGCAGTTGGCGCAGCGCCATAAACAGCTTTATGGTAATGATTTTACCTACACACTGATTGATGAGAGGGCTTTAGTCCGTGAAGCAAAAAAAAATTAATGTTTGACCTGGTGGGGCTGGGTATTGCCACAGCCCTGGGCTTCGCTACTTATCAGCTTGTAAAAGACCCGTAATGAGAAAGTTTATAGCAGAATTATTTAAAGATAAAAACGGCTGCTACAGTTTAAGGGAACTGGCAATCGCATTGCTTCTCCTGGCACTGATAGCAAGCTGGATAGCACAGCAGTTTTTCAATAAAGCTGTTCCTGAATTTATGTTTTACTCTTTTGCAAGCCTGATTGGTGCCGGTTGCTTTGGTTACTCTATTGAACGCAAATCAAATATTGACAATAACAATCCTACAATCTGATATGAAAAACTTAAAAACAATACTTACCCTTTTAATTGGTGCCGTTATCGGCTTTTCCTTTTGCCAGTTCTTTCACCGAAACTGCCCCGATGTTTATCCTCCGGTTAAGATTGCTGACAGCAAGGCTTCAGAACTGGAAAAGAAAGCACAGGATACAGAAGCAAAGTACCTGCAAAAGATAGATTCTGTCCAGCAGCGTACACAAGCCCTGAACGAATCCCTTAAAAAAACAAAAAACGCATTGGATAAAACCAAAAGAAAAAACATTGAGTTGCAAACACAGGTATATGATTTAATTGACAGGCAGAGAGTTTATAAAGAGGTGCTTGATACAGCCAGCTTTATTACCGGGTGTGATTCGCTGCAAAACAGGGTTGAAGAACTAATTACCGAAACAAATCTACAGGACAGCATACAAACCGCAATCACAGACAATCTGCATGAGCAGCTTCTGCAAAAAGATTCTGTTATCCTGCTGAAAGATTCGCTGTACCAGCAACTGAACAAATCATTTGAGCAGAGCATCGAACAGCAGAAACTGCTGGAGCAACAGGCAAAATTCTACAAGAAAAAATATAAACGACAACGGCTCGGCAGCAAATTAAAAAACCTGGGGCTGCTTATTATATCCGGGTTTGCTGCCTCCCAACTTATTCACTAATCCAAAATGTTTACATGGCTGCGAAAGAAAAGACAATTGTAGCTACTGCCACATTTGTTACATCCCTTTTATCCTACCTCTATGCAAAGGAAGCGGATAAAGACTCAGTGGCCTATGTGATGGTGGGCGGTTTTATCGGTTCCCTTCTTGGAGAAGGTATAGCAGAGGCTATAAAAAAGAACAGTTCGGACAATAAAAATAATTCAGATGCCAATAGAAATATATAACAACGGGCCTTCACTGAAAATTGTAAACGGAGGCAGTGTAATCCTGGTAAGCAAAATTCAAATTAAGACTATTGAAACCATCCGTAATGATGTGATACGGCTGGACATTGGTGAAGGGGCATTGAAAAACATTTATGTCAGGTTCGCTGATGTAACAACTCCGGCAGGTCTGGCTGATGCAGGCCAGTTAAGAGATGCTATTAACGCCATGCTGTTAAGCAATGTGGCAGGTGGGGCAACTGAAATAAAACAGGACACCGAAATAGGTATTTTGAACGGTATCCTTGGTGCGCTGAACGACCTGAAAGGAATTATGAATACCGGCGGAGGTGGGGGTATTAAGCAGCCTGTCCGCATAGATGAATCCACACCTAATGTGGTTTATTACGGATATGCTGCCATCGGCTCTGCCATTGATGCGCCAGTTTGGGCAATCCAGCGTGTTACAAGAGCCAATGATATTATTGTGTATGAGTGGGCTGACGGAAATGAAAACTATGATAATGTTTGGGAAAATCGCTACATGCTGGACTACTCCGGTATCGGTATTATCAGGGAATAACCATCCATTAAGAAACCATGAAATACCAAACCATACCTGAAATTGTGCTTGGCGAAACTCCGGAAGTTAATGTTCCGGAGTTAGCTGTTTCTTATACAAGGAGCAGGCAGAAAGATTTTGGTAAAATCACTTCATCAAAAGATGCGGCTGATTTTATCAGAAATACTTTCAATGAAGGTGAAGTAGAATTGCAGGAACAGTTCATCGTTCTTTATCTCAACCAGGCAAATGAAATCATCGGTTATTATAAACACTCTAAAGGGGCTATTAATGCAACAGTAGCCGACATTCGCATTATTCTTGCCACTGCTTTAAAAAGTTTAGCAGTGTCAATGGTAATTGCACATAATCATCCGTCCGGCAACCTAAAACCTTCAAGAGCAGATGAACAATTAACAGCAAAGATTAAAGAAAGTGCTGCCATGATGGAAGTGCGGTTGCTTGACCATGTGATTGTAACAAGGGACAGTTATTATTCTTTTGCCGATGATGGTTTATTAGGATTGGATGGCTTAAATAATAAAGAGGAACAGTTTGTTGCTGCGATTGAATTTGATTTAGCTACTAAGAAGTCACACAATAAAATATCCGTAGAAAAGCTGGCTGCTTCATTTGGTATCATTGATAAAAATGACGTAAAAGAACTGACAGAGCTTGCCATTGTAAACCGGGCAAGATTGCTGGGGCATAGCGGGGGGACAGTGAAGCAAAGATTTGACCAGATAGTTGAACTCTATCAAAGCCAGGTAAATCTATCACACCGCACTTCACAAAGTATTTTACTGCAGCAATATTCTACACCTGCGCCCATTGGTTATTTAGCAGGTGTGTTTTGTGAGATTGATAAACTTCAGTTCAATGGAGGCTTTGCTTTTGAACCATCAGCAGGCAATGGCTTATTGACTATTGCTGCCAAACCTGAAAGAGTATATGTAAATGAACTGGATAGTTTTCGTAACCGCAACCTGAAAACGCAAGGTTTTGCAAACGTCTGGCAAAGAGATGCCACAAAACCTTTCTTTGATGTGCAACGCACATTTATGGCAGTAATGACAAACCCACCATTTGGCAAAATGGAAACGGAAGTTATGTTTGATACTTTTCCGATTAAACCCTTAGAGCATGTGATGGCTTTAAGGGCCTTAGACTGCATGGTTGATACTGGTAAGGCAGCCATCATCATTGGTGGCCATACTACCTGGGATGACAAAGGCAGAATCACAGCAGGTAAAAACAGGATTTTCTTTAACTACCTATACAGTCGCTATCATGTGGCTGATGTAATCAATATTGATGGCGCAAAACTTTATTCAAGACAGGGAACATCTTTTGATGTCCGCCTGATTTTGATTAATGGCAGAAAACAAACAGCATCTGGTGCAGCACCTGTTTACAATCCCGATAAAGACCATGAAGTAAAAGCCTTTGATGAGCTTTTTCAAAGAGTGATGGAAAGCCTCTCCCTTACCCTCTCCAAAGGAGAAGGAATAAAAACAGAACCTATGAAAAAAAATATTTCTTCATTAGAACAGGAAGCACAGAATTTAATGAAGCTGTTTAAAGCCCCTCCTTCGGAGGGGTTGGGGGAGGCTCTCGGAGCGCCTTACGAACCAGCATCCGAAAGTTGTGTCGTATTAAATACACAAGTGCCCGACAGTATGGCTTTTGAAACAAGACAGGCTGTACTAAGTATAAAAGAAGAAGTTGGCGGAGATATTGACAACTTTGTTCGCCACCGCTTAAAATATCCTAATAAAGCTGCGCTGTGTAAAGTTTTATCTGCTGAACAGATTGATGCGGTGGCAATGACTATTTATAATATTGAAGCAAGAAGCCAGGGCATGATTATCGGCGACCAGACGGGTATTGGGAAAGGACGGGTTGCTGCTGCTATGATACGCTATGCAGTGAACCAGGGTGTCAAGCCGGTATTTCTTACAGAAAAAGCAAACCTGTTCTCTGACATTTACCGTGATTTATCAGCCATTGGTTCAGGACATTTAAAGCCACTGATTGTAAACAGCAAGGAATCCAAGACAGATATAAAAGATGAGGATGGTGAAGTTATATACCAGGCACCGTCTCCCACCGAGCAGCAAAGTATTATCAGTTCGAGAACCGTATCTGCGCAATATGATTTTGTACTGGCTACCTATTCGCAGTTTAATTCTCCAGAAAAGAAACCCGAAAAACCAAACTTTCTCCGGGCTATTGCTGATGATAATATTTTTATCATGGATGAAGCACATAATTCCAGTGGCTCATCCAATACGGGTGAATTTCTGCAAGGTGTTGTTTCAAAAACCAAAGGTGTTGTATTCCTGTCAGCCACATTTGCGAAGCGACCCGACAACATGCCCATCTATGCTATGAAAACTTCCATTGCCGATTGCAATATGAGCAGGGATGATTTGGTGGAAGCTATTACAAGAGGCGGCGTGGCATTGCAGGAAGTGTTATCCTCACAATTGGTTGCTGAGGGACAAATGGTGCGCAGGGAAAGAAGTTTTGAAGGAGTGGAAGTAAATTATTTGTCTTTAGATACTAAGTCAGAAGAACACCGTGCCATTGCAGATAACATTACTGATATACTCCGTGATATTATTGCCTTCCAAACAAACTTCGTGGATGCACAGGTAGAGGAACTGGATAAAATTGCAGTAGCTGAAGGCAAAGAAGTTGCACTGCGTGAAGGTACTTCACAAGCTGGCGTTGATAATCAACCTTATTTTTCCAAAGTGTTCCAGGTAATTAACCAGATGCTTTTTTCTTTAAAGGCGGAAGCAGTCGCTGACCAGGCAATTAAAAGATTAAAGGAGGGAAAAAAGCCGGTGATTGCCTTCGCTTCTACAATGGGCAGCTTTATTGAATCAATGGAAAATGAACAGGGCGTTCCGGTTGGTGATGGCGATACTATCAATGCTGATTTTAGTGAAGTTCTTAAAAGAGGGTTAGATGGTATTTTACGTTATTCCGAAAAAGATGTGGACGGCAATGCTATTCACAAAAAATTTGAATTAAGTGAACTGCCGCCGGAAGCTCAAACCGAATACCACCGAATACTGGGAAAGATAAATAACGTCTCAACGGGTATTACTATTTCCCCGATTGATATTATCATCAAGAAAATAAAAGACGCCGGCTACAGTGTCGCCGAAGTAACAGGCCGTAAGTATGAACTGCAACTCAACTGGAAGGGCAGTAAGGCTTTGATACTGGCAAGAAAACGTATCAATACCAATGATGCTTTCCGGCAGTTCAATAATAATGAAGTGGATGTGCTGATGATTAACCAGTCCGGCAGTACCGGCGCATCTGCACATGCCATACCTACGGCTAAAGTTTCCAAAGAGCAGGTAAAGCAAAGGGTAATGATTGTGCTGCAGGCAGAGCTGGACATTAATACGGAAGTGCAAAAAAGAGGCCGCGTCAACCGAACCGGGCAAATCTTAAAACCGATTTATGACTATGTAACGTCCGCCATCCCGGCTGAAAAAAGGTTGATGATGATGTTACAGAAAAAACTGAAGTCATTAGATGCAAACACTACCTCCAATCAAAAGCAATCCACGAAGATTTTAGATGTGCCAGATTTCTTAAATAAATACGGCGACAAGATTGTGAAGGACTACCTAATGGAGAATAAGGATGTAAATGAATTACTGGACGACCCATTGCATTTGAAAGATTCCAAGGCTGATAGCGGCAGTAGTGAATCGCAAACATTGGAAGATGCGGCACATAAAGTTTCTGGCCGGGTAGCTGTTTTATCTACTAAAATGCAGCAGGATTTTTATAATGAGATTGCGGAACGCTATAATGATTATGTAGAGTACCTGAAACAAACCGGTGATTATGATTTGGAAGTGGAAGCCATGAACCTGGAAGCTGAAACGGTTTCTTCTAAGGTAATAAAAATGGGCAAAGGCAGTGACAGCGCCTTTGGCGATGACAGTACGCTGGAGACCGTCCGTGCCAATGTGTTGAAAAAGCCTTTTTCCAAAACAGAACTGGAAAATCTTATCAATGAATCATTAAAAGGTAATGACCCTCATAAACTACAGGATAAACTGGTGGAAGATTATGAAGCATCTGTGGCGGAAAGATTGAAAGAGGAAGAAGCTGAAACCGAAGCCAAGTATGATGAGCTGATAAAAAATGTCCCCGGTGAAAAGAAGATTCAGAAGATATTGGAAAAGCAGGGCGAGGGAGCATGGCGGCAGGCTGTCGCAGAAAGAGAAAAAGAATTGACTGGCGCAAAAGAACTGCAATTACAAAATCTCAAAAAGACCTTTGATAACCGAAAGCAGTATATAGAAAAAGCCTTCCGGTTTTTCTATATCAGCCGTAATATCCGTTATCCCATTGAAACTTACAATGGCGGTAATGAGTTGGTGCCAGCCGTGTTTTTAGGATTTGTAATTGATAAGAAAAAGAAGAACCCTTATGCTCCTTCAGCAATCAAACTGCGTATTGCTATTGCCAACAGTTCTAAATACCTGGCCATCCCGGCATCTTACTCAGAAGATATAATGACAATCATTGGTGCAAGTGCAGATATATCTCAGCCCAGCATGAATGTTTTACTGCATGAGTGGGAGAAATACACTAAGGAAAACAACACTGACCGACGTATCCGCCACATCATCACCGGTAACCTGCTGCAAGCCTTTTCTGATTTTAAGGGCAAGTTGGTAAGTTATACAACAATTAAGCAAGAAACCAAAAAGGGAATCCTGATGCCGGAGAACTGGAACTCTGGTGAACAGGTGCAGGATAAAGTAGTAGTGCCAATACTGAAAGCTGCACCGATTGTAAAATCATTGGTGCAGAACTCTCAAATCATTACCAATAATGGCTTATCATTTTTCAGGACAGGTAATCACTTCAAACTGATAATATCAGCGTCCAGGGCAAGGGGCGGCGATATTTATTTAGATAAGAATATCCTTGAGCTGGTGGAGAAAACCAATTTTGAAAAAGTATCTGACAAAATGGTGGCCATGTTGCCAGAGAAGAATATTGATAAACTGCTGGAGATTTTACAGACTACTCATGGATGTTCTATAACTATTCATTCATCTGACCTAAAAAATATCAAGTCTGATACAGGAAGATACAGCAACCGGAAAAAAATAAAACTACCGCCCGATGATGAGGAAGAAGAACTTCCGGACAATGTAGCCATCCTTGAACTGGAAGCAGAAGCCCTGGCACTTGAACTTGAATTATTAGCAGCATAAAAACAATCCATCCTATGATAACAATAGATAACTACTTTAATAAGGTCAATTCATTAGATTTAAAATCATTACCGGAAGCATTAAGAAAAGGCCATGAATTTATTTTAAAGGCAACCAGTAATGGGTCAAGCTGGGTGTCGTATCATTCCAGTGAGCCGATTAAGAAAACGGTGGATATGTACCTGGCAAAACTGAACGAGTTTGTCAGCAATACTTCAAAAGCCCAAAAGAAACAGGCGAAGAAAGAGGGCGAAAGAAAACAGCATGATGAAGTCATCAAAGAAACTATGCGGAGGCAAGGTATTACAAAGCCTACCAAGTCTAAAAAAAGTGATGAAGATATGCCTGCTGAAGATGGTCCGCAGTTGGTGGAAAGGATTCCAGAAGAGCTTCGGTTTATCCGCCGCTTTGTAAACCTGAATGGCAAGACAAAAACAAAGGATGATTTACTCCGCTTTATCAACGGCCTTCAAAAAGCAATTTTGGAAAAACGCATCCGTAAAACTTCTCCGTATGCCGTGCAGGTAAAATATATCCAGGATAGTCTTGTTAAGACTTTCAATACCATGAAGGCTAAAATAAAGCTGGAAGTAAATGCGAAAACATTAAAAGAGTTTACTGATTTATTAGGTGGAGAAAAAATATATCCTTCTATACAGTTATTGAAGAAGTACATCAACCTGAATGGTAAAGCCGGGATGAAAGAAAAAGCCATTAAACTGGTAAAACAAATGGAAACAGCGGCTAAAAAGCGAAAAGTGAGGAAGGGTGATATGTATGAAGCCCCTTTGCAGCAGGCATATAAAAAACCTGCGGGAATTTATTAGTGATAAAAAGCAAAAGACATTACTCATAGAGCAAAGAGAGCTTAATGGTATTGAAGGAGTTTTGGGCTGTGCCTGCAATCCGTTAAACGGTTTTGAAGAAATGCCGGCCATTATGAACAGCATGGATTTTGCCAATATGCAATTTGAAACCATCGGTCTTAAAGGGAAATGGTTTGACCTCATCGGCGACCCATCCTCCAACTTTACCGCAATGGTATTTGGCAAACCCAAAATGGGTAAGTCATATCTCTGCATTGACTTCGCCGGTTACCTGGCAAGGAATCATGGAAAAGTGCTGTATGTGGCAAAAGAAGAAGGGTTGGATATGACATTGCAAAAGAAACTGAATGATAAAGATGTGGCACACCCGAATTTATTTGTTGCGGCTGTATTGCCGGAAGGCTTATCCCCTTATGATTTTATTTTCCTGGATAGCGTAAACCGGCTTGGCTTATTACCTGAAGACCTGAACCGGCTGAAAGCCTTTAACCCAACCAAATCTTTCATTTACATTTTTCAATCTACAAAATTTGGGAATTTTAAAGGCTCTCAAAGTTTCCAGCATGATGTGGATGTGGTGATTGAAGTGCCGGAGAAAGGAAAGGCTGTGCAAATGGGAAGGTTTAATCAGGGAGGGGAAATAGATATTTTTAACGACTAACAATCATAAAAATCCGGTTCCTCTCAACCGGATTTTTCAATTAATAAATCCATATCCAATGAAAACTAAGCAAAACAAGCTGGGCGTTTGTGCGGTTGATATAAACCCCTGTATCATTCCATTAAACCCCGAAATCCTTCACTCCTTCCCCGGTTGTGAACATTACTCAGAAACCGAGGCTAATAATATTATCAAAACCCTAGAAAAACTGAGTACTGTCTGCCACCAGATCATTAAGGCGAAAGAAATAGATATAATTGATAATCAACAAGTTGTATATTTGAATCCAACAAAACGAACTAAATCAAAAGCCGCATGAATACAAGTATTGATTTATTTTCAAAATGGGCTAAAAAGCCTTCGCTTGCTATTGTAAAATCAGGTGAACGTAAAGCCATTGTTTATACCAGGGTTTCCAGCAAAGAACAATTTGATACTAACCTCTCTTTAGAGTGGCAGCGTAAAACCATTGAAGAATACGCAACCCGTCAAAATTTTGAATTGTTGGAATATTTTGGTGGTGTATATGAAAGTGCAAAAACGGATGGGCGTAAAGAGTTCCAGCGTATGCTGGATTATGCCCGCAAGAATAAAAAGGTAACACACATTTTCGTGTACCTGCTCGACCGCTTTTCCCGTACCGGTGGTGGTGCGATTAAACTGGCTAAAGACTTGCGGGAAAAATATGGCATCACCATCATTGCGGTTACCCAGCCCATTGATACCAGCAACCCAGGTGGCGTATTCCAACAGAATATCCAGTTCCTTTTTAGCGAATACGATAACCAGTTAAGAAGACAAAGGGCAATGGCGGGTATCAGAGAAAAATTACAGCGGGGTATCTGGTGCGTGAAACCGCCAATGGGTTATGATATTGTTTATGATAAAACAGGTTTCAGTGACGAAAGAAGCAAAGGGGAAAGAAAGATTATAGTGAATGATACCGGAAAGAAACTTCGCAGAGCTTTTGAATGGAAAGCACAAGGCATGAAAAACGAAGAAATCCTCAGCCGTCTTAAAGCATTAGGGCTAAAAATTTATAAGCAAAAAATAAGTGCCATCTTCTCCAATCCCTTTTACTGTGGTATAATCTCCAATAAAATGCTGGAAGGTAAATTGATTGTGGGTAAACATGAGAAACTTGTTTCGCAGGAACTATTTTTAAAAGTAAATAATGTCCGTGCTGAAGCCAAAGGTAAATATGGCATCCTTCATCAAAAGCATCATGAAAACGTTCCTCTAAAGGTTTTCATGAAATGTTCCGATTGTAGTAGCCCCTATACCGGCTATATCGTAAAGAGCCGGAACCGCTGGTATTATAAATGCCGTTCTAAAGGTTGCTGCAATAACAAGAGCGCTGAAAAAGCCAATACCCATTTCATTAATTATCTTACAAAGTACGCCATTGTCCCACACTTGGTGCAGCCTTTTTTATTTGCCATGAAACACGAAGTTGCCAAACTGGAAACAGCAAAAGTGGACGAAGAAAAACTCTTAAAAAATAACCTGAATGAAGTGCAGAAAAAGATAGATACAATAGAGGAACAATACTTCATTCTGAAGTCCATGCCTGACGAAACTTATCAAAAGTTTCAGGCTAAGCTCACCGAAGAAAAGGCGCAAATCCTCCGAAATATTGACCAGGCTGGTTCAAGTATTTCGAACACAACTGAAGCACTGGAAAAAGCATTGCAATTTTCCCTGAAACTCCCGTCCCTGTGGGGTTCTGCAGATGTCAATCAAAAAGAAATTATCCAAAATCTAATCTTTCCTGATGGCGTAATCTACGACAGGAAAAAAGAAGCATTTCGAACAGAAAAAGTTAATGAAGTATTTCGCTGTATTGCAGTACTAAACAGCAGTTCAGGTGAAAATGAAACAGGACAAACCAGTAATGAAACCAATTTGTCCTGTTCTGTCGGGTGGACTGGATTCGAACCAGCGACCCCTTGCACCCCATACAAGTGCGCTACCGGGCTGCGCCACCACCCGAATCTAGGGGGTGCAAATGTAGTAAAAAATTATTGGAACAAGTACGTAAAACAGAAAAACCAATAAGATTTTTATGCGAATTCCTTAAAAGCTTTTCCAATATAATTCGCTAGATCAGAGGCAATTAGACTTTCCTGAGATTGGCTTTCAAGTGCCAAATCGGCTGCTTTTCCGTGAAGATACACTCCTAAAATTGCAGCTTCAAAGGGTTGATATGAGGGCTGACTTAGCAGACCTAACAAGATTCCGGTTAAAGCATCACCCGAACCGCCCTTTGCCAATCCGGGGTTTCCGGTTGTATTTATATAGGTATTCCCCTCTGGGCTTGCAATCATACTATAGCGGCCTTTCAAAACAACAATACATCCACTGATTCTCGCCAATTCTTTTAATTGAGCCCATGGGGTAGGAGCACTTATTCCTAACGCAACAACCAATCGCTCAAACTCTTTGGGATGAGGAGTAAGTATCGCTTCTTTAGAAACCATTTTTAAGAGTTCAGGTTTTGAGCTGATAATATTCAATGCGTCGGCATCCAGTATCATTCGATTCCACTGAAACGATAAAAGTTCCATCAATAAATTCTTGCTATTATCTGCCATACCTAATCCGGGGCCTATTGCAATTGCACTATAACGCTCGTTTTTACTGAGAACTTCCGAGGGAAGCATAACTTCTGGAAGGATAGTATTGGGAACGGTCTTCATCAAAGGACTCCACCAATCTGTTTTACCTGTACCTGTTCGTACACAGCTATTCGCAGCAATTACCCCTGCACCCGGCATCGATTCACTTCCGGCGACTAAAAGCGCATGCCCATAGTGACCTTTGTGGCTAAACGCAGTTCTAGGTTTATAAATCTCTTTTGCAAGTTGAGCATCTACGAATCGATACTTGCAAACAATGGTTTCAAGAAAACTTGTTTCCAATCCAATATCGAGAATTGCCAATTGGCCAATTTTCGATTCAGCGCTTGCGTGGAGAAAAGCCAGTTTGTGACAACCAAAAGAAAGGGTATGATGAGCTCTGATGCTCAAGTTTGATTGATTGATTGTATCTGCATACATCCCGGAAGGAAGATCGATACTCACAACAACCGCATTACTGACATTTATTTGTTGAACAATCTCAGCTGCAAGATCATCAAGTGGCCGGTTCAGTCCAATACCGAACAACGCATCTATTACACAAACATCTTTCGGTATCTTTGGAATTGCTTCCTGCGAAGAGATATAGTGAAGATTAATTTTCTGATCGTGAGAATGTTGAAGTGCTTCTTGAAAGTCGGGGCTTCCTATCTTTCCATATTCAAGAATAAATACATCAACAGAAAGACCCATTTCAGAGAGGCCATTTGCTATTAACAGGCCATCACCGCCATTGTTACCCTTACCACAGAAAATATAAAACTGATCTAACGAGCTTAGGTTCGCCGATATCCAATCCACGCAAGTTTTTGCCGCCTTCTTCATCAAATCGAATGAACGAATTTGCTGTGAAGAAACAGTAAATGCATCCCATGCTTGTATCTGATTCGATTCAAGAATAACCATGTTGTGTAATTTAGTTCATTCTTGAGATTTAGAGCTTACTTCTTCTTTTTCGTAGCCGCTGTTTTGGTCTTAGTGGTTGTTTTCTTAACAGTGGTTTTCTTTGATACTGTTACATTTTTCTTCGATGTTGACGCCTTTCTCGCTCTTGCTTTTACTGCCTTTTTTGCCCCTGTCTTTCTTTTAACAGGTGCTACTGTAGGCGTATTTTCATCGTCTTCGCTGTCAAGTTTTTGAAGGTATTGACCAAAAATATCCGACATCTTTTTTACAGAGTAAATAGACTTTGAGTCATTATTACAAAGTGCGATGATGGTAACATTTTCATCTAACAACCTACAGAAGGAAGTTCTGTTGCCATGCCACCAACCGTTGTGATAAATTATTTTCTTGCCATTCTTTAGCAAGTTCATTCTCCACCCCAAACCATAATTATGCTCGCCAGCTTTTTCGAAACTATAAGGCATGTACGCTGCTTCTAAAGCTGCGGGCATTAAAATTTTATTGGTAGAAAGTGCACGATCGAATTTGTACAAATCTTGTACAGTACTGTAGATATTTTTATCGCCATAAACCAAATCCAAGTAGTCGAATGCATATTGACGGCCGCTGTAGTAGTAACTTGGCATCGCAGTAGCACTATCTTGTGGCGTAAATACGTATGAATTACTCATTCCAAGTGGAATGAAAATATTTTCCATCACATAGTCAGGAAAGGTTTGCCCTGAAACTTTTTCAACGATCAACGCCAAAAGAGCATAGTTTGTATTGGAATAGTTAAACCTTGTGTTCCAAGAAGCAATATCAATTTCACGATAGTGGTTCACAATAAAATCAAAAACATCTTTATTGGTTATTCGACGTTTTTTATCCCAGCCCAATTGCTCCATATAATGAACATAATTTGGTAAACCACTTCTGTGGTTTAACAAAGAGCGAATGGTAATCTTAGGAAGAGGAAAACCTGGTAGCACCGCAGAAACGGATTGGTCGATCCCAATTTTTCCTTCCTGCCATAATTTTAGGACAGCCGTTGCTGTTATTGTTTTACTAACAGAAGCTAAATGGAAGGCCGAAGTAGAAGTGATCGTATCTGTTTTCCGTTTGTAATAGATAAAACCTTTGTAATATTCAAATAGAATTTGACCATCCTTTGCCACTAGCAATGAGCCATTGAAGTTTCCTTTGGAAGTAAGTTTATCAGCAAAAGCTTTGATCTCATTTTGATAGCGTTGTAATACGGCAGGATCGAACGTTACATTGGTATCTTTCGCAGCAGACAAGGATACAACTGGGTTGGCAGGAACTGGGTCTTTAACAGCACCTCCGGCACAAGACAACAAAAGGAACAGTGCTACAGCACTTAAAATAGTGGCTTTCAACAGGAACTTAGTTGAGCGGTTTAACAATAAGATTTATGCAAATATAAATAATACGAATGATTGTAAGCGCGAACACATCTTCGTTTTTTCAATTCATTTTTTAGGCTCATCTTTGCAGCACAGAAAATTGTAAAGCAAACAACAATGACCGACAAGAAAAGTACCAGTTATCCCAAAGAAAAGATTAACATTCTCTTTCTAGAAAATATCAGTGATGCCGCCGTTCGAAATTTCAAAGAAGGTGGCTATGCGAACGTTCGTAAACTTAGTGGTGCCCTTTCTGAAGACGAACTGATCAAGGAAGTGAAAGATGTTCATTTATTGGGAATTCGTTCTAAAACCCAAATTACTGCAAAGGTTTTAGATGCTGCTACCAAACTTCAAGCCATTGGGTGTTTTTGCATTGGGGTAAATCAGGTTGACTTAAAGACCGCAACCAAGAAAGGAGTAACAGTTTTCAATGCTCCCTATAGTAATACGCGTTCAGTAGCTGAGTTGGTTATTGGATTGTCGATCATGCTTATACGAAGGATACCTGATAAAAATAAAGCAGCTCATGAAGGTATTTGGATGAAAGATGCAAAAGGAAGTTATGAATTGCGCGGAAAAACATTAGGGATTATTGGCTACGGTAACATTGGGTCTCAAGTAAGCGTGATGGCAGAATCCTTGGGCATGAAAGTAATGTTCTATGATACAGTTACCAAACTTCCTTTAGGCAATGCTATTCCAAAAAAGTCACTAAAAGAAGTACTTAACGCTGCTGATATAATTACGCTTCATGTACCGGAAACAGCTGCTACCAAAAACATGATCAATAAAACAACCTTAAAGCAGTTCAAGAAAGGTGCAATCTTATTGAACTATGCAAGGGGAGAGGTGGTTGATTTAGATGCCCTTCGTAAGTCTATTCTTGAGGGAACAATTTCCGGAGCTGCAGTTGACACATATCCTTGGGAACCAGAGAAGAACGGAGACCGATTTCAAACTCCACTTCAAGACCTTCCAAATGTGATTCTGACTCCACATATCGGTGGATCAACTGAGGAAGCCCAACATAACATTGGTGAAGATGTAAGCAACAAATTGTATCAATTCTTGGAAACCGGGATGACAACGGGTTCTCATACGGTACCTCCAATTGCCTTGCCTTTGTTGGAAGGCACACACCGAATCTTACATATTCATAAGAATGTACCCGGTGTTTTGTCTGAAATAAACACACAATTGTCGTCTCATAAAATCAACATCCTCTCACAATACCTAAAAACTAATGATGAAATCGGTTATGTGGTGTTGGATGTAGATAAAAAGCTTTCAACTGCCGCTTTTAACTTGCTAAAGTCGGTAAAAGAGACTATTAAAGTACGCTTACTTTACTAATATAATATTGATAATCAAATCTTTAAGTAAAAGAGAGAAATAAATTTATACAATTTTCAGTAATTATTGAAAATTGTATAAATTTGTGGTGTAATCATTTACTATGAAGATTGTAATAGCGGGTGCCGGGTTTGCAGGATTGCGATTGGCCCGCCGACTTAATAATCGTTCCGGTGTAGAAGTACTTCTGATAGATCGTTATAACTATCATCAATTTCAGCCTCTTTTTTATCAAGTAGCTACAGCAGGCTTAGATGCTAGCAATATCTCTTTCCCGCTTAGAAAGGTTTTTCATAACAGCAAAAATGTCCGAATTCGAATTGGAGAAATTCTGGGTGTGAATTTGGCTCAGAAAGAACTGGAGACAGAGTTTGGAAAAGTTTCCTATGACAAACTCATTATTGCCACAGGAGCGGATACGAACTTCTTCAATAATAGCAAAATCGAAAGCTTTGGCTTTGCCATGAAATCTACCGTAGAAGCTTTGCAGATTAGACATCGCTTGATCCAAAACTTCGAAGAAGCCGTGATGGCAAAAGACGAAACTCAATTAACAGAGCTTTTGAATATTGTTGTTGTAGGGGGTGGCGCAACCGGTGTTGAATTGAGTGGAGCCATTTCGGAAATGAAGACTTATGTGCTTCCTAAGGACTATCCTGAAATTGATTTTTCGAAGATGAATATCTACTTACTGGAAGGCTCAGACAAAACATTGTCTTCAATGAGTGCAAAATCATCTAAACACAGTCAGGAATACCTAGCGGAACTGGGCGTTAAAGTTCTGACGAATACCTTGGTTACTGATTACGATGGGCATACAGTTGAGTTAAAAGACGGCCGACAAATACCCTCTAGACTGGTTATCTGGGCAGCAGGCATCAAGGGAAACGTTCCTGAAGGCATTGAACCCGGTTTAATAGGAAGGGGGAACAGAATTAAAGTTGATGCTTACAATAGGGTGCTGAATCAAAAAGATGTCTACGCCATTGGTGATATCGCTTACATGGAAACGACTGAATATCCTTCCGGTCACCCACAAGTGGCACCGGTTGCCATACAACAAGCGGATGCCATATTTAAGGCAATCGTAAAAGGAGAGGAGCAGCCCTTTCAGTATAAAAATAAGGGAGCAATGGCTACGGTGGGTAGGAATTTAGCTGTGGTTGATTTCCCCGGCAACAAAGGACATATCAAAGGTTTTTTCGCATGGTTGATTTGGATGGGCTTGCATTTAATGCTCATTCTAGGCATCAAAAACCGCTTATTTGTTTTCTTGAATTGGCTGTATAGTTATATTACTTACGATCAATCTTTGAGACTGGTATTCAAGGAGTTTAATAAGTCTACTTCAATTAAAATAAAAGACATTATGAGGGCTTAGCGCCTTGAATTTTGAAGAACTTTACGGGCCCGGCTTTGATATGCCGGGCCTTCGTATTGAAACTGGGTTTCTAAGGCTGTAACCAATTCTGATCGGATCTCCGGATAGATTTTACAAAGATTATCAAGTATTGTAATGGCACTTGCTTTCACTGCATCTGCAGCTTTTAAATCTAAAATTGACTTGAAGCAGTAATCCATCAATTCACCCTGATATTTCTCCGGTAGGGTTACGAATTGAAATAGACGGGTAATGTTACGGGGAATGGCGGGATGCTGCGATTCATCATGTAACAACTTCATTAGCTTTCCGAAATACGGGCGGATTAATTGGGGATTTTCTTCGGCAATTAAACTAAGTGGCCAAGCCGCGCGCTGAACTATTTTTGGCTCGCCATTAAAAAACGCCCTCATAAAATCTTTCATTTGATCTGGGTGATCCAATACGGCTTGTTTTATTTTATTTGCCTGCAATTTTGAATGCTCTGCCAGAATCAACTGTTCAAAATCTATTTTCATAACAAGAAGGTTAGCAGTAAATTTAGCTCAATAATGAGTTTATGAAACTTCTATATCTTGTTTTTTTGATAGGTGCTTTGGGAACTGTGGCATGTACACAAAAAAAATCGGCTGTTGTATTCCAAACAGATTTCGGGCTAAAAGACGGTGCTGTAAGCGCTATGAAAGGCGTTGCAACCAGTGTTGACCCGGATCTAAGTTTGTATGATAACACCCATGAAATACCTGCCTACAACATTTGGGAAGCGGCCTACCGATTAGATCAATCCATTCAGTATTGGCCAAAAGGAACTGTATTTGTATCTGTAGTTGACCCGGGTGTTGGAACCGATCGCCGTAGCGTAGTGGCATTAACTAAATCGGGGCAATATGTGGTTACACCCGATAATGGAACGCTTACGCTAATTGAAAAATCGATGGGAATAGCGAGCATTCGTTTAATTGATGAAGCCAAAAATCGCAGGCAAAACAGCGGAGCATCGTATACATTTCATGGCCGTGATGTTTATGCTTATACAGCTGCTCGATTGGCCTCCAAAACCATATCTTTTGAAGAAGTGGGCCCTTTATTCGAAGAAAGCATTGTTCGGCTTCCGTACAAAGCACCAAACTATTCGAACGGTATTTTGGAAGGAACCATTCCGGTATTAGACGTTCAATACGGAAATATTTGGACGAATATTCCTGCAAAAATGATTTTAGATCATGGTATTCAATATGGCGATTCAGTTTCGTATTCCATTTTCTTTAAAGACAGTTTGGTGCATCAGAACTCCGCAAAATTGGTGCATACTTTTGGTGAAGTTCCTGATCAAATGCCCTTGGTTTATTTCAACAGTTTAATGGAATTTTCGATTGCACTTAATATGGGTGATTATTCAAAGGCTTTTGGAATTGGCTCCGGAAATGATTGGCATATTCAATTGAAAGTCAAATAATTCACGGGAATAATTCTTATAATTTATATTATGTTAAATAGATTATTAAAAGAATAATTGCATTTAAAAAGGCATCCTCTTGGATGCCTTTTTACAGAGAACAAATCTCCTATTTCGTTGATTAGTGCTTCTTATCTACCCCGTTGTATTTATCGGTGTATTCTTGAGCCTTCTCTTTTTTATCGAGTGTTTCGTAGATAATAATCATTGTATCAAAACATTCTTTAAGAATGGTTTTATCATCCATTTTCAACTTCGCTTGTGAATCCAATGCTTTTTCTACTTTTTCAAAATAAGGCAACGCCTCTTCAAATTTCTTAGCCGTTTCTTTTCTCAATTCGTCTTTTTTCTTCAATTCCTCAGGCTTCAACTTTTGACCGTTCTGTGGACGGATGGTCTTATTTACGTTGTTGATGTCTACGCCTTCATTGTAAATCAACTGACCAATTACCATGTTTGCGTTTGCAAAATCAGGCTTCAATTCAACCGCTTTCTTAAAATAAACCAATGCTTTGGCAATGAGTTCTTTTGAATTACCTGGTCTTTTTGAAACTTCAGGATCATACCCTGCTTGGTACAAATCCACTCCATAGTTGAACACGAAGTTTACATTGTCTGGATTTCTGGCAATGATTTCCTCATATTTTTTGTACAAGTCTTCTTTGCTGCCTTTTTCACGAACATTTTCTAAGTCAAATGCATCCCAGAAAGAGTCTGTTGGATATACAGAACGACCTAAATTCAAGTACTTTTCAGTATTTGCTTTATCATCCTTGCGGCTATAGAAATCAGTCAGCCATTTATAGATATCAAGAAATCCTTCGCTTTTGATTTTCTTTTCAGCGATCATTCCATAATATTTGGCGGCAACATCCGGCTTTTGTGCTTTTTCTGCACAAATTCCTGTGTACAATACTGTAGTTGTATCAAACATTGCAGGAATCAATTTCGAATCGAGCAAATATGTAAATACATCTACGCACTTTCCGAAATTGGTCAGGGCATCGTTGAAATTATTAGCATTGTAAAAAGTAGCTCCATCTGCACTGTAGTCTTTGTAGAGATCAAATAATGGATAGTTGTTGTCTAACATCATCGACATATAGCGCTTGGTGGTATCTTTTACATTTTGAGCCTCAAGGCTTCTGTATTGCTTAACAGCTTCAAACGCGATGTCTTTAGCATCAGGTTGTGAACCTTTTAAAGCAGCATCTTTAGAAATCGCTAAATAGATTTTTCCTTTAACGTAGATGGCTTCTGCGTTGAGTTTGTTTTTATCAATAGCCAGGAAATTCTCGATTTCCGTTTTTGCCTCAGCCAGCTTCTTGTCCTCTAGGTATTTCTTAGCCTTGTCCAATTTTTGTGCTTGCAATCCAATAGTTACCAGTAACATGGAAGCAATGAAGAGTGATTTTTTCATGTGTTACTTTTTATATAAAAAAACATTATGACGGATTTGATTCATCAGACGGTGAAGGATCAGGATTCGTTGCATTGTCCTCGCTTGCGTCAGCGGTCGGCTCTTCCGGCACACCTTCAACCTTTGCAGTTTCCTGTGCAGGATCCTGGAACTCCTCCATTTTAGTGATAGCCGCTATTTCGTCTTCATCATCAAGTCTTATTAACTTAACCCCTTGCGTAGCTCTACCCTGTTCGCTAATACCGATCACCGGCATCCGAATGGTAACCCCACTTCGGCAAGTGATCATTAGATCTTCTTTTTCATTCACCTCCAAAATTCCTACCAAAGATCCTGTTTTATCGGTAACACTGATGGTTTTAACGCCTTTGCCTCCTCTGTTCGTGACACGGTATTCATCAATTTGGGTGCGCTTTCCATAGCCTTTTTCACTAACAACCAAGATGGTATGAGATGCTTTTTCTGATTCATTTACACAAACCATGCCTACTACCTCGTCGTTTTCGTCATCCACCTCAATGCCGGCAACACCAATTGCCCCCCTTCCGGTAGCGCGTACTTTCTCTTCGTTGAATCGGATGGCTCTTCCGCTCTTTACGGCCATCATTACTTCAGATGTACCATCGGTTAATTTTGCCTCCAGTAATTCGTCGCCTTCAACAATGGTAATGGCATTTACACCTGTTTGACGTGGTCTGCTGAATTCTTCCAGCGCAGTTTTCTTAATAATTCCTTTCTTAGTACAAAGTACGATATTATGTGTTTTTACAAACTCTTCGTCTTTTAGGTCTTTTACGTCTAAGATGGCTCTTACTTTGTCATCCGGCGGTAACTGAATGATATTCTGAATGGCTCTGCCCTTGCTGGTTTTATCGCCTTCAGGAATTTCATAAACGTTTAGCCAATAGCAACGTCCTTTTTCAGTAAAGAACATCATGGTATGGTGGGTAGACGCCACGAACAGATGCTCAATGAAATCTTCTTCTCTTGTTTTTCCACCTATTGCACCACGACCTCCTCTCCTTTGTTGTCTGTATTCACTTGCAGGCGTGCGTTTAATGTATCCCAGATGAGAGATTGTGATAACAACATCTTCTTCTTTGATCAAATCTTTGATGCGAACTTCATTATCAAGGTAAGTGATCTCAGTTTTACGAACGTCACCAAACTTGTCTTTCACTTCCAACAATTCACCCTTAATAACATCGTAGCGCATTCCTTCGTTTGACAAGAGCTCATTCAGGTGCGCGATCAACTTCATCAATTCATCAAATTCTTCTTTTATTTTATCGCGCTCCATTCCGGTCAAACGTTGCAATCTCAATTCTAAAATTGCTTTGGCTTGAATTTCATCGAGTCCCCAACCGGCGTTGATCAAATTATCTTTAGCTGCTTCAGGGTTCGCTGAGGCACGAATCATCGCAATAACTTCATCAAGGTGATCCAATGCGATCAAATAACCTTTCAGAATATGAGCGCGCTTCTCAGCCTCGCGAAGTTCATATTTTGTGCGTTTAACAACCACTTCATGTCTGAACTCAACGAATTCAGAAATCATATCTTTCAAGTTCAGCGTGCGTGGACGACCTTTTACAATCGCCACGTTGTTGATACCATAAGAAGTTTGAAGCTCTGTGTGCTTATAAAGTTGGTTGATAATAACATTGGCAATCGCATCACGCTTTAAATCTAAAACAATACGAGTACCTTCTTTTTTATTAGACTCGTTGTTAACGTGGGCGATTCCTTCGATAATTTTATCGTTTACCAATTGACCGATACGATCGCAGAGGTTGTCTCTGTTAACTTGATAAGGAACTTCTGTAATGATAACTTGCTCTCTCCCACTCGACTTAGTATCAACTGTTAGTTTACCTCTTAGTACTACACGTCCTCTTCCAAAGTGCGCTGCTGCTTTCACGCCTTCCATCCCGAAGATGATGCCTCCTGTTGGGAAATCAGGGGCTTTAACGTGTTGCATCAGTTCTTCAATAGTAATTTCGCGGTTATCAATAAAAGCAACACATCCATCAATAACTTCAGTGAGGTTGTGTGGAAGAATATTGGTGGCCATACCTACGGCAATACCACTGGAACCATTAACTAAAAGTTGCGGAATTCGTGTAGGAAGTACTGTAGGCTCTTCCAAAGAATCATCGAAATTCAATTGAAAATCTACTGTTTCTTTGTCGATATCCATTAGCATGCTTTCAGCAAACTTTTGAAGACGGGCTTCGGTATAACGCATGGCGGCAGGCCCGTCACCATCTTGGCTTCCGTAGTTACCCTGACCGTCTACCAGCGTATAGCGCATGCTCCATTCTTGAGCCATGCGCACCATAGAATCGTATACTGCGCCGTCTCCATGGGGGTGATACTTACCCAGTACCTCTCCTACGATACGTGCCGACTTTTTGTAAGGCTTGTTTGAATTGATGCCTAACTCATTCATTGCGAACAAGATACGGCGGTGAACCGGTTTTAAACCGTCTCTCACATCAGGTAAGGCACGACCAACAATTACCGACATGGAATAGTCGATATAGGCCGTTTTCATTTGCTCTTCAATATTTACCGGAATGATCCGATTTTGATCGTTGGTTTCTTCCGGTTTGAATTGCTCTTCCATAGACTGTTTCAGCTTCTTTTTTTCATTAAAAATCTCCACCTCGGAGAAGCACGCAAATCTATCATTTTCAATCGATAAAACGAGTTTGAATGCTCCCTAAATTACCCTCATTTATCCACGAGATATGAACAGAAATTAAATACCCAAAAACGCTTGCATTTTGATTTTTTGCAGTATACTTTTATAGCGAAATCACAACAAAATCTGGCATTATATTCGCTTAATTATTAATGCCGTATACCTCCTATTTTAACTATTCCATCCTCTGATTTAACCGATTTGTTCCGATATATCCTCTAGAAAACTGTGCTTAACTGAACAAAAAGAAGGTTTATGAATCGGTATCGTTTATTGCGGAACAATAAGGAAACTGGCCCTTTTACGGCAGAAGAACTTATTACTAAAGGCTTCAAGCCTTATGATTTGATTTGGGTTGAAGGGAAAAGTGCAGGTTGGCGCTATCCCGGTGAGCTCCCGGAGTTCGCAGGTGTTGCTCCTATTGTGGAGGAACAACCTTTTGATCGATTCTTTAAGAAAGAGACATCGACACCCCCCACTATAACACAGCAGCAAGAGCAAATCCTGTCTCGCACTACTTCGGCATCTGCGGAAGTAAGCCCGAGAAAAGTATTTGTAACGATGCCAGCAAATAGAACAACGAAAAAAATTGAGCCCATTGTAGTGAGCACTCCTGTTCCAAAACAGGAAAAGACACCTGAATTCAAAGTAGATTCAGCAACTCGAGATGAAATTCGTTATAACAATCTTATAGATCAATTTGCGGAAGCGCCTGAAAAAACCGCCGATACTATTCGAAGCGGAAAAAGAACCACTAGGCGGCTCATTCGTGGTGCATTAGCCGCCTGTTTGCTTATTGGTGGTGTGATTATAGGATATTTGGTAAGCAATGTTAAACAACAGTCTGAACAAGAAAAATTGGCGGCTTTACTTGCATCACAACATTCAACTGAAACAACAAAACCCGTTCCAGTTGAGAACTTGAATCAAAATGCGCCAACAACTGCACCGAATGATTCTGTTTTAGTATCTGCAGAGGACGTTGCCTCCGCGTCAGAAGCAGCAGCTTCCATGGTTGTAAATACAGCTGCTCCGATAAAAAGGAAGTCAGCAACCGGGAAAACAACCCCTTCGTTACCAGTACAACAAGATCCTATTGTTACTAACACCGTTTCAGTTCCTGTTGCAGAAGAGCGAGTGGCAGTGAAAAAATTTGTAGCTCCTTCAGAAGAACAATTGATGAAATTAGTAACATTACAGGCGAACAATTATAAAGTAGGCGTTCTTGGTGGAATCTCGAATTTAAAAATAACGGTTTCAAATAATAGCAGTTTTCCTTTGTCGTCGGTTGTTGTAGCTGTGCAGTATTTGGGCCCTGAAGGGAGAATAGTTAAGGAACAGAAAATAAATGCAGAGTCGTTGAAAGCCGGTGAACAAAGAGAACTTGAAATACCGAAATCAGGTCGTGGTGTTAAGATCAATTACCGTTTAGATCGTATTTCAGCATCCGACAATGCAGTGGCTCAAAACAGTGGGGAATAACTAAAAACAGCAATTATAAATGCAAGCATCGTCATATGACGGTGCTTTTTTTTTAACTTGCGGTAGACAGAAATGATGCTTGTTATGGAAACAATTGTATTGATTGGTGCCGGTAAATCGGCTTCTTGCTTAATTGAGTATTTAGAAATTCAATCGCATAAGAATGGATGGATTTTTATCGTTGCAGACGCCAATATTGAATTAGCAAAGTCTAAAGTAAAATCTCCGAATACAATTGTTGTACAGCTGAACATAGAAGCAACTGAAGAACGAAGGGATTTGATTCGAAAAGCTTCTGTAGTTATTTCCATGATGCCTCCTCATCTTCATGTGCAGATTGCTGAAGATTGTGTTGATTTAGAAAAACATCTTCTCACAGCCTCCTATACAGATGAAAAGATAAGGCTACTTGAAGATAAAATCACCACCAAGCAGTTGTTTTTCTTGTGTGAAATGGGCTTGGATCCGGGTATCGATCACATGAGTGCCATGAAAATCATTGATGAGATCAAAGCAGCCGGAGGAAAAATTACTACGTTTAGGTCGCATTGCGGAGGACTGGTGGCTCCTGAATCGGATAATAACCCATGGCATTACAAGATCAGTTGGAACCCCCGAAACATCGTAATGGCAGGCAAAGCCGGCGCTGTATATCTGGAAAACGGGGAATCGATCACAAAAGACTACAAAGATTTATTTGATGCGAAGAACAGAGTATCAATTCCGGGTCTTGGTGAATTAGGTTGGTATCCGAATCGAGATTCGCTAAGCTATATGCCGTTGTATCAACTCGAAAAAGTCTCCAACTTTATTAGAACAACCCTGCGCTATCCTTCTTTTAACAAAGGCTGGAAACAGCTGATCGATTGGAACTTTACAGATGAGTCAATCAAATATGACTCGAACGCTGTAACTGTTAAGTCGTTTACCAAAAAACACTTGGCAAATTTTGACATAGAAAACGAATTTCATGCTGTTCTTTCTTCAAACGCAAAGGATTCTCTATTGAAAGAGCTCATCAATTATTTAGATCTTTTAGAAGACGACCGTTTGCCAATGAAAGGTGCATTTACTGCATTGGATTATATGCAATTCGTTTTGGAAACAAAATGGAAGCTGGAACAGTTCGATAAAGACATGATTGTAATGCTTCATGAATTTGAATATGAATTAAATGGTAGTACCCACCAATTAACAAGTTCGTTGGTTGTAAAAGGAAAAGATCCGGTAATGACTGCAATGGCGAAAACAGTTGGACTTCCTCTCGGAATTGCAGCAGTAATGTTACTGCAGCAAAAAATCGCATTAAGAGGGCTGTACATACCTACGGTACCTGAAATCTACCTGCCTGTTCTAGCTGAACTTGAAAAGGAAGGAATAATATTTGAGGAACAGCATTCAATTAGGTAGTTTCTATTTTATTGCTTCCAGTAGAAACTGATGTAGTAACGGCACTCCTATAGTTGCGGGCTGTTCAATGATAGTCAGATTGCTAATTTGCCTGGTTTGTGGTACTTTCTTATCAACAATAAACTTAGGGACACTATGGTATGCGTAGTTAAGTAATCCGGCAGCAGGGTATACTACTAAGGAGGTACCAACTACAGCGAAAAAATCGGCTGATTGTATAATAGGAATGGCTTCTTCTATCATTGGTACCGGTTCTTCAAACCAAACAATGTCGGGGCGCCACTGGTATCCGTCAGGTGCCAAATCACCCAAAGCAATATCGGTATAAATTTCTTGGCGATAAGATTCGTCTGCCTCACTGCGCATTCTCAATATTTCACCATGTAAATGCAGCACCTCGGTGCTACCGCCTCTTTCATGCAAATCATCAATATTCTGAGTAATGATAGTTACTTCAAAATCTTGTTCCATTCTTGCCAAAGTAAAATGTGCTTCGTTTGGTTGAGCTTGTAAAACATCTCTTCTGCGCATATTATAAAAATCAAGCACCAATTGCGGATCTCGTTTCCATGCTCTAGGGGTAGCAACATCGGCTACATTGTATCCTTCCCACAAACCATCGCTATCGCGGAATGTTCTCAATCCACTTTCGGCACTGATGCCGGCACCTGTTAAAACCACTAACTTCCTTTTACTCATATAAGTTATATGTACAGTAAATTACGCAAGAATTTATGATTTCGATGCTATTGAATTCTTGCGTGTGTACTTTTTAAATGCAAGATAAAAAATGCCAAGTACTACCCATAGGGGCCAAAGAGTTAAGAGTATTTGAGTAAAGGCAGCTACTCCATTCAAACCATTTAAAAATGCTTGTTTCCATTTAAGCCAAGCACTGTTTTCACTGTTTTCGAACTTGCTTTTAACCGTAATATCTAGTGTGCTATAGGCAGCGGTTTGAGTGAGATAAAGCGCTCTTCCTTGATACATGTCGATGTTTACCTGAACGGCATTGATGGCGTTTTGCACCTCCAACATTTCAGCAACATTGCGGGCTTTGGATAGCATATCCAAGTATCTGAGCCTAACTTGTCTTTTTGTATCAGCCATCAATTTAGCATCTCTGAATTCGCCGGTTACATCTTCAGCTGTTATTGATTTCTGTTCTACTTTTAAATCATACTGCAGCGCATTTTCAATGAACTGATCAAACTGATCAACGGGAATCTTTGCAACAATTTGTAAACTACGAGTATCTGAATTCTGATTGAAATTTTCGTTGCTGAAATAGCCGTTAACCTTGGCAACTGTTGATTTAAGATAAGACCTGAATTTTTCAATACTATCAGTGACAACAGTAATGGTTGCGGTTTTAACGATTTTCTTCTCTAATGGTATTGAAGACTGAGGAATCTTATTAACTTCTTCTCTTTTTTGATCTTCAGGTGGGCTTGATTGGAAAGCGGAGTCAGCAACCGGAGCAGCAAAGTCTGCTACCTGTGAGTTTTTTGATTCTTTCTGATTACATGCAACAACGGCTATACATATCGCAATAGCGAATAGTGCTTTTTTCATACAACTTGTTTTTGTGAGTTTATACTAGATCGTTAGGCTGTTGCAACAAACCACTAACTATTGATGCTAGAATTAGAAGATTGTCACCAAAAACAAGTGTTAAAAAAAACCTAATAAGCTTTATTGTTCCCCCGCGAGTTCCATAATCACATCCCATTCTTCATTGGTTACAGGCTGTACACTGAGTCTTCCGAGGCGAACCAACGCCATTTGTTGCAAACGAGCGTCTGCTTTGATTTGTGCGAGTGATACAGGCTTTTTTAGCTTCTTATGCGGCTTTACATCTACAGCTACCCAAGCTTCTTCCTCCGTTGTAGGATCTTGATAGGCTTCCTTTACAAGCTTGGCTACACCAACAATTTCGAGGCCTTCATTAGAGTGATACCAAAGCAAAAGATCGCCTTTTTTCATGGCTCGAAGATTGTTTCTGGCAGCGTAATTTCGAACCCCATCCCAAAAGGTTTGTTTATCGTTTTCGAACTGATCCCAAGAATATTTGAACGGCTCCGACTTTACCAACCAATATGCCATGAGTTTTAATTGAATCGTAAAATTAGTTGAAAGCGAGAATTTCGCCAATCGAAAAAAATTATTTTCCCGAAATCTGAAAAATTCCATTCCCCGTAAGTGATGATGTTCGTTACATGTAAACGATTTCAAAATCAAATCAATTAATCACAATTCATTTTTATTTATGAAACGCATTTTCACAGTAGTAGTTGCATTGGTTGCAATGGTAGGTTTTAACGGAGCTATGGCTCAAGAAAAAACAGTAGAAGTTGGTGGCGCTCCTATGTATCCATCTAAAAACATCGTTGAGAACGCAGTTAATTCGAAAGACCACACCACGCTGGTAGCAGCTGTTAAAGCAGCCGGATTGGTTGAAACATTGCAAACTGCGGGCCCGTTCACAGTATTTGCACCAACAAATGCAGCCTTCGAAATGTTACCTGCAGGAACTGTTGAAACACTTTTGAAACCCGAAAACAAAGCAAAATTACAAGGCGTACTTACCTATCATGTGGTAGCAGGTAAACTTGATGCAAAGACATTGGCGGCAAAAATTAAAGAAGGGAAAGGTAAAGCAGTATTAACTACTGTAGCAGGCGGGAAATTGATTGTATCAATGGAAGGCAACAAAGTTTTGATCACCGACGAAAACGGAGGTAAGGCATATGTAACCATCAAAGATGTTTATCAAAGTAATGGCGTGATTCACGTTATAGATCATGTGGTGTTACCCAAGAGCTAATGCTCTTACGAAGGCCTTGTTTTCAGGGCCTTCTTTTCATGTTGTAGTCGTGGTTGATAACAATCACGACTTTTTTATTTTGCAAAGAAAACAGTTTTTAAATGATCAATGAATGAAGTAAATAGCAGTACTGAAACCACACCTGTAAGAGCGAAGAGGTATTTGGCATGAACGATGCCGTAATATATTCCAAAGCCAACAGTGAGCACAATGAGCAGGTTTGCTATCCAATCGAAGATTGGCTGAATTGACTTAGACAGCGCCGTTCGAATTCCGGAAGTAACAGCGTGCACCAACATTTTCACCAAAAAAAAGAGAATCAACAGCATTAATATTCCAACGAAAATTTTACAAACAGTACCCAAGACGGAATTACTGATAAAAGGTCTCCAATTCTTACTATTAATAAATGAATTCGTATAAGTGAACATCACATAAATAGCACCGAGTAGTAAAACAGGGCTGTTCGCGATGGTATCCCAATGCCATTTAGGACTCGAATTAGACTTTGCCACGAGAAAGGATTGTTACCAACCGCTGGCCAATATATCAGCGATGTGATAGGTTTGTAATGAAAGTTGCTTGTTCTTTACGACTCCATCGATGTGCATTAAGCAAGACATATCCGTAGAAATGATGCATTCAGCGCCGGTTGCAGCTGCATTATTCGCTTTTTGATCGCCCATCCCGATGGAGATCGGTTCAAATTTCACAGCAAACGTGCCTCCAAATCCACAGCAAGTTTCAACATCTGCCATTTCTACCAGCTCCAACCCCGCTACATGTTCTAGGAGGATTCTGGGTTCCTTTTTTAGTTTACATTCACGCAAAGCCGCACAACTATCGTGATAAGTGGCTTTTGCATTAAAACTGGCACCCACATCAGTAACGTTCAATACGTTCACCAGAAAATCGGTGAACTCATATACTTTTTTCTGCAGCTCTTTTACTTCATTATGAAGGGATGAATTGTCAAAAAGTGCAGGATAATAGTTCTTAATAAAGCCAATACATGAAGCGCTTGGCGCAACTACAACTTCGGCGTTCTTAAAATCGTTCACAAATTTGGTACAGACTGCTTTTGCTTCATCTCGAAAGCCGGCATTAAAAGCAGGTTGCCCGCAACAAGTTTGTTCTGTATTATACACAACTTTACAACCCACTTTTTCCAGCACTTTCACCATATTAAAGGCTGTTTGAGGATAAAGTTGATCTATGAAACAAGGGACAAAGATTGCTACCGTTGGTTTATCTTGAAGTTGTTCCATTGCAATAACTATTATGCTTTTGATTGTGCCAATGCAGCCATTTTTAATGCTGTGATAGCTGCTTCGGTTCCTTTGTGACCATGTTTGCCTCCTATCCTTTCGATCGCTTGTTCCTCTGTAAGAACAGTAAGGACACCAAAAATAGTAGGAACAGGAAGTTTTAGATTTAATTGAACTACACCATCGGTAACAGCTTTACACACATAGTCAAAATGTGGCGTATCTCCCTGAATAATACATCCAAGTGCTATATAAGCTACCGGCTTTGAGGAGTTACTCGATTTTTCCCAATGATTTTTAATTGCAAAGGGTATTTCGAAAGCACCAGGCACACTGACAACTTGGTAATTTTTGAAACCTTGCTCATTCAAATAAGCCACACATCCTTCCTCTAATTTATCAAGAATCGAAGCATTCCAATCGGTTCGAACAATAACGATACGGGCATCCTTATTAAGAATGCCCGTATCGATTTTATATAATTTACTATTACTTACGTCAGCCATATTAATTTAATTCGCCTAAACGAGCTAAGTTTTTGTCCGCATCATTTGAATGTAAAGATGCAGGGAATTTCTCTTTTAATTGTTTGTAAGCTGTAATTGCTTCGGCGTTTTTCCCAAGTTTTTCATACACTTGAGCTAAGCGATACAAGTATTCTGCACTGTTTATTTCATCTGTTTCAAACACAGAACTTGCTTTCTTATAGTAATCGGCAGCTTTGTCAAACTTACCTGTTTCACCATAAGCATCCCCTAGGTTACCATACAAACGAATTTGCAAGTTTGGATCACTAGTTGAGAAATCTTCTAAAAACTTAATAGCGTTATTGAAGTCCTCCAGTTTAAGATAACACACACCAGCGTAGAATTTGGCTAGTTCGCCGGCTTTTGTTCCACTGTGCTCTTTTGCAACTTTTAAAAAGCCGATATTGGCTTTGGTTCCGTTTCCGTTCAAAGCTAATTTGAATGAATCGGTTTTAAAAGCGGCTTGGGCGGTCCAAATAGCGTCCAACGCTTTATTTTCAGCAGGTTTCTTAATCAATAGATCATATGCGAAATAACCACCTACTAAAACCACCACTGCGCTCAGGGCAATCAGGATTTTCTTACTGTTTTTACTCCAGAACTGCTCCGCACTCTGGCTTACTTTTTCCTCTACATTTTGAGGGGCTACACTTTGCTGTTCAGCTGTTGACATATTCTTTTTTTCTTGGTGTTAGTTGTCTATTAGTCTACAATGAATGGATAATTAGGTTCCATAACGATGTCTTTCAATACTTCATCTTCATTAGGCCAAGGGCTTTCCTCAGCAAAACGCACTGATTCTGCTACTTTGTCGTTCACACGTTTGTTGATCGCATCAATTTCTTCTTGAGTTGCAAACTTGTTTTCAAGAATTGTATTCAACACATGTTCAATTGGATCACGTTGTTTGTACTCCTCCACTTCGTCTTTGGTACGGTATTTCTGCGGATCAGAAATGGAGTGCCCTTTATAACGATATGTTTTCAATTCAATAAGTGTTGGGCCTCCACCTTCACGCGCGCGTTTTACTGCACGAGCTACTGCATCGTGCACCGCTTCTGGGCTCATCCCGTCGATTGAATCAGCCGGCATTTCATAAGCATCTGCCAGTTTATAGATGTCTTGTACGTTACTAGTTCTAGCAACAGAAGTACCCATTGCGTAGTTATTATTTTCACACAAGAAGATCGCAGGAAGCTTCCACGTCATTGCCATATTAAAAATCTCGTGCAAAATACCTTGGCGAGCAGCACCATCGCCAAAGAATGACAAGCTTACATTGTCAGTACCCTTATACTTTTCAGCGAACGCCAATCCGGCGCCGGTTCCAATTTGAGCACCTACAATTCCGTGACCGCCAAAGAAAGCGACATCTTTTCCAAAGAAGTGCATACTACCACCTTTACCTTTTGCGCATCCGGTAGCCTTCCCATACAATTCAGCCATACAAGACTCGGGACTAACACCTTTTGCCAATGCCAATCCATGGTCACGGTAACCTGTAACAAATGGGTCTTCAATTCTTGTAGCGGTCATACAACCGGCTGCAATAGCTTCTTGACCCACATAAGCATGGAAAAAGCCTCGAATTTTACCTTCCATTTTATACTTTTCTTCTGCCATTAATTCGAATTGGCGAATCAGGTACATCAATTCGTACCAATACATGTAAGTTTCTTTGGAAAATCTTGTAGCCACGTTTAATTGAATTTGATGGTGACGCCAAAACCCAAGGGTCCTAGCGGGGGCAAAGATAAGGGGTTCAACCCATTTTAAAAACAGCATCCTGATATAAAAAATTCAAGGATTTAGGTATTGAAAACCACCGATTTCTACCAAAAAACCAAGAAATCAGATTTCGGAATTCAAATCAGCCCATCTTAGCCAAAACGAAGTTAACTTGCAGGCTGAAAATGCTTCGCGTTACCAAAATATCATTGCTACAGTTCAAGAATTATGGTCAAAGGGAGTTCCCCGTTGAAAATAGCCTTGTTGGGATCGCTGGTCCTAATGGTATTGGAAAAACCAATTTGCTCGACGCTTTGTACTATGCCTGTTTTACCCGATCGTATTTTACTAAATCAGATCAAATGGTTGTTCAAAAGGGTCAATCCGGCTTTAGGCTCGAAGTTGTTTTCGAAAAAGAAGGGCAGCAAAATACGGTTACCGCCATTTTACGAGAGAACGGCAAAAAAGAGTTTTTGGTTGACGGCATCCCCTACTCTCGGATTTCACAACACATTGGGTTGTTTCCAGCCATTATGATCGGGCCCGATGATATTCAAATAATTACAGAAGGAAGCGAGGTTAGGCGTAGTTATCTCGATAGTTTGATTTCCCAAATGAATGGAACTTACCTGCAAGATTTGATCTACTACAACAAGCTGATAACACAACGCAACAGTCTTCTAAAACAGTTTACGGAAACCAGAACCTGGAATGAAGCGCTTCTAGATGTATACACCGAACAATTGTCTCCTCTTGGCGATCGAATTTTTAGTACTCGAAAAGAAGTGCTTGGAATCCTCATTCCAATCATTGGCAAGCTCTATGAGTCGATTGCGGGAAAAGATGAAGGACTGACTCTGCAGTATTCTTCCCTCTTACATTCAAAGTCGATGCGCTCTTTATTGGCAGAAAATCTTGAGAAGGATCGCATGCTGCAAAGAACCAGCCAAGGAATCCACCGCGACGATATTATCACAACCTTGTTCGACGAGCCCTTTAAAAACATAGCTTCTCAAGGTCAAAGGAAGAGCTTGTTGTTTGCATTTAAATTGGCAGCTTTTGAATACCTTAAATCACAAAAGGGGTTTTCTCCTCTATTATTACTTGATGATGTATTTGAAAAGCTAGATGCAGAACGAATGCATAATTTATTAGTTCAAGTTAGCGCAGGAACTGAAACTCAGATCATTATCACTGATACCCATGCCGAAAGGATCAAAACTCATTTCAATCAGCTCAACAGAGACTTTCAATTAATTGAAATGAAATAAGCGCTAATGATTAATTTTGGGCCATGTCGGAGTTTTCATTAGGTGACGCCATTCAACAATTCTTGAACAAAAGTAAGATCAAGACATCGATTCAAGCTATTCAAATAGAAGATGCTTGGGAACAGATTATGGGCAAAACCATCGCAAAATATACGGAGAGCATAAAGATTCAAGGGCATACTCTTTTCATAAAAACTCCGGTAGCTCCTTTGAAACAAGAACTGTTGTATCAAAAAGAGAACATAATAAAAAGGGTCAATGAATGGTTGGGCCAAAATCAAATTTCGGAAGTAGCTATTCTTTAACCCAATCGAATTCTGGGATCATTCCAAGCATTTAGAAGATCAGCAACAATATTCATTAATACAAAAAATAAGGCTGATACAAGAACAGAACCCATTACCACAGGGAAGTCAAGCTTTTCCAATGCATCTACAGTTACTTTTCCTATACCTTTCCAACCAAAAATATACTCAACAAAAAAAGCACCCGCTAGCAATTCGGCAAACCAACCGGTTGAAGCTGTTATAACAGGATTGAGCGCATTTTTAAGGGCATGTTTCCAAATAACCTTTTGAGCGCTAAGACCCTTTGCTATTGCTGTTCTGATAAAATCTTGTTGCAAAACATCCAGCATAGCAGATCTTGTGAGTTGAGTAATTATCGCCATTGGACGAATTCCAAGGGTAATGGCAGGCAAGATCAAATTTTTTAGTTGAAGATGAGTACCAAGAAAAGCATCTGTTTCATGCAAGCTGCCATTCATTGGCAGTCCTATATAAGGAAAAAGAAGGAACCCTACCAAATAGGCGATGATGATACCAATAAAAAAGGAAGGTGCCGAAATACCAATAATTCCGGTAAAAACGGCGGAACTATCAACCCATGTACCTTTATACCTTGCGGCCAATACGCCAAGAGGTATTCCAATAACACATGCCAAAAACATAGCCGTAAGGGCTAATAAAAAGGTTCCCGGTAAGGCTTCGGCAAGAACAGTACCCACCTCTCGCTTTGACTGATAGGAACGTCGCAAGTAAGGAAACTTTAATACAATTGACGATTTACTCGTTACGATGAGGCTAAGGTAGTTCGCCCTGTTTCTTAAGGTTGAACTATCGTACCAACTGACGAAAGACAAATCGTTTACATACAGAACCAATTGTTTCCATTTTGGTTGGTCTAAGTAAAGTTCCTTTCTAATATTTTGTTGGGTAGTTGCATCGGCTCTCTGTCCAAGAACTAACCGAGAAGGATCTCCAAAGCCTTGAAATAGTAAGAAAACAATTAACACCACTCCCATCATCACCAAACAGCCATAGGCCAACTTTTTGACGAGGAAGTTGATCATAAATTAATATTGCTTATAGATCTTGCGGATGGTTCTAATGGCATCGTCAATATCGGCATAGCTCCATTTCTTAACAATTGTATCCTTATTCATTAAGAAGATGGTTGGATTTGCTCTTGCAGCCGTTTTTATGGCAGTAGCATCGCAGGTAAAAGGTGCTACTTGATAAAACAATCCGGGAGGTTTTTCATACAATTCTTGTAAGGGAACACTTGTTATCAAAACCCCTGGAATTCCACCTTGATGCGACGATTCATAGATCAATTTCTCTGCCTTTGGAATCCAGTCGCCTTGATTGTAATTTTCTCTCAAGAAAAAGAAGACTTTATAACCTTCGGCATTCAAAATAGTTTCGGTTGCAGGTTGTCCTTGTTGATTGGTGAGCGAAAAATCTTTAATTGCGGGCACCGCGTCACCTTGACGAATCAGTTTATCATAGCGACGAACAAATTCATAAGTAGTATCATTGAAGTCTTCAGGGAACTTATCGGCTGTGAATTCAATTTCTTTCCCTTTGTTCTTGTACACAAAAGTAATAACAGTACTATCAGGCTTTGCACCGGGAGGTATTTTCATGCCGCCTAGAATATTTATCCCTTCTTTGTAGGGCAAACAGTCAACTACAGGAAGGTGCAACAATGTGTACCACATGAAAGAAAAGCTGAAGACTGCACTAAAGAATAGTACCAATACATTGTTCATGGTTGAGAACAACGGTTTGAACTTGTTTCTTTGAGAAAATAGTAGAAGTATCAGCCCAGTTAGTACCAAGTCTTTAATGAACGATTGCATAGCAGTTAACGGAATACAATTTCCGAAACAACCACATTCCTTTATTTTTCCGGAGATTACGGCGTATCCGGTTAAGAAGGTAAAAAACACAATCAGTAGCAGCAATAACCAGCTAAATAAACGCATTTGCCAGCCAACGATCACAGCAACTCCAGCAATAATTTCAAAGCCAATCATTGCAATCGATAACGCTAAAGTGTATTCGTTGAATTGGTGCAGGTTCCAAACCTCAAAAAACTCCTGCATTTTGTAGCTCAAGCCTAATGGATCATTGGCTTTCACCAAACCGGAAAAGATAAACAGTAGCCCTACTACCCATCGAATGATCATCCAAACTGCTTTCATAAAAAGTAATTATGGTTTATGTTTTCCTTCTTCAATCAGAATCAATCCGAATACCGAATAATTAATAATATCAACGAAATTCGCATCAATGCCTTCGCTAATCAGCGTTTTACCATCATTGGCTAAAATTTGCTTGATTCGTAAAAGTTTCATCAAAATCAGATCAATAAAGCTTTCCTGGCTCATATCTCGCCATGCTTCTCCATAATCATGATTTTTATCAAGCATCACTGATTTTGCGAATTCAATTTTTGTATCAAACCAATGCTGTACCTTATCGATGGGAAGATCTTCCATGCTTTCGCCATTTAATTCTAACTGGATCAACCCAATTACTCCATAGTTCACAATGCCTTTGAATTCACTGGTGATACTATCTCCAACTTTTTGAACTTGCGTTTGCTGAAGTGTTTTGACACGTTGGGCTTTGATGAAAATTTGATCAACAACCGAAATAATTCTTAAAACGCGCCAAGCGGTACCGTAATCACTCGCTTTTTTGACGAAAATGTCTCTGCAACCCTGTACCGCCTTATTATACTGATCAATTGTACTCATAAAATATACTTCTCCCGTTCAAATTAAGTTGGGTATGGAAATAAATGTGCAATTTTATCGTCCAAAAATAAAGATTCAATGTCAATTTTTAGTTTGAATTGTAAGGGTAAGTTGTTGATTGTGAATAAACCCATGGTTATGGGGATTATTAATTGTACACCGGATTCTTATTTTTCAGACAGCCGAGTTCACAGCCTTCCCGACATTCTCGCTAAAGCCCACCAAATGGTTCAAGATGGAGCCGGGATACTGGATTTAGGTGGACAAAGCACAAGACCAGGAAGTAAAAGAATTCCTGCAAGTGTTGAGATGGAACGAGTAGTTCCGGCTGTCAGGGCCGTTCGTGTGTCATATCCAGATATTATCATTTCAGTTGACACCTACTATTCTTCCGTTGCAGCAGCTGCCTTGGAAGCAGGCGCATCTATTGTTAATGATGTTACCGGAGGCAGTTATGACCCTGAAATACTTGAAGTAGCTCAGCAGTATAGAGCACCCTACGTATGCACGCATTTACCGGGAAATTTGGAATCGATAACGGATGCCATGCAAACCAATCAAGTGAGTGCTGAAGTGCTGCGTTTTTTTGAATCCAAATTGGATTCCCTGAGAAAAAAAGGCCTCAATGATATCATCCTCGATCCTGGATTTGGTTTTGGGAAGTCTGTAGCTCAGAACTATGAACTACTGAAATCTGTTGCGGCTTTAAAAGCTATTGGCGCCCCCTTATTAATTGGAATTTCAAGAAAATCGATGGTTTATAAACCACTAAATATCAGTGCAACGGAAGCGCTTAGCGCAAGTTCCGCTTTACATATGTATGCGTTAGAACGTGGCGTAGATATTCTAAGAGTACACGATGTAAAAGAAGCAACAGAATGTATTACGCTCTATAATTTATTGCAATAAAAAAGGCAACGAAATTCGTTGCCTTTTCTAATTGATATCTTATTGATTAATGACCACCAGGCATTTGCTGCGCCGATTTAGGCATTGTATCAGAAACTTCCACAACTTCTACATCAAAAATTAGGTTTTCGTTTGGCTTGATGTCTTCACCTGCTCCTTGTTTTCCGTAAGCATAGGCTGAAGGAATGTACAAACGACCTTTCCCCCCTTTCTTAAACAAACGCAATCCGTCATCCCAGCCTTTGATCGCACCACGACCACCGATCATAAAAGTGTACGGTTGGCCTGGGTGTTGAAATTTAGGATCAATGCTTGAGTCGAACACTTTACCAGCCATAGTTTGACCAGTATACATTACTGAAACGTACTTACCACTATCCACTTGAGCACCGGTACCAGGATTGGTAATTTCTACCAAAGTTCCTTGGGGCGCAGATTGAACGGTAATATTCTTCGATTTTACGTATGCATTCAGTGTTTCAAGATCTTTTAATTTTTGTTTTTCAGCTTCTTGTTCGGCTTTCTTCATGTAAACTTCCATGGTAGCCTTTCTGTCTGCATCCGCTAAATCTTGGGTAGCAAACAGGTCGATTACTTTGATAGTGAGGTATACTTTGTCTTTCGACTTTAAGAAAGCGGGTAACTGACCACCATTCTTTTTGCGAATGGTATCTGCTTCAATGATCACAACGGCTGAATCCCCTTTTCTAAGGAAAGCAAAAATTTCATTGGGGTTGTAGTCTGGTGTGGCTGCGCTGTCAATAACAACGTAAGCAGGTCCATTTTCAGCAGAACTGAATAAAATTGAATCGCGAACTTTTTGAACGTATTCAAACTTTAGAAATTGTCCATTCTTAGGAAGTGGATTTTTTTGATCAGAAATGATCTTGTACATCAATCCACTTTTAGTGCGTTTAAAACTACCGCCACCATTACATGCAGCAAAACCTAGCACGAACAAGGCAGCCAACGCCATCAAACTGAGTCTTTTCATTTGTTGTTTTTTAATATTTATTGTTGCGATCGTAGAGAAAGATAAAGGTACGCGGTTTTAAGGCGCTACCCCAATTCCTCAGCATAATTCTTGATTACTTGTTGAAAATGATGCACTGTTGATTCAAGGCTGTCGCTGCTTCTACCGCCGGAGGCGTTGAAATGCCCACCACCTTCGAAATGGCGTCTCGCAAATGTATTTACGTCGAAGTCGCCCTTGCTTCTAAAACTCCATTTGCGTTCTTCGTCGCGATCAATCACTAAAGCTGCCATTTTAATACCTTGGATACTCAAAGGATAATTGACCAAACCATCAGTATCACCGGTTTTAATTTGATAGCGCAGAAGATCCTTTTTAGAGATTGCAATCAATGCGGTATTCAATTCATAGTAAACCTCCATTCTGTTCGAAAGTATGTGTCCGATGAATCGAAGGCGATTTTCTAGGAAATTATCATAAACATTTTCGTGAACTTTTGTATGATTGAGCCCGGTAGCCTTCAATCGTGCAACCATTAGGTGAACGCTGGCAGATGCAGCCGGAAATCTAAATGAGCCGGTATCGGCCATCACCCCGGCATACAGTGCAGCTGCAATATCTTGATCTAGTAAATGATCATTTCCACTTTCTTGGATAAAATCATAAATCATTTCGCAAGTAGAGCTCTTCCCGGTATTGCTAATTCCATAGTTGAAATTAGGGGTATCAGGTTCTTGGTGGTGGTCGATTAGAATTTTGGTGCAGTTAGCGGCTGCCAGCAAACCGGCCAAATGCTTGGTACGGTGAAAAATATTGAAATCTAGGCAAAACAGCCATTCCGTATCGTTCAAGATACCTGCAACTTTCTCTCTATTGTGCTCGAAATCAATTACTTGATCCACTCCCGACATCCAATTTAACCATCCGGCCCAATTAGTGGGCGACACTACTGTAACCTGGTGGCCTAATTTTTTGAGGACGGCAGCAAGTCCTAAAGACGAGCCCATGGCATCAGCATCGGGCTTTTGGTGAGTAGTAATAACCACTTTTCGTGGGCTACCTAAAAGTGGGTATAACGCTTGAATTTGTTCCATTTGAAGTTGGCAAATTTGCGGAAATAATGGCCAAATCCCAAATTCAAATGCCTAAATCGACGATAAATTATGAACTCAAGCAAATTGAGTGTAACTTTGCGGCCTAAATTGAAAAACAGACTATGAGTAATCGTACGTTTACCATGATTAAGCCTGATGCCATGAAAAATGGCCATGCAGGAGCGATCCTTGATCGAATCATTAAAGAAGGGTTCCGTGTTGTGTCTTTGAAGCTAACTAAATTAAGTGCTGAAAAGGCAGGTGAATTCTATGCAGTGCACAAAGAGCGCCCTTTCTTTGGCGAATTAGTTGAATTCATGAGCAGTGGTCCCATCATTGCGGCAATCTTGGAAAAAGACGACGCAGTAGCTTCTTTCAGAACCTTGATTGGTGCTACCAATCCGGCTCAAGCTGCAGAAGGCACCATCCGCAAGCTGTTTGCGACATCTGTTGGTGAAAATGCAGTACACGGAAGCGATTCAGACGAGAATGCAGCGATCGAAGGAAGTTTCTTCTTCAGTGGACTTGAAAAATTCTAAATAAAAAAAGAGGCGATGCCTCTTTTTTTTATGGGTTTGCTTCAATTCCTGATTTTACAACATTAGGGATTGGACGAACTGTATACCCCGCATTGCGCAATAATTGCAATACTCCTTGTTTTCCCGGTAAATGCCCCGCTCCTACAGCAATCAAATACGAACCTTTTGGCATGAGTTCTTGTAGCTTCTTCACCCAATTCTTATTTCGATTGAACAATAAAAGGTCCAAGTAGTTCGATGTTCCAGGATCCGATTGAACCGTCATTTTTTCAATTTCGTCTAAATCTTGCTTTTTGTAAACCGATACCAAGGCCTTTGTTTGATCTAAGTAGTAAGATCCACTGTCCACATATCTCATCAATTCTCTGGCTTGATCTTTATAAGGAATACTATCAAAAATACCTGCTTGATAGGCCACGGTTTCCAAGCCGTTGATAACCTTATCATGAGCTTTTGCTTCCTTCATAATTGCCGATTCCATTCCATCTTTTTCTTTACAATCGAGCCCCGATTCGGTAATTAATCCACTAATGAAAAAGGGCTTAAAACGAGTCATCATCGATAAGGGCAGCGGGCTTTTGGCCTTAAGATAGGTTTCCAATTTTTTGTATTCATCTACAGTTAACAGATCTGACAACTTCACCCCGCCTTTCATATTTACATGCTGTAGCATTCCCATCATTTGCATGATATTGTCCATGTCTATCTCAAAATATACCTCATTTACTTTATGAATTATTGTTTTGAGTGAATCGCTTAACTGCGCATCTTCTGCACATAAAACATGCATAGTACCAAAAACATAAGTCGGCGCTTTCAGCCCATTCCCGGAAACCTCCCAAAGCAACGTGTTCACTTTTGAAACTGAATTATTTTGGGCTGCTTTAGGCTTTGCCTGACTGTAAGTGTAAGTACTGAGTAGCAGTAAAAGCGAGAACAGAAAAATAGTCTTGAAATAAATTTTACAAACTTGCATAGACAAAAAATTCGCAGATTTAAAATTATGTATATATTTATCGCGCGATCTTAATTTAAACCATTTATGAAACCTTCCTTTTTACTACTGTGCCTTCTACTGGCAGGGTCGATTGTATTCGGCCAAAAAAAGAACGACAACAAAGATATTCCAGGATACGGTAATATCGAAAAATCAGTTTTAGAGAAAAAAGTATGCGATTTTGACAAAGACGCCGAAGCCGAAGTGCTTTTCGATGTTGGCGAATTTGTGTGCGATGTTGTTGGAAACATCCAGCTGGAGAAACATGTTCGGATAAAAATCTTAAAAGAATCCGGCCTTGATCATGCAAACGTCAAAATTCGTTACCACAGTTATCGAAATGATGAATCGATCATGAAGTTTCAAGCGCATACCTATAATGTTGATGCAAATGGTACTGTGGTGGCAACACCGGTTGACAAAAAGTCGATTATTGAAAAGCCATTAAACAAGAGATATACAGAAATGGTCATTGCCTTTCCTAACGTTAAAGTTGGAAGTGTAATTGAGTATAAGTATATCCATCGTAACCCTGGATTCCCCCGCTGGTATTTCCAAAGAGATATCCCTGTGGATTACAGTCGCCTGAAAACCGATGTTCCAACTCAGCTAGAAATCAATTTAGTTCCTTACTGTAGTTTAGAATACCAAGCTCAAGAAGTACCGGTTAGAGGTGATAGATCTGTAAAGCAATTTAGTATGAGCAATGTACCTGCACTTCGCGACGAACCTTTTATTAGCACAGACGATGATTATTTACAAAGAGTAGATGCACGATTAATTGCGGTAACCCTTTCCGATGGTCGCAGACAGAGTTTGGTACGTTCATGGCCCGGTATCATCAAAGAATTAATGGAGGATGATGATTTTGGAGTTCAATTGAAGAAAAACATTCCAAGAACAGATGACCTTGAGGCGGCATTGCGCACCGTAACAAACCCTTATGAACGGATGAAAACAATCCATCACTATGTTACAAAAAACATGACTGATAATGGATACACTTCCATCTATTCATATGATGGCGTAAAAGCAGCCTGGAAAGACAAAAAAGGTACTGCGAGTGAGATCAATTTGATTCTGGTGAATCTATTGAAGGATGCAGGTTTAGATGCTTATCCTGTATTGGTTAGTACAAGGGAGAATGGTCAAATTAATACATTGATTCCTTCGTTTGAGTACTTCGACAAAGTTATGGCCTATGTTATTATCGATGAGCAAGCCTATGTTCTAGATGCATCGGATAAAAACACCCCAACGCATCTAATTCCTGAAGATGTATTGGTAACCCAAGGTTTGGTAATTGAAAAATTGGAGACCTATCAGTGGGGTTGGAGAACGCTTTGGAACAATAAAGCCTTGAAAAAGAACATGATCATTATTCAAGGAAATGTAGATGATGCCGGAAGTTTAAAAGGTGAAGCAGTAATCAACAGCAATGATTACGCTCGAATTCCAAGAACTGAACTACTAAAGAAGGGTAAAGACGACTATCGAAAGGCTTACCTCACAAAAGACAATAGCGATATTCAAATTTCAGACTTGACTTTTGAAAATGAAACCCATGATTCGTTGCCCCTGGTTCAAAAATTCAAGTACTCAACACCATTGGGAGGATCGGGAGACTACCGATTCTTTAGTGTAAACATGTTTACAGGCTTAGAGAAAAATCCATTCGTAGCGGAAGATCGTTTTAGTGATGTGTTTTTTGGAATCAACCAAAGCTATACTATCATTGGCAACTTCAAAATTCCCGAAGGATATGTGGTGGAGGATGCTCCGAAAAACGTTCGAATGATGATGCCTGATACAAGTATCACATTCTCACGAATTACTGCTTCAGAAAACGGTACAATTTCCGTGCGCATTAATTTGGATTTCAAACAACCCTTTTACTCTGTTCAAGACTATCCAAACTTCAGAGAGTTTTACAAAAAACTTTTTGAACTCCTAAGTGAACAGTACGTAATTAGAAAAAAATCAGCCGCCATACCAAAACCATAATTTTTCGTCCATGAAATATAGTTTTTTGTTCATTTTAGCCATTCTTTCGGGGATGGCTTTAAATGCTCAGGTTAAGCCTTTATACGCAGCAACATATATACCAGATAGTCTGAAAAAAGAAGCAGATGTTGTTGTGAGAGATCAACAACAAGAGCTTATCATTAAGAACCCTGGGAAAGGTACACTTTCGGTTAAGAGAGTGGTAACCATATTGAATGCGAAAGGAAAAGACGAACTTATATTTAGAGGGTTTCAAGATAAGTTCAATAAAGTTGGGGATATAGATATTGACATGTTTGATGAATGGGGCAACTATGTGAAAAGATTAAAGAAAAAAGATCTCTCTAAGTTCCCAATTGGAGATGGTATCAGTATTGCAAATGATGACTATATCATTATTGGTGAATTAACAACCGACAAATATCCGGTAACGGTAGAAATCAACTATACACTTACTTACAACGGCTTCTTAGAATATCCCGATTTTGATTTTCAAGAGTACGATGCGAGTATTCAAAAATCGAGTTTCAAAATCGTTACTTCAAAAAACAATAGGGTACGGTATAAAAACTATCGCTGCAACTTAACTCCATTAATTCAGGAAACGGGCGACAATATCAGCTATTACTGGGCCGTCAACAATGTATTGCCCCTGAAATCGCAACCCGGAAGTGCTAAGCGCGACAATCCGCGCGTATTGATCTCCCCTTCCTTGTTCGAAATGGATGATTATGCGGGCGATATGTCAAGCTGGAAATCATTTGGTAAATGGCAATCAAGCTTGATCAAGCAAACCAATCAGCTTCCTCCGGCTCAAGCAACATTCTATAGAGAATTAGTAAAATCGGCGGGGTCTGACCGTGAAAAAATAAAGATTCTATACGAATACTTACAAAAGAATTTTAGGTATGTAAGCATACAACTGGGTATTGGCGGTTGGAAACCTTTCAGCGCAGAATTCGTTGATGCTAAAAAGTACGGTGATTGTAAAGCCTTAAGCAATTTCATGCAAGCAACGCTGAACGCGGTAAATATCAAGAGTCACTACGCTGTTATCAATGCCGGGAGTGATCAAATGCCGGTAGATCCCGATTTCCCGCAAAGCGCGTTTAACCATGTTATCTTATGTGTACCTCAACCAAAAGATACTATTTGGCTAGAATGTACCAGTAGAACGCAACCTTTTGGAGTGCTGGGAAATTTCACCGAAAATCGAAATGCTTTTTTGATTACTGATGATGGTGGTACAATGGTTTCAACACCTAAAAGCAAAGCAGAGCAAAATACCTATTCTGCAAATTCTGTGATTACATTTAATGAAGATGCGAGCGGTTCGGTTACAACTGTTATGTCAATGACCGGTGAGTACATTTCTGAATACGACCACTATTTATTTGAAGCTGGCGAGCAAACAAGAAAGCAATACCTGATCAATGTTAGAGGGTTCAAGCAACCCGATGAAATGAAACTTGAAAAGAAAGTTGGCACGCATGAATTGTTGGTAGTTGAGTTCCAAGGCGAGTATGAAAAAATTCCAGATTTCAGCACCGGATCTAAATTCTTTTTAAGTCAACGTTTGAATAAATTCTGGGTCGACAATTTGCCAAAAGTCGAAAACCGAACCAACGACTACTATATGGATTTTCCTTTAGTACAAAATGACACGACAGTTATCAAGATTCCAAAAGGATTCATTGTAGACAATCTTCCTAAAAACAACTCTTTCGAGTTCAGTCAAGGTTCATTTAAAGCGCTCTATGCTTTCGACGCAACGAAATCGGAGGTTAGCATTATCAACTTTATTAAAGTAACCGGAAATAAGATTCCTGCAGCAAAATATCAAGAAGCATACGATTTTTTCAATAAGGTATTGAAAGAATTGCAACAGAAGATTGTTCTTAAAAAAGAATAACTATGAGGAAATTATTAATGGTAGCGATTGTTCTACTAAACATACATGCCTATTCTCAGAAGCCTGCTGGGATTCCAGACTATGGCACCATTACTCCGGAAGACATTGCATTGAAAGTTTGCGATTTTGACCCAGATGCTGATGCTGTTGTTTTATACGACTATGCTGTTGCAGTTCCAGGTTCCAATTACGAGTTAATAACAGAGCGGAGAGTTAAGATCAAAATTCTAAAAGAAAGTGGTATCGAAAGAGGCAATATTGTGATTCCTTATTACAGTAAAGGAGATTTTGAATCAATAGCAGCAATTGAAGGGTATGTATACACCATAAGTTCTGAAGGATATCCTACTAGAACTTCCCTGGACAAGAAATCGATCTTTCGTAAACAAGAAAATGATTTTTACAGTACGGTTAAAATTGCCATGCCTAATGTAAGAGTGGGAAGTATTATCGAATATAAGTACGAAGACACAAAAAGAAGCTATTCGGGCCTTGATGAGTGGGAATTTCAAACAGACATGCCCACTCTTATTAGTCATTATCACCTAACTATTTTGCCTTCGGTAGCCTTTCAGTATAGGGTTAAAAAGAGTCCTTTTCTACCAATTGCTATAAAACCAATGCCAGACGAAGGAAAGATTTCTTTCGAAATGAAAAACATTGCTTCACTTAGGGATGAACCCTTAATGGATTCCAAAGAAGATTATCGGCAGAAAGTAGTTTTTCAATTAGCAGAATATCGAAACTCCTTTGGAACGCTGCAGAAGTATGCAACCAGTTGGGAAGAACTTGCCAGAGAATTGAATTCATCAGAATATTTCGGGAAGGAAGTATATCGAAATGTTCCGGGTGCTGATGCATTGATAAAAGAAGCCAAATCAATTGCAGATCCATATTCGAGAATGCTTTTTGTTTACAATTACATTCGTAAAAACTTCGCGCACGATGGATACGGCTCACGCTATGCCAGTGAAACAATGAAGCGAATTTGGGATAAAAAAACAGGTAATGATGGATGTTTGAATATTCTATTGGTCAACTTATTGAAAGAAGCAGGATTAGATACTGAACCGGTATTGGTAAGCGAAAGGAGACATGGAAAAGTAGATCCCTCCTACCCTTTCGAAGATCAATTCAACAAAACAGTTTCTATGACCCTGATCAACGGCAGACCTTATTTCCTAGATGCTATTGATTACAAAACACCGATTGGTTTGATTTCATATCAATTATTAAATACCACCGGTTTTGTAGTATCAAGGAAAAAGCCCATGCTTATAAAACTAGCCGATAGTGAACACTCTATTAAGAACTTTATCGGAATACAATCTACAATCGATAAAACCGGATTATTAAGTGGTCAAGTTTCAATTTCTAGCTACGATTATGCGAAAATCAACAAGCAATTGACACTCGCAACCAAAGGAATGGAAACCTATAAGAACAGGTATCTTTTGAAAGACAATACTGCTTTAAAAATAGATAGTCTAAAATTTAAAAATGAGAACTCTGATTCATTGCCCCTTGAGCAAGCATTTGATTTTTCTTTGGCCCCGAGTGTAAATGGAGATTATTTGATATACGACCTTAATTTGTTTACTGAGTTTTACAAGAATGAATTTGTATCAAAAGTGAGGTTCACCGACATCAATTTTGTAACCAACAATATACTTGCCTATACTCAGGTTATTACAACTCCTTCCGATTTTAAACCCGAGACTTTGCCGAAAAGCATGACGCTACAAATGCCGGATAAAAGCATTGTTTTCACGCGAACAGTGAACAGGGACGCCGCAACTAATCAGATTGTTATACGGTATCGGTTGGATTTTACGCGATTTGTATTCGTTGCAACAGAGTATCCTACGATCCAAGATTTTTACAAAAAGATGATCGATTTAATGAACGAACCATTGGTATTGAAAGTGGTGAATTAATCGGCCACCGCTTCTTCCCCGTACATTTGGCTCTTATATTTGAGCGAAGGCGAGGGCAAGAACTCACCCAAACCAAGTTCAGCCCATTTGGCGTCAACCGCTTCAATTGTTTTATCATCGGCCACAATGATATTCGGCCAGTTTCGCTGGAAATTATCGAATTCTTTGGTTTTAATGGTTCCGTCTAAGCCAATGCATGCATGTACTTTTCCGGGAACTGTTTTTGAAGCAGTTTGCACCATTGTTTGATCTCTTTTGGGATCCATATTGTTACAAAATCGCCAAAGTGCAACTGGCAAATCTCTAGGGTTCACTGTATGTTCAACATAGAGAATCATTTTAACCCCTTCCAATTCAGGAAGCTTCGCTATGTTTTCGTGTAGTTCGCGAACTTCACCCGATTTTGATTTCTTTACAGACACAATCAAACAGGCTATATCTTCTTTCAACAAATCTGCATTGATAGCTACCACTGATTCAAATTTGTTTTCAATAGCGATTGTATCCAAATTTTTAGGCGGGGCTGTATTTAAAACTTGATCGTCAATTTCTTCATCAAATTTGAACGTTCCGTCAATACATATCTTCCCACCAAATCCAAGTTTACTGCAACTGTGATCCAACACATCCATCGGCCCTTGGGAGATGGTAATATCTTGAGCGGGGTTTAAGTTTTTGAACACGTATTGGGCCAATGCCTTATAGTCTTGTATTTTAACCTTTGTATCGGCCAGCACTAATATTTTATTGAACATCATTTGACCGGCTCCCCACATCGCATTCATTACTTTTTGACCTTGGCCGGCATAATCTTTCTGAATTTGAGTGATCACCAAATTATGAAATACTCCTTCAACAGGCATGTCCATATCGGTAATTTCCGGAACCATGGTCATTTTAATTGGAGCAAGGAAGATGCGTTCTGTTGCTTTGCCAAGCCAGGCATCCTCTTGTGGTGGTATACCTACAATAGTTGCTGGATAAATTGCTTTCTTACGATGGGTAATTGCGGTAATATGAAAACGAGGATAAAAATCGGGAAGCGAATAGTATCCTGTATGGTCTCCGAAGGGTCCCTCCCAAATAAGTTCATCAGCGGGATCTACATACCCTTCAATAATAAAATCCGCATCGGCAGGAACTTCAATTTCCGGCTGAGTGATACACTTTACAAGTTCCACTTTCCTTTTTCTAAGGAATCCTGCTAACATGTATTCATCAACATTCTCGGGAAGCGGCGCTGTTGCTGAATAGGCATAGGCTGGGTCTCCTCCAAGGGCAACCGCAACAGGCATTTTCTTTCCCAATTTTTTATATTCTGAGAAATGTTTAGCACTTACTTTGTGTTTATGCCAATGCATACCCGTTAATTGTGGCCCGAATACTTGCATTCGATACATACCAACGTTTCTAGAACCCGAGAGCGGATCCTTTGTATGAATTACGGGTAGTGTAACAAAGGGGCCACCATCTTTTGGCCAACAAGTAATTACCGGTAGTTTAGTAATATCCGGATTCTCAGTAATTACAACTTCTTGACAAGCTCCTCTACCGGAAATAACTTTTGGCATCCAACTGTAAAACTGAGCCAATTTTGGAAGCATCTTAAGTTTATCCAGCATCCCTTCTTTGGGAGCACTCAACATTTTAAACAAACCTTCGATCTCATGTGCAACATCATCAAGGTGATTAACCCCCAAAGCCATACACATCCGCTTTTCACTTCCATAAGCATTCATCAATACCGGAAAATCATATCCGGTATTCTCAAATAAAAGAGCTTTACCACCTCCTGCTGTTTTGCTGATGCGATCTGTTATTTCAGCAATCTCAAGTTTGGGATCAACGTACGATTTTATACGGATAAGCTCCCCTGCTGTCTCTAAAGCTTCTATAAACTGGTCTATGTTTCTAAATGCCATAAGTATAAATTCGGTGCAAAAGTAAAACACCTCAGGCAGGAAATAGTTGAACTTTGTTATTTCTTGGCTAGAATTTATGTAATGAGCAGCATTTTGAATGATTTAGAAGTAAACTCTTGGACAATCAGTGGAAGATCGAGCGGAAGGTGAATAAGTTCTGTTCAATGAAATGATCAAGTGTAAACCGTGAAAATAATACCAGTCTTTCGATACGGCACTGCCCCGAATGGTACCTTCGGCTGGATAGGCTGAAGGCGCCGCCTTAACCTCGTCACCACGAAAAGCGAGTTCTACCGCCTTCAACCCTTTGAAGCTTTGAAGGCGGTTTTGATCAACATAAGTGGTGCTTGCATCGTCGATATAATCTGTAAATGTTTTACGAAACCCCAGTTCATAGGCGATGGTAAACATTGAACTTATCTCAAAACGTACACCTCCACCAAAGGGCAGTGCAACTTGGTTTAACTTGTAAGGAGCCGCTCTTCCGGGAAGTCCCTGTCCTTCTGTAGACAGCGGTTGTAAATAATACCTCGTGCCCGTGCTATCGAAAGTGTAAGGATTGAAATGGAAAAAAGCGATGCCGGCAAACACATACGGAACAATATAAGAATCTTCAGGGTCTAATAAAGACCAATCAGCGAGTAACGCAAGCTCCTGTATTTTTGATTTGAAACTTAGGTTTCGTAATTGATATTGTGGATCATTCCAAAGATCATTGGCCTCCACAACACCGTAGTTGTATTCTACTCGAATGCTTAGTTTTGAACTACTTGAATACATTAAGCCAACACCCAACCCTTCATTTGCAGGATTCAACGAAAAATTCTTCGACTGCAAATCACCTCGATATCCAGTGTACCCAACTCTTGCAGTAAACTTTAAAGGCTGTGCACGGACTATTAGGGGGAACAATGTAATGATCCCAATCAGAAACCTTTTCATAGCAATTGAACTTTGACAATTTTAACCGGTCAACCATATTCAATTACTTTGCCAAGCCGCTGTGTTGTGGATAACTATCAATGTTTGAAATCAAATTATTGATTTTGGGCAATATCGACCCCTAAACCGGGTTTATCGGACAATTCAATTACTCCATCGCGATATATCAGACCGCTTGCCAGATCTTCTTTTAAAAGCAAAGGGCCGTCGGCATCTAAATAGTCTACCATAGGTGATAAATGAACCAATGCAGCCGAACCAATACTCGATTCATTCATACACCCCAACATGACGCTTAAGTCTTTTGAACGAGCATCTTTAATCATTCTAATTGCAGGTGTAATGCCACTGCATTTGGTGAGTTTGATATTGATACCATGAAAATGTCCCACCATTTTTTCTACATCGGATTCAAACACACAAGCTTCATCAGCAATAAGGGGAATGCGTGATAATTTATAGAGTTTCTTCATTCCTTCCCAATCATCTTTGGCTAAAGGTTGTTCAATCAGTTCTACCTTCAATTCTTCTAAAATGGGCAGCAGTTCAATTGCTTGATCAATAGTCCATCCGGCATTGGCATCTACTCTAATACGAGCGTCTGTAGCTGCGCGCATTGCTTGAAGTCTAGGTATATCATCGCTGGTGCCCACTTTTATTTTATAAATAGGCCAAGGTGTTTCTTTTATTTTAGCCACCATGGCTTCCGGTGTATCAATTCCGATGGTATAATCTGTTAGAGGTCTGTTTTTAATATCTAATCCTAGAATTTGATACAAAGGCTGACGCCTGAATTTTCCAAACATATCCCAAGCAGCCATATCGAAAGCCGAAACTAAAAAAGGATTGTTGGGGATAAGGTGATGCAAATAATGCCAATAACGCTCCGGTTCTGTAAAAGCAAATTTGTCGAAAAACATACGTTTTCGTTGCCAATCTTCTAGCATTTTTTCAGCTGTGATGTTATAATAGGCAATAGCGGGAGCTTCCCCGTAGCCACCGATGCCTCTATTATCGAGCTTTATAAAAACACCCGGTTGATGCGTTTTTGTACCCTTTGAAATGGTAAAGGGATGTGCAAACGCCAAATTGTAAGTTTGAACATGCGAAATCATGACATTGAATATACTAAGAGTTATTATTTATCGTTATCTAGGAGTTATTAGCACTAAAGTAGCGCATTCATTGAAAATCAATGACTTCGAACTTTAGAAGTACAAATGTATCGCAACCTACCTTATGAAACGTACCAATTTTCTATTAAAATGGGGCATACTATTAGTATTGATGTTTCCGGCATTCGGGTATACCCAAAATCTGCTTACCAATCCTGATTTTTCAAGTGGGCATTCTGGCTGGAACTACAACGGAAACTCTGTAGAAACCAATCCTGCAAGCACCTATGGTGGTTCAGGCTCTAATCGTTGTGCCGAAATCGACAATCAAGTTGGATTATCGCAACGGGTTGCTGTAATTCCGGGCAATTACTATCAATTTACAATCAAAGCCACCCGAAGACCCAATTCCGGAACACCTGCAGCTGTAGGTATTCGAATAAACATTCGGGGAACAGTAACATCAACAAATTATATCAATAAGACAAGAGTTTACAATAATGGCAGTTTCTCTTATTCAAATGACGTTTCATCTTTCTACATCCCTATCCTCAGCGCTGAAACTTTTGTAGTTATCTCAATTACAGCATTCAACAATAGCACTACCACAGGTGTAATTGTCGACGATTTAGCTTTGCTTCAAGTTTCTGCCACTACTTTTCTTCCTGTTAGTTTTAGCGATTTCTCAGGAACAGTTCAAAACAACAAGGTATTTCTAAATTTTAGCACCGATCAAGAAACAAACAACAATCGATTTGAAATTGAAAGAGCACGACTTGGAGGGGCCTTTACGGTAGTAGGCAAAATTGATCCGACAAATACTTCCATCAGGCAATCCTATTCCTTTACAGATAATCCTCCGGTTGCCGGAACTTATCAATATCGAATCAAACAAATTGACAATGATGGAAAATCGACCTATACCAAAGTCATTTCCTTGAAGTTGATCACATTGGCCGAACAAATTGCGGTTTTTCCCACATTAGCACAAACAAAGATCAATTTCGCGCTGGCCGTGAGTGAACCTACCCCACTTCAAATCATAATATCAGATACCAAGGGGAGAATTCTGATTCATAAAGTACAAACAATTTACGCCGGGGCTAACCAGCAAACAATAATGGTTGATCAATTACCTTCAGGCCTGTACTATTTACAGATCAAAAACACCTCCCAAACTATTCAATATACTAGCAGTTTTCAAAAGCAATAACTACTTTGTTTTATCATCAACGAGCGTCCTATTCTTCACTGAATGGGGCGCTTTTTTATTGCAGTAAACTTCCTAAACTTGGAAAAAAAATCCAAAACTGGGAATGTAAGTAATTCGCCAAAAATGCAAAAACATGATTATGATGTAATTACATTTTGGCATAAGGCTAGTATTCTATTGAATACCCTTAATTACTTATTTTATGAAAACAAATTCACTCAAATCAAAGATCCTTCTGATCGCCTTCATTTTGATGGCTACCTTTTCGAGCAAGGCTCAAAACATTCTTTTAAATTCATCTTTCAGTTCAGGAAGCACCAACTGGAACTACAACGGTAATTTGGTTGAAATTAACCCCGTAAGTGCCTACGGTTCTAGCGGTAGTAACGCTGTTGCAGAAATTGATGTAGAAGTTGGATTAAGTCAAAGAGTTGCCATCACAAAAGGAGCTTCTTACCAGTTCACTTTCAAAGGTTCTCGCAGAACCAGCTCAGGAACACCATCAAGTGTTGCCATGCGAATTCGCGTAACAGGTGCAACCAGTGGTACCTATTATGTAAACACTACGAAAGCATACACCAATACCAGTTTCTCTTTCGCAACACAGAGCTATTCTTTTAATATCCCATCAAGTTCAACAGATTCATATGTAGTTGTTAGCATGGTTGCTTATAATAATACCGGAACACTCGGTGTAATTGTAGATGATGTTCAATTGATCAACACAAGTGCAACCACTTCACTTCCAGTTGTATTTGGAACCTTCTCTGCAACTGCTCAAAATAATAAAGTAACTATCAATTTTATCACTGAGCAAGAGATTAACAATGATCGCTTTGAAATTGAACGTTCATCAAATGGCGTAGACTTCACTACTGTAGCCACTTTGAAAGGAACGAACACCTCAGTAACTCACCAATACAATGTAGTAGATGTACCTTCAACAACCGGTACTTTCCAATATAGAATTCATCAAATTGATGTAGATGGTAAAAGTACTTATTCTAAAGTTGTTGTAGTGAGAATGCTTACATCATCAGAAAACTTCAAAGTTTTCCCAACTGTAGCAACTTCTCAAGTAAACATTGCTTTGTCGTTAACTGAATCAAGCACAATTTCAATCATGATTTTGGATGTTCAAGGAAGAATTTACATGCAACAACAACAAATAATTGGAAACGGAAGTAATCAACAATCGATCAATGTATCTTCTCTTTCAAAAGGAATGTACTATATCCAAATCAAAAGCAACGATGGAAGCATTAAAATGACTCAGGCTTTTCAAAAAGCTTAAACAAATAAGGGAGTAATTAAGGGTAACATTAAGATTTTAATAAGTACATAAAGGGTAGTCCAAACTTCCAACATTAGGAAAATACTTTCCTAATTTGGGAGATTTGGCATTTCAGCTAGATCATAAATGACTCTCTATCAATTAGTTGAATTTTGGCACATTGCTAGTATTCCCTATACTACCCTTAATTACTTATTTTATGAAAACAGCAAATTTAACAAAGGCCTTGATCGCAACGTTGATCGTTTTTACTTCAGTAAATGCTTCTTCACAGAACATTCTTACCAACTCAGATTTCAATAGAGGAACAACAGGATGGACAAACAATAATACTGCTGTAGAAGTATATACAGAAAACGTTTATGGTGGCCGCAGTACAACTAATTTCACTGCAGAAGTAGATGTTCAAGTTGGATTGAACCAAAGAGTAGCTATCACTAAAGGAAATGGATATCAGCTTACTTTCAAAGCAAGCAGAAGAACAAATGGCGCTCCTAGCACAGTAGGTCTTTTGATCCGTGTTACCGGTGATAGAAGCGGTACAAACTATGTAAACGCTACTAGAAGTTTCACAAACACTTCTTTCGCTTTCTCTACCTTCACCTATACTTTCACTATTCCTACAAACAGCACTGATGCCAATGTAACTGTTATGTTTGCCGCCAACAACAACAATACTACTTTGGGAGTAATTATGGATGATATTCAATTGATCTCAGTTAGCACTAATAGCGCTCTTCCGGTAGTTTTCGGTTCAGTAAAAGCAAGCGTTTTGAATAATAAAGTAAACATCGCTTTCACAACAGAACAAGAAAACAACAACAAAGAATTTAAAATTGAGCGTTCTTCAAACGGTGTAAACTTTGAAACAGTTGGTACAATTGCAGGTACTAATACAACTGTTACACATCAATATAGCTTCATAGATGTACCTTCTGTAGCAGGAACATTTCAATACAGAATTCGTCAAATTGATTTCGATGGCAAAAGCAGCTACTCTTCAGTAATGGTTGTACGTTTAAGCACTACTAACGATGCAATGAAACTGTTTCCTACAGTTGCCACAACTCAAGTTAATATTGCTGTAAGTTTAACAGATGCTACAACATTACAAATTGCAATTGTAGATGCTCAAGGCAGAATGGTAAGTTCACAAAATGTAAATGCATCAACCGGTGCGTTCCAACAGAGCTTGAATGTTGCCAATTTAAGCAAAGGAATCTACTATGTGAAAGTGGTAAACGCTCAAAACACAATCAACTTCGTTCAAGCTTTTCAAAAATAAGTAAGGGTAAGGCTTTCGTTAAATAAGAGGCCCGCCAATTGGCGGGCCTTGCTTATTAAACAATGATTATAAATGATACTCAAGCTACAAACGGTTGCTTTGTTTGATCATATCTTTCAACTCCTGGTTGAAGTCTTTTTCTTTGATCAATTTTTCCAGATTCAGGTGCATTCTGTATTGCCAGTAATGTTTAGGATTTGCAGGAATATTAATTCGTTCTTCATGTGGACTTTCTCTTCTTATGATAGGATCCATTCCCAGTAAATCTTGCAATTGGAAAATACTCCACATCGCCGGTGAATAAAAATGCTGGAGCAGAATTTCTTTGTTTATCCATGCTTCGCAGAATGCAGGAGCTTCTCCATAATGACCAAGTTCTTGATTGAAAAAACGCTGCGTTTTTGCTCTGTCTTCTTCCCACCATCCTCTGATGGTACTCATATCGTGTGTAGAAGGTGTTACCACACTCATATAAGGTGCCGATTTGGGGTGAAAGAATTCAGCACCCAGCGCTTTAGGCATTCTTTGAATTTCAAGACTTAGAATTCCGAGTTGGCTCATTACATCCGGAACACATGAGGGAACGAGACCAAGATCTTCGCCACAAATCAACATATCAGTAGAACTTTTCAAAGCAGGAAGCTTCTCCATCGCTTCTTTCTTCCAATGTTCATCTTGACGTCTAAAAAAGTAATCAATATAAAGTTCTTTCAAATGGAACTGCAAATTCGAGTCAAGGTACTTGAAGGAATGCGTTTGCTCCATATTGAATCTAAAATGAAAGGCCGGTTCATTGGTATCTTTCGCTTCGAACAGCACAACATTTGCTGCCAGGTCCATTAGTGAGTTGGCGCAAAAGGAAGCATTTTCAAGATTAGATTTATCAAAATACTGCTCAATTTGACGTTGCGTTTGAAAACCTTCCTTCAATGAATAAGTTCCATCGGGATGCTGCTGTAAGTATTCTTTCAACTGGAGAGACGCTTCGCCGAAAAGATCAAATAAAACGGAATCAGTTATGTAAGGAGAACAAAGTCGGTGAGCATCAATGGTAACTCCTCTCCTGCTAAATTCATTCAAATAAACCGGTATCGAAGGAACAAATTGCCCCATGATGCCCTGTGTAGACTCCAATGGAATACTCCAAATACGGAAAAATCCGAGGATATGATCAATCCGAAAAGCGTCGAAATAGTGACCCATTTGAACAAATCGCTTATACCACCATTTGTATCCATCTTGCGCCATTCGTTCCCAATTATAGGTTGGGAATCCCCAATTCTGACCATGAACTGCAAAATCATCGGGGGGTGCACCTGCTTGGCGATCCATATGATAAAGTTCCGGCTCCATCCAAGCATCAACACTGTTTCGATAGATACCAATTGGAATATCTCCTTTTACTATCAATCCATTGCTATGGGCATATTTTGTTGCTTCTGACAATTGGAGATGTAAATGATATTGAATGAAATAGTGCAAGGCAACATCATCGTAGTTCTTTCCGCGTGGTGATACAAATCGGTCGATGGCTGATTTGCTATAAGTTCCAAAAGAAGGCCAAGTAGTGAAATCTGCTGTACCGTACTTGTCGCGTAATGCAGAAAAAGCAGCATAAGCAACCAGCCAATGTTTATTTTGTTCAAAGAATTGAAGGTAATCAGGATCTTTGAACAAGGTTTCCTTTTGCAAATGATACAACTCTTTCAAAGCGGCCCACTTCAGCTTCATCACTTGTTCATAGTCTACAACAGGAAGTGCATTCAACTCTTTCTGTTTTTTAGCAAGGGGCTTCAAAAGCTCTGCGTATTTTTTGCCTGCAACTTCTTCGAGATTTATAAAAATTGGATGCAATGCAAAAGCTGAAATGGCAGCATAAGGGTAAGAATCCTGCCAAGTATGGGTTGCCGTAGTATCGTTTACCGGTAGTAATTGTATCAGCTTCATTCCTACTTTTGCCGACCAATCGACTAACAGCTTTATGTCAGTAAACTCTCCAACTCCAAAACTCTGTTTTGAACGCAAGCTAAATACAGGAATGGCCACACCGGCACCTTTCCAATTGGTGTTGGTCATCCGGAGAAAACCATCGTGCAAAATAGTTGCTACACTTTGTGCACCTTGAAAAATTCGATTGTCGCCGCTTTCAAATGTTTCAAATTCTTTTGATTTGGTATTGTAAATACCATATTTATAGGTAACACGCCCACTGTTCAATTTCACTTGAGCCCACCACCAATGTTTTGATTTTTTTAATAAGATCGGAGATTCAGTGTTCCAATTCCCTAATTCCCCCTCTCCAAGCAAACACACCACTTGATTCTTGCTCAAGAGAGGCGCTTTCACTTTGAAACATGTAAACCCTTCTTGCAAGAAAAGCCCGCCATTTGCGTCCTTATGGTGATCCAACAAAACTTCTTGAAAAGGTTCGAGCAAAAATACATTGTCGTATTCCCCTGCATGGTTCCAAGTGTCAATTACATGGATAAAGGAATTCCCCTCTAGATTAATGGTCCTGTCTTTTCCCCATTCATGAACAAACGCGCCATCATCATTTTTTAGAAGGTACTGATAGTTTAGCGGAATAACGGCATTTTCAATTTCTAAGGAAGTCCCCCAAAGTTCGGGATTGATGTATTCCAAATCAATGGTGTTTCCTTGTAAGTCGGGATGTTCAGACTTCAAGTGCAGTGTTTGGCCGAAAACTGTATGAAAACGAAGCGTAATTTGGATCCTCATCGTTAGAAATTTGCGAACAAGCGAAAGTATTACAAAGTGTACAAATTACACAATTTGTTCAAAAAATGATTAGTATTTGATATATGATTGCCGAAAAAGCTCAAAAAAACATACTCTTATTTGGCATAAAATCTTGGTTTTGAAGTGGATTATTTCATTTCAACCCTTATTTTTGCAAAAAAGATTCGAAAAATGGAGACTACACAAAAAAATACCGCAGTATGGTGGGTTGTATTTTTTGCTTCAACCGGCCTTTTGGGATACGCAATTTATGATCATTGGGAATATCTAACGTTGATCATGCCGTTTGTTTGTACTTCATTTGTAAAAGCAATGGATATCATCTAAGAACAAATATTTATAATGAAAAAGGTAACAGCGTGCTGTTACCTTTTTTTTTATTGCAATTGGTTAATCTCTAAGAACTAGGGAGTACTTTTTCGATAAAAATCGACTGTTTGAGCTTTACAGCTACGTTTTTTTCCTCTCTTACTGCCGGCTTCCATGTTGGCATTTGTTCGAATTTTTGCTCTAAATTTTCATTGATCTCTTCTGTTCCTCCTTTCAAAACCTTGGCATAAACAGGCTTTCCTTGCTGGTCAATTACAAATTCCATCATAACATAAGCCTTTGTAACACCCGCCGGTAATAATTCAGCCGACTCTTTACTTACTTGATCTATAAACTTTTGAAAATGTTCGTTTCCTCCGGGATACTCTGGCAAACGGTCTACCACTTTAGCGATATTCTCCTCAGGGAATATTGTTTTTACTCGTGCGGGCTTATTCAACGATACGGCCCCTCTATTTTGCCCAGATTCAACTCCTATCAGCCCTGGAACAACTTTTGATAAAGGTTCGTCTTTAATTTCAGAAACCACTTGATACTCCCCTTTTTTGTTAACTAAGAAAATGGGAAGTTGATGATTTTTCTCAAAAAATGCGTAAGCACGTTTCAGTTCTACATTCAAATTGGTGTACTCAGGATAATCTTTCAAGAACTTCGTTAGGTAATCAACACTCTTCGCATTCTTGTATTGAATAGGATAAATGTGAACCGGAATAAAATCTTGTCCGGCGTTTTTGGCATGTGAAGCTAAGATGTAAAGTTCTTCTATTTGTTGATTTGTAATGGGAATACAACCGGTTGTTACACAACTACCATGAATGTATATCTCGCCACCAGGTTGCAACGAATCGGCTAGTTTCTTATCGGAAGAATTGGGATAATTCAAACCTAAACTTAAATGATACATGCTTTTAGGGTTGAATTCATTTACATAGTAAAACCCTTCGGGTACTTGATAGTCTCCTTGCATTCGCTTAGGTCCCAAACTACCACTCAATGCACAAACCTTATATGTTTTGAACAATTGATATTCTTCTTGTTTGGTATATTTTACCCAAACTTCTAATTGACTATCAAACTTGAATGATCTAATGTAAATATAAGGTGCAGGCCAAACCAGCTTCTTTTCCTGAAACTGTTTGATCAATGTGTCTTCTTTGCGTGTGATGGCGTCGGAAATTCTCGGGAATTGTTTTTGAAAATCAATAAAGCTTTTCGTGGTGCCCTGTGCAACTACACTAGCTGTTAAGAGTATGGAAGCCACTGAAAGGCATAGGATTCTGATTTTCATACGTAGATAACGCAATTTCTGGTTTGTTACTTATGCAAGATTACAATTTATGGTCGTACAAATTTGTAAACTATATCACAAAAACCAGACCTTCTTTTCAACATTGTGAAAAAGTCCCGCAAATTGCGGGACTTACACTTTAATATGCATTGATTTCTAAAGGTTTCCGCGTAACTCTTGTTCGCGTTCAATGGCTTCAAAAAGGGCCTTAAAATTGCCTTTGCCGAAGCTTTTGGCACCCTTGCGTTGTATGATTTCAAAGAAAAGAGTAGGTCTATCTTCAACCGGTTTTGTGAAAATCTGCAAAAGGTAGCCTTCATCGTCACGATCTACTAATATTCCCAATTCTTTCAATGGCGATAAATCTTCATCTATGGTTCCAACTCTATCCAGTAAATCGTCATAATAGGTTGTTGGAACTTGCAAGAATTCAATTCCACGAGCTCTCAACTCTTTAACAGTTTCAACAATGTTGTTGGTAGCCAAGGCAACGTGCTGACAGCCTTCCCCGTTATAATATTCGAGGTATTCCTCTACTTGACTTTTTTTCTTTCCTTCCGCAGGTTCATTTATCGGAAACTTAACATACCCGTTTCCGTTACTCATCACTTTACTCATTAAAGCAGAATATTCGGTTGAGATGTCTTTGTCATCGAAACTCAGTATGTTACGAAAGCCCATTACTTTCTCATAAAAAGAAACCCATTTATTCATTTGGTTCCATCCAACATTTCCGACGCAATGGTCTACATATTGCAATCCGGTTTCTGTTGGTTTGAAGTATGGATTTGTCCATGATTTAAAACCCGGTAAGAAAACACCATTGTAATCTTTACGTTCAACGAAGAGATGAATGGTATCGCCGTAAGTATGAATACCGCTTAGCGTAACAAGTCCGTTTTCATCCTTGCGAACTGTAGGCTCCATATGGGAAGTAGCGCCGTTGCTCGTAGCGAATTTCCAAGCATATTCGGCATTGGGAACTCGCAATGCGAGCACTTTGATTCCATCGCCGTGCTTGTAAACGTGGTCGGCAATCTCATTTTCGTTTTTTAGGGCAGTGGTGAATACAAACCTCAATTTCTGTTGTTGCAATACGTAGCTCACTCGGTCTTTAACACCGGTTTCCGGTCCTGAATAAGCCAATGCTTGAAAGCCAAATGCACTCATATAATAGTGGGCAGCTTGTTTAGCATTGCCAACGTAAAATTCTACGTAATCTGTTCCTTCTAAAGGGAAAATATCGGAAGTAGCATCGTTAGATGCGCGTAAGTTTAATGACGCGGTCATAGCTCTATTTTTTAAAATCAGTAAATGTGAAAAGCCTTTTCTCAGGCGCAGGAAGTAGTAAATGAAAATAGACTAGGCGTCCATAGCAAGCGTCTCCATTAAGAGGTTGAATTGACCTCTCTTATCAGTGAAAGTTTTCTGTGGAAAATCAGGACGCATATCACAAAATTAGTAAAAAAAGAATCAGGTCAAAATTCGTTTAAAAACCGCTCAAAATATATGTGCCTTTCTTTAAACGTTAAAAATATCCGGAACGTATCTTTGCGGCATCCTATCTAAAACGGGCGTCTTTACATACTGAAAGACAAAAGTTTATATATCAAATACTTACACAAATCAATTGTAATAAAATGAAGAAAGTGGGCATTTTAGGCGGAGGCCAGTTAGGACGAATGATGCTTCAAGCTGCGGCAAATTACCCGGTTGAAACTCATGTATTGGAAAACGATGCAACCTGCCCATCTGCACATTTGTGCCATCATTTTGTGAAAGGTTCAATAACCGACTTTGAAACGGTTTATCAGTTTGGCAAAGGCTTGGACGCCTTAACCATTGAAATAGAAGCAGTGAACGTAGATGCACTGGAAAAATTGGAGGCCGAGGGCGTTCGGGTGATTCCAAAACCGGCCGCTCTGAGAACCATAAAAAACAAGGTTCACCAAAAAGAATTCTATGCCAATAATAGCATAAAAACAGCCCCATTTATAATTACTAAAGATCTAGCCGTTACACGCGCTAATGCTTCCTTCCTACCGGCAGTTCACAAAATTGCTGAAGGTGGCTATGATGGCAAAGGCGTTCAAGTATTGGAAACAGAGGCTGATATTGAAAAAGGGTTTGATGCTCCATCGGTTCTGGAAAAGATGGTAACTATCGATAAGGAAATCGCACAAATGATTGCCGTTAACGAAAAAGGAGAAACGGCTCTCTTCCCTACTGTGGACATGGTATTTGATCCTCGCTTAAATTTACTTGACTTCCAAATTAGTCCCGCTCAGTTGCCCGATGCCGTTTTATGGAAAGTTGAGGCATTGTCTTTAGCCGTGGTTAAGGGTTTGAAAAGTCCCGGGTTGTTTGCAGTAGAATTGTTTGTTGACAAAGCCGGAGAAGTATACGTTAATGAAACGGCGCCAAGAGTTCACAATAGTGGTCATCATACTATTGAGGGAAATTACAGTTCTCAATTCGATATGCTTTGGCGAATTCTACTAGAATATCCATTGGGCAATCCTGATCCAATATTACCGGCTGCCATAGTAAACGTGCTTGGAGCACCCGGCCACGATGGGCCGGCCTATTATGAGGGGCTAGAAGAAGTATTAGCAATGGATCAGGTTTTTGTTCACCTCTACGGTAAAAAACAAACAAAACCGGGCAGAAAAATGGGACATGTAACCATTATTAGTGCGGAGCGACAAGATTTGATCTATAAAGCCCATCGAATTAAAGAGTACCTGAAGGTTATTACGAAATAAGGCGTCTAATTACCGTTCATAATACTGTGACTCAGGAAATTGGGTAAAAAAACTACTTTTAAGAGCTATAATTCTGCATATGACGAAAAATTTTGATAGAGCCATTAAGGCCGGATTATTAGGGTTGGTTTTGGCTTTTGGAGCATGTAAATCTGATAAAAAAGACGCTACCGCACAAGGCGGAAACAAACCAAGTGGGCCGCTTCCTGTTGAAGGTTACGTAGTAAATGGTAAATCACTGGCTTCTATGATTGAAGTTCCGGGGAGTTTGATGCCTTTTGAAGAAACAGAAATTCGTTCGGAAATATCTGGCAGAATAATCACTTTGAATATATCTGAGGGCAATTTTGTTAGAAAAGGTGCTGTATTGGTTAAATTGTTTGATGGTGATCTCCAAGCGCAACTCAAGAAATTGGAAGTTCAATTACAAATAAGTGAGAAAACGGCGGAGCGCCAACGTGAGTTATTGAAAATTGGCGGTATCAGTCAACAAGAGTATGATTTAAGTGAACTTGCTGTTAATAATTTGAAAGCAGACATTGAGATTGTAAAAGTGAATATCTCTAAAACTGAGATCAGAGCTCCATTCGACGGTAGACTTGGTCTCAAAAACATCAGTTTAGGTGCATACATCTCTCCTTCCAATCTTTTAACAACCATCAGTCAAGTTTCTCAATTGAAACTACAATTTACGGTACCTGAAAAGTATGGCTCTTTGGTTCAAAACGGACAGTCGGTTCAGTTTCAATTGGATGGCACTACTGCTAACTTTCAAGCTACAGTAATGGCAACAGAAACGGCCATAGAAGAAACCACCCGCAGTTTGGCTGTAAGAGCAAGAGTAATCGCAAACAATCGCTTTTTAGTTCCGGGTGCATTTGCAAAGGTTCATATGATCTTAGGCAGGCAGTCAGATGCGATTATGATTCCGAGTGAGTCAGTTATTCCTCAAGGCAGAAAGAAACAAGCCATTGTATATAGAGATGGGAAAGCCAGTTTTGTTGACATTACTACTGGTGTGCGCGATTCAGTAAATGTTCAAGTACTTGAAGGCTTGAAATTAGGCGATACTGTGATTACAACAGGTTTGCTGTTTGTACGTCCCGGCGCAGATTTGAAATTGACCAAAGTAAATTGATCGTCTTAACGCATTTAGCATGAATTTATCCGAATTAAGTTTAAAGAGACCGGTACTTGCGATCGTATGCTCCATAGTAATTCTAATTTTTGGAGGATTGGGGTTCACCTATTTGGGTGTAAGGGAATATCCCGCTATTGATCCGGCAGTAATCAACGTGCGCACATCTTATACAGGTGCCAATGCGGAGATCATTGAAACCCAAATCACAGAGCCTTTAGAGAAAGCTGTTAATGGAGTTCAAGGTGTTCGAAATATCACCTCAAATAGTTCGCAAGGTGCAAGCAATATTACGGTAGAGTTTGAATTAGGTGTTGATCTTGAAAAGGCTGCCAACGATGTTCGCGATAAGGTATCGCAGGCATTGAATGCATTACCACAAGACATTGATGGGCCTCCTATCGTATCAAAAGCCGATTCTGATTCTGATCCAATCATTTTCTGTCAGGTACAAAGCCAAAAGAAAAGTCTACTGGAATTGACCAACTTCGCAGAGAACGTTGTTCAAGAACGCTTGCAAACCATTTCAGGTGTAAGTGGAGTAAACATATTTGGTAGAAGATTTGCGATGCGCTTGTGGATAGATCCTGCAAAGCTTGCAGCCTATAAACTTACGATCTCCGACATTCGAACGGCTCTTGATAGAGAAAATATTGAATTACCCGGTGGTAAAGTAAGAGGTAATAAAACAGAATTGACTGTAAAAGCCTACGGTCGATTGACCACTGAAGACGACTTCAACAACCTAATCGTTAAAGAAGACGCTACTCGAATCATTCGATTCAAAGATTTAGGATATGCAGTTCTAGGGCCCGAAAACGAAGAATCGATTTCACGTAAAAACAATATTCCTTCTGTAAATATTGGTGTTGTAGCGCAACCAGGTTCTAATCAAATAGAAATAGCAGATGAAGTATACAAACGTCTGGAAGCCATTAGGAAGGATATGCCGGGCGATATTGTATTGGAAGTAGGTTTTGATAGAACGGTATTCGTTAGGAAAGCGGTTGAAGAAGTAAAAGAAACGTTGTTGATTGCGATCGGACTGGTTGTTATCATCATCTTTTTGTTCTTCCGAGAGTGGACTATTGCTTTGCGTCCTTTGATCGACATTCCCGTATCGCTTATTGGAGCGTTCTTCATAATGTACATTGCCGGATTCTCAATCAACGTACTAACGCTTTTATCATTGGTACTTGCAACGGGGCTCGTGGTGGATGATGGTATCGTAGTAACGGAGAATATTTATAAGAAAATGGAACAGGGCATGGATAAATTCAGAGCCGCTAGAGAAGGTGCAACTGAAATTTATTTTGCTGTAATCGCCACCTCCATTACCCTTGCCATTGTATTCTTACCAATTATCTTCTTGCCAGGTTTCGTAGGACGTTTGTTCCGAGAGTTTGGTATTGTAGTGGCTGGTGCCGTAATTATTTCAGCATTTGTTTCGCTAACACTTACTCCGGTTTTGAATATCTACCTCACTGGTAATACGCACAAACATTCTTGGTTCTACCGTGTAACAGAACCTTTCTTTACCGGATTGGAGAATCTGTATCGAAAAACGCTTGCCGGTTTTATGAAAGCACGATGGATTGCGTTAGTAATTCTTTTAGCGTGCTTATCAATAATCTACTTTATAGGAAAAGGACTGCCCTCAGAATTGGCACCGATGGAAGATCGAAGCCGAGTTCGAGCTACCATTCTGGCACCGGAAGGCACCGATTTCGACTTTATGGATAAAGTAGTGTATGATGTTACTCAAAAGGTGATCGATTCAATTGGAGAACGAAGAGTGGTCTTGTCTTTTGCGCCGGGTTTTGGTGGTGGTGGAAGCGTGAACTCCGCTATTTTAAGCATGGGTTTAACAGAGCCCAATGAACGAAAAAGATCTCAAGATGATGTGGCCAAACAAATGAATCGCATCTTTAGCAGGTATACCACGGTTCGTGTTTTGGTGGTTCAAGAGCAAACCATTTCAGTTGGATTGGGGTCTCGAGGCTCTCTTCCGGTTCAGTTCGTAATTCAGCATTTGGATTTTGAAAAGTTGAAATCGAAACTTCCCAAATTCATGGAAGAAGTGCAGAAAAGTAGTGTTTTCCAAAACTTCGACTTGAACCTTAAATTCAATAAACCAGAATTGCAAATTACCATTGATCGTTTGAAGGCAAGTGAACTGGGTGTTTCGGTACTCGACATTACTAATACTCTTCAATTGGCATTAAGTGGAAGACGCTTTGGTTATTTCATCATGAATGGTAAGCAATACCAGGTGATTGGTCAGGTTGATCGCGACAACCGAGACGATCCTTTAGATTTAAAGGCTTTCTATGTGAGAAACCGCGTGGGAGATTTGATTCAATTGGACAACTTGGTAAATATCGCAGAAACGGCCAACCCTCCTCAAATTTACCACTTCAACCGGTACAAGAGCGCCACTGTGTCTGCCGGTTTAGCTCCGGGAAAAACGCTGGGAGATGGTATCGCAGAGATGCAGCGAATTGCAAAACTAGTATTGGACGACACCTTTTCAACTTCCTTGAGTGGTTCTTCACGCGACTTTGCCGAAAGTTCTGAAAGTACTTCATTTGCCTTTTTCTTAGCATTGATACTTATCTATTTAGTATTGGCAGCTCAGTTTGAAAGTTTTATTGACCCAATTATCATTATGATTACGGTTCCACTTGCATTGGCGGGTGCTGTACTCAGTTTAGATTTGTTTGGTCAAACCATCAATATCTTCTCCCAAATCGGCATCATTATGCTTATTGGGTTGGTAACGAAGAATGGAATCTTGATTGTGGAATTTGCTAACCAAAAAAGATTAGCAGGCGAAGAAAAAGTGAAGTCGGCAGTGGAAGCAGCAGTTGCACGTCTGCGTCCAATTTTGATGACAACATTGGCAACTACCCTTGGTGCGTTGCCCATTGCAATGAGTTTGGGATCGGCCGGTAAAAGTCGTATTCCATTAGGTATTGTTATTGTAGGGGGAATGTTGTTTGCATTGATTTTAACCTTGTACGTTGTTCCTGCCTTGTATACATTCCTTTCAATTAAAAAGAAAGCAAGAGATAATGAAGAAGCTTAGCATATTGTTTTTTTTAACGGCAAGTATATTCTTTTCTAAAGCGCAAAATGCGTCGAATCCTATATTGAGTTTGGATGAGGCTGTTGGAACAGCTGTTAAAAACAATTTCAACATATTGATGTCTCGAAACGATTCCGCCTCGTTTGCGTTGGATCGTTCTTATGCGTATGCTGCTTTTCTCCCTCGTGTAAACGGAACCTTCAGTAAAGTTTGGAATATCAATGCCCAAAAGCAGGAATTAGCCAATGGACAAAAGCGCGATACAAGCGGTTTAAGGTCGAACAACCTTGCTGCTGCTGTGAACTTAAACTGGACGGTATTCGACGGAATGAAGATGTTTGCCACCAGAGACCGGATCATGGAATTAGAAAAACTGGGTGCTTTGGGGGTGAAGGCGCAAGTGCTTGCTACTGTAACCGCAGTGAGCAATAACTACTTCAGCATCGTTCGTCAAAAGCAACAATTGAAAGCGATTGAGGAACAGATGTCGATCAACGAAGAGCGAGTGAAATTGGCAGACAAAAAGCTAAGTGTTGGATTGGGCGCAAAACCTGAATTGCTTCAAGCAAAAGTAGATTTGAATGCTCAAAAAGCAGCCAGGTTGCAACAGATCACTTTGATAGAGCAATTGAAAGAACAGATGAATCAATTGATGGCTGTTCCTTTGACTACCCAATACGAAGTGAGTGATTCAATTCCGATCAATTATGATTTGAATTTTGGTTCGCTGCAAAATGGTATCAATAGTACCAATATTGGATTGCTTCAGGCCCAAAAAGGAATTGATATTGCAAAGCTGAGCTTAAAAGAGCGTGAGGGAGAGCTGTTCCCAACCATTAGTTTAAACACCGGCTATACTTTGGGAAGATTAAAAAACAAAGCGGTAATCAATTCATTTACTCCCCTTTTTAATCAAAATTTAGGGTTCAACTATGGCGTAAGTATGTCGATCCCTATCTTCAATAACTTCAACACCAAGCGTCTAATTAAACAAGCGAAGTTGGATATTCAATATCAAGAATTGAACTTAAAAAACCTTGCTTCACAAGTTGATGTTCAATTAAGCAATGCCTTTAAAGATTATCAACTGCAATTAAAATCTCTTGCCTTAGAAGAAGAAAATATTCGTTTGGCGAAAGAGAATATGGAGATCAGTTTAGAGCGTTTTCGCCAAGGGGTGTCTACCTTTCTTGAGTTGAGAGAAGTACAAAAAAGCCTAGAAGACGCTTACAATCGTTTGATTGCCGCGCGCTACAATACTAAATTGGCTGAAATTCAACTACTCTCTTTAAAAGGAGATTTGTTGAAATAGATTATGTTTGCAGCATATCTCTTAATGACTTCAATTTAGAACCATGGCTGTACAAGTAGGTATTATTATGGGAAGCGATAGCGACTTACCGGTAATGAAAGACGCTGCTGATATTTTAACTCAGTTTGGAGTGGAGTTCGAATTAACAGTTGTATCAGCGCACCGTACTCCAATTCGCATGGTTCAGTATGCTCAAACGGCAAAGGAAAGAGGCTTGAAAGTGATCATAGCCGGTGCCGGCGGAGCAGCTCATTTACCGGGGATGGTGGCTTCCCTAACATCATTACCGGTTATAGGAGTACCGGTAAAATCTTCAAATTCAATTGACGGGTGGGATTCAATATTGTCCATCCTCCAAATGCCTAATGGCATTCCGGTGGCAACTGTAGCACTGAATGCTTCAAAGAATGCTGGCATTCTTGCTGCAAGCATGATTGGCGCATTTGATGATGCAGTTGGGGTAAAAATAGCCAACTACAAAGCTGAGCTTGCTTCAGCAGTAGAATCTAAAGTGGCTCATCTTAAGCTCTCCGGGTGGAATAATAATTTCGACAAATAGTATTACTCAGAAATCTCTACTGTAGTAAAGAATGCCTCTAATTCTTGACTATTTTCATAAATTAAGTCTAGAATGGAGGTTCCATAACTTGCGTAATAAGGTAAGATCGATTCGATGCGCTCTTGGAGACCATTCTTTGGAAACAATGAATTCTTAAGGGTCTCTAGTTGACGAATGCGGTCCTCCTGCTTTCTCCGTTCTGCCCTCATCATTTTACCTTTTAAAGCTTGTATTGGCTTCAAAGATTTTTCTTTTAAAGAAGCAATGTGAGCAACCAATGTTTGATCAACGAGGGCTACTTGCTTTTGTAGAGACTCATATGCATCCATTATTGATTTTTCCTGTGTAGAAATATCAATGCGTGCGCCTGACTGGGAGATGATTTCACTTTCAATGATCGCACGTACCTCTCTGAAAATCGTTGGAACATCCAAGTTTAACTTGTTCAATAAGGCAGCTTGTTTTGGATTTACAAGCATCATTGAATTCCTTAGAACAAGTACAGGGAATGGAACACAATAAGACTGGAATAAATCCTTTAATTCAAGCCAATAAGCAGTTTCTCCGCCACCGCCTATAAAGGCAATATTTGGCAATAATGTTTCTTGAAACAAGCCCCGTAAAATTACATTTGGACTGAATTTCTCAGGTTGTTCTTCAAGTAAATTTCTTAGCTCGGACTCTGAAAAACTAAGATTTGTGTTTACTACTACAAATCGATCACCTTGTTTTTCAAATCGCTCGCGAATCTGTTGGTCGAGGTAGAATAAATTTATCTTTCTTGGATTGGCCTGAACTTTATAATGCTCTTGTAACGATGTTATTGTTTGCTCTACGATGGAAGAAGGTCTATTCGTAGTTAGATCTTCCCAGAAAACTTCTTTCATGATCGTTTTGAGTTTCCCGCTATCCGGAATCAGCACCACCAATCCAAAGCGATCAAACAGTTGATGAATGAAGTGAAAGGTTCCCGTTTGTATATCAGTAGCATTCAAATAACAGCTACGAAGCAAGTTTGACAATTCATTCCCAAACGGTTGAACACCTAACTCTCCGGCTATTCTTTCAATTAAGGGTTGAAGACCTTTTGGATTCATCCTACCCACAGCTCCGGTTTGCTTGGTTTCCCAAATCAACTTCTCTTCACCAAGATAGATCTTGCCTAATTCATCCAGATCTGCATCTTCGCTTCCCATCCAAAATATAGGGACAAAGTTTTTACTTGGATGCTTTTCTTTCAAAGCAGCACACAACTTCACAGTATGAAGAATCTTGTATACAAAATACAAGGTTCCGGTAAATAATGTAGGCTGATGAGCCGTACAAACGGTATAGGTATTCTCTTCTTGTATTAACTCAATATTGCTGGCTGTTTTTTTGCCAACGCTGATGTCTTTATATTGAGTAATAAGGTGATCGTGCAACAAAGAACGATAAGAAATTGCTTGATCTCGGGCGGCCATAGCCTGCTCTATTCCGCTCCAATTTACAGCGTACCGATAAAAGGGTTTTACCGAATCCATTTCGGATAAATAGTCGGTAATGAGTTTTGAAAAATAACCTGTTTCTTGATAACGAAGCAGCGTAGCCTTTCCTTTCATAATGTAGCGTTCAAGCGTCTTCAAATATCTAATTCTTATTTCAATTCGTAGGCAACTACGGTGTTTTTCCAAAAAGTGGGAACGTAGATGATTCTGCTGATTGGATCAAAAGTAATGTCGGCCGTATTAAATTTTGCATTTCGAGTATCAAGCAATTTTTCCTTGGTGCCATCAGGATAGATATAATAGATAACCCCGGCCCAACACGAAACCAAAAATTCCTTTTCACTAATGGGTTCAATTCCATCTACACCTCCCTCCATTCCATCTGCTAGTTTCGTTAGTTTGCGATCATACTCAACTCGATAAAAGCTGGAATTATCTAGTAAGTATAAATTATCTTTAAACCATTTTACACCGTTCGGTCCTTTGAGTTCTTCTACATGTGGAGTTGCATAGTCGCCTTTTAATACATATACTCGTTTTCCTTTTGAATCCGAAACGTACACGTTTCCGCGATCGTCTACTGTAACATCATTCAGCGCTTCAGCATTGGGTATTGCAATTCGCTTTTTGATCTCACCTTTGTCAAGATCGATAACCGATACTTCTGTAATATCGGCAACGTACATTAGATTTTTATAGATGGCCATTCCCTTGGGTGCGCTGAGGCCTTTCACCCATTCAACGGCAATTGGCTTTCCATCAAGACCCAATTTCCCAATTGAACCTTTTCCATCTTTTTCCCATGGCTGACCGTCGATATTTGAAACGTAGAGAACTTTGCGTTTTTCATCTATGCAAACAGATTCCGGTACTTTGAATACCGAATCGGTAGACCAAATTTTTACAAGGCTGTGTTGTTGTGCGAGGGTAGTAAAAGAAACTAGCAGACCTAATAGCGTAAATCGACACTTCATACTGGCTTATTTGTCTGCTAATTTCACTCAAAAAAAGCTGCTATCCAAACCGTTCTACCTTAAAAGGTGTTAAATCCATATCGGTGGCAGTTTCGTTGGCCAAATCGGCAACAAATTTACCGGTGCCGGCGCCAAGGCTTAAGCCAATCATGGCGTGTCCGGTAGCCACGATGCAATTGTTTAATTTATCGAGTTTTCCTATAAAAGGAAGGCCGTCGGGTGAACAAGGTCGGTATCCATACCATACCTGATCCATAGAAGGTTTGGGTATATCGAACTCAGGAATAAACTTCTTTACGGCATCGAGTATCCCTTCTACCCTGCTCATTTGTGGAGGACGCGAAGTAGTTGTGATTTCCATAGTGCCCCCAAAACGGATTTTGTTGCCGTCCATCGGCGTAATCGCTACTCTCCCTTCTACTAAGATAGCAGGATAGTTTAGCTTATAGGGTGAGTTTTCTAAAGTCAACGAATAACCTCTGCCTGGTACAAGCGGAAGTTTCAGGTCCATAAGCGCTGCTGTTTCGCGACTCCAAGAGCCCGTTGCCACCACAACCATATCCGGCTGGTAACTAGCTTTCGTTGTAGTAACCCTGGTTATCTTTTCCCCATGCTTTTCAAACTTAGTTACGGCCTCATTGGGGCACAAACTCACTCCATTTTGCTGCAACCAGTTGATGTAGCTTTTCATCAGCTTATTTGGATACAAATGTGCGTCGCATTTAAAAAGTACAGCGCCTTGTATATTCAACTTGGTTTGAGGCTCCATGGCTTGTACTTCTTCTGCCGACAAATAGACTGTATCCAAACCTAAATCAACCGAACGTTGCACAAGTTCAGGGCCGTGAGCAGCCTTTTCCTTTGTAAGAAAATACTCAAACAGACCTTTATGTTCATAAGAAAAATCAAAACCAGGTTCCTTAGTAAGGTCTTCATAGCATTTCTGTGAGATAATGGCTGCATCTCTTAAAGGTATTGCCGCATCATCCACATTTTTTTGAGTAGCGCTTTTCACGAATTTCAGGCCCCAATCAATCAAGCTCCAACTTAATCTAGGTTGCACATAGAAAGGGCTTTTGGGATTTAACATCCAACGTAGTCCTTGTTGTACGATACCCGGTGAAGCCAACGGTATATAGTGACTTGGGCATACATATCCTGCGTTTCCATAAGAACAGTTGTTCAGAAAGTCACTTTGGTCAACCACAGTAACATCCCAACCCGACTTTCGTAAATAATATGCGGAACTTAAGCCAATTACACCACCGCCAATAATCAACGCTTTACTCATACTAACTTTATTTTATTCTTTGATAGTTCGAACACCAAAAATACGACCTGCTGTTTTACCATAATTTGCTTCAACGCGCACGGTGATTGTAGTACCCGTGCCTAAGACATCTGAAGGTATTGGATAAACAAAATCATAAAACTTACCCGTTTGACCGCCTTTCCAGTTTACTGTGGTCAAAAGTTTTCCATTCACTTTGATATCAAAATTTCTGTCTTTATCATCTCCAATATAGGTGCAAAGCAGACTATTTTTTTCACCGGGATTTACTTTCATTACAAACTCAAAATAGTTCTGAGCCCTAGCTTCTCGTCCGGTTCTACCAAGAGCTGCATCAACATAAGAGCGCTCACTCGCCTTTAGCTGATGATCTCTTTCAGGTTGCATTTCCCCTATTCTGAAATTATCGATGGTAATTGATTCTACATGCGCTTGGCGTTTCTTTTCTGCTTCATAAGTAGCCTGTAGTTGGGTCCATGCATCCTTGGTAAAGAAATCCCAATAAACACTGTAGTATTGATCGTATGTTTTGTAAAAAGGAATCAAGGTAACGTCTTTCGGTTGACCCACACCTTTCATTTGAAATACCAAGTTTTTACTGTCGCTGGTTAACCATTCAGCTGCATTTCTATTATTGGTCAACAGTACCGGAATACCATAAACCGGATCCGGTTGCTCCTTACCCAGTACGCCTGCCAAAACAATTGGTCCGTATTTGAAGGCTACTCTATTTGGATTGTCGGGCATCGCCTCTGTATATACGCCCATTGGAGTTGTAACTTGAATGCGGTCGTTGCTTCCAAAAGTTCTATCAATGAGCCAATAACCAAACTCATCAACAATTGCTTTTACCGGCTTTTGGTTTATGGTGATAACAGCATCTCCTTTCAACCAAAAAGGCTTACGAATTCTAATTTGCAGGCGTTTCGGCTTGAGTTGAGTTATTGTAATTAGCATTGATTCGCTGTTAGGAAATGTAGTTGCCAATTGAACTTTTGCTTGTTTCGCCTTCCAGTTTAAAACAGAGGGGATGAATAGGTTGATAAATAAACTGCCGTCATTGCCATCACCATAGATGCTTTCGCCATACTTGCTATGATTTTCAATTCCACTTCCTACACAACAAGTAAAAGTATTGAAGGAGTCACTGAATTGTTTTTGTGTTCCCATTCGCAAAGGCACAAAGTAACACATCATTCCTGTCTCAGGATTTTGAGACGCAAGAATATGATTGTACAATGCACGCTCATAATAGTCCATCAACTTTGAATCGGGCTGCCATCCAAACAAATGACGCGTAAGCTTCAACATATTATAGGTATTGCAAGTTTCGCAGGTATTGTCACTTAAGCGGTCACTTAAAGAATCTGCTTGTCCGCAATACTCATAGTTACTGTTTCCACCAATTACATAGCTGTGATGGTTTACCATGGTAGACCAGAAGAATGAGGCAATCGTTTTGTCCGATTCATTTCCTGTAAGTTCAAACTGTCGGGCACTACCAATTGCTTTGGGCACATTAGTATTGCTATGTTTGCCGGGTAGAGGGTCAATTTTTTTAGCCAGCTTCCCCATTACAAACTCATCGTAAAACTTATAAGAAAGATCGAGGTATTTCTTGTTACCAGTAAAGGAGTAGATATTCGCCAATACATCATTCATGCCGCCATATTCACAATTCAACATTTTTAACCGAATAGAATCGCTTAAATGATTTACGGTATTGTAAGTCCAGTCGGCCATCTTCACCACTACATCCAATGCTTTTTTATTGTCTGCATATAAGTAGGCATCGCACAATCCCGCCATTACCTTGTGTACGGTATACCAGGGGCTCCAGCCTCCATTCAAATCAAACCCGCTTGACTTGATTTGCCCTCGGGCTACTTGAGCGAAAATGCTGTCTTCCTTGGGAATGGCACCCACATAGCCTGTTCCCCTTGCCTTTTGGCACCGCTCCAATTCAGAAACGATGTAATTGATGCGGTTCTTGAATTCAACTTGACCGGTTGACACATACATCATTGATAGAGCTGAAAGATAATGTCCAAGGGTGTGTCCTGAAAGTCCATCGCTTTCCCATCCGCCATAGATAGAGTCTTTGGGTGGTAACCCTGCGTTTTTATTAAAGCGGTATAGAAGTCGATCCGGATTTAGCAACATCAAATAGGCACTATCCTTCTGCATCGCATTCGTAAACGGACTGCGAGTTATTTTTACATCTTGCAAGGGAAAAGAATAGGACTTCAACGGCACTTTGTCTTTAACCTTAACAAGTGAATTTTCCTTCTGACTCAAGAATGACTGCGAAAATCCGTTGCTTGCGTTTAAACAAGTTCCCAAGATTACTGCTCCTAAAACGAATGCATGTAGTTTATTCACTTTAATTAAATTCTATTTTAAAGAAAACTTGTAGACAGTTGTTTGAGAATAAGTTTCACCGGGTTTCAACACTGTTGAAGGGAAACTAGGTTGATTTGGACTATCGGGAAAATGCTGAGTTTCTAAGCACAGTCCTGAATGTTGAATATAGCTGCGTCCATACTTAGCACCTGCTCGTGTACCATTCAAGAAATTACCACTATAAAACTGAATACCGGGTTCTGTGGTGAAAACTTCCATAAAACGTCCAGACTTGGGATGATATAACGAAGCAATCAATTCTAAACCTGTTCCGCTTCTCGATAACACCCAGTTATGGTCATAGCCGCCTGCCACTTTATCAATGTCTTTTCCTATGAGTTTAGGTGTGTTAAAATCCATAGGCCCTCCTGCAACGGGTTCTATTTTCCCGGTTGGAATTAGTTGATCATTCACCGGAGTAAAGCCGGCGGCTTTTATCATCAACTCGTGTTCTTTAACAGTTGAATCTAAACCTGCAGAAAGATTAAAATAGGCGTGATTGGTCAAGTTTACCGGGCAGGCTTTGTCTGTAGTTGCTTTGTATTCAATACGAATAGAATTGTCTGCAGTTAATGTATAAGTGACGGAGATATCCATATTACCGGGATATCCTTCTTCCCCATCTTTGCTATGATAGGTTAATACCACACTGCTATCGCCGGGCTGTGGTTGCATTTGCCAAACTACTTTATCATAGCCTTTGTTCCCTCCATGCAAACTGTTTCCATTGTTATTGCCTGCCAGCGTATATTCTTTTCCATCTAGAGTAAATTTACCTTTTGCAATTCTGTTTGCATATCGTCCAACCAAACTTCCTATATACGGTACTCCTTTTTGTAGGTATCCTTCCATATTTTCGAAACCCAATACTACATCTCCCATTTCACCATCCTTATTAGGAACCATTACTTCTCTTAAGGTTCCACCATAATTCAACACCTTAATTGACATGCCATTGGGATTGGTAATGGCACATTGCATGATTTTTTGACTGTCGACAGCACCTCCAAAAGGCGACACGCTTAATTGATAAGATTTCATTTTACTTGATTCGGTTGTTTTAGTTTCTTCCGTTTTTCCGGATCCCTCTCCACAAGAAGCTAATCCGAGAAGCGAGAGCATCATAAATGAGTGAAACGACAATGATTTCATATGACAAGTTTTATTAAGGAACATAATTGATTTTTATATTTTTAATAGTAGTAGGCAACCAAATTTGCATTTCGTTTTTACCTCTATTTGCCCAGGTATAGTATGGAATGGCAGTGATGGTTTTTGTTTCTGTTTGAATTGACGTTCCATTACTACTAATGGTTACTACCGGAACATTTGCTTTTAAAGATATTACTGATTCATCTAGTATAGATTGTGTTGATTCAACAAAGCTTGTTTTTTCAGGAAGAATGATATTCCAGGCGGCATTGTTATTGTCGGCACCTTCAACACAGTAAACCAAGGGTCCCCTTTGTATGGCAACTCTTCCTTCATCTTGCTTAATGGCTTCTTTGGCTTTCACCAACACCGTATTCATTGGAAATCGATAACTGATTTTGTCACCCTTTTTCCATTCCCTATTCAACACAGCATATCCATTTTCTACACTGTAAGGGGTAGTAACACCATTGATCAGTAACTCAGGTTTTACAGAACTTTGCTCGGAAGCTACATAGGTTCCGCCCGGTGTTAATTCTCCATTGAGCCATCCCGGTATTCGAAGATGTAATGCAAACTTTGCCTTCTTAACCGGATCAACACTTAATTCTATTGAGCCGCTAATAGGATAGTTTGTATTTAAGGTAACCGATACCGGCTGTTTATTGAAAACAAAATTGGTTTTATTACTAACAAACAAATTCACCCACAACCCTTCATTATTCTTCGCATAAATATAGTCGCCTAGTGAAGCCACCAAACGTGCAATATTAGCAGGACAGCAGGCTGTTCCAAACCATTCTCTCCTCTGATGTTGGCCACGTGAAGCCAGAGGGTTTCCATAAAAGAAGCGATCTCCTGTTAAGCTTAAACCATCTAAGGCACCATTATACAAACTTCTTTCCAGCACATCAATGTACTTACTGTCTCCTGTTAATAGGTTCATCCGTTGGTTCCAAAACACCATACCTACTGAAGCGCAGGTTTCGCAATAAGCTTGTTCGTTAGGCAAATCGTAGTCTTGTGAGAACCCTTCGTTACTTCCTGCAGACCCTATGCCGCCTGTGATGTACATATTTCTGTAAACAACATCTTCCCACACTGCTTTCATTGCCTTCATATAGGCTTGATCACCTGTAAGGGCAGCTACGTCTGCGGCACCGGTGTACATGTACATGGCACGCACAGCATGTCCGGTGATTTGTGTTTGATCTTTTACAGGTAATAGATCTTGCGCGTATCCGGTGTCCTTCCAATCGGTCCAAGTATACCCTTTTGCATAACCATGTCCACGTTCAGCTAGTAACCAATTAGAGAGGTTGAGATATTTCGAATTATTTGTTACGCGGTACAGTTTTACGAGTGCAAGTTCTAATTCTTGGTGACCTGTTACCCAATGTTTTTTTCCTGGTCCGAATAGCGAATCGAAATGATCGGCCCATTTGATGCAAACGTCCAATAATTTTCTTTTTCCGGTTGCATTGTAGTAAGCAACACCTGCTTCAATCATGTGACCGGCATTGTAATCTTCATGCATGCTCATGTCAGTGTAACGATCTTGAATACCACGCAGCGTGTAGTAGGTATTCAGGTAGCCGTCGGGTTGCTGGGCGGCTGCAATTTTATCGATCCATTCGTCGCACTTTGCTTCCATTTCTGCACTTGGATGCGTTTTTAAAGAGTAAGCCATGGCTTCCAATGCCTTAAAAACATCACTATCGTCGTAGAAAATTCCTTCATGTGCTTCACCCTTGCCTCTGGCAACCTTTTCAAAATTTCGAATCCGAGGCGTAGCCACTTCTGTTTGATAAATACAGGCAGCCAAGGTTTTAACGGCTACTTTATCAATCTTAGGTTTCCAAAACGAATCGGTAATCGCTACTTGCGCAAAACTTACCGGATCCATTTTCAAAATTGAAGATGGTTCTTGTGCATTTACTTGGCCGGCGAAGGCTACAAGCCCTAAACCCAAAACCAATGAACTACGCATATTCATATGTATTAATTTAAACATTCGCAACTTTAAACGGGATGACTTGATAATCTTTCCAAACGCCCTGTTTTATATAGGGTTCGTTGGCTAACCAGTGTTGTAAGTCCTCATCAGATTCGAATTGTACTATCATTACAGAGCCTTTCATTCGCCCCGTATCGCTCAACATAGCTCCACCAATTACGAAATTTCCTTGTTCTTTGAGCTTTTGAGCTCCCTCTAAATGAAATGGTCGAGTGTTAAGTCTGCGATCCAATGCGTTTTCATCCGTTCCGTCATTGGCTATTACTACATACTGTTGCATACTTGGTATTAATTAAATTACTTGAAATCCGTTCGCGTAGGGGTCATCTACGGTATCAACACTAATTGTATTGTACCCATAAATTCGAGCCCAGCCTTCAATTCCGGGTTTCATGGCTTTAACCCCATTTACAGAGGTTTCTTCCTCAATAGTGCCTATAAATTTACTTCCAATTATGCTCTCATGAATGAATTGATCGCCTTTCTTTAGTAGCCCTTTAGCATACCATTGTGCCATTCTTGCAGAAGTACCTGTACCACAAGGGGAACGATCAATGGCTTTATCACCATAAAAAACGGCATTCCTTGCAGTAGAGCTTGGGTCAATCACTGCCCCTGTCCAAAGAATATGCGAGCATCCATTAATAGTTGGGTTTTCTGGATGAACAAAGCTGTACCGTTTGTTGATATCCTTTCGAAGTTCTCTCGCCCAACTTACCAACTGGTCAGCCGTGTAATGTTCCAATCCTTTGAAATTCTCTTGAACATCTACAATAGCATAGAAATTACCACCGTAGCTTACATCTACTTTCAATAAGCCTAAATCAGGACATTCTGCTTCTAATGCTGTGCTATGCAGGTATGCGGGCACATTGGTAAGCTTAACGCTCTTTACTTTACCACCTTCTTCCTTGTATTCAATCATCACCAAACCCGCAGGCGCTTCCATTCTCACGATGCCGGGGGTTTTCGGCTTGATCAATCCCTCTTCAATAGCGATGGTAATGGTACCAATTGTTCCGTGTCCGCACATGGGCAAACACCCACTGGTTTCTATGAAAAGTACTGCTACGTCGTTTTCAGGGTCATGAGGGGGATACAAAATACTGCCACTCATCATATCATGACCTCGGGGTTCAAACATCAATGCTTTTCTGATCCAATCAAACTCTCTTAGAAAATGTTGTCGTTTTTCACTCATGTTTGCTCCCTCGAGGGCTGGTCCTCCGTGTGCTACCAAACGCACCGGATTTCCGCAGGTATGGGCATCTACACAATGAAAAACCTGACCTCCGAATCGATGAAGGTCGGCATTGGGGAAGTGCTTAGTTATGGGTTGAGTTGCCATATTATGTATTAAAATTCTATTTTATTTAGTTGCAAGTGTTAACTAATTGGACTTCGTCTGCAAGAAAACACTAATTTGATACAGTTTTTAAGATTACTTGCTATGGAACAATATGGAAAAATATTATTGATTGCAATGCCTGCTTTTTTGCTCTTGGTACTATTTGAGAAATGGTACGGTTGGAAGAAAGGCTTCGATACTGTTAGAAATCTAGACATGATCAGTAGTTTAAGCAGTGGAATCACCAATGTAACTAAAGATGTATTAGGACTTAGCCTAGCTATTATCAGCTACCAATGGATGGTCAGCCATTGGGCTGTTTTCCATATTGAAGCTACCTGGCTTACTTATCTCATTGCTTTCTTTGCGTTGGATTTTTCGGGATATTGGGTTCATCGAATTGCGCATGAATACAATTTCTTTTGGAACAATCATATCATTCATCATAGCAGTGAAGAATTCAATTTAGCTTGTGCTTTGCGTCAAAGCATTTCTGTATTTGTTAAGCTTTTCACTTTTTTTCTATTGCCTGCTGCACTTTTAGGTGTTCCTGAAAAAGTAATCGCAATTACAGCTCCATTACATTTGTTTGCACAATTCTGGTATCATACTCGTCAAATCAATAAAATGGGTTTTCTTGAGAACATCATTGTAACGCCCTCCCATCACCGTGTTCACCATGCCATGAATCCTGAATACCTTGATAAGAACTATGGTCAAATTCTGATTGTGTGGGATAAAATTTTCGGCACCTTTCAAGCTGAACTAGATTCAGTTCCTCCAGTATATGGAATCACCAGACCAGCCGCCACCTGGAATCCGATCAAAATCAACTTTCAACACTTATGGCTATTGATCTCCGATGCAATCCGAACAAAAAACATTCAAGACAAGTTCTTGATTTGGTTCAAACCAACAGGATGGAGACCGGCAGATGTAGTAGAAAAATACCCCACCAAGAAAGTTGAAGATGTCAATAGTCTTGAGAAATATGACACATTCGCAACTACGTTTCACCATAGCTGGTATTGGATTCAGCTGGCATCACTCCTACTTTTCATTAGCTATCTTTTTGGCAATATTGCATTGATCAATGCAGCAAACACCGCATACATCTACTTATACGGCTTATTTGTTTTCATTTCAGTATATGCAATCAGCGACTTGATGGACGAAAACAAATCGGCTCCCTATTTCGAATTCATAAGAGCAAGCTATGGAGTATATTTGATCTGGCTTACCAATGGATGGTTTGGAGCTGAACACTTTGGATACTGGATACCTTACGCAATAGCATCCTACCTTGTAGTTAGTACCGTAGTATCTGCTACCATTGTACAACAACAAAAAGCAAACGCCTTAAAAACTGTTTTGTCAAAGAACTAAGCGTGAACTACATCGCGCTTTGTGTAAGTTGATTGTTAACGGTTCTCCACATATGCAGCGGATTCTCGTTCTTCAGCGCTTCCGGTAATAAACTATTGGGCCAGTTTTGGAATGACAGTGGTCTGGCAAATCGTTTAATTCCATCAGCACCAACCGATGTGAATCGAGCATCTGTTGTAGAAGGGAATGGTCCTCCATGGTGCATACTTAAACATACTTCTACACCTGTTGGCACTCCATTTAAGATAATTCTTCCACAAATATTCTTCACCGCTTCGATCAAGTTTATATTGCTTTTCAGATCAGCTTCAGTTCCCATAATCGTTGCCGTTAGTTGACCTTCCAATTGACGGGCAATCTGCAACATTTGATTCGTATCATTACACTCCACCAATAATGAATAAGGTCCGAAAACCTCTTGATGCAAAAGTGGGTTGGCTAAAAATTGTTCACCTGAAACAGTGGCCACTGTTGGTTGACCTTGCCCCTCATTGGGTGCAGTTGAAGATTCAGCCACTAGGCTAACACTAGGTTGCGATAGCGCAACTTCTCTCTTAGATGCATAAGCTTTGGCAATTCCAGTGTGCAGCATGGTGCCGGGATTAATTTCTTTAATGGCAGTAGCAAGTGCCAACTTAAACTCATCCAATCCTGGAGATTTCGTTGCAAACAAAAGTCCCGGGTTCGTGCAAAACTGTCCTACCCCAAGCGTAATGGAGCCCGCATATTGTTGAGCAACTGTAGCGTACTCGTGTTCTAGCTTTTCGTTTAAAATAAAAACAGGATTTACGCTTCCCATTTCAGCAAAAACGGGAATGGGTTCTGGTCGTTGATTCGCCCAATCGAACAATTGCTTACCACCTCCGTAAGAACCTGTAAATCCAACTGCTTTGATGCGGTGGTTCGTTACCAGCGCCTTTCCTACCTCAAAAGACTTCCCATACACATGTGTGAAAATATTCTTTGGCATGCCACATTTTTCAACTGCCTTTTGGATGGCTTGTGCAACAATTGTTGAGGTTTCCTCATGTGCGGGATGGGCTTTCACAATAACAGGGCACCCGGCGGCAAGTGCACAGGCTGTATCTCCTCCTGCAGTAGAATAAGCAAAAGGGAAATTGGATGCGCCGAATACTGCAACAGGTCCTAAGGGCACTAACATTTTCCGAATGTCGGGTTTAGGAGGGTTTTTGTCAGGAATCGCCGTATCAATTCTAATTTCCAACCAATCGCCTTTTTCGCAGGCATCTGCATATTGTAGCAATTGAAAAATAGTTCTTCCTCTTTCCGCTCTTAATCGAGCTTCCGGTAAATTCGTTTCCTTCATTGCAACGGCAATCAATTCATCGCCGGTCTCTTCTAAGGCAGTTGCAATTGTTCTCATTAGCAGGGCTCTTTGACTAACTTGTGTTCTTTTGAAAACAAGAAAGGCATCCCAAGCATTTTCACAAACCTCTGCTAAAGCAGCTAGATCAATATCGTTGTACATAAACATCGTATTTTATTTGTAAATGAATTCGCATTAAAAGATAGTACGAACCATTCAACAATTAACTAAAAATGTTTTCTTCAAAAAGAGGTTGAAAATTCAACCTCCTTCGAAGAAAACGTTCAAGCAACAAGAACGCAAGGCGTTTTATAAATTAAGATAGTCCGGTAAAACAGGACGATTTCTTATACCACTCTTTATAATTGACAACACGGCTTCTCTTTCCTCACCAACCAGTGTTAACCTTGGAGCACGAACTGCCTCTGATCCAATTCCTGCTTCGGTTTCAGCCAATTTAATATACTGGACTAACTTAGGATGAATATCGAGTTCCAAAAGGGGCATAAACCATCTATAAATGGCAGCTGCTTCTTGGATACGACCGGCTTTTACCAAACGATAAATTGCTACTGTTTCAGCAGGAAATGCACAAACAAGTCCGGCCACCCAGCCGTTTGCACCCAAAACCATTTCTTCCATCGCCAAAGTATCAACACCACACAAAATTTGAATGCGATCGCCGAATTTATTGATCATTCGTGTAACATTGGTAACATCTCTAGTACTTTCCTTTACCGCTTGTATGTTCTTACACTCAATCAATTCTTCAAACATTGTCAGTGTAACTTCAATTTTATAGTCCACCGGATTGTTATAAATCATGATGGGTAAATCGGTGTTTTGAGCCACTGTTTTAAAGTACGTTACAGTTTCACGATGATCAGATTTATAACGCATCGGGGGCAACATCATCAATCCTTTGGCACCCCATTTTTGAGCCAGTTCTGCTTGTTTAAGGGCTTCCTTTGTTGCTCCTTCTGCAATATTGATTACAACAGGCACCTTTCCTTCTACTTTTTCAACAGCATTCTTAACTAGTACTTCTTTTTCTTCTGTAGTCAATACACTTGCTTCCCCGAGTGTACCGCCTAAAATGATACCATCTACACCAGATTCCAGTTGGTACTTCAAATTCTTATTGAACAAAGCCAGATCCAATTGATCATCGGCAGTAAATTTAGTTGTCAGTGCGGGAAACACTCCCTTCCAAGTAATAGACATGATGTATTGTTTTAAGAATTCAAAACTACCATTACTTCTGAAGTTTGTATTAACAGGATTGATGAAAAAATAAACAAATATTAACCTAAATATGGCATTTTATGTAATTTTATACATAATATTGGCTAAATGAAGGTAATTCCCTTTACGATACCAGTTCCTAAAGACAAGAGTATTATTTTACAAGAAGAGCAGTTAATACAGTTCTATCCGCATTTGCACCAACATGCTGAAGCGCAAATTACTTGGATACTAAAAGGATCCGGTAGTTTGATAGCCGGTAGTTCGGTTATTCCCTTCCATCCCGGTGCTGTTGTACTTGTTGGAGCTAATGTTCCACATATCTTTAAGAGTGATCGAATTCCAAAAAGAATCAAACAAAAAGCGGTACATGCAAAAACCATTTTTTTTGGAGGGCACCAAAGCATTAGAGGACTGCTAGACCTCCCTGAATTGAAAAAAGTTTCCAAATGGATCGACGCATATCGATTTGGCTATTATGTTCCGGCAAATGCAGCCGGATTGCTAACTCAAGTTATCGAAGCAATTTATAAGTCGGAAGGAGTGCATCAAATACAACTTTTTCTTCAGTTATTAGATCTCTTCACGCATATACATTCGGGAACAGCCATTTCGGGCAATAGAGACTCAGAAGTTGTGTCTGAAGCGGAAGGACAAAAGTTAAATGAAATTTACAACTATACACTTGAACATTTTTCGGAGGATATTCAACTTGCCCAAGTGGCCCATTTGGCGCATATGAGTGTGCCTGCTTTTTGTAGGTATTTTAAAAAGAGAACCAGAAAAACCTACATAAATTTTTTAAATGAAATTCGAATTAGTGAGGCATGTAAAATGCTTCAAAAAGAAGATGCCGAATCGGTTCAGGAAATAGCCTATGCCACAGGCTTCTCACATTCCAGTTCTTTTATAAGAACATTTAAACAAATCACAGGAATTACTCCAAAAAAATATCAATTATTATCCGAATAATTAGAGTGGAATAGTTACCACAATTTGAAAGCCTTGTCCAGGCTTAGAATGAATGGAAAGAGAACCATTGAATACACTAACCCTTGCAGCGATATTGCGAAGTCCTATGCCCGTACTTTTATTGCTTTCGTTCATACCTTGACCATTGTCGGAGATCGACATTTTGAGTTGAGATTCAGAGTATTCAATATAAATGGTTACTTCAGACGCTTTCGCATATTTTAAAATATTAGAACATTGCTCTTGAGCAATTCTGTATATCGCAAGCTTTTTTGCAGCATCGATCTTTTTGTCATCAAAATCATCAGCTAAAATACTAACACGAACTCCCGCCGTTTCTAACATATCGTGCCCTAAATGTTTCAATTCTTCGATCAAGTTTTCTTTGCGCATATCAGGGCTAACCAAAACGTGAGCGATCTTTCTATTTTCATTAATGGCATCTTGAAGATTGTTCATGCAACTCTGTATCAAATTGAGACGCATAGTGGGATCGTCGTAGGCCAAAGACATCAAAAGCTTGGTGCCCACCAAAATTTGGTTAACATTATCATGCAATTCAAGTCCAATCAAATTGCGCTCTTTTTCCTGTGCCTCCAGTGCGGTTGCAGTAATTTTTAATTGTTCATTTCGTTGTTGTTCTCGTAAATTATTTTCGAGACGTTTGCGCTCCGAAATGTCCACAAAGGAGCCAATTAAACGTACCAGCTCACCATCTTGTTTTCGGATAGCAAAACTTCTAGTAAGTGCTGTTCCAATTGATCCATCTTTGCGATAGAATCGAATTTCCTTCTGCCACTCTTTCAATCCGTTTTCTGCAAAATCAATCAAGTTTTGATTCAACACTGTTACATCGTCGGGGTGAATTTTGGTTAGAAACTCTTCCCTAGTGGGCACCGGTAGTTTCGGGTCAAAACCAAACAGTTTGAAATGGGCCATACTCCACCAAAGATCATTCGTTTGCAAATTCCAATCATAAATTGCATCTGAAGAAGCCATTGAAAACAATTGAAAGCGTTCCGAAAAGGCTTTCAATTCCAAATCTGCTTTTCTTCTTTCACTGGTATCAATTCCAATTTCACTGATACATCTTTTACCCTCATATAGAATAGATACCGAATTATTATAAAATGAGATTAGTTGCCCCGATTTCGTCACCAAGTTGAGTTCAATTCCTTGAACTTTTCCATCAATTACCTCGCTCATTCGCTGAAGTAGAATCGCCTTCTTATCCGGTTCATAAAAATCAACTGGATGCATTCGCTTGATTTCACTTTCTGAATACCCGGTAATGATTTCAAAATTTTTATTCCAACGAATGAAATGACCGTGTTCATCACAGAGATAATATATTCCCGGTAAATTATTGATAACGGTATCGGAGAGCAGCTTCTCACTTACAATCAAGCGTTCCGAGTTTTTACTTTCAGTGATATCGCGTATCGATCCAACCATTCGGATCGGTTTGCCTTGGGCATTGTAAATAGCTTGGCCAACAGCCTTTTGCCATTTATAATCTCCTGACCTATGCAGGTGCAAATACTCAACATCAAATTCTGTTCCTTCTTCTAAATGACGTTTAAACGCAATTTCCACCATCGCTCTATGGTCGCGGTGAATTCTGCTCAGCCAAAAATCAAAAGAAGCGATCAAAGGTGAATTGTCATTAGCGTAACCAATAATCTCTTTCCACCGTGGAGAAAAGTATTGAACCTGTGTTTCTAGATCCCAATCCCAGATTCCGTCTTTCGTTGCCTGAATTGCAAGGGCATATCGCTCCTCGCTTTTTTTCAGTTCTTCTGCTGCCTTTCTTCTTTGTGTTATATCAATAGCGGTTCCTAAAATGCTGTTTTTCCCCTGATACTCAACTTTTACAGCCGTGACTAAGTATGGAAGTATCTCTTCGTTCTTGGACACCAAATTCAATTCGGTTTCTGTATAGCCATGATTGAAAATATCTGTTACATGCTGTTCAGCATATTCATATTCGGACGGTAATACAAAATCTATGAAATACTTACTTTTCAATTCTTCTTCATCATACCCCAAAACCTCCCTTAAGCGAGTATTCCATTTAATCAATTTCAAATCATTATCAACTAAAAAGAAAATACCCGGTAAACTATTGATGATGGAATTTGAGAATTCGGTTTCTCTTTGAAGTTTTTGAGCTTCTCTGGTTTCGGAGATTGCCCAAGCTACATCCATTGCTACAGTTTGCATTAAGAAGCCGTCTTCATCAGTAAAATCATGTATTCTATCATAATATACCATGAACTTGCCTAATAGCTTGTTTTGATACATCAATGGAATAAAAGCCAATGATCGTATACCTTCTACTTCAATCGTCTTTCTTAATGAATCCAAGGAAGGCTCCTCAGCTACATCACGCACATATATAGGATGAATATTTTGGTCACTTACTTTCCAAGGAGAATGGCCTTTACAAATTTTCTGGTAATTTGTCGACAATCCTTCGGTTGCAACAAACTGCATGACATCATCTTCATCTAAAAGCAAAATTGATGCATGATCGGCATTCACAATTTTTTTCAAGGATTGCAATGCCAACTTATAAATTTCTTCCAAACTTTTTGCATGACCCACCATCTTACTCAAATCCGATAGGGTTTGAATTCGATCGAAGTGATCTGCCTGCTTTAATTCTGCTTTTCTCCTTTCAGAAATATCTTTAATAATAAGAGTTGCCCTTTTATTGCCCATGGCATCTTTAAATACAGAGGAGTTTACTTCACACAAAAACTCAGCACCGCTTGAATTTAAAAAAGAAAGCTCACCACTTACAGAACCTTGCTCTTCTCTTTGTCTAATCAGCACTTCCGCTTTTGTACATTCCAATTCTGTTACCAAATTACTAGTTGATAAACTCAATAAATCTTCATGCGAATATCCAAACATAGCACAAGCTGCTTTGTTGGCAGCAAGTATCTTACTTTCAGCATCAGTTAATAATACGGCGTCAAGATTGTACTCAAATATTGACCGGTGCAAAGCCTCACTCTCTTCAATTTTGTGCTGTGCCAAATATAAATCATGTATATCTCTGAAATTAACAGTGATCGCTTCAACTCCGGGCAGATCCAGTAAATTGGTATACGTTGCTTCCAGATAACGATATGATCCATCTTTAAAGCGGGATCGATATTGAATAGTTGTACTTGCACCAGGATTACTTCTAATGTGCTGCATTTTTTCTGCAATCATTGGAACATCATCTGGATGAGGGAATGACCTAGGATCCTGATTAATTACATCGTCGATTTCGAACCCGGTTATTCGTTGACAAGAAGAACTTATAAACTTATATCTGCTATTCCTATCTAACAGAATAATCCCAGATGGAGAATTTTCAGTCAATTCTCTGAATAATACTTCACTGTTCTTAATCTTGTTTTCTGCTTCTTTGCGTTCAGTAATATCGATGAAAGACCCGAACAAACAAGTAGGTTGCCCCCATTCATCTGTAATTACATTTGCCTTGAATTCAACAGGAAACAGTGATCCATCCATTCTTTTACCGATGTCTTCACCGTTTTCAAAACCCTTCTCTTGTAAGGCAGCAATCGTTTGATAAACTCGATTGCCTTCGAATATTTCGGTCAACTTTTTACCAATGAGATCTTCTTTATTCTCACATCCCCACATATCAGCAATCGCCCGGTTTACATAGAGGATATTCCCTTGCAAATCGGTGATACCGATACCTCCAAGGGCTGCTTCAATGGAAATTTCCTTTAATCGGAGTTCTTTTTCAGCTCTTTTACGGTCTGAGATATCTCTCCAAATCACATAAAAACAAGGTTGCTTATTAAATTCAACGCTAGTCAATACAATTTCAACAGGCACCGATTCATCATTTGCTTTCTTATGAATCCACTCAAATCGAAGATTACCTTTCTCGATGCATTCTTGTAATTTGATAGGCACTAAATCCTTGGACGGGATTCGATTGTATTGAAACTCAGGTGAAATTTCTTCGGGTGATTTGCCAAGTATGTCTGATTTTTTCGAATAACCGAGTAAGTCAAGAGCCGACTGATTGCAATCAATAAAACCATCGTAACCTAAAACCAAAACCGGATCTGCACCTTGCTCAAAAAGGCGCTTGAACAATTCCTGGTTTTCCTTCAGTGTTGCCTCTGTTTTCTTCCGTTCACTTATATCTCTTGCAATTACAAGAATGTTTTGATCCGGCAATACTTTGCTATTTAATTCAAAGGGGCGAAGTTGTCCGTCTTTACACCTCAAAAGTCTTTCCTGAATCATGCTTTTGTTTTGCCTCAACTCATCAAGTCGCAAAGGTGGTTCCCCTTCTTGAATTTCGATCACTCGCATCAAATTCATTGATTGAACATCTTCTCTTGTAAAGCCGGTTTGCTCATGAAAAGCTGTATTCCCTTGAATGTATTTCCCTTCAAAACTGACGATCAAAATTCCATCTGAGGCGCGTTCAACAAGCGTTTTGTATAAATCATTAGACTGGGACGATTCCGAATTGAATGCAATGTAGTTTGAAACTTCATTTTCAATAATTCGAAATCCTTTTGTATCCTGAGTTTGATCTAATAGCATTAAAAGACGATATCCCAGTTTTCTCTCACCTTTCTGAATTTGATAAACAATTTCATAATACGGGCGTTTCGATGCCAATACATCACTTATACCTTGGTACATCTGTTCCTTCAACGCTGCATCTAATCCCGGCATCATCTTTACCGTTTCTAATATGTTGAGCTTCGCCAATGTGGCAAATCCTACAATACTGCTTCGTTTTGATTGAACTTTGTGAATTTGCTGCTGAATACTCCCCAACTCGGAAACAATGATTTCCAATGTGCATGATTCTTCCCCATCAACTTCCTTGGATGGAGTACCAACTATTAAAACTTGCTGAGACGGTTGTGGGATAATTTGAAAAGAAAAGGGCTCTGCATAAGGATACCCATTCTTAATATGAAGTGTAAATTCGCGAATCTCTAATTGCTCGCTAGATAATCTGATTTCATTTTTGACAAGATTCCATTGCTCCGAATCCAAGTTTGAGAAATAATCAGCAATGATCTTTTCATCGTCCTTGTTTTCAGAATGGGCAAGTTTACTATCGGCCGAAATCAGAATGCTTTTCATAAGAGTTTTTACCTAATCGATTCCCTTGTTCAATGAATTTACTAAAAAAACAATGCAGCTTTATCAGTATTTCATCAACCTACATGAAGTTAGGGCCGAATTCATAAATATTTTCTTTAATAACTCAGAAAAAACACTTAGAGTCAAAAAAAACCCAGCTGCAGGCTTCGACTCAAATTTTGAACCGATTTTTTGTATTTTTAAGGATGAAAAAACGATTGCTGTTTGGAGCGCTCCTCGCCACCTACTGTTTTTCTATTGTGATGGGCCAAGATATCTCTCCTTTTAATCAAATAGCCTCCCGTTTGTATGCAAAACAACAGACTTCGCCTGCAAGAATGAATTTGCTTCATACAAGTCACCGATTCTATAGAACAGGAGAAACCATTTGGTTTAGTTTTCGTCAGATGCTCCCTGAACTCCATCAATCCATGCCTCGTGAAAAAACCCTGAGTGCTCAACTAGTTGATGTAAGAGGTGTTGATGTGAGCTCAATAGCACTTGCCAACGCAGGAGCCGTTACTCCGGGTTCTTTACAGATTCCTGATACAATACCTAGCGGCTGGTATCAGTTGGTAGTTTCTGGTCCCACCATACAGCAACTTCAAGAGAAGCCGGGTGCTTGTTTACTCTACATTTACAATCATAAAATACCTCCTCCAACCGTTTCGACAGAGAAAAATCCGAATCAAAACCCCGTGGAAGTTTTCTCGCTCGACTATGTAATCGAAGGCCAACATATTATTTCCGGAGTCCCAAATACTTTGATGGTTTATACACATGCAAATGGCAAAGGAATTTCTGCTCCAATTGTGCTTACCAACAATGTAGATACGGCTAAAATTTACTCCAGCACGAATAAAGAGGGCAATGCCACGCTTCAATTCACTCCTCAAAAAACAAGAAAATATAAGCTTTACACAAAATGGGACAATGGATTAGTTGAGCAATCACTACCCGATATCAGTCCCTTTAGTGCTCAGGTTAGCATCATTTCGAAAAATGAGCAAGAATACATTGCTAGAGTTGCATTAGGCGATTCATTGTATAAGAAGAAAATTAAAACCTTTTTCCTCGCAGTCAACAATGGAAGGGTTGTTTATGCTGCCGAAGGCAGCAGCATGTATCAAGTTACAGTACCCGCTTCTTCATTTTCACCCGGAAATGCATCGTTTCAAATTTTCGACGAACAATTGAATCTTTTGAGTGAACGTCGTTTTAAGGTGACAAAAAAAACGGTGCAATTAAGTATCAAAGACGCAAATACCACAAAAAATCCTAGAAACCCCAACCAGCTTACATTACAAGTAACTGAACGAAACAAGCCTGCATCGGGGAGTTTCGATATTAGTATAGTTGATTTGCCCCAGGGTACCGAAAAGATCGAAGAATTATGGTCTGAAACAGGTTCTGCTACCACTGATGCTACTACAGCAAAATTCTTAGAAGACTTTTACGCCCAGCAAGAACAAACTCTTGTTAATATCACACTTGAAAATTATCCGGAGCTTTCATTTTATCTCTCAGGGACAGTAATCAACAAAAAGAAGGAACTGCAAAAGAATACTGCTCTAACCATCTTTACTTCCCAATTGAATCAGTTATTCATTCTCGACACCACCGATCAAGATGGCGCCTTTAAAACTTCACTCCCACTGATTTCCGGTCTTACCCCTATATATGCCAAAGTAAGCACCGATAAGGGCAACGCAGGAGATTATACAATTCAATTGAAGAGTTCGGCACTGCCTCCTTGTGAAGGGCTGATTGAATTATGGAAAGACACACTATTCCTTGAAAAAAATGCTTTTCTGTTCCGAACTTCTCAATCTCCAATTATTGAGAAGTATCTAGAAGAAAAATCAAAGTTCAAAGAATTACCGGCCGTAGCAGTGCAGGCAAATTATAGACAACTGAATGAGATCATTCAAAAGAAACGAGTAAGCAAGAATTCTTGGATAGCCGGCCCTGAATTATTAGATCAATTGGGAGACGGAAATACCGCCAATGCAATTTTGGGTGCACCCGGAGTAATGATTATGAATGGATTTCTGACGATTCAAGGAGGTATGCGATCTATGAATGGAGCCGTTACGGCCAATTCAGAACCCCTTGTTGTAGTCAACGGTGTAATTGTAAATGTTGGTGGATTTGCCGGAGCTATAGGTTTCAATATCAATAATAGTCCAGTTATTAACTACCTGAATACTTTCTCGGCGCGAAATATTGACTTTATTGAAGTACTCTCGGGCGCCCAAGGCGCACAGTACGGCACTGTAGGCGCTAATGGTGTAATTTTGATAAATACCAACGTTCGCCCTAGAACGGGTTTAGAAGATGAAAAGAATGCAGACAAATCGAACTCAATTGTTTTCCATGGACTACAAATACCAATAGCATTTGAAACGGTAGACTATTCAAAAGAGAAGGTAAAAAACTCCCTTCCCGACATTCGGAACACCCTGTTTTGGAAAGCCGACTACGCACCTGATAGTGCCGGGGAGATAAAGATCAATTATTACAACTCTGATTACATAAACAAAAAACTCCTGATTGTTTCAGGAGTTACCGGTAACGGCACAATTGTAAGAGAAGTAATTACCATCCCATTAAATTAAGTTAAGAAACCACTTCGCCTTCAATATCATAATTGTAAGCTTTGGTGATTTTGACATTTACGAAATCACCAATAACCAAAGGAGTGTCTGAATTGACCACTACCTCATTGTCAACTTCAACGCTGTCAAACTCTGTTCTGCCGAGGTAACGGCCGGCCTCTTTCTTATCAATAATTACTTTAAAAGTATGTCCAACTTTTTCTTGGTTTTTTTCCAATGAAATCTCTTGTTGTACTTCCATTACTTCCTGCGCTCTTCTTTCTTTTTCTTCGGCTGGAACATCATCTACCAAGTCATATGCAGAAGTTCCTTCTTCATGCGAATAAGTAAAAATTCCCACTCTATCAAACCGTTGCTTTTGAAGGAAGAATTTTAATTCTTCGATATCGTCTAAGGTTTCTCCGGGAAATCCTGCAATTAAGGTGGTTCGAAGACAAATTCCGGGAACCTTTTCTCTAATGGCTCCAATCAGATCTTCCATCTCTTCTCTGGTAATCTGACGCTTCATTGCTTTAAGCATGTTATTGGCGGCGTGCTGAAGCGGCATGTCGAGATAATTACAAATATTGGGGCGCTCACGCATCACATCCAAAATATCCAAAGGGAATTTTGATGGGTAGGCATAATGCAAACGGATCCACTCTAATCCTTTCACATCGCTTAAATGTTTGAGCAAATCGCCCAGCATTCTTTTTTTATACAAATCGAGGCCGTAGTAGGTCAATTCTTGTGCAATTAACATGATCTCTTTTACACCACGTTTTACTAGGCCTTCTGCTTCTTTCACGATTTCCTCAATCGATTTGCTAGTGTGCGCTCCGCGCATCAAAGGGATCGCACAGAATGCACAAGTTCTATTGCATCCTTCTGCAATCTTTAAATAGGCATAGTGCTGAGGAGTGGCTAATAAACGCTCGCCGAGCAATTCCGATTTATAGTCAGCTTCAAAGCGCTTGAGTATTAAAGGGAGCTCCATCGTACCAAACCAAGCATCCACTTCAGGAATCTCTTTTTCGAGATCATCTCTGTAACGATGACTCAAACAACCGGTAACATATACTTTATCTAATTTACCTTTTTGCTTTAAAGCAACTTGATCAAGAATTGTATTTATCGATTCTTCTTTTGCTTTTTCAATGAACCCACAAGTATTAACGATCACGATGTTGTGGTCTTTCTTTCCACTTTCATGCACTACATCAATATCATTTGCTAACAATTGGCCACTTAACACTTCGCTGTCAACCATGTTTTTACTGCAGCCTAATGTAATGATGTTTACTTTGTCTTTCTTGAGCGTTTTTGCCTTCATATTACTTGCAAAGATAGTGTATAAACGCCTTTGAGTAAGGTAATAAGTGCTGCAAAATCAAGCTGGTACGCATAATATAATATATTGAATGTCATACAATTGTTAATCGACCACTTTTTGACTACCTGGATTTACAGTATCCGTAAGTTTGGCACAGTTTTTTCAAATAGGCCTTTTACTAAACTAATCGAATATGAAAAGAGTTATGATCAGTGTAATGGTACTTTTTATTTCAGTAGGTGCCTTTGCACAAGCAAACGGAAGTAGTTATCAAACAGCAATTGGTGTAAAATTCTATCCAGGTGCAATTTCAGTGAAGCATTTCACTCAAAGTAACCGTGCCTTGGAAGGACTTGGATATTTCTGGAACTATGGTTTTCGTTTCACAGGCTTATATGAATTTCATGGGGATATTCAGGGAGCGAAAGGGTTGAAATGGTACGCTGGTCCAGGCGCACACGTAGGTTTCTGGAACGATGATTGGAAGAATCGTTATCCGGATCGTGATCGCGGCGTAGCTATAGGTATTGATGGAGTTCTTGGACTGGACTATAAAATTTCAGGAGCCCCTTTGAACATCAGCATCGATTGGCAACCGTCTTTCAATTTAGTAGGGTATTCCTATTTTGAAAGTGGTTGGGGCGGCGTTGGCATCCGATACACCATTAAATAAGCGAAAAAAGAACATAAAAAAAGTGCGGCACTTACTAGTACCGCACTTTTTATTTTAGCGATTTTCTCATTTCAGAGAAAACAAACTATCTACGAATTCGTGTTTATCGAATACCAATAAGTCTTCCATCTTTTCTCCCACTCCTATAAACTTCACCGGAATTTTAAACTGATTGGCAATCGCCAGAACAACACCACCTTTTGCAGTTCCATCTAATTTAGTGATGGCTATTGCAGTTACATCGGTGGTAGCTGTAAAATGTTTGGCTTGCTCCAAAGCATTTTGACCGGTACTGCCATCTAATACTAACAGAACTTCATGTGGAGCATCGGGAATGTGCTTCTGCACCACTCTTTTTATCTTATTCAATTCATCCATCAGGTGCGCTTTATTATGCAAGCGTCCGGCTGTATCAATAATTACCACATCACTGTTACGAGCCACACCACTTTGCACTGTATCGAAGGCAACTGATGCCGGATCGGCCCCCATACCCTGCTTCACAATTGGCACACCGGCTCTTTCACTCCAAACAGTCAGCTGATCAACGGCTGCTGCGCGAAAAGTATCGGCGGCGCCTAAAAGCACGTCTTTCCCGGCCTTTTTAAAATTATGTGCGAGTTTACCAATGGTGGTTGTTTTCCCTGCACCATTTACACCTACAACCAAAATTACATATGGCTTTGCTGGAAGTGGGCTGGTGAAACTATAATTATTAGCTGCGGGAGGATCAACCAATAAAGATTCAATCTCTTCTTGAAGAAGCTTGTTTAATTCAGAAGTAGTGAGGTATTTATCTTTGGCAACGCGTTCTTCAATTTTTTTGATTATGGCAACGGTAGTATCAACGCCAACATCTGCACTAAGCAAGGCCTCCTCTAAGTTATCGAGAACCTCATCGTCTACTGAACTCTTACCAGCGATCGCTTTGGTAATTTTCGATAGAAAGTTTTCCTTGGTCTTTTGCAGTCCTTGGTCTAAACTTTCTTTTTCTTTCTTACCAAACAATTTTCCAAAAAAACTCATATGCTCAATTGAAAAGCTAAAATACAAAAAGCTGTTCTTAACGGAACAGCTTTTCTTAATATCAAGTACTAACCCAAATTATTTTTGAGCCAAATATTCTTTGATCTTGTCTTTGTGAACGATCGCTTCTTTGAAAGTATAAGCGCCGCTTTTAGGACTGCGAACAGCCTTAATCACTTTTGACCAGTTTTTTGCTTCTGCTGCGGCCTTTTGGTCTTTTGTTTTGATCGCCGTTTTTGCTGCTTTTGCCATGATGCTTCGGTTTGAAAATGTTTACAAATTTGAATCTTCGGTATGATGTGCCGAAATCTTCAAATACCGCACATCCACTAAGGGTTCAAACAAATTATTTGATTTCCTTGTGTACAGTCACCTTCTTTAAGATAGGGTTGTACTTTTTCAACTCCAGACGTTCAGGAGTGTTCTTTTTGTTCTTGGTGCTGATGTAGCGGCTAGTGCCTGGCTGACCACTGTTTTTGTGCTCAGTACATTCCAAAATCACCTGAACTCTGTTACCTTTCTTTGCCATTTTTATAGCTTTTTACTGTTGTTTGTTAGATTTTTTCTCCTTTCGCTCTCAATTCCTTCACTACACTGTACAATCCGTTTTTGTTGATGGTGCGAATAGCTTCGGTAGAAACTTTCAAGGTAACCCATCTTCCTTCTTCGGCGAGGTAAAAGCGCTTCACCTGCAAATTGGGCAGAAAACGACGCTTGGTTTTAATATTTGAGTGAGAAACCTTGTTTCCTGTTACGGGAACTTTACCAGTCACCTGACATACTCTTGCCATGATTCAAAAAAATTTAGGACGGCAAAGGTCGGGAAAACTACCGTATCCACAAAAGAAATCCACATTTTTTTTGCCATTTTTCTTAACAAATGTGGATTACCTTCAGAACTCTCTCAATTTTAGCGTTTCTATTGGGCCTACAAACTTAATAATTTATTAATTTGTAATGAATTATGCTTGGCCCAATTTTGAAGATAAACCCTGCTCCGGATGAAACGAAAAACCATTGCTCGTGATATTAGTTGGCTCTCCTTTAACGAGCGCGTGTTGCAAGAAGCTGCCGACCCTACCGTTCCACTTCGCGAAAGAATTAAGTTCCTGGGAATCTTTTCCAATAACTTAGACGAATTTTTCAGAGTTCGCGTGGCAACGCTAAAGCGCATGGATCAATTTGGTAACAAATTGAAAAACATGCATTTAGTAGAATCGCCGGGGAGAATTCTGAACGAAATACAAGATATCGTGCTTCAGCAGCAAACCAAATTCGCAAGTATATGGGAACAAGTGCGAAAGGAGCTGGCAGCAGAAAAGATCTATTTGGTTACCGAAAAGCAACTCAACAAAGACCAGCAAAAGTTTGTACAAAACTACTTCGAAGAGGAAGTGCGCAGCAATACCATCCCTTTGATGGTTGAAAGCATTCCCCAGTTCCCGTATATCCGCGAAAAATCACTATACCTAGGGGTGGTTCTCTCACGCCGCGATGGGGCGCTCAAACGAAAATTCGCTATTATTGAGGTGCCGGCTCGCGCTAACGGCAGGTTCAAACAACTGCCTTCAGGAACAGACGAAACCCGGATCATCCTGCTCGAAGATGTGATTCGTTACAATCTAAAAAGCATTTTCTCCTTCTTTGGATACGATAAATACGAGTCATGGATCTTTAAAGTAACCAAAGACGCCGAAATTGATATCGATAACGACCTTTCAACCGATCTGGTGGAAAAACTGGAAAAGGGAATCAAAGACCGGAGAAAAGGTAAAGCCGTGCGTTTGGTTTACGACAAAGACATGGATCCCTCTCTACTCGATTTCCTCATTAAGAAATTAAGCCTTACCAAGAAAGACAACATCATTCCAGGCGGAAGAATTCACAATTTTCGCCATTTCATGGATTTCCCGGATGTATTCAAGAAGAAAGGATTGCGAAAGAAACCCTTTGCACACCCACTTCTAAAAGATTCACCTCGGGTTACTGATGTAATTCTGGAGAAAGATGTGATGTTGAACTTTCCTTATCATTCCTTCAACCCCGTTATTGACCTTTTGCGCGAAGCGGCCATTGACCCGGAAGTGAAATCCATAAAAATTACTGCATACCGCCTTGCATCGAACTCCAAAGTAGTGAATGCACTAATTAATGCCGTTCGTAATGGAAAAGAAGTGACCGTTATGCTCGAATTAAGAGCTCGATTCGAAGAAGAAGCAAACCTTTACTGGAAGAAGGTTTTGGAAGAAGAAGGCGTGAAAGTATTAATTGGAATACCCAATACTAAAGTGCATGCCAAAATGTGTTTGATCAAAAAAAGATTGGCTACACACACCATTCATTACGGTTTCGTTAGTACCGGAAATTTGAATGAGAAAACTTCCCTTGTATACGGCGATCATTGTTTACTTACTTCCGACCGTCATATCATGGCCGATGTGAATCGGATGTTCAACTACCTGCAGAATTGGAAAGATGGAACTCAGCTCTTAAAAGCGTGTAAAACCATTCTCCCCTGTCCTACCGGCCTCAGAAAAGAATTGATCAGACTAATTAAAAAGGAAATCAGAAATGCAAAGCAAGGCAAGGAAGCCGCTATTACGCTTAAAATGAATTCCTTGTCTGATGAGGTAATGATTTCATTGTTAACAGAAGCCGCCGCCAGTGGGGTGAAACTGCGACTTGTGATAAGAGGCATCTTTTGCATGTATACAGAAAACAAGAAATTTAAATTCCCTGTAAAGGCCATCAGCATCATCGACGAATACCTCGAACATGCGAGAGTATTTATTTTTCACAATGAGGGTAAAGAACTGGTGTACTTATCGTCTGCCGATTGGATGCAACGAAACCTCGACCACAGAGTTGAAGCTACTTTCCCGGTGCTCGACGACAATATTAAAAGAGTGTTGAAAAATATTCTTGATATTCAATTGAGTGATAATGTAAAAGCCAGAATTTTGGACAACGAATTGAAAAATGCGTACGTAAGGGAAAAGGGTGTAAAAAAGATTCGATCTCAAGTTGCCATTTTCGAGTACTTGTTTCAAAAAGCTCACAAACAGCATATAGTAGTCGATCCCGTTCCTCCCGACCTAACGCTTCAAACAACTTAGGCTTATGATGCGATTGGCAGCAATAGATATTGGAAGTAATGCAGCTCGTTTGTTGATTTCGGAGGTAATTCCAACCGACAATTTCCAGACACAGTTTCAAAAAATCAATTTGGTACGGGTACCACTTCGATTGGGATTTGATGTATTTGAATATGGTCGAATTTCTGATGCGAAAGTGAATATGATCATGAGTACCATGTACGCCTATCGAAATTTATTAGACGCCTACGGTGTACCCTTAAGCCATTTGAAAGCAGCTGCTACTTCTGCCATGCGCGACGCAGCCAATTCGAAAGAAATCATTGAAATGGTGAAAGAAAAAACCGGTATTCAAATTGAAGTGATTTCGGGAGATACGGAAGCCACCTTAATTTATGAAAACCATATTGCAGAAAACTTAGAAACCGGCCATGCTTACCTGTATATTGATGTTGGAGGTGGAAGTACAGAGCTAACTTTCTTTGCCGAGGGAAAACTAGTGTTCAAACGTTCTTTCAATATTGGCACCATTCGACTATTAAAAAAGCAAGTTGAAGAAGATCATTGGGACGAATTAAAAGAATACATCAAAAAAGCCACGAAAGGATTCGACGATATTATTGCCATCGGTTCGGGTGGTAATATCAACAAAATATTCTCCATTTCGAAAAAGAAGGAAGGAAAGCCCCTACAACTCGACCTTTTAAAAGACTACTATAAAGAATTCAATGCCTTTTCGGTAGCAGATAGAGTTAGAATTTACCACCTTCGGGAAGATCGCGCAGATGTAATTGTACCCGCGCTTCAAATTTATGTAAATGTGATGCGTTGGGCAGCTATAGACGAGATCTTTGTTCCGAAAATCGGATTGGCCGATGGACTGGTACAGCATTTATACGAAGAATTGAAGAATCAAGTGGTTAGTTCCTAACTTTGCAGGAATCTATAAACCGCTTATCCATGTCTACTCATAAAGAAATCAAGAAAATTACCACACACACCCTTCACAAAATGAAGGAGCAAGGTGAGAAAATAGCAATGATCACTGCTTACGACTACTCCTTTGCACGATTGTTCGATGCGGTTGGAATTGATGTGATTTTAGTTGGAGATTCTGCTTCAAATGTGATGGCAGGTCACGAAACAACCCTTCCAATAACATTGGATCAAATGATTTACCATGCAGCCTCGGTTATTAGAGCAGTTACGAGGAGTTTAGTGGTGGTAGATCTCCCCTTCGGAACATATCAGTCAAATCCTAAAGAAGCGCTGGCATCTGCAATCAGAATCATGAAAGAGACAGGTGCCCATGCCATTAAATTAGAAGGAGGCTCTGAAGTAGTGGAGTCTGTGAAAAAGATCGTTGCAGCCGGAATTCCTGTAATGGGTCACTTGGGATTGACGCCACAGTCAATTTATCAATTCGGAACCTATAATGTTCGAGCAAAAGAGGAAGCAGAGGCAACTAAACTTAAAACGGATGCACTGCTGCTGCAAGAGGCCGGATGTTTTGGGATTGTTTTAGAAAAAATTCCTGCGGAATTAGCCGCAGCAGTTTCTAAAAGTTTACACATCCCCACAATTGGAATTGGTGCGGGCTCAGAATGCAATGGACAAGTGTTGGTGATGCACGACTTGTTGGGGATCAATAATACCTTCAAACCTCGATTTTTACGTCAATATTTAAACTTAGAAGAGCTTGTATCGAACGCCGTAAAACAATACATTAGCGACGTTAAATCGGTTGACTTTCCAAATCAATCGGAACAATACTAGTTCTCGCGGATACAGATTGCTGTTATTATGAATTAAAATTTATTTGAACATGGATTTCTTAGTCAATCTCGGTATTAAACCAATTAATGAAGGTGTGTCTACCGGTAAAAATTGGATCCCCGGATCATCTGAAAAAATAGAAAGTTTTTCTCCCGTAGACGGAAAATTGATTGGCGCTGTTACAACTGCCGATGCTACATCGTATCGTAAAGTTGTGAACACAGCACAAGCAGCCTTTATTGAATGGCGCAAATGGCCAGCGCCGAAACGTGGTGAAGTGGTGCGCCAAATTGGCGAGGCACTTCGTGCTAAAAAAGACGACCTCGGAAAATTGGTGAGTTATGAAATGGGAAAAAGTTTGCAAGAAGGATATGGTGAAGTACAAGAAATGATCGATATCTGTGATTTTGCAGTTGGATTGTCGCGTCAACTTCATGGGTTAACTATGCACAGTGAACGTCCTGGTCATCGCATGTATGAGCAATGGCATCCACTTGGGCTGGTGGGAATCATTTCAGCTTTTAATTTTCCGGTTGCAGTTTGGAGCTGGAACACTATGTTAGCTTGGATTTGTGGCAATGTTTGCATTTGGAAACCATCCGAAAAAACACCCCTCTGCTCCATTGCTTGTCAAAATATAGTCAATGAGGTTTTTGAAAAAAATCAAGTACCGGAAGGAGTTTCTAGTATCATTAATGGGGGAAGAAATGTTGGTGAATGGATGAGTAACGATCCGGCCGTTCCGTTGGTGTCTGCCACCGGTTCTACTAGAATGGGAAAAGCAGTAGGCGCTGCAGTAGGTGCTCGATTGGGTCGTGCCCTTCTCGAATTAGGAGGTAACAACGCTATTATAATTTCTAAAGACGCGGATCTCAATATTGCCATTACGGGTGCTCTTTTTGGTGCTGTAGGCACTGCAGGACAACGTTGCACTACCACTCGCCGCCTTATTATTCATGAAAGCATCTATGACACTGTAAAAGAAAAGTTGGTCAATGCATACAAGCAATTAAAAATCGGCAACCCCTTAGATTCAGCGAACCATGTTGGTCCTTTAATCGATAAAGATGCCGTAAAACAATACTTACAGTCAATTGAAGCCTGTAAAGCGCAAGGAGGAAACTTCATCATTGAGGGTGGTGTTTTGGAGGGTACGGGATATGAAAGTGGTTGTTATGTGAAGCCATGTGTTGCAGAAGCAGAAAACCACTACCCTATCGTACAACATGAAACATTTGCCCCGATACTATACCTTCTAAAATATGCAAACATTGAGGAAGCCATTTCACTTCAAAATGGAGTTCCGCAAGGTTTGTCTTCTTCAATAATGACCTTGAATTTGAGAGAAGCCGAACAATTTCTTTCCGCCGCCGGAAGTGATTGTGGCATTGCGAATGTGAACATTGGTACATCAGGTGCAGAAATTGGAGGGGCTTTTGGAGGTGAAAAGGAAACGGGGGGCGGGCGCGAAAGCGGAAGTGATGCCTGGAAAAACTACATGCGTAGGCAAACCAATACCATTAACTATTCAACGCAATTGCCGTTGGCACAGGGTATCAAGTTCGATCTTTAAATGAATTCAAAGAGCGCTTCAATCAGCGCTCTTTTTATTTTACTGTAAATCAATATTTTACACAGAACTTTTAGTACTCAAATTAATCATCATTACATACTATCAGAATCAATTTTTCGTTATAGAAGTTCATAAAGTTTGATTGATTATGAAGCAACTGTATGTTTTTCTCGTAGGTTTACTGGCTTTTTCAAGTACCAAAGCTCAATTACGCCTTTCGCTTATTGGCGGTCCGGCTTCGGCTTCCGTAGTTGAAACCAATAGTATTCCGAACTGGGAAACCACTACGAAACCTAACTACAAATCGAAAACAGGTATCCAATTAGGTTTTCTAGCAGAAGTTCCGCTCGATAAGAAAAACAGATTTTTCTTCATGCCCGGCGCTCTGTATACTCAAAAAGGGAGAAAATATGCCCAAACGAACGACGCCGCTACCGCTCAATCAACCGATACCCTTACGTTTAATACCACTCTTAATACAAACTATATTGAAATTCCTTTGAATTTGGGCGTAAAGCTTCCCCTGGGCAAAAAAGTAAAGTTTTTCGCAAGTGTAGGTCCTTATTTGAGCTTCTTTTACAATGGCACATACGTAACAGAAAAGCGTGCTTTTTCCAATAATAAATTCACCAAAAACACAAATAATCTTGAAGTTGGTAAAGAAGAAAACAAAGTAACCACCTTTGATTTTGGTCTTGGAGGACGTGCAGGGTTTGATTTTGGTGGAGTATATCTTTCTGCTTTTGCTAGCAGAGGGGTTTCTGATTTCTATCGTGCTGCTTACGATGGTAGCTTCAAACATCAAGTAGTTGGGGGTTCTTTAGGCATTTGGTTAAACAGAACTACGCCGAAACCTCCAAAAGATTCTGATAAGGATGGAGTACGGGATGATAAAGATGGTTGCCCTTCAGTTCCTGGCACAATTGCTGCCAATGGATGTCCTGACAGGGATAATGACGGTATTCCGGATGCTACAGATAAATGCCCAACAAAACCAGGGAAAGCCGCTTATAATGGCTGCCCGCCACCCGATTCGGATAAAGATGGCGTAAATGATGAAGAAGACAAATGTCCTTCTGTACCGGGCTTAAAAAAATACAATGGATGTCCAATTCCGGATAAAGACCAGGACGGAATTAACGATGAAGAAGATGCCTGCCCTGAAGTTGCCGGTATTGCAGCTCTAAAAGGTTGCCCTCAAAAAGATACAGACGGCGATGGAATTACAGACGATAAAGACAAGTGTCCTACAGTGGCTGGTATCGCAGCAAACAGTGGATGTCCGGAGATCAAAAAAGAAGTAGTGGAAAAGGTCAATTATGCTGCACAGAATATCTACTTCCGAAACAAGAGTGATGTATTGGCAATAACGTCTTACAAATCACTTGATGATATTGCGAAGTTGCTCAAAGAGAATGCCTATGTTCAAGTTACCATCAACGGACATACTGACAATATTGGTTCACCGGCATTTAATAAGGAGCTTAGTTTGAAGCGTGCAGAAGCAGTAAAACAATACTTTTTGATGAAAGGTATTGATGCATCCAGAATCAAAGCAATTGGATGGGGGCTTGAAAAGCCAATCGCTTCTAATGCAACGCCTGAAGGAAGATCAAAGAATAGACGCGTGGAAATTACATTAGAATAACATTACATAAATAAGACCTAAAAAGAGAAAGCCGCTTACGAATTCTATTAGTAAGTGGCTTTCATTTTTTATCTTTACTGAATTCTGTTAACATTAACACAAAAAGAGTAGCGGTACAACGAAATAGGTACTAAGCGCATCATAGTAAAAAATAGAATATGAGTAGAATTACAAAGATTTTGGGAGCATTTATTCTTACCCTTCTGTCCATCAAATCATTCGCACAAGGAACTTCAAGTAAAAAAAGCAACGAAGTGCCCAAGGGATGGCATTTAATGGACAAAGAAAAGGATGGTCAATATGGAATTAGTTTAAATAAAGCGTACGATTTCTTTAAATCGAAAAAACTAAAAAGCAAACAAGTAATTGTTGCAGTCATTGATTCAGGGATCGATACACTTCATGAAGATTTAAAAGATGTACTATGGGTTAATACTAAAGAAATTCCGGGCAATGGCATTGACGATGACCAAAACGGTTATGTAGATGACATCAATGGTTGGAACTTCTTAGGAAACAAGAATGGAAAAAATGTTGAACAGGATTCTTATGAAGGAGCACGTGTTTACCACGCCTTGAAATCTAAATACGAAGGTAAAACCATTGACATCAATTCACTTTCTGAAGATGATAAGTATGAATATACGATGTGGAAGAAGGCAAAAGAAGCCGTAATGGGAAGTTCAGAAGACGAAGGTGTTGACTTGTATTTCCTAAAAAAAGTAGTAGGCGCTTCCAAAAAGCAAGATAGCATTTTGAAAAAAGCAATGGGAAAAGATATCTATACTGGAAACGAATTAGATGCATTTGAACCCAAAACACAGGCTGAGCGCGTTGCAAAAACATCCTTATTGAGTTTGTTCAAAGGGAATAATATGATGGAGCTCTCTAACAAAGAGTTCATCGAAGGATTTGAACAATATTTGCGCGGAGAAGAAAGTAAAGCAGAGGCAAAAGAAAAAGCTCCCATCCCCTATCGAGCTAATGTAGTGGGCGACAATGAAGATGACATCAATGATAAAGGATACGGTAATAACAATGTTATGGTAAGCCTCAGTGCAAGTGAACATGGAACACACGTATCAGGTATTATTGCCGCAAGCAGAGGAAATGGAAAAGGTGTTGATGGTATTGCCGACAATGTAAAAATAATGATGCTACGAGCCGTACCTGATGGAGATGAACATGATAAAGACATTGCATTAGCGATACGCTATGCAGTTGATAATGGAGCAAAAGTTATCAATATGAGTTTTGGAAAGAGCTTTTCTCCGCACAAAAAATGGATTGATGAGGCGGTTAATTATGCGCAAAGCAAAGGAGTGTTGCTAGTTCATGCAGCAGGAAATGATCATAAAAATGTAGACTCAACCGACAATTTTCCAAATCCATTGTACTTAGGTTCAGGTAAACAAGCAACCAATTGGATCACTGTAGGAGCAAGTGCAAATGGTGACCCCGATCAAGATGGGTTTACAGCTTCGTTTTCGAACTATGGCAAAGAACAAGTGGATGTATTTGCACCCGGAGCTCGAATTTATGCTACATTCCCAGGAGGAAATGTTTATAGAAGTTTAGATGGTACAAGCATGGCTTCTCCCGTGGTAGCAGGAACGGCAGCCTTACTACTATCCTACTTCCCCTATTTAACCCCCGAACAATTGAAGGAATGTATCGAAAAAGGTGCTGTATCTCCCGGTCAAAAAGTAAGAAAGCCGGGAACAGATCAAATGATAGATCTGTCTGAAATTTCAAAAACGGGCGGTTTGCTCAATGCGTATGAATCGGCAAAAATTGCAGCAAATATGAGCCCGCAATCAAAAAATGAGAATAGCTCAAAGCCGACACTTAAAAACAAAAAGAACTAGAAAATAAAGTATCCTAAAAAAGGCAAACATGGTTTGCCTTTTTTTATGCCTAAAATTTAACATTGGAAAAAATCCTAAAAAACTACCTTTAAAATAAAAAACAATGATTTCGCGAAAAGAGTTATCAGTTCCGGAGTTCTTCAATAATTATTTAGGCAAAGCCGGAGACGATCATTTATTAAAAGCATTGGCAGGAAATACCAAAAGACTAAAAAAATGTTTGAAATCAATTTCTGCAAAAAAATCGGGTCATGCTTATGCAGAAGGAAAATGGACAATCAAAGAATTGATTCAACACATGATTGATACTGAACGCGTGTTTATCTTTAGAGCTTTGTGGTTCTCTCGAAAAGACCCTAATCCTCAATTCGGTTTCGATGAAAATCACTGGGCACAAAACGCCCCGGTTACTCATAAAAGTTGGGAAGATCTGTGTGCCGAGTTTTTGGCACTGCGTAAAGCAACGGAACTATTCTTTCAAGGCTTGACCAATGAGCAGCTTCAATCGGTAGGAATAGCCAGCAACAACCCAATCAGCGTTGCAGCATTGGGATTCATTGCTGCAGGGCATTGTAATCATCATATTGACATTATCGAAGAACGATACTTCCCTAAAAAGAAATCGAAGAAAACGAAGAAATAAGTTATACTTTGAAATAGTGTTTAATAGCATTGGTGAGGAATGCATACATTTCATGTAAGCGTTCCTCATTTTTTATTAAGTCCAAATGTTTTTGAATGGTAACTTCATCTTTTCGAATGGCAGGTCCGGTTTGCCAGGTATTAGCGGGCCCTATGTTCAACCGGTTGAGTGTTTCTTGTAATAGTGGCATTACTAAATCAAAATCCAAGTTCTTAGCCCTCATAAATTCTTGAAGCTGAATAAGAATATAATTCGTGAAGTTATTCGCTACAATAGCTGCCAAATGGTAGTTCAATCGTTGCTCATCATTTACCACCGTTACCGACAGCGCCCATGGATTGGCAAGGGCTTCTAGGCTGTTTATTACTTTGGGTGAATTTCCATTTATGAATATAGGAATTGGCGGGTTCGGTTTTCGCTCTTTTCGCGTAGACTGGTACGGATACAAGACTCCATAATTTGAAAATTTCTCCTCAAATATTGTTTGAGGAATAGAGCCGGCCGTATGAACAACGATGCCTGAATAAGGCGGTAACGACGATACAAGAGGAGTTAATGCCGCATCGGATACGGCAAGAATCCAAATATCTGAACCGTTTGGAACTTCATTCAAATTGACGATCGCTTTGGCTCCGAGCTGTTTTGAAAGTTCATCTGCATTTTCCGGGGTACGTCCATAAATAAAATCAATATCGTTCCCTGCATTCTTCAAAAGAGTGCCGAAAACAGTTGCAATATTGCCTGTTCCAAAAATTCCAATTCTCATACCGTAACTTTGAGCAATGAAATTAGCACAAAAATTAGTGGTAAACTATTTGAGGGCAAGGCTCAATTTATTAGCAGTTGTTTCAAAAAAAAGAGCCGCAAAAAAAGCATTTGCACTATTCAGTACGCCTTTTAGAAAGCCAAAAAAGAAAACCCCTCCTATCTTTTCCAAAGGGGAAAAACTCAGTTTCAAATTAGACGCAAACACCACTATTCGCGGGCATCGCTTTAATCATCCTAGTAAAGACAAAGTTCTGATCATTCATGGCTTTGAATCTGCTTCTAAAAACTTTGATCGATATATTAGTGCATTTGTAAAGAAAGGCTATGAAGTATTGGCTTTCGATGCACCGGCACATGGCCAATCGGATGGAAAAAGAATCATACTTCCGATGTATATTGAAACCATAAAAACTATTGATCGACTGTACGGTCCAATCAATAAGTTTATGGCCCACTCCTTTGGTGGATTGGCACTAGCACATTTTCTGGAGTTTGTAAGCCATGATGAATCAACTAAAGCCGTTTTCATTGCTCCTGCAACGGAAACCACCACTGCAATTGATACATTTTTCAAATTCTTAGACCTATCTCCGGAGGTTAGAAAAGAGTTTGATCAACTTATTTTTGAAAAAGCTGGGGTGTATGCAGATCATTTTTCAGTTCGTAGGGCCATGCATCACATTAAAGCTACCGGACTTTGGTTACACGATGAAGACGATGACCTTACCCCCTTGTCGGATGCGCTTAAAGTGAAAGAAGACCAACACCCGAATTTGGAGTTTATTATTACAAAAGGCTTAGGTCATCGAAAAATATACCGCGACAATATTGTGAAGCGAAAAATCGTGGATTTCCTATAAAATAAGGGTTTTACAAAATACGAATAACTGTTAGGAAACTATTATCTTAGTCCTCTAAATGTATCAGTTATGCATTATTTGCAACAAGGATTGTTTGTGCTGAGTGCCGGATTGGCCATCTTCTTATTTGCGAAAAAAGCCGGTCAAATCAAAAGAAACATTCTCCTGGGTCGTGATGCCAACTTTAGCGATCGCAGTGGAGAAAGATGGAAAAACTTGTTTCTACTGGCATTTGGACAAAAGAAGATGTTCCAAAATCCAATGGTTGCTGTTTTACATTTCATCATTTATGCCGGCTTTTTGATCATCAATATTGAAGTACTAGAAATTTTCTTGGACGGTATATTAGGAACGCATCGCTTATTCTTGCCCGTGCTGGGGTCGTTTTACACCTTTTTGATCAATAGTTTTGAGTTGTTGGCTTTGGGTGTATTGATTACTTGTGTAATTTTTCTAACTAGACGATATGGTATAAAGGTTAAACGCTTGGTGAGCCGCGACTTAACTGGCTGGCCCAAATCAGACGCTACCATTATTTTGGTTACTGAAATTGTACTCATGAGTTTGTTTTTAACCATGAATGCTGCCGATAGAAGTTTGCAGTTACAAGGGGTTGAAGGATACCATGAAACCGGTGGATTCATTGTTTCGAACTATTTAGTTTCCGCCTTCAGCACTTGGAGCAGCACTTCACTAATTGTATTAGAGAGAACTTGTTGGTGGTTGCATATTCTAGGAATCTTTGCATTTTTGAATTATTTACCATGGTCAAAGCATTTACATATTATCCTCGCTTTTCCGAATGCTTATTTCGCAAGACTGGAGACACCGGGTAAAATAACAAACATGCCCTCGGTTCAAAACGAAGTACTTTATGCCATGCAACCCGAGTTGGCACCTACAGATGCGGCAGCTCCCGGGAAATTTGGGGCTAAAGATGTGATGGATTTAACCTGGAAGAACTTATTGGACGCCTATAGTTGTACAGAATGTGGACGCTGTTCCTCGCAATGTCCGGCTAATTTAACCGGAAAGGCTTTGTCGCCTCGAAAAATAATGATGGCAACAAGAGATCGCCTCGAAATGGTAGGTGAAAACATCAATAAAAATGGATCCTTTGTTCCTGATGGGAAAACGTTACTTCACGATTTTATTACTGTAGAAGAATTGAGAGCTTGTACAACCTGCAATGCTTGCGTGGAAGCATGCCCTGTTTCAATCTCTCCATTGGAAATTATAATTGATATGCGCAGAGCATTGATAATGGAAGATAGCAATGCTCCACAGGAATGGAACAGTATGTTTAGTAATGTAGAAAATAATTTTGCACCTTGGAAATTCTCTCCTGATGACAGAGATGCCTGGGTTAATTCATAACTGAGAATAGCATGGAACTAGCTTCTTTCCCCTTTCAAACAATTCCTTGGGACTCAATTCCATGGCAGCCCCACAAGGGCGAATCGGGTGTTGCCTATTGGAAAACCTTTCAGATGGGTACCATTCGAATTAGGAAAGTGAAATACTCAGAAGGATATATCGCAGATCATTGGTGCACAAAAGGTCATATAATTTTTTGTTACGATGGTAAAATGTTGACTGAACTGGAAGACGGAAGAAAGTTTGAACTAAAAGCGGGTATGACCTATTGTACTGGTGACAACAATGAACCGCATAAAACGAGCACCAAGTACGGATGTAAATTGTTTATTGTAGATTAATAAAATAGAAAAGCAGTTCCAAAAAGAACTGCTTTTCACATTTTAGTATTGGTGAGCTATTTTAATTGAATAGGATATTCTATACCAAGAATTTTTACTACAGCAGCATTGTCGCAACCGGTGCTACCATAGTCCAAGGTAATTTTCGGTGACCCGGTTAAAGTAAGGTCAAGCACTCCACTTTCAAACCATTTGCAGTTCATTTTACGAACCAATTCTTGTGTTATTGCAATGGTATATTCTTTTCCTTCGATGGTTGTTCCGCTGGCATTTCCGGTAATTCCATATACATCATCGAGTATATTTAAAGCAGTTGCTGCACCTGCCTTCCATTCACGATAACGCGTGCTAGCCCAAGTGAATGTTCCTCCATTGTTTGCTTTGGTAATCGCACCATTTACCACAATTTTATATACCCAGTTGCCGGCCTGATTCAACCCTTGATTCGTAATAGTTTTTGTGCCTTCAATTTTATTATCGTCTACATAGTAATTTTCGAGCGTGAAATTTACAATCGTGCCCGACTCACGGTACTTACCCGTATAAGTTGCAATAACTTTACCTCTTCTATTCCTACCATCTAAGCAATAACAATTGCTGGTGCCGAAGTCTACAGTAATTTTTTTGGGATTGCTTGTTGTATCAATTGAAAGCGTGATACAGGATGATCCCATTTGGGATATCTGACCGTCGCGGATACCGTTTACATCAAAATTTACGGTACTATTAATAGCAGCTTGATCTATTAAGGTAGTCAGATCATTGAATTGTGCTTCCGCGAACGCATTGTTTTCTGCCGCTTCCGTAGATTGTTGAGAATTTTCCGCCGATTTTTTGCAAGAGAAAAGTGACAAGGATACCAACAATCCTAACACAGAAATTTGAAGAAGTTGATTTTTCATGAATAGGTTTTAAGCGATAAAGGAAAACCTTTAAACGAAAAATCAGAATGATTTGGTGTGTAAGAACTGTTAATAACAAATAAATGCGATATCTAATTAATAATCAACTAATTAACATTTCGCTTTTTCTTGATTAATTGGATAATTTGAACCAATGCTGCTATAGCGAAAGCCGCTGATATACAATAGTTTATTATCGTTTTTGCTGTAGCCAACCGCTCTGAAAGTAGTAGGCCTCCAAAAATAAACACGGCATTTCCGAAAAATGTTCCAACTCCAATACCTCCAATATAGGAGTTATAGGCCGATGATTTTCTTTCAAGTGTGCCTTTTGAAAACAGAATTGAGCTCCACCCAAACCAGAAGGGTATTTGGGCCGGATTAATAGCACTAAGCAACAAACCCGCTAAAAAAGGGGAAATAGAATGAATGATACTACTGGAGACACTTGTTTGCGAAGATTCGGCCGATAAAAAAGTAGTGACAGCTAAAATTAGAAGAATGCCAATTGACGTCAATTGCAGCCATTTGAAAAAGCCCTCTTTCTTCAAAAACCAATCAATAGTAAGTAAGGAAAGACGTACGTAGATCATTTCTACCACAAGTGCTCCCAGTGAAAAGCTAAACGCCGACAGCAGTCCATATTCAATCGATAGTTGCAATGCTGTAACATTCAGTACACCCAATGGCAGTGTGCCTAAAAAGCTGATGAGCATTCCTGTAAAAAGTAAACGAACATTCATGTTACAAGGGCATTGCTTCTAGTTTTTTACTCCACTCTTTGTCTTCTCGTAACATTGCCACTCCTTCTTTATAACTCAAATATGGTACCCCATTGCTATGATTCGCTGTACTTATTTTATAAAGAATTTTCCAGTGTCGCAGGATCTCTTTCCATGCATAAAACAAAGAGTGTTTGGGGTCGTACATATGTGTTGGTTCTGCACCGGCTCCATTTATTTCGATAATAATAAAGTTGGCTCCTTTTTTTAACTCTTCCCATGATTTATATCGAATGTCCAATCTTCCAAAGTAGAAATCCGGAATTTGCTTGCAAACAGCATCAAAACAATCGATCAACTCTTGATCAATCAAGTGACTGTCGTCTAAAAACAATGCACCGCGAGCATGATTGCCAAAAGGAGAAATAATCCGCTTCTCACCCAAAAGAGGAATTTGATCTAACTGATCTTTTGCAAGAGTGGTTAACGAGCTCAAATACATCAAAGACCTTTTATCGGCATGTAACAGTTGGGAAACGGTTTGCTTTCCGTCTCCTATAACACTTAGAAATTCCTTACGAACGATGCCTGATAAAGTGCCTTTGTTCGCACCTGGAAATCGATAGTAGAACAATCCGATTTCATTTTCATATTCAATGTATTCCTGTATATGAAAATCTAAAGCGGCCGATTGAACAAATGTTGCAATATCCGCTTCTGTTTTCAAGATTTTGACTCCTCTACCTCTAGCTCCAATATTTGGTTTGCCAATTAAAGGGAAGGTGAGCCCGGCTTCAACCACTTTTTCGATTACAACAGAAGCAGTTTGAGGTAAATCAAAAAAAAGGGTCCTTGCCGCATATGCCGGCGGAATAATTGGATGAATGTCCTTCTTAGATTCGTTCAAAAAACCACCGTTCTTAATGGAAGGATTTGAAGCAGTGTAGAAAAAAAAGGACTTTGCCTTTAAACAAAAGTAAAGCATTATAGGATAGATTGGCCCATAAACTGCTGTAAAAGGCCAATATTCCCAGTTAGTAAGGCGAACCAAGAACGGAGTATGGTACCACTTCTTCCTCTCCATCATTTTGAGTAACTTGAAGAAACCATCGGAAAATTGGTTTTCGATTCACGATTGTTTTTCAAATCGATGTAGCGCATATTGGCTTGATCTGATCGCCATTCAATTGAAGAAACACTTACGGTAAAAACTTCTCCATTTCTATTCATCTTTAAATCGTTGTGTTGGTCTCCATCACCGGTGAATTGATGGAAATGAAGAATTTCGTCTTGACTTGGATTTGGATTTTTTTCGATCCACTTTAAAAACCAGCCCTCTCTTTTTTTGATAGTAGATTCATTGTACAATGTAACTGAAGACCAAATATGTGGCTTGTTTTCGTCAAGTAATTTCATGTACTTTTCTTTTCCGTCCCATCTGCATTCGAATAAATGGCAGTCGTCCCAAATAACCGCTGTAAAAGGCTCAATTTGACTGAGTTTTATGGCTTGGAAAGTATTGGCGGGAGTAGCGCCTTCAATAATATCGAGAAGAATGATTCCACGACTTTTACGATAGGGAGGCGTGGAAATATGTGCTTCAAAACCACCATTCAAAAAAACTATGGCATTTCCGTTTTCATGTGCTGCAATCCAAGTACCTCCGGCATCTGCGTCTTTTGGAAAAAGTATTTTTCCGGATTCATACTCATAAATGTCCGGAGCTAGCGCATCTTTACGCCACTGCTTTTCGTCTCTATTAGAGGTTAGAAATATCGAATTATTTGAAGGGATAAAACTTACTGTGCACATTGATTTCTAAACTTAACGGTGGCCGATGCAACGCCGAAGCTTTCCGGTAATTCAATGGATGAAATTTCTTGCACGCCAATTCGAATCAATGCCATGTGATGAATCGTATGCTCTAAGTTATAGGCAATTTCTCTAAAATAATTGCTTTGTAAACGTATCAAATCCACCGACTGTTCATCATACGCACCCTCTAATAACAAATCTTTATTAGGCTTATTCAAAGCTTCTTGAATTTGCTTCATTAAATCTTGTGTAAACAGTCGATCCGTTTCAATTTTTCCGTCTCTCTTGCGCTTTTCATAGTTCACAATCCCTGTTTCGTACCCGAGCTCTAAACACTGAAACATTTCAATTATATGCCGAACGTGCTGACCAATGGTATTGTTAGATAACTGAACACAAGGATGCGAATACTCTTCGTTCGAGAGATTTTCAATAGTGGCAGACAATTGTGCAAAAACAGTATTTACAGCTTTTTGAAGTTGCATCTACAATTTTATTTATACAATGATAACAATTTCGTTTCAATAAATTAACCTCTGTTAATAGCTTTAGCTCTTTTGTGTATAAACATCCAGCAATACGGTAACCTCGTCCGACATGGTAACACTGCTTCCCCCTACCCCTAAATCCCTTCTATTTATCTTAAATTGCCCTTGAAATCGGTAGCCATTTTCTTGTGGCAATGCGGAAAAAGGAAAGGAAAGGTCCATTTCTTTACCTTTTACATTCAACTTCCCAAACATGTACAGGGTGCCTTTTTTATTAGACAGAGTAACTTTAGTAGATACGAAACTTATAGTTGGATAGTTTTTTTCGTCAAAATATTCCTCTTTCTTCAAATGATCGTCGCGCAACTCAATTCCGGTATTGATCGAAGATGTCTTAATTTGAACTGAGAACTTTGATGCCGACAAATTTTCGGGGGAAAACACTATGGCACCGCTGTATTCACCAAACACTCCACTTATCCAAATTCCGAGATTCTTTATTTTGAATTTAACTGCATTATTGGTATTCTGAATCGAATAATTTTGAGCTTGTATTCCACCCATTGCTAATAAACTCCAGATCGCAAATAGGAATAATTTCATGGTATCGCTTTTTTTCAAATTTAGTTTATAAATGCTAAAAATTAAGTTAATCAAGGCATGCGCAAAACCGACTTTCCAAACTGGTGGTTATACCGTTCACAATGAATAATAACATACTTAAATGCATTAAAATCAATCCTTTGCATAATTTTATATTCCTGATTACCTGAAAAGGCTTGCAAACTTCCCAAGCTGTAAAAATTCAAAGGTTCGGCTTCTTTAGAAATATATACTTTTAGGTCGGGCCCGTTGGAAACACGAAAGTCATCCAACCTGAGCTTCAAAGTGTCACCAACCTTGTAAATAAACACTTTACCTGTGCAGGATCCATAAAAGCCATTCTCAAAATCACCCCTCCAAATTAAATTAGTAGAAAGTGTATCTAACATCGGTAAAGAACTAGTAGGTTCATTCAAAGTATTGCCGGTTTTTGAGCAAGCCGCAATAAATAGTGCTATGCAGATAAAAATCGAGTATTTCATATTAGTTGGAGTTTAATTGATAACTTATTCCGATACCAAAAGAATTCACTTTGTTTCGAAATCTATTTGTTTCATTTCCATCAGAAAATTGCTGTTTAAATGAATTAGACCTGTATTCAACAAAGAGAAATTGATAAACGAGTTTGTAGCTCCATCGGTTGTTTACACTGTATTTGAGATAAAACTCTGAATTCAACGTACCGAGGTCATGATCACCGGTTAACAACAAATTAAAATTCGTTGGTTTTACGGAAGGGTCTGTTCTGGTGAGTCCGTTTGATTTAAAAACTGCACTGGTTTTTCGCGCTACCGTAAATCCAATGAGATCGATGTTAAATCCGGCACTTAACTTCGGGTTGAATTGATAGGCTGTATGAAGAACCGCATTTAGTGAAAAAGAAACCGGCATTTGAACCACTAGCGTGTCGAAATTCTCTTCCTTTTGACCCGCAAAAAAGATCAAAAATGGAGCTGTAAAACTTCTCGTATACCTCGCCGGGCCGGCGGTAATAAAGTCGCGCTTGTCACCCAAATAATTGGTTAACCGAACCCCATACCCTATTTGCCATCTTTTTTTTTTGAGACTAAGAAGAGTTGATCGAATCCAAAGGCTAATGACCCTTGCTTCTGGCCAACTGTTGCTGTAAAATCAAATTCTTTCTTGGAGCTAATCTGTTTTTTAATTTGAGACGACGCGTTCAAACTGAAAAACAACAGAAACAGCATTAATAGATTTTTAAACTTGAATCCGGACTTCAGGAAGTCAAATATATTCTGCCTATTAATACCAATTAAAATTAAAGCCGCTACAAATGCTACTACGGCATACGTAAACAAGATATAGTCACCACCAAACTTAATCCCAATCAAAAAAAGATGGGTAGCAATAGCCCCAAACATTAGCCCAACAGTTATGATAGCGCCTATTAAATAGGTCCTTGGAATCAGAATAAGTATAGCCGCAATCAATTCAAATACTCCCAATCCTATTCTCCCCCAGGGTTCTACTCCTAATATTGTAAATAATTGCACAGACTCATCTGCCCCGGTAAACTTAAAGAAAAGGGTTTGCAACATAATTACTGCCGCCAGTATGCGCAATACCCAACTAATTATTTTCATAATGAGATTATTTTTGAATGATTCTATTCCAGCTATTATCGGCCTTTGACTTCAAATTGGCCTCATCTTTATTCCAAGATTTCAATGTGTTGTTGAAAAACTTGTTGTAGAACAAATAGAGTTTCCCGTTTATTATTTTAAACGTTTCAGGGTCAATTTCAACCTTTTCTCCGGTTGCGCCCATCGCATAAGCACACCATCCACCGTATTGTGGTTCGTATGCACCTGGGTTTTTCTTGAAGGTCTCTTTGTTTTGTTCCGATGAAAAGTAATAAGTAACTCCATTGTGAAATACCGACCAACGTTTATCGCCCTCAATAGCTTTCGATTGTGTAAAATAGGCTACCGGATCATATCCGGATATGGCTAGACCATTTTCTAGATTGAAACTTGATCTGCGTTTTTCTGCCGTTTGGGAATAGCCGGTATAAAACATCAAAATGGCTGAAAGGAAAGCAAGAATCTTCATTTGACTAATTTTAAATAAAGCTAGCTTACCCTGAGCCTGTATTTTGTCGGCTATCCGACAGTCATCATATTTTGAAGTTTTTTAACATCAGGCACCCAAATTTCCTTGCGGCTAAAATGAAGTATTTCTTCTTGCGATAGCTGAGTTAACATGGTTGTAACGGTTTGGCGAGTAGAGCCTACCAATTGCGCAATGTCTTCATGAGTAAAGAAATTAGGTATCCTAATTTCAGTTGGTAAAGGAGACTTCACCTGTGTCAGCACCAAATTTGCAAAAAAATTGATGAGCCTAGAACGGATATCTTTACTCAAAAGATTCAACAATCGGCTTTCCACTCGTTTCAGCTTGGTTCCTACTTGTTGAGTGTATTTAAACGCTAACTCAGGCTTCTTTTTTAAAAGTGTTCTAAAGTCTTCTATAGTAAAGGAGCAAAGACTGACGTTCGATTTGTGAGCCAGGGCAAATTCACCCATCATATTGTTTCGTTCAAGTGTTATTTGCCCGAACAATTCTCCTTTTTGGAGAATTTCTTTCACAATTTCGTTGCCTGCAGTATCTATGTGACCAATCTTGATATACCCTTCTTTTAGGAAATAAATTCTGTTGTGTAAATGCGCTTCAAAGTAAAGGTAGTCGCCTTTTTCCGCCTCAATAAAATTGTGAATAATATTGAGTTCCTCATATTCTTCATCGCTAATATGAGCCCAGAGATCATAATTTCTGATAAGCAGTAATTTCTCGTCTACAGACATTATAGCAACTTTCTGTAAATCTAGTGAATTTGTGAGAGTGTCCATTTTTAGAAATGTTAATACAAATTTTCGAATCTTCTTGCTCATAAACTAACACCCGTTATATTTGTAGTAATAACACGAAAATGTCTCTTATGGCAATACAAACGATGGCCGATTTTATGGCAAGAGGAGAACAACCTGAAATCTTGTTTTGGGTTGGATGTGCTGGTAGTTTTGATCAGCGTGCTCAAAAGATTACAAAAGCTTTTGCCACCATACTTGAAAAAGCCGGAATTAGTTTTGCTATTCTAGGTAAGGAAGAAATGTGCACGGGCGATCCCGTTCGTCGCGCAGGAAATGAGTTCATGTTCCAAATGATGGCTTATCAGAATATTCAGCTACTAAACACTTATGGCATCAAAAAAATAGTAACCACATGTCCGCACTGCTTTAATACTTTGAAAAACGAGTATAAAGAGTTGGGAGGTGATTATGAAGTGATTCACCATACTGTTTTGATGCAGGAGTTGATTGATACAGGAAAAGTGAGAATCAAGGATGGCGGTGCATTCAAAGGGAAAAAAATTACCTTCCACGACAGTTGTTACTTAGGCAGAGCTAACAATATTTATGAAGCTCCACGTCATGTACTCGAGCAATTAGATACTGAATTGGTAGAAATGAAGCGTTGCAGAACCAATGGTTTGTGCTGTGGTGCGGGCGGTGCACAAATGTTTAAAGAAGAAGAAAAAGGAACAACTCGTGTAAATTGGGAACGAACCGATGAAGCAATCGCAACGAACGCTTCAATTATTGCATCAGCTTGTCCTTTTTGTAATACAATGATGACAGACGGGGTAAAAACAAAAGAAAAAGAAGGCGTGGAAGTTTTAGACATTGCAGAACTTATTGCTCAGTCGCTCGACTAAAATATAATTCTTTTAATTCCTCACATAACTTTACAGCTTCACTTAATTTACCCATCGGTACAGGTAGTTTTAAAGCCGAGGACTCCTTAGAATTATGGCTATTCCAGTAACTCTGCAAGGTTATTTGCGAAACTCGACTGCCTTTTTCAAGAAGCACGTGTGATAGCCACAAGCGTTGATTTACAAATTCAAAATAGTTCTTGTTATATCCCACTGAGCGAGTGGTGATGGTGATATGAACCGATTTGAATGGAAACGGGTAAATTCGAGTGATCATCCAAACCAAACACAGCATACATAGTATCCCGATAAAGCCCAGTGAAATAGAAAGCAGAAGTGAATTCTCCACTATAATTCCTACTAATAATCCCGTTCCGGTTAACACAAAGGTAAGTATGAAAAACCCTACTTGCAGTTTGTATTGAGAAATCCAGAACCAGAGCCAATCAGCGGCATCGACTTTCCATTCATGTAGAATCGGCAACCCGGTCAACATTCCGGAGGGGCCTACCGTGTATTCTAGAGATATATTGTTTTTTGCTTTTAGCTGAAGTTCCTTTCGCGCTGAAATTGATTCCCTAAAACTGATGTAGAACCCAATAATTGAAATCAAAAAACCCATCAGCCCAAATGTGAAAAACAAGATTCCGAGCACTTCTTGATCTTTCGCCCAAAATGAGTAATAGATTCCTATTGCTACCGTGAAACTACTTATCACCAATAGCAGAAAAAGTCTCAGTTTCTTATAAAGTAAGCCCGAAAACACTGACATACGCCCAATTTAGCCGATACTCGCAGCGAAACCTATACCCGTAAGACGGTATTTATTTGAAAGCATTATTTTTGCACTATGAAATTGAAGTATCAGGAGCTCATTCCGGCCGAATTTCACCCGGAGAGCCGCGTTTGGATCTACCAATCAAGTCGACTTTTCACGCTTCAGGAAGCCCTCGCCATTGAAGATCAAATCAATCAATTTGTAGCATCTTGGAAAACTCATGGTGCCCAAGTTAAGGCCTATGGCAATCTATTGTTTGGTCAGTTTATCGTACTTATTGCCGACGAAACACAAGCAACAGTAAGCGGCTGTAGCACTGATAGTTCGGTACGATTTATCAAAGAAATAGAAAGGCAATTCAATGTAACCATGTTTGATCGCCAAATGCTGGCATTTCTGATAAACGACCGCGTACAGGTACTTCCTTTATCGCAAGTTGGTCCTGCTTTAGAGCTTGGAAAATTAACTTCAGATACCCTTTACTTCAATAATCTGGTGCTTACAAAACAAGCATTAATCGACTCTTGGATTGTTCCTATTAGTCAATCTTGGCTTAGCACTCGTTTCTTGAAGAAACAGTAAAATTTATTTTTTGGAAGGAAGGAATTTGTTGATCTTTTTATTTGACTGTGTGAAATTGTAGGTAAGCGACAAACGGTAATTTCTCGTTCTGTTGTAGCCATATGATTCATGCAAGAAATTGATTCCCGCTGTGCTTGTACGATTAATTTGTTGTTGAACCGGGTCTATTACATTCACACTAACAATCAACTTTTTCTTAAAAAATTTATACTGAGCACCCACACTCATACTGGAATTCCATCGAACATACCCCTGAGGATTGGCGAATCGATTAACCGTAAAATTTAGATAGGAATTGAATTTTTCTGAGGCCGCAAAGTTTAGGTTGGTATTGGTATTGAAACTTCCACCATTTCTATATTTCAGCAACAATTTATCTGCCGCACTGTATAAATTATAAGTATAACTGGCACTCCAATTAGCGCGCCATTTTTTGGAAAAATTATAGCCGTTCCAGGTACTGATAACCCATTCATTCCGATCATCGATATTCTGCCAACTTACAAATGTTTTACCATCGGGCTGCAAAGTTCTTATTTGTGTGAACACATCTTGCACTAAATGATATCCCATTCCAATATTAGCATAAAAAACAGGTGTACCAATTCCAAACGAAGCATCAAAATTGTGAGATGTAGTAGGCTTCAATGAGGTATTACCAAACCTAAGGTTGTAGGGATCTGTATAATCAATGGCGGGATTCAGCTGACCTATTCCTGGTCTTGAAATAACCCTTCGATAGGTAAACGCTGCATTCCACTTTTCTTTCCAATTGTATTGAACAGTAATAAATGGCAAGGGAGTCCAATAAGTATTGCTACTTTTCTTTTGCTGCGAAACTACATTGAAGTCAATAGTCGTTTCTTCTACATTTATCCCCGCAGTTATCGTTCCTGTTCTCGCATACAACTGCCGAAGTGAAAAACGAAATTGCTTTATAGCTTGGCTGAAATTGAATGTTGTACTCAACAAATCATTTTTTACAAAAACACTATCTGATTTTCTTAAGCTAGACGATAGTTGATCAACATCATTATAAGCAAACAGGTATTGAGCTCCAATAGCCATAAAGGTTTTATCCTTTACCAACATCTTATCATACAAAGTATTAAAATACCAGTTCGTATTGAATGAAATGGTTTGCTGAAACTGTGTAGAATCTAGTCCTGACTTTGTACCGTCAGTATTCAAAAATTCTTGAAACCAATTTTTATGATCACGGTTGTCGGAATATTGATAGCCGGTCCAAATTCGAAAACTAGTTGTAGGAACAGCGCCTTTAAACGTGTATGTTAAATTAGCAATCGGAGTTCTGTTATTACCCCAACTGTGCAACTTTCGTTCACTCCAACTCGACACTTGCTTTAATTGCGTTAACCCTTGAAATCCAATATTAGATTGATTGTTGTAGCGGTTTTCGTTGTACTGTAAAACAATGTTGAGCGAATGATGGGGATTGAAAGTTACGTCCAACGCTGCTCTTATGGACGGGCGCTTCGTATTATTTGAATAGTTACTGTTTGTGTTAAAATAGGTAACTGAATCGGGATAAATATTTTGTCTTTTCGAGTATCCATACCCCGAATAGTCGTTATCGTTCCATCCTGTATTCAAGTTAAAATTGAACCCTTTCTTACGCAAACTAAAGCTACCGGAGCCAGCTCGCTCTCCTCTTGATCCACCTGTAATGGATAACCGTCCTGATCTCCCCATTTTTCCTTTCTTGGTAATAATATTGATTACGCCACCCGGTTCGTTAGCGTATTGTGGGGGTGGATTGGTCATTACTTCGATACGTTCAATCATACTGCCAGGCATCGATTCTAGGAAATCTTGTAACTGCTGAGCATTCATGTCAACCGGCTTGTCGTCAATTAGAATCTTAGGTTCTTTGCCTTTAACGGAGATCCCGCCATTGGGATCAATGGCCACTAAGGGCAATTGCTTCAAAAGGTCGGTAGCCGAACCGCCTGAAGCCAAGGGCGATTCCGATGCGTTCATTATTATATTCCCTCCATTGCTTTGAATGAGCGGCTTTTCTGCGTAAACAATTACCTCCTGCAATGCGTCGGAGCTGTTCTTTACAACCAAGTCTTGCAAATTGATTTCAGTGCGTTTAGAGCGGATCCAAATACTGTCCATAATTAAGGGCTGGTATCCAATACCTGAAACTGTTAGACGGTAATACCCAAATGGAAGATCTGAAAAATGAAATACTCCTTGCTTATCGGTCACTCCTCCTCTGCGAATACTTGAATCAGAAAGAAATACCAATCGAATGCTGGCCGACTCAAGTGCTTGCTGCTTCGAATCCACAATACTCCCCATGATGGTACCTGTTGAAACCACCTGAGCAGATAATGAACTATGAAAAATTAGGAAAAAAGCACCCAAAGCAGTCAGAAAACGCATGAGTCAAAAATACCCAAAAGGAAAATCCCTGTTCTCCAGACCTTGTTCAATGGCCCAATTCATACATGAATGGAATCCAAGAATTTGTAAAAAACTGCCATCCTGTCACTAGAATGATCAATTTTTGCTAATTTTGTCTTTCGAAAAAATAACGAGATGGAGGAATTGTTGAAATTAAAAGAACACGACGAAGCAAGGCAAGGGGAAGCCTATGCCCCTTTTGCTATGGATCCAAACCACTATAAAAAGCACTTCTACATAGAAAGCTATGGATGCCAGATGAATTTTAGCGACAGTGAAATTGTGGCGTCAATCTTAAACCAGCATGGTTTTGGAGCAACGCGAAATGTTGAAGAAGCAGATCTGGTGCTCTTAAATACCTGTTCCATTCGTGAAAAGGCCGAACAAACAGTTCGCCGAAGATTGGGAGATTTTCAGCAAGTGAAACAATCAAAACCCGGTTTGTTGATTGGTGTACTGGGGTGTATGGCTGAACGCTTGAAGTCGAAATTTTTAGAAGAAGAAAAGCTGGTTGACATGGTGGTGGGCCCTGATGCCTACAGAAGCTTACCCGCTTTAATTGAAGAAGCAGAAACCGGACAAAAAGCCGTGAATGTACTACTCAGCCGCGACGAAACTTACGCAGACATTTCGCCTGTTCGCCTCGATAGTAACGGAGTAAGCGCTTTTGTAAGTATCATGAGAGGTTGCAATAATATGTGTGCCTTTTGTGTGGTTCCTTTTACCAGAGGAAGGGAAAGAAGCAGAGACGCATTATCAATTGTTGCCGAATGTCAGAATCTATTTGAAAGAGGTTTTAAAGAAGTGACTCTTTTAGGTCAGAATGTGGACAGCTATTATTATGTGAGCGACTCTAATGAAGTAGTGAATTTTGCACAATTATTGGAACGAGTGGCGTTGATATCCCCGGAATTGCGGATCCGCTTTTCAACATCACATCCTAAAGATATCACTGATGATGTGTTGCATACAATGGCCAAATATGAAAACATTTGCAAGTACATTCACTTGCCTGTTCAAAGTGGTTCAACCCGTATACTTCAATTGATGAATAGAACCTATACAAGGGAATGGTACATGGCCAAAGTAGATCGCATAAGGGAAATAATGCCCGATTGCGGCATCAGTTCAGACATAATAGCCGGTTTTTGTACAGAAACAGAGGAAGATCATCAAGATACCTTGAGTATCATGGATCATAGCAAATACGATATGAGCTACATGTTCTTTTACAGCGAACGCCCAGGCACTCTTGCTCAAAGAAGATATAAAGACGATATTCCTGATGAAGTGAAAAAGCGAAGGTTGCAGGAAATCGTTGACAAGCAAGGAAAATTGAGCTTCGCCAGCAATAAACAAGATTTGGGAAAAACATTCAAAGTGTTGATAGAAGGAAACAGTAAGAAAAGTGATAAAGATTGGATGGGACGAAACTCTCAAAACAAAGTGATTGTTTTTTCAAAAGATGAAACAAATTTGAAAAAAGGCGACTACGCTTTTGTAACAGTTACTGATTGCACTCAAGCAACTCTCATAGGAAAGCTTATTTCGCAATAGTAGCACCATTAGCATTTTTTCTATGGAAATTCAAAGTATCAAGAATCGATTTGGAATTATAGGAAATTCACCTGCATTGAATTATGCTTTGCAGGTGGCTCACCAGGTTTCCGGAACCGATTTAACGGTTTTAATTAACGGAGAAAGTGGTGTAGGTAAAGAAGTATTCTCACAAATCATTCATGCATTGTCGGCCCGAAAGCACAACTCATTTATTGCAGTGAACTGCGGCGCGATTCCTGAAGGAACTATCGACTCAGAACTATTCGGGCATGAAAAAGGATCCTTTACCGGTGCGGTTGACTCGAGAAAAGGATACTTCGAAACAGTAAACGGAGGTACCATTTTCTTAGACGAGATTGGAGAATTGCCTTTAGGAACTCAGGCTCGATTGTTAAGAGTGTTAGAAACAGGAGAATTCATTCGAGTAGGTTCTTCAAAAGTGCAAAAAACCGATGTTCGCGTTATTGCCGCCACCAATAGGGATTTGTTAGAAAGAACTCAACAAGGGAAGTTTCGAGAAGACCTCTATTATCGGTTGAGTACCGTTCCAATTCGGGTTCCATCATTACGAGATCGAAAAGAAGACATTCCCCTTTTGTTTAGAAGATTTGCAGTAGACTTTGCTGAAAAATATAAAACGGCTCCAATTCAACTGGATGAAGAGGCGAAAAATCTGTTAATTAACTACCCTTGGCCCGGTAATGTTCGCGAATTGAAGAATATTGCAGAGCAAATTTCCGTTTTGGCGCAAGATAAACTGGTAACTCTTCGCGAACTTCAAAAATTCTTACCCGATAAACAAGGAAATAGATTACCGGTTTTGTCGGGAATGAACATGGGTAGCGGCGGTGAATTTAATAATGAAAGGGAGATTCTTTACAAGCTTTTTTTTGACATGAAAAAAGATGTAACTGAGTTGAAAAAAATGTTCTTCGAACTGATGCAGAACCCTTCCATTGCATCTCAACATCCGCAGTTTTTTAATGAATTGAAGGAGTTCAAAAGCCAAGAGGTTTTACAACCTTCCATCATGCAACCCATTTCTCCGAATACGGCTCAAGTGGTGATTCCTCATCACGACGATATCATCGATCATCATGAAGAAGTAGAGGAATCGTTGAACATTATGGATGTAGAGAAAGACCTGATTCTAAAAGCGTTGAAAAAGCATAAGGGTAAACGCAAGGATGCAGCTACCGATCTAGGTATAAGCGAGAGAACACTTTATAGAAAGTTAAAAGAATACGACATCAAAGAGTAACGCATGAAAAGTATGCTTAAAAATAGGTGGAAGCTGATGATCATTGTTTTCGGAACAATGCTATTTAGTTCTTGTGGGATCTATAAATTCAAAGATGTAAGTATTGATCCCAAAATCAAAACTTGCTACATCCATTATATTGAAAACAAAGCTCGTTTTGTTAATCCTCAATTAAGCCCACAGTTAACAGATAAATTCCGTCAGAAAGTAAACAACCAAACCCGCCTTACTCAAATTCAAAGTGCTGATCAAGCCGATTATGATATCAAATGCGTAATAACCGGGTATGATGTTAGTACAGCGGGTGTTTCACAACAACAAGCCGCCACAAACCGATTGATTGTTACTGTAAATATTTCTTTCAAAAACAGGCAAGACGAAAAAATGAATTTTGAAGCGCCTGTTTCCCGTAACTTCGACTTCTCGGCGAGTTTGAGTTTAGACCAGGCCCAAGCCCAACTGAGTGCTACCATTGTTCAAAACTTGGTAGATGAAATGTTTAACCGAATTTTCTCATCTTGGTAGTTTGTTCCCATGGAGGCATCTATAAATACACTTGTACATCATTTATTCAAAAAGAGTTCAATTCAGGATTTAGAACTTTCCGATATTGAAGCCTTCGTGAATAAATACCCATATGCCAATGCCGGACGGGTAGTGCTTGCTGCTAAAAAATTCTACCTTCATCCCGAATTTCAGGATGAAGTTCATGCGGCCGCTTTGTACTTAAAGAACCCCTTGTGGTTAGAGCAACTGTTGAATGAAGCCGCAGAAAAAACATCCCCTCCTACTTTCGTTGAAAACGGAGCAAATACATCAAATCTTTTGGAAGAGGAACAAGCAGCTGCAAAAGAAAATACAGAAGATAAATCGGAACAAGAACTAATAGCGGCTATTGCTTCAGAACCGGAATCCAATTTTGTTATTTCGGGAACCATTGTTGTTGAAGAGTCGGTTGACCAAGACATCGTTGTTGAAAACACGGTTGTGACTGAAAATGAGCCGGATGCCTCTGTTGAAATCAGCCAAATCGCTCCTCAAGAACCACAAAATGAGGAGCCCCCGGTGGTTAATATCCATAAATTACCCACAATTTCCGCTGTTCTACCCGAAAATACCGTTAGTTTAATAGAACCCTATCATACTATTGATTATTTCGCTTCGCAAGGAATCAAAGTAAAGCTAGAAGACTTAGACAAGGATAAATTCGGCCGTCAGTTAAAGAGCTTTACGGAATGGCTTCGAACAATGAAGAAAATTCCTAAAGTGTCTGAAAACGTTACAGATGAAGCAGTAGTGGTAAAACAGGCGGAAGAATCGATCGAAAATACGGAAGTAGAAACAGAAGCCATGGCTGAGGTCTGGCTGAAACAGGGTAAAACCACCCGTGCTAAAGCCATTTACCGCAAATTAAGTTTGCTTAATCCCGATAAAACCGCTTACTTTGCATCTAAAATAGACCAAATTAAAGATTAGTATATGTTGACTTTGTTCTTGATTCTAGTGATTGTAGCCTGCGTAGCTTTAGGTTTTATCATTTTGATCCAAAACCCTAAAGGTGGCGGTTTGGCCGGAAACATTGCAGGATTTAACAACCAATTTATGGGTGTTAAACAAACAACTGACACTTTGGTAAAAGGTACTTGGGTTGTTTCAACCATTATAGCTGTACTTTGTGTGGTTTCTTTGGCATTTATGAGCGGTTCTAAATCGGTGGAAGTAAAAGGTGAAAACATTCGACCTAATGCTACAAACACTACACCTGCAACGACACCTACGCCTGCTCCAGCACCCCAGAAATAAGCATTTTTCCAGAATATATTTTACAACCCTGCTGGATTCGGCAGGGTTTTTTCTTTATTTTAAATCTATGAAATTTAGAAAACTGCGACTAATCTTAGTAGTGCTGGTTGCCCTTGTCGGTATTTCGGCCTGGTTTGTTTTTGGAAGCGCAACAAGCTTTTCTGAAAAAAACAGGTTTTTATACCTTTCATCAAAAAATAGCACCTACCAAGCTTTGATTCAACAACTAGAAGACAGCGATCTTGTGAAGAGTGTGAGTGCATTTGAATTTGTTGCAAAACGCTTCGATTTAGCCAATCATCTTGAACCGGGCAAATACGAAATAAAGAACGGCATGAGTGTTTTGTCTATAGTACGAATGTTAAAGAATCACCGCCAGTCTCCAGTTGTTATTAATTTTAATAAGTTTAGAACAAAAGAACAACTGGCAGGATATTTAGGGAAGCGATTTGAAAACGATTCGCTTTCATTTATTGCGCTTTTTACGAATAATGATTCGCTGAACCAATTTGGTTTGGATAGTAATACCGTGATGGCCGGCGTGTTTCCTGACAAATATGAATTTAATTGGACGAGTACTCCCGTGCAGGTATTAAAAAAGTTCAATGCTCAAAAAGAACGATTTTGGACAGAAGAACGTAAAGCAAAAGCCACACAACAGCATCTAAGCCCCATACAAGTTTATACCTTGGCGTCTATTGTTGAAGAGGAAACCAATGCACTTGATGAAAAAGATACCATCGCAAGTGTGTATTTGAACCGTTTTAGAAAAGGGGATCGATTACAGGCTGATCCTACTGTCAAGTTTGCGTTGAAAAACTTCACCTTGAAACGGATCTACAATGACTACTTGCTGGTTGAAAGTCCTTATAATACATATAAATACAAAGGGCTACCTCCCGGTCCTATTTGCACCCCTTCTAAAGCTACGATCGACGCGGTTTTGAATGCACCTGCAACTAACTATTATTTCTTTGTAGCAAAAGCGGATTTTTCCGGAAGACATGAATTTAGTGTAACTTTTGAGGAGCATGTTACGAAAGCAAATGCATTTCGAGCAGCACAAGACGAACAAGAGCGTATTAGAAACAGTAAGAACAAATGACCAAACTAGAGCGCATCATACTGGATTTCCCCTTAATTAGATTCCTCATCACTAAAAGTAAAAAAGTGGTGCTTCCAGGTTTCAATGGAGTGCCTTTGTATGAAGTAATGGCTTTCTTCTATGAGGAAGTTAAAAAGGTAGGGCTCAATGAAAGAGCCGCTGCAATTGCATTCAACTTTGTAATGGCAATTCCTCCTACTTCATTGTTTCTTTTTTCACTACTCCCCCATTTGCCTTTGTTGAAAAAGAAAACGATCATCGGTCAACTCACTCAGATGATCAAAGACATTATTCCGGCAAAGGAACACAATACTAACTTGATCAAATTTGTTTCAAGTTTTTTTGATGAATCGAGAATAGGGTTATTGTCGTTTGGTTTCATTTTATTGATCTTCTTTGCGTCAAACGGAATGATGGGATTGATGAGAAGCTTCAATAAAAATTACATGGGCTTTTCAAAACGCACCGGATTACAAAATCGTTGGATCGCGATAAAGCTCACCATCATTATTATGAGTTTATTGATGGGTTGCTTACTGCTTTTAATAATGCAGGGCGCAGTGATGGATTTTATTGGAATCAAGAGCCACTTGATCAAAGACATATTGAACTATTTCAGGTGGTTGTTCATGCTTGCACTGATCTTTTTTACTTTCGGCTTTATCTATAAATACGCGCCGGCGGTAACGAAACGATGGCCCTTGCTTTCACCGGGCACCATTTTAGGTTCTTCTTTGAGTGTACTGGCAACCTTAGGGTTTTCTCTATTCGTTAATAATTTTGGTCGCTATAATGCGCTTTATGGTTCCATCGGTACCGTTATCATGTTTATGGCGCTGATCTTTATCAATTCACTGGTACTACTGATAGGTTACGAATTGAATGTAAGCATTCATTCATTGAAAGTAATGGCCGAAGAACGAGCGAAAATTGATGCGGAAAAACAAACGGAGCCAATTAGTCCTTAAGTAAATTGTTCAACTCTCGTTTTATTTGCAGCTCCGTCAATTGGCGGTTGAAGAATATCCTTCTATTTTTCTCATTTGATCGCAGATAGGTTGCAGGAATTCCATCAGTCCATCGAATATTCATCGCTTTTGCAAATTCGGGAATGGATGGATTTTGCCAAATGTACACCTTGGAATGAAAACCTTTTCGAGCAACAAACAATTCGATGTCTCGAACCGTTTTTCTAGTATCCAAACTTATCAAAATTAACACAATGCTGTCATGAGCCTTACCCGAAATCTCCTTTTCCAACCAAGGAATTTCATTCAAACAAGGAGAACACCAAGTGGCCCAAAAACTTACAATGATTGGCTTCTTACTTGAATCAACCATTTGTATCAACTCAGCAGTTTGAATCGTTGAAACCCCGGTTTGTGCGAACATCAAAACAGGACTACATATAACTAAAAGAAGAAGGAGTCTAATTTTCATTTGATAAGGCATCTTTGTCTTCTCCGAGGAACCCCCATTGATCCAATAAGGTATTGAATTGTTCATCGGGCAAGCGACGCTGATTGTAGTGACCGGCCACCGACTTCTGACGCATAGCTTCATAAATAGTAACCGCACAAGCCACGGAAATATTCAAACTTTGAATAATACCTACTTGAGGAATGATAAAATTACCATCGGCTAAAGCAAGCATTTCTTCACTCACACCGGCATGCTCATTCCCAAATACCAATGCTACACTTTCCGTTAAATTCAATTCGTGCAAACTTTTCGCATCTGTGCTTAAATGTGTGGTGTAGATTTTGGCATATTTCGACCTTAATACATCAACACATTCTTTAATATCAGAAAACTGATGTACCGTGAGCCATTTTGCAGCGCTGGAAGAACTTCGAGTCCCCCACTTTTTGTGACGAGGAACTTTATTAGTAATAACATAAATTTCTTGGATGCCTACGGCGTCGCAAGTACGCATTACCGCGGAAATATTATGTGGATCGAATACATTTTCTAAAACTACTGTAAGATCGGGTTGTCGTTTATTCAAAACTCCCGCTAACTTTGCTCTTCTTTCTGGCGTCATATTTGTAAATAAAGTGGAGCGAAATTAAGAAATCGTATCCTAAGTGAAATAAACCTTATAAACTGTTGTAAATGAAACGCTTCAAAAAAATTGCGAAGATCACGGGTTTCAGTTTTCTAGGCCTTCTGTTGATCTTGATTTTGGTGCCCTACCTCTTCAAACCGCAACTAGTAAAACTTCTTAAAAAAGAATTGAATAGCCAGCTGAATGCAAAAGTCGATTTTAATGATTTAAGTCTGTCTTTTATTCGGCATTTTCCAAAGGCGTCGGTTACAATTGAAGACTTGTATATCGCCAACAATGCACCATTTGAAGGCGATACCCTCTTCAAAGCAAGCGCTATCAATCTCTCATTGAATTTGATGAGTGTTATAAAGGGAGAAAACATGACCATCTATTCAGTAATAGCTGAAAAACCGGTGGTTAATGCAATTGTACATCGCGATGGTACAGCGAATTGGAACATCACGAAAGCGGATTCCGCAACAACAGACACTAGTACCTCTGCACTTAAATTAAATTTTGAAGAATATGAAATAACCGATGGTACAATCGTATACGATGATGAAAGCTCCAATATGCTCTTTAGCATGGAAGGACTTCAGCATCAAGGTAAAGGGGTCGTAAATGGAGATGAATTCAAACTTTCTACAACTAGCGATATCAAGGCACTTACATATAAGTACGGTGGCATTCCGTTTTTATTCAATACCAAAACCAAACTAAAAGCAGATTTTACAGCCAATACTGCTACAAGTACATTTGGCTATGATGCCCCTTCAATTGAACTGAACGCACTTCCGCTTACATCAAAAGGAAGTTTCCAAATTGTAAACGATTCGAGCTACAAAATGGACTTGCAATTGCAGTCAGCCAAATCAGATTTCAAGAATTTCTTGTCATTGATTCCGGCGATTTATGCTAAAGACTTTGAATCGATCAAAACCTCCGGAACGGCTAGCTTAGGTGGTAACTTAAAAGGTGTTTATAGTCCGCAGTCGATGCCCGCTTTTCATGTGAACCTGAACATCACCAACGGAATGTTCCAATATCCCGACTTACCTGCAGCTGTTAAGAACATACAATTGGATGCAAAAGTTGATAACCCCGATGGTGTGCCTGATAACACAGCCATAGCGGTTTCAAAAGGGCATATAGAACTGGATAAGGATCCCTTTGATTTTGAGTTTGGATTGACCAATCCAATGACCGCAAAGAACTTGATCGCTTCTGTTAAAGGGAGTGTCAACTTAGCTTCCATAACCCAATTTGTGAAATTAGAAGCCGGAACTGTTTTAAAAGGATTGTTGAAAGCCGACGTAGATGCTAGAGGAAGTATGGCAGGTTCTTACGATAAAATACTGGTAAAAGGCGGAGTAGACATGACTAATTTTGAATACAGTTCAAAAGCCTCTCCCGATCCAATCAATCTTCAAAAACTATTGGCCAATTTCAGCAATACCCAAATCAATATCGCTGAACTTTCCGGCAAGTATATGGGTACTGCGTTTAATGGAACCGGTTCTATCATTGATCCGCTTGCTTATTTCAACAAGAAAGCACCTTTAAAAGGAAACTTCACTATAAATGCAGATCAATTCAATGTAAACAAATGGATGGGGACGAGTACAGATACAGCAACTACAACTGCAAGTGAGCCATTTGCAGTTCCATCCGACATCAAGTTTACTTTGAATGCCGGAGTTAATAAAATCACTTACGACAAATTAGAAATTGATAACGCATCCGGCACACTTGAAATAACAGATGAAACTGTTTTCTTCAAAAACGTAAAGGGCAACGCTTTACAAGGAACTATGAATATCAATGGTTCATATAGCACACTTCAAAGTAAATCTAAGCCCGACATTGCGCTCACCTACGATGTGAAAAATGTAGATGTGCAACAAACTTTCTTCGCTTTCAATACTTTTCAAAAGATCATGCCTATCGGTCAATTCTTAGGCGGTAAACTTCAATCGCAGCTCAGCGTAAAAGGACAATTAGGTGAAAACCTTTTCCCGGTTCTAAATTCACTGAATGGCAAGGGAGATCTATTATTGATTGAGGGATTTCTTAGTAAGTTCAAACCATTGGAAGAAATTGCATCCCAATTAAAGATCAAAGAACTGGAATCTATTTCAGTAAAGGATGTAAAAAACTACATTGAATTTACCAATGGACGTGTAATGGTGAAACCGTTCAAGTTGAATGTAAAAGGAATAGAAATGGAAATTGGTGGGTTTCATGGTTTCGATCAGTCGATGGACTATCAAATTAATATGAAAGTACCACGTTCAATGTTGGGTACGCAAGCCAATGCTTTGGTATCTAATTGGGAAAGCCAATTAAGTGCGAAAGGAATTCCGGTAAAAGCATCAACCATCGTTCCGATACTGGTGAAAGTAGGAGGAAGTTTGGGTAAACCTCAAATCAAAACATCTATTAAAGAAGGAGCTCAAAGTCTTGCCGATGACTTGAAGCAACAGGTCACTGATTTCGCGAAAGCTAAAGTTGATAGCACCAAAGCGGCAGTAACGAAAGCGGTGAAAGACAGTGTTGAATCAGCCAAGAAACAAGTGGTAGATGCTGCAAAATCGGAGTTAAAGAAGCAATTATTGGGCGATACGGCCACTAAATCAGATCCTTCAAAAACAAAGAAACAATTGGAAGAAGCCGGTAAAGGATTGTTCAAACAGATTCTTGGAAAAAAGAAAAAAGACAGTACAAGCAATTAGGCCTAGTTCAATCGGAGTGTCTAAATACATAGAATATTGATTTACAGCTAAATAAACGCGAATCTAAGGTTGGATTCGCGTTTTTATTTACAATATCTGATAATCAGAATTTTCAGGCCTGAGAATCAGCATTTTTGGGTCTTTTCCCCTATTTTTGCCGTCCTTTTAACTCAATTTTAAGAACCAAACACATTATGGAGAATTTGCTTTACTTGGTACCGGCAATGGCAGTAATTGGTTTGTTATACACTTTTGTAAAATTCAACTGGGTATCCAAACAAGACGCCGGAAACGACCGAATGAAAGAAATCAGTACGTACATCGCTGAAGGAGCCATGGCGTTCCTGAAGGCTGAATGGAAAATCCTGAGCTATTTCGTTGTAATTGTTGCGATTTTGCTTGCGGTAATGGCTAAATCTAATCCACATAGCGATTGGACCATTGCATTGTCATTTGTATTGGGCGCCGTATTCAGTGCAACCGCGGGTTACATTGGAATGAAGGTTGCCACCAAGGCAAACGTACGCACAGCGAATGCTGCTCGTACCAGTTTGTCGAAAGCCCTGAACGTTTCCTTCACGGGAGGTGCAGTAATGGGATTAGGCGTTGCCGGTCTCGCTGTATTAGGTTTAGGTGGTCTCTATCTAATCTTAAAATCTTACTTCGGTGCCACTGCGGTTGATTCCGAAGAAATGTTGAAAACAATTGAAGTACTTACCGGATTCTCTTTGGGAGCGGAAAGCATCGCTTTGTTTGCTCGTGTGGGCGGTGGTATCTATACTAAAGCTGCTGACGTAGGTGCAGACCTCGTTGGTAAAGTAGAAGCAGGTATTCCTGAAGACGATCCTCGCAACCCGGCTACTATCGCAGATAACGTTGGTGATAACGTTGGTGACGTTGCCGGTATGGGTGCCGATTTGTTCGGTTCTTATGTTGCTACCGTTCTCGCAACAATGGTTCTTGGACAGGAAACAAAATCTACCGACAATTTCGGTGGCTTTGCTCCTATTCTTTTACCAATGTTGATCGCCGGTGTGGGTATCCTCTTCTCAATCATAGGTACTTTCTTCGTTCGTATTAGCGACAACGCAGGTATCAGCACAGATAACGTTCAAAAGGCTTTGAACATGGGTAACTGGGGTTCAATTGTGTTAACTGCAATTGCCTCTGTTGGTCTTGTTTATTATATTCTTCCTGAAACTATGGTATTGCGTGGTACTGAATTCACCAAATGGGGTGTACTCGGTGCAATTGCCGTAGGTTTAGTTGTTGGTACTTTAATGAGTATCATCACAGAATATTATACTGCAATGGGTAAACGCCCAGTAATGTCAATTATCCGTCAGTCCTCAACCGGTCACGCTACAAACGTTATCGGTGGTTTGGCGATTGGTATGGAATCTACCTTCCTTCCAATTCTTGTATTGGCTGGTGGTATATGGGGTTCATACGCTTGCGCAGGTCTTTACGGTGTAGCAATTGCTGCAGCCGGAATGATGGCAACTACTGCCATGCAATTAGCAATTGATGCATTCGGTCCTATCGCAGATAATGCCGGTGGTATCGCTGAGATGAGTGAATTGCCAGCAGATGTTCGTGAAAAAACAGACGTATTAGATGCTGTAGGAAATACTACTGCTGCCACAGGTAAAGGATTTGCAATTGCTTCTGCAGCTCTAACTGCCTTAGCATTGTTTGCAGCTTTCGTAGGTGTAGCTGGTATCCAAGGGATCGATATTTATAAAGCGGATGTATTGGCTTCTTTGTTTGTTGGAGCTATGATTCCATTTATCTTCTCTTCATTGGCAATTCGCGCCGTAGGTGAAGCAGCCATGAGCATGGTTGAAGAAGTACGTCGCCAATTCAAGTCTATTCCTGGAATCATGGAAGGTACCGGAAAGCCAGAATACGATAAATGCGTAGCTATCTCTACTCAGGCTTCTATCAGAAAAATGATGTTGCCAGGTGCTATTGCTATCATTTCTCCATTGATCGTTGGTTTCATTGTAGGCCCTGAAGCTCTTGGTGGTTTCTTAGCCGGTGCAACCGTAAGTGGAGTATTGATGGGTATGTTCCAAAACAATGCCGGTGGTGCTTGGGATAATGCTAAGAAAAGCTTTGAAAAAGGTGTTGAAATCAACGGACAGATCTACTACAAAAAATCTGATCCACACAAAGCTTCTGTAACAGGTGATACTGTGGGTGATCCATTCAAAGATACTTCTGGTCCATCAATGAACATCTTGATTAAATTGATGTCAATTGTATCATTAGTTGTAGCGCCTACATTGAAAGATATTCACGGAACTTCGGCTTCTACTCACGTTGAAAAGAAAGTAGAAATTACTTATTCAAATACATCAGCCGATGCAGGTTCTGAAAAGCAAACAGTTAATGTAAACATTGAAGGGGATGGTGTTGAAAACGCTACTAACCAATTCATTGAAACATTAAAAAAGGATTTGAACAATCCTACCTCATTGGATGTAAAATGGGAAAACAATGTTTTGACCATCAATGGCCAAACACAATCTGAGGACGTAGTTAAAAAGTATGCTGCGTTTTTAAGCTCAGGTAAAACCCTTAAATTTAAGATCGAGAATAAATAATTCAGGTGTTTCTGAGAAAAGAAGCACTAATCATACCAAATACCATAAGCCCCGATGTTTCTACATTGGGGCTTTTCTTTTGCCACAATTTTAGTTTTCTTAACAATTCATTACGAAATTTGTCGTAATTTAGAGATCAAAGCAACGAAACATGTCAACAAAAACGTTGAAACCCACAGAAAGTGAATTAGAAATACTCCAAGTGTTATGGGAGCGTAAATCGGCTAGTGTGAGAGAAGTTCATGAGGAATTATCAAAAACAAAAGAATCAGGCTATACAACTACCTTGAAACTGATGCAGATCATGTTTGAGAAGGGATTGGTAAAGCGCGATGAAAGCGCTAAAACGCACTATTATCAGCCTTGGGTAAGTAAAGAAAAGACCCAGAAGCATATGGTAGGCAAAATGATTGATACCCTTTTTGGAGGGTCTACTACTGAATTAGTGCTTCAGGCCTTGGGGAATCACAAAGCCAGCGAAGATGAACTGGAAGCCATTCAAAAAATGATTGAAGAACTCAAATCTGCCGGGAAATAATGACAAGCCTTCTCTCCTTCTTACAAGGATTGGGTCAACTACTGCTTCACAGCTTTTGGCTGATGGGGCTCTGTTGGCTGTTGGCATTGCTTAGTATAAATGTTTTGAAAAACCAGTCAGCAAGGATCAAGCAAAAAGTTCTTACGGTTCTTTTAATAATTGCGGTATCAACACTTGGGCTATTAGGCTTCTTCCTGTTTTCCAACAATCAAACGAAGGTTCTCACGATCTTCACCTGGCAAATTCAAAACGAATTCCTCATCGGTGATACCATTTCAAAATGGATACAATATACATCGATCATTTTCTCAGGATTGTACCTTCTAGGTATGGTTCGTAAAGTTTTTATTTTTACTTCCCAACTTCAAACACTGCGCTCTTTTTCCAATTTTTCTTCAAATAAGGTTCCTATCCATCTCAAACTTTATGCTGAAGAACAGCGTTTCTTGCTAGGAATAAGACGTCGTATTAGCATTATTATTAAAGAAAATATTTCTACTGCCTGCACTATTGGTTTTTGGAAACCAGTTATCCTATTACCCGCCGCAGCACTTTCTCAATTAACAACAATCCAGCTTGAAGCTATTATTCTTCACGAACTTTCTCATATAAAAAAGCTCGACTTTATTATAAATTGGGCATTGGTAGTGTTAGAGCAATTGTTTTTCTTCAATCCTTTTGTTCAAAAAATAAGTCGTCTAATAAAAGAGTATAGAGAACAATCAAGCGACGAATTGGTGCTTCAGTTCAAATACAGTCCATTATCCTATGCCGAAGCATTACTAATACTAGCTAAATACGAGCAGGCTGGCCATCCTTTAATGGTTTCTGCAACTGACGGAATGCTAAAAAGAAGAATCGAAAAAATGCTCTATGCCAGAGCGCCTAAAGTACAGTTTCCATTGATGCAACTATGCTGGATAGCATCAATAGCATTGGTATTAACAGTATCAATCAAGAATTTGCCGACAAGAGTACAAACAGATTTAACTCAAAATAACGGTGACTATACCGTTGGATTTCAACCGGTAAACATTCTTCCTGTATCCTATAGTATCAGCAAAACTTCCAATTCAAAGAAACCCGATTCAAAGCTTCCAGTCATGGTAGCTAAGCCGACAGAAGATGTAGTACTAGAAGATGTAGCCATTGAAAATACCCCCATACAACTGTCTTATATTGCCAATACGGAACCAGAGCGAGCCTATTCACTTGCAAATACCGACTATTTGATTGAAGGTGCGCCAGGTATTGGAAATGAGAAGAAAGAGCCCTACCTGCCAAAGAATAGTTTCGACTTTAAACTCTCATCAGATAATATCGTTCTCTCAACAGAGATCGATGCTTTCAAAGAAAATTTGATCAATGAAATGATTTCTGAAATCAATCAATTGAAATCAATAGAATTAATTGAAAGAGAATCAGGATCAGATCTTACGACTGAAAAAGAACGCAGTTCAAGCTCTTTCAAAAGTAAAATTGAAGATTTCAACAAGCGCTACCCCAATCAATTGAGCAAAGCTTTAACGGTAGATATGTTATCGAAGCAATTGCTTGCGCTTAAATATAAGACCAAAGCAATGGAGTTGAAAAACAAGAAAGAAAATCTCTTTGCTGAATACAAATACATAATTGAACTCAGTTCAGACAGTACAGGTAAAAAAACGGTGGTATTCTAGTTTACCACACGTTCTTGGGACACCAGTCTCCATATTTATTTCCCAGTGTGAAACCGATCAGCAATTCATGGGTTCCCTTACTCACCGTATTTAATTTAGAAGTAGTATAATCGTAAGAATAGCCTAAGCTAAGAGTATTCGAAATATTGATGCCCATCATTCCGGCAAACCCTTCACCGTTTCTATAGCTGGCTCCTACCCACATTACATCTTGGTATTGTAGCTTTAAGTTCACATCAACCTGTGTTGGTAAAGGACTAATGTACTTTACCATTAGGGAAGGGATAAGGTTTAAGTCATCATTTATCAATAAACGATAGCCTGCTGTTGCGAATAGATGCGGAACAAATTTTCCGTCGGTTGTTTTAACTTGATAATCAGAAAACGCGATTTTAGACGGAATAATTTGTTGAGCTGATAGTCCTACAAAATAGTCGGCTGAATACAAATACAGTCCGGCCATAAAATCAGGTTTGATTTTATTAATGATTCCGTTGTTATAAACGGCCGGATCTACAGGAACATAAATGAAATCGAGTTTACTTGTATTCAAACTATTATTGGTAATTCCTGCTCCAAAACCGGCAGCCAAACTGGTTCTGGCAGATATTCCTAGGTGATAAGAATAGGTAGCATAGGCAGCAAACCTACTTAGAGGTCCTGTACGATCATTGATGATTTGCATCCCTACTCCGTGATGCGGCTCTGCTGCCGTATATTGTTCCCAATATGCTTTTCCTCTTGGATTTTCACCCGGAACTCGCATAGACGTGGCAGACGTTCGAAAGTCACTCTTGCCAATTGGCGTGTGAATGGTAAAATAAGTTGTAATAGGCGCGTCTTGCAGTCCTACCCACTGATGTCGGTGGCTCAGTTTGATATCAGTATAGTTTTCAATTCCACTTAAAGCGGGATTGAGAATGTATTGATTCATTACATATTGGGTGTAATGTGGCTTCTGTTGAGCTTTCAACATCAACACCAAACAACTCGACACTAAAAATAAAACACACTTTTTCATGAAAAAACAGTTAATGGTACGCACGTATTACCTTGCTGCTTTCATTGAATATTGGAATGCGATTATCGAATGATTGTTATAGAACCATTCAATTGAGATCGACCATTCTTTGGATTTATAATATAATAATAGGTACCAATAGGCAATGGGCTTCCGTTGTAATTGCCATCCCAAGCTTTGCCATAGCCGATAGAATAGTATACACGTTGACCATATCTATTGAATACTTCTACTGTTGCTCCCGGATACGATTCCAAATGTTCAATTACCCATGTATCATTAATACCATCTCCATTTGGTGAAAAGGCATTTGGTATTTTAGGTGCACGCAATACTTTTATAAACACATTATCAGACTTCACACATCCATCGCTTGTTCTCACTGTGAATGTGTAAGTAATATCTTCTGTAGGCGTGCATTTAGGAGTTGCGATGGTTGTATTGTCAAGGTAAGTTGCAGGAGTCCAAGCATAGCTCAAACCGCTGCCGGTACCCTTTCCTTGAATAGTGATAAAGCCTCCCTCTAAAACAGTTCTATCTGGTCCGGCATCGGCAGTTGGTGTAGGTGAAACTACCACTGTTTGAGAATCAATTGCTTTACACCCGTTTGAAGCCTCAAACAAATAATAGATCATATGTGATCCGGGTTTTGCGGCCACAGGACTAAACAAACCGGCTGCATTAATACCATCACCGGAATAAGTGCTCACACCGGCTAAACCATAAATATCTCTAGCATAGGTAAAATTATAGGGAGCAATTTCCTCACAAACTAAAGGAATGACATCAAATTGAATTTTTGGGCTGGCTTTTAGAGTAATGGTCTTAAAGCTTTCATTGATACAATTGATACCGGAGTACACTACATATCTTATTTGAACATTTTTGGTTAACGGTGTTCCAAACTCTGGGTAGGTATGCGCGTATATTTTACCTGGAGACGGTACTTCGTCTACTGTTTTTATAGTTGGATTGTTCGCATAATCCCAATACACTTCCACCTTCACTATTGAACCAAAATCAACTCCCGAAGCATCTTTGATGCTGATCTCCTTATTAGAACAAAGATCGGTAGTGTTCAAATTAAAACCTGACTGTGGAATTGCACCATTTACAGTAAATGATTTCGTTAATGAATCGATACATCCGTCCTTTGAAGTTACTTTCAAGCTAATATTATAAATGCCCGATTGAACATACCGGTGTTGAGGATTTTTCAAAGTAGAGGTATTCGGGTTACCAGCATTGGCGAGTGGATCATTGAAATTCCACAAATATTTGAATTGATTTTGAGAATTATCGGTAATTGAAGAACTATCCGTAAACAATGCAAAAGGATCGCTCAAACACACTTCCGGAGTTCCAAATGCGGGCTTAGGAAGTGGATTCACTTGAACTTGTTGTGAAAGAACCGTACTCTTGCAGCCTTTAGAATTGATAACCTGCAAGGTAACATTGTAAGTTCCCGATGTATCATACTTATGGACAGGCTGATTAACAGTAGCGTTACTGTTGTCACCAAAGTTCCAGGTCCAACTACCCAATGTGCCTACGCTTGCAATAGATTTGTCTTGGAACAACACATCATTTTTCTCACAAATTGGAGCAATAGCAAGAAAAGCTGCCGTAGGCAAAGGATTTACTACGGTTTGCTTCCAAACGGTATCCGAAAAACAACCCTTATCTGTTTTAATGTACAGCGTATCAGTAAAAGTGCCCGGTGTTTGATAGATATGAACGGGGTTTTGTGTTGATCCGACTCCACCGTCACCAAAACTCCAGTACCAATTTGAAATACTATTGCCAAGCCCGTCACTTAAGTCTGTAAATCTTGTAGTATCACCCAAACACACTTCTGTACTCACATCAAATTTTGCCTTTGCTTGAGCATAAATTGCCGATAAAGTTCTTGATGAGTCATCAATACAGCCATTGTTCGAGGTAACAGTCAATTTTATCTGATAAGGTCCGGTGCCATTGAAAACATGATATGGGTTCTTACTGGTAGCGCTCGAGTTGTCGCCAAAATCCCAAGCGTAGGCAAAGTTAGCCTGAGTGCCATCGGCAATGGTCGACTTATCGGTAAACTGAGCCCCGGCCGGCAAACAAACCACCGCCGGAATATCGAAAGATGCGAGAGGCTTCGAATTCACTTTAAAAGTAACAGGAGTAACATAGCTTTTGCAACCGGTGTTTGACTGAACTTCCAAACTTGCCGTGTAGGTTCCGGCAGCTGCATATGTATGTTGCACAGGATCTCCATTGGCAGCCATTAAACTAGAGTTGTCGCCAAAATTCCAATTCCATTGACTAATAGTACCTCCGGGGAAACTAGATGCATTGGTAAAAGTGATGGAAGACTGCTCACACTTAATATTATCCAAAGAAAATGCAGCAATAGGTGGATCAACAATTGGAATAGCTGTAATAGTTGTATCCGACAAACAGCCTACATCTGTGATCGTCGAAAAACGCACAGTCTTGGTTCCGGCAGAACTGTATTTGTGTTTTGGATTTTTCAAATTACTCAAAGTATTATCTCCAAAATCCCAAGAATACTTGATGATCGCCCTCTCTTGGCCATCGGTTGCATCAAAGAAAGAGACACTATCTGTAGCGCAACCATTGTGCTGGAATGTAAAACTGGCAACGGGCGGATTGAAGATCTGTAAATTATAGGCTATTTGCTGTAATCCGGCACATCCGTCGGGCGTAGGGTTATTTGCTATAATTTGAATGGGATAGGTTCCGGCCAATGGAATGGTATAAGATTGGTTTATTTTATACCGATAAAGAATTTTGTCATCCACCACCCAGGTTGAATCATAAGTAGGGCTGGTTATTAAAGTATCGCGTATTCCAAAGCTGTTTAATTGGGTACCGAATTTCCATTGCAAGGTTGTAGGCTGGTATGGCAACACCATGGAAAACTTAAAAGGGGAATTTTTGCACCCTGCAGGGAAATTTACCGTAGCATAGTCGTTAGATATATTAATGAATTGGTACAAATCCTTCACGTTCGTACCCGCATTGTATCCGTACGACTCTACATTCCCCATACCATAAGCCAAACAAATAAAACCACTATCTGCATTAATTCGATGCGACGGATTAATGCTAGTTGAGCCGGTTACATTTTCGTGTAAATAAGAGTATTGTGTATTAGGAATTGGAATAAAAGTTCCGGTAGGAGCAGCACCATCAATTTTCAAACTACCCGTTGAAATGGTTTTCATGATGATGGTGAAAAAATGTTTGGTGATATTAGTTGCCGGAGGCGATAGGTCACTCCGAGCTGAAACCACCGTAACATCATTGATGGTTTGTTCAATTGGATTTAGAATTACCATCTCTGGGTCACCGGGATATCGAATAGTACCACCCGAGTTTCTACTATCACAGGTCTGAGATATCATATACTGAACCACCATTACAGGTTTATCAGTTGTTATTGAATTCGGGGTGGAACTAGTAAACTCATAGTAAGAACCATTTCTCAAACTAGAAAGCGGTAAAAAACTACCATTCAAATTGACCTCGGTGGTAGGATCGTCAACAATAATTCTGAAAATATCATACTCCCGATCAGCAAATGGAGCAGTAATATACTTTTTGCCAAGCGCCGATTTTGGCATCAATTGTTGAAACAAATTGTCTCCTCCTGAAGCATTGAAACAATTCATGGAAGTCCAAGCACTTCCTGAAAATACCGCGATAGGTTTGCAGGGTGTGGCGGCGGTTGCAACTGATCGAACATTTGTACCGGTCACATCGGCAGTATAAACGGTTCTGAACTGGTACACATCACCTTGATTTAAAGTGACCGTATAGGGAACTCCGGCCGGCCTTGTGCCATTCACATCGGTTGCAGTTGGTGTAATTTCAACCACCGTATTATTTTCAACTGCTACTATACAAAACTGACTCCCCGCATTGTTACTATTTGTCGCATTCGAAGTAGAATTGGTTGAACTGGGGTAAGATGCTGCTAAATATTCACGGCCGAGCGTGCCTGTAGGTAAAATCAAACTCGAACCGGAACGAGCCGCATTTAAAATGTGTGCGTATACTACCACCGGTTGATCGGAAACAATATGAATACCTTTACCGGTAGCAATTCCCTCTTGTTGAAAATTGATCACCGGATAGGCGTTTGCTGCAATTCGAACCACGGTAGCTTGGTTCGCGGTAACAGTGAAAGGAATTAAACCACTTGGAAGCGTTATGGTACCACTTGCATTAACCGTGGAAGAAATATAAAGCGCCATACGAGACGAAGTACCGTCAATATGCCCCGGATAACAGAGCCAAAAATCGGTGCCCCGATTTGAAAAGTCCTGAGCTTTTCCGAAAAAGCTAAGTCCCAGCAAGCCAATAAACAGTAATAGTTTTCTCATCCTAAGTTTTGATCGATCCAGTTGTTTACAAGATACTAATTCGCTTGATAAGGTAAAAGGGACGAACGTATATAAGTTTCAATTATTTGTGATGTTCCAACCAAGTTTTCGCTGCCCTTCCTTCGCAAAACAACAAATCTAAAATCGACGCATGTGGCTGAAAACCGATCCTGTCTTCAAATACTTGATAATAGGGTTGAATTTCAATGCTTTCCACCGACTTTGGGGTGATTGTATTCCTTAAATCTAGATACGGATGAAATTCTTGAACCGTTTGGTTGGGTGCCAACAGTTCAAATTCCGTAAATAGACCCAATTTCTGACTCACCCACTGCATGCAACTCAGGTTCCAATCCACCAGAAAATCAACCTTCCTGGAATAAAGGCTCCAAAGCTCGTCTTTATAAAATTCGAACCATGGCGATCTATTATAACAAGCGGTGAGAGTTCGCCAATGTTGCAATTGCCATTTATAGTCGTTTGCAATACGAATGTCTTTTATCAACGAACGCTGATCCCTTCCGTTCACTATAGGAACCGTCAACCATTGAAAACCGGCCGCTCCCAATACCCTGCAACGGTTGGTAAAACTCATTTTTTGGTGGCGCTCATATATATCAAAAACAACATTTATTTCCTTATACGAAATTTTATAGTAAGTAACCGTTGGAAAATATTGTAAATCAATAATTAAAGTCATAAATAAATCAATAAATCTCTTTTTGTTTAACTTACCTCAAAACATCGAGACTTACAGCCTCAAATTCGTCTCAAATAACAGCAATTAAATAATCATCAACACTTATAAATATATGAATATCACTGTAAAATATGAGTAAAACAATACTAAATAAATTAGATCACAGAATGAGGTGGTTTAGATACACCTAAATTACAATTTTCTAAGAACATTAGCATAGCTTTTGCGAATTCAATCTTTGATTTTTTGGCATTTCTTGCTTATTGGGATAGATTGCATACATGAAAAAAGGAACGCAAATTTGGGCCTCTATCCTACTCTTCATTGCGGTTTCGGGATGCCATCCCAAAGACTTTCAAGTTGGAAGCGTGGAGGAATTTCAGGTTTCAAAATTGAATTTAAAGGAAGCGACAATTAAGGTTAAAGTGAAATGCTTTAATCCAAATGGTTATAAGGCAAAATTGATCAATTTCAAATCCGATGTTTTTGTAGGGGAGCAATTAGCTGGGCAGGCATTTTCAGATACCTCGATTTTTCTTCCGGCAAAAGACAGTTTTCTGCTGCCAGTGACTATGACGGTAAAAATGGGTACCTCTTTTAATGCACTTAAAAACTGGGCGATTTCTCCTTCAGCTGCAGTTCCAATTCGATTTAAAGGGGAAGCGCTGTTAAAAAAGGGCCTGTTTTCGTTTAAGAAACATTTCGATCAAAAGAATGGAGAATAAGAAGTACTTATTGAACTTCCTTAAATTGAAAAAGGGCTGCCTTATCAAGACAGCCCTTTTCTATTGAACTAGTTAGTTAGGCTTTGGGAGCAGGAGGAATAGCTTTTTTACAATTCTTAGGCAATCTGGCAACCGATTCAGGATTTGCCTTTACATCATCAGCATCGTATCCCATATTTGCAATAGCTGTTTTGATGTATTCAATATTGGTTCTATCAGTTGCAAATGTGATTTTTACCTGTTGCCTTTTAAAGTCGGCCGTTACTTTTAAAACCCCATCAATTCTTTTCAACTCGCCCTCAACCCTCAATTTACAAGGTTCGCAGTCAATCGTTGGCGACTCGCATCCCATCGTTGGGGTGCTAATAACAGCGTTTACTACTCCCTTTTTGCCTTGAGCATTGGCTACCAATACCAATGAAAAGAGGCACAAAATCAAAACACTTATTTTTTTCATAGTTGCTATTTTACCTGTATACGTTAACCCGCACCGAAGGGTTAGGTTGTAACCCCTTTCCAATTTGCAGGGTCGTTCCTCCATTCCAAAATTACTTCTTGTTGCTCTGCCGATACGATTCCCTTTTCAATAGCCAACTCAATTAGCACGGGAAAATTAGTAAGCGACTTGTAGGGCAACTGATATTTTTCGAAAGCAGCTTTCGCAACAGGAAAGTCGTAAGTAAAAATAGAAACCATCCCAATAACATCCAATCCCGCCTCTTTCAACACGTCTACCACTTGCAAACTACTTTTTCCAGTTGATACGAGGTCTTCGATCACCAAAACCTTTTGCCCTTTTTCGTAGAAACCCTCAATTTGGTTACCTAATCCATGTTCTTTTGGCTTTGGACGAACATAGATATACGGGAGTTTTAATTGGTCGGCTGCCATGGCTCCCCAAGCAATACCTGCGGTGGCAACTCCTGCCAACAATTCAGCTTCGGGGAAACTTTCGAAAATCACATTGCACATTTCAGACTTTATGAAATCTCGGCTGAAAGGAAATGATAATACTTTGCGATTATCACAATAAATAGGGCTTTTCCAGCCGCTAGCCCAAGTAAATGGTTGTGTTGGATTCAACTTAATCGCATTAATTTGCAGTAGCTTCTCAGCAACAACTTTTTCGTTTGTCATGGAGCAAAATTACCAACAAACTGTCATTGATACGCGATGATTTCGTTTGTGTTTAAAACTTGAGAATATGTTTTACCGCCTTTTTTTTGAAAGAACGCAGTTGATTTTGACCGATAAAACGGAAGTGATCAATGATTTAACTCGCAATAACAGCAATAACTCCTTGTATTACAACCCGAGTGAATTGATCATTTCTCAAATACTGAATACTATTGATCCAACCGAAGAGCGCGCGGTTGTATTAGCAGCTAATAAATTAGAAGATCTAAAAGCAGCCCTGTGGAAACGATTTGAAATTATCAAGGCCGGTGGAGGACTTGTATTCAATGAAGATGGAAAAGTATTGATGATGTTTCGACGTGGCAAGTGGGATCTTCCGAAGGGTAAGTTGGATGAGGGTGAATCAATCGAGGAATGTGCAGTACGAGAGATAGAAGAAGAAACCGGATTAAAAGAATTGGTGAGAGAGAAATTTATTACCACAACCTATCATCACTATAGCTTTAAAGGAAAAGAAATTCTGAAGGAATCGTATTGGTACGAAGTACGTACTAACTTTAAAGGTTCACTAGTACCTCAATTGGAAGAAGACATTACAGAAGTAAAATGGGTGGCTATTACTGAACTTGACAACTATTTGGAAAATACGTACGCGTCCATTCGTGAAGTTTTCGCAGCTGCCGGCTTGATCCATTAAGATCCCGGCTTCTTCAAAATGGCAACGGTGAGTCGGCTCACACAAACAAGTTTTTCCCTTTCATCATGAATTTTTATATCCCAAACATGGGTGCTGGCTCCTAAGTGCAAAGGGGTGGCTGTCGCTATAACCAAACCCGACCGCACCCCACGAATATGGTTGGCATTGATTTCGAGTCCAACACAAATTTGGCGTTCTTGGTCTACTACAAGTACCGATGCAACACTACCCAATGTTTCTGCTAACACGCAAGAGGCTCCTCCATGTAGCAGCCCATATGGTTGTTTCGTTCTGGCATCAACGGGCATAGAGGCTTTTATATAGTTTGGGCCCACATCGATAAACTTGATATCAAGTACCTCTGCAATGGTACCTGCGCCGAGCTTATTCAATTCTTCAACGCTAATATGTGGATTTTGCCAGATCATTTTCTGAAAGAATGGGACACCACTTCAGGCAGAAAGGGAGATGCATCCCCTCCGTTCTTGATAATGTCTCGAACAATAGTAGACGCTACCGAAGTATACTTGGGTTCACCCGTTAGAAAGATCGTTTCAATATTGCGGTCGAGTGTACGGTTCGCATCGGCAATTGTTTTCTCGTATTCAAAATCGCTCACGTATCGAATGCCACGCAAAATAAACCTCGCCCCTATTTTTTTACAGAAGTCTATCGTAAGTCCTTCATACACCCCACCACTTACTTTGGGTTCATTTTTGTAGATATCTTCAATCCATTGCAAACGTTGTTCGGGAGAGAACATGGGGGTTTTAGCTGAATTTAATCCAATACCAACGATGATCTTGTCGAATAGAGGAAGAGCTCTATTAATAATGTCGGTGTGACCTAAGGTTACCGGATCAAAAGTTCCGGGGAACAAACAGATGCGTTCCATAAGCGTTTAGTTTGAGTCTCTGCCGGCTAATAAATAGAGAACTGCCATTCGCACGGCAACTCCATTTTCAACCTGCTGAAGGATGATCGATTGACCGCTATCTGCCACATCACTGTCTAGCTCCACCCCTCTGTTAATGGGCCCCGGATGCATGATGGTGATGTCCTTTCCCAAGCTTTCTAGCAAAGAGCGGCTGATTCCGTATACTTGGTTGTATTCTCTAAGGGAAGAGAACAAAACTTGATTTTGACGTTCCAATTGAATTCTTAGCACATTCGCTACATCGGCCCATTCCAATGCTTTTTTCACATTGTATTCCACTTTTACTCCAAAAGCCTCGGCTGTATATTTGGGGATGAGTGTGGGTGGCCCGGCAAGCATTACTTCAGCACCCATTTTCTTGAGTAAGTACATGTTACTCATGGCAACTCTACTATGCATGATATCACCAATAATGGCTACTCTCAATCCTTCTAATGTGCCAAACTTCTCGCGCATACTGAGCGCATCAAGCAGACCTTGGGTTGGGTGTTCATTGATTCCATCGCCCGCGTTTACAATGGCAGCTGGAATGTGTTTGGACAAGAAATGGGGGGCTCCGGTGGCGCTGTGTCGCATTACCACCATATCTACTTTCATCGACAAAATATTATTCACCGTATCCAACAAGGTCTCTCCCTTTTTTACTGAGGAATTACTAGCAGTAAAACTGATGGTATCTGCGCTCAGCCGCTTTTCTGCGAGTTCAAATGAAATACGGGTTCTTGTAGAATTCTCGAAAAACAAATTGACGATGGTAACATCGCGGAGAGAGGGAACTTTTTTAACGGGTCTTTGGAGGACTTCCTTGAATTGAGTTGCCGTATCAAGAATGATTTGAATGTCCTCCTTTGTGAGGTCTCTGATCCCTAAGAGATGTTTAGTAGACAGCTTCATCTTAGGGGGCGAAGATAAAGGATATTCACCTATTGAGCCAAATGATTTTTGAACATTCCATTCAGATTTTTATGCATCACATAGTGAAGATTCTCAAGGCTCTAGAATAAATTTTACACAAAAAGAATGGCTCCAAATTGGAGCCATTGAACTATTTTTTGAAAATCAGATTCTCGATTATTCAATTAGAACCACTTGTTGTACACCATCTCTTTGTTTCCAATACACTTTCACTTTTTGCGAAATGATGGAGTCGATTGTTTTACCAACATAGTCTGCTTGAATAGGCAATTGGCGGCTGAATCTGCGGTCAATTAAAGTACATAATTCAACAGAAGCCGGGCGTCCAAAATCGAGCAAAGCGTCTAATGCCGCTCGAATGGTTCTACCGGTATGCAACACGTCGTCAACCAATACAACTCGTTTGTTTTCGATACTGAAAGGAATATCAGTTTTATTGGCAATATGGAGCTCCTTGCGAATATCATCACGATAAAAAGTGATGTCTAATTTTCCGTAATTGAACTTCACGGTTGGCAACAATTCTTCTAGGGCGTTAACAATGGCATCACTTACAAATACACCTCTAGGTTGCAAGCCAATGATCGCCAAGTCGGCAAGATCATTCGTATTTTCTACAATTTGGTGACTCAAGCGCTTTAAGGTAATCGCCAATTGTGATTCGTTGAGAATAATTTTTTCGTCCATACATCTAGTTGATCACTTTCTAAATTCATGTCACTATCCAAGCCCTTAATTATGGTAAAGAGGCTACAATAGCAATTACAATAATGAGCGTAATCACCACGCTAATTCCATAACCGATCCAGGCCCATTTTACACGATTTTTCTTGTCGGCATCGTCGTTAATTACATAGGCTAGTAATACTCCTATGAGGCCGAGAAAAAAACCCAAAATGAAGCCAATACCGTGAAATCCTACTTCAGGTCCTCCTGTCTTTTTTGCGAAAAACTTGGCATACTTCTTTTTGTTTATCGTACCATCTTCTGCAATTGACTTGCGCATTTTCTTTTGCGACAACTTGAACGAAAGTCTTTCACTAAAATTCATTTTACGCCCAGTCAACGCTTCAAGTTCTGATTCACTGATCCTCGACAATTCCGCAAGAGATATATTCTTTCCTGTTTTACCTACTGGAATCATAATTTGATGCGCATTTACCGATGGAAGCACCGGAGTTGAAGCGGACAATCCAAGTGTCATCAAAAATAATACGCAGTAAAAAATCAACTTTTTCATAAATAGCATTTCAGTTTTAGTAAGATACCATTTAAATCTCATTCAAAAAAGGATATCGATAGTCTGTAGGTGGAGTAAATGTTTCCTTAATTGTCCTCGGACTTAACCAGCGATACAAGTTCAAAATAGAGCCGGCTTTGTCGTTGGTACCACTCGCTCTGGCTCCTCCAAAAGGCTGCTGTCCTACCACTGCTCCGGTTGGTTTGTCATTAATATAAAAATTACCGGCAGCATTTCTAAGCTTTTCAGTTGCCAATACAATTGCCGCACGATCGGTTGAAATAATTGATCCGGTAAGGGCGTATGGTGATGTAGCATCTACCAATTCAAGCGTTTGTTCGAATGACTGTTCTGGATATATATAAATGGTTAGAACCGGTCCAAAAATTTCCTCGCACATCGTTACATAATGTGGGTCGGTTGTTTCAATTACAGTTGGCTGAACAAAGTATCCTGTTTTTTTATCACACTTACCTCCCACTACAATTTTCGCCTTTTTATCTTTTGCGGCTTTATCGATATAGGATTTGATCTTGTCGAAACTCTTCTCATCAATAACCGCATTAATAAAATTGGTGAAATTTTCAACAGTTCCCATTTTAAATGACTTCACTCCTGCTACCAATTTCTTTTTAACGGCATCCGCTAAATTGGAAGGGATGTAAGCGCGTGAAGCCGCAGAACATTTCTGGCCTTGGAACTCAAAAGCTCCTCTCAAAAGAGCGGTGGCAACTACATCGGGGTCGGCACTGGGATGTACCATTACAAAATCTTTACCGCCGGTTTCTCCAACAATACGTGGGTAAGAGCGATATTGACCCATATTTTTCCCAATAACTTCCCACATCTTATTGAAAACACCTGTTGAACCGGTAAAATGTACCCCTGCAAAATCTCTATGTTTAAAACAAACATCACCCAAAACAGGGCCTTCTACATAAACCAAATTGATAACACCGTCGGGTAATCCTGCTTCTTTCATGATGCGCATAAACATTTGCGCAGAATATACCTGTGTATTTGCCGGCTTCCAAACCACAACATTACCACACATGGCCGCAGAGGTTGGAAGATTGCCACCAATTGCTGTGAAGTTAAATGGAGTTACAGCCAGCACAAATCCTTCCAGGGGTCTAAATTCTAAACGATTGTGCATGCCCGGTCCGCTAATAGGCTGTTGTTTGTATATTTCACTCAAGTAGTGAACATTGAATTTCAAAAAATCAATGATTTCGCAAGCACTGTCTATTTCAGCTTGATAAGCATTTTTACTTTGACCCAACATCGTTGTACCGTTCATATACGGACGATATTTGGTAGCAATTAAATCAGCTGCTTTTAGGAAAATCCCCGCACGATCTTCCCAAGGCATCGCAGCCCAGGAAGCTTTTGCCTTCAATGCAGCATCAATCGCTTTTTCAACGTGAGCGGCGTCACCCATATGAAAGTATCCTAGAATATGCTTGGTTTCATGAGGAGGACGCATGGCTATTTTCTTACCTGTTCTCACTTCTTCAGCACCGATGTACATTGGAACATCGATTTTTTGTTTTTTTAATTCGGCAAGAACTGATTTCAATCTCTTTTTTTCGGGTGATCCCGGTGCATAACTCAACACCGGTTCATTTACCGGTAAGGGATAACTAAAGGTTCCTAAACTCATAACAAGCGATTTATTGAATTAAAATATTATTTAGACTCGTTTTCTTCCTTTGCACTCATTAAGTAAGCTTTGATAAAGCCATCCAATTCACCGTCCATTACCGGGCCTACATTCCCCACTTCATAATCAGTTCGATGATCTTTGATCATTTTATAAGGATGGAAAACGTAGGATCGGATTTGTGATCCCCATTCAATCTTTTTCTTACTGGCATTGGCAGCATTCTTTGCTTCTTCTCTCCTTCTTAATTCTTCTTCATACAAACGACTTTTCAGCATCTGCATGGCCTTTTCGCGGTTACCCAATTGGGTTCTCTCTGTTTGGCATACAACCACAATACCTGTTGGCAAGTGGGTCAACATTACCTTTGTTTCTACTTTATTCACGTTCTGACCACCGGCACCTCCACTTCTGGCAGTTTCCATTTTTACTTCACTGTCTTTCACCTCAATATTGATCGTGTCATCCACCAACGGGTATACGAAAACTGAAGCAAAGGAGGTATGCCTGCGGGCGTTGCTATCGAAGGGAGATATACGTACCAATCGATGCACACCGCTCTCAGCTTTCAGAAAGCCATACGCAAATGGACCATCGAACTGTAAGGTACAAGTTTTAATACCGGCACCATCGCCCCAAACCCAATCGAGTTCTGTTACCTTCCAGCCCTGCTTTTCCCCATACATTCTGTACATACGGGCCAGCATTTCCGACCAGTCTTGGCTTTCCGTACCACCGGCACCGCTATTGATCTGTAATACTGCCGGAAGTTCGTCTTCGGGTTGGTTTAATGTGCTTTTAAATTCGGCTTCCTCTATTTTTTCTAAGGCTTTTTTATAGGCGTCGCTGGTTTCTTCTTCGCTAGCATCACCCGATTTCCAAAAATCAAATAATACGGCAAAGTCCTCTACAGATGTTTCTGTAGAGCGAAACAATTCAACCCAAAACTCATTCAACTTGATGTTTTTTAGAATTTCGGTGGCGCGCTTGTTATCGTCCCAGAATCCGGGACTTAGAGAGAGTTGTTTGTCTTCTGCAATTTTAAAGAGTCGGTTATCGACGTCAAAGAAACCTCCTCAGGACCACCACACGGTCCCTCATATCCTGTAATTTTTCAGCTGTCATGCTGCAAAGATAACAGGTTTCAAGATTAAGGAAGGTTTTTCGGAGCAAATTTCACCCAAGAACTATCGGCTCTTTTAATATATTGGGCACTGTCTTTTACCCAAACATCCATAACCTTGAGGTTGTAATTGAAATATAATTTTTGATTCATAAGGGTAAATGCAACAGCTTCGGTGGGTGCTTTATACCCTCTCGACATGCCAAAGGCACAATAGCCGCCATACTGAGGTAGGAATTTCAAAGGCTCTTTCTCAAACATTTGACGGTGTTGATCAGAACTGAAGAGCCACTGTACGCCTTGATATTGATATGAGAATTCGGCCACTCCTTTTACCGGCTTGTGCTCAGTAAAAAAAGCGACCACATCATAGCCATCCAGTGCCAGACCATTTTTTTGAAAAATGGAAGGTTCTTGACTTTTGGCAATATATCCGACCAATAGTAAGCATGCTAGGGCAAAAATATTTTTCATTTTTTTCCCAAACTTACACATCGCTTGTTCTACTTTTTGTCAGTTAGCAGACACTGAATTCTAAACATTTGTGAAGCTTTTTTGTAATATTGTCACACATGGTACAAGCATACAATTTTATAGGAAGTTGGCAATTATTTCCCGAACGAGGAACCTATGACTTTGGGGAACGACCAAAAAGTGGAATCTACAAGATTCAATCGAATGGTGAAGAAAAGCAATTGTATATCGAGCATAATTGGGTGACGCTTGAAAATCAAGCTTTTAATTCGTCTTATACAGTACAGGCGGGCAGTGGTCTTCAGCCAATGGAACATCAAGAAATAGCAGAGGCATCAGAGCTTGATTTTCCGGATGGGATTACACTCATCATAAAACTTTACAAGGGTAGTGAATTGTGGCTTGAATTGCTCCATGAACTTCAACCCAATGGTTACTTGAAACTAACTCAAAAAGGCAGAAATGAATCCGGCGACGCGTATACGAATGTTGAGATTTTTCATAAGCAATTGAGTGTACTTCCTTACTCAGCCTCCGTATCGGGTGCTGTAATTAAACATACAGAAGAGGGCGTTATCAGGCACAAAGCACTTACTGCAATGGAAGAACAAACCAATATGCAGTTAGAGCAAATTAGGAAGCAAATTGAATTGCTCGCCATTCAAGCGCAAGAAATTCAAAAACGAAAGGAGCTTTCTATGATTATCTATGGCGCCCAACTTAATTTCCAGCCTGTGATTGGTCAGATATATTATTTATATGAGAGAAAAGACGGCTCACATCTCTTATCGATGGTTAGTCCGAAAGAATGGGGAAGATCTGCTCCGTTTAAAAAGGCCGTTGCATCGGTAAAACTATTGGCTGACCATACATGGACGGAAGTCTTATAAGAATTAGTTTAATATATATTTCCTGTGCCTTTTATATTTCGAAAGGGGTAACTTTGCGTCATATTAAATTTTTTACTATGAGACGTTTACGTTACAAAATTCTTACGCTCACTCTTGCAGGAGCCAGTTTCTTAAATCCTGTTTTCAGTGCCTCTATCGCCAGCACTCCTGCTTCAGTTGACAGTTCTAGTTTGCCAAACGAAGAAGTTGTAAAAAATGCCTTAAAAGAGTTTGAAAGCTTGTCGAACAAAGAACGCAAGAATAGAATTAAAGATGTAAAGAAAACCATGAAAGAATACCGTGCCGATAAAAAGGCCGGAAAAGCATCTGACACCGACACGCTGTTACTTGCTATTCTCGCTATCTTACTCCCACCGTTGGCTGTATATTTGAAAGAAAACGCAATTACTTCCAAGTTTTGGATCAGCCTATTACTTTGTTTTCTGTTTTGGATTCCGGCTGTAATTTTTGCCTTGCTTGTAGTATTTGATGCTATTTAATTTTCAAGACACAAATAAATAAAAAAACCGATCTCAAGAGATCGGTTTTTTTGTATCTGGAACTTACGTTTTTAGTAATCCATTCCACCCATTCCAGGAGCTCCCGGATGAGCATGACCTGCTTCTTCTTTCTTAGGTTTGTCGGCAACTACACATTCAGTAGTCAACAACATACCGGCAATTGATGAAGCGTTTTCGAGAGCAATACGAGCTACTTTCGTAGGATCGATTACACCTGCTTTCAACATGTTTTCATAAGTTTCTGTACGAGCGTTGAAACCGTAGTCAGCTTTTCCTTCTTTAACTTTCTGAACTACAATAGAACCTTCGATACCTGCGTTGGCAACAATTTGACGCAAAGGCTCTTCCAATGCTCTTCTTACGATTGCAATACCGGTAGCTTCATCTTCATTAGCTCCTTTTAATTTATCCAAACCTTCAATTGCACGAATGAAAGCAACACCACCACCAGGAACAATTCCTTCTTCAACCGCAGCACGAGTAGCATGCAAAGCATCGTCTACGCGATCTTTCTTCTCTTTCATTTCAACTTCAGTAGCAGCGCCTACATAAAGTACGGCTACACCACCACTCAATTTAGCTAAACGCTCTTGTAATTTTTCTCTGTCGTAGTCAGAAGTAGTTACTTCAATTTGAGCTTTGATCTGATTTACACGAGCATTGATATCGTCCTTTTTGCCTTTTCCACCAACTACTGTAGTATTGTCTTTGTCAATAGTTACAGAAGCAGCAGTACCTAAATAACTTAGGTCAGCATTCTCCAATTTGAAACCTTGTTCTTCGCTGATCACTACACCTTTTGTGAGGATCGCAATATCTTGCAACATTTCTTTTCTACGGTCACCGAAACCAGGAGCTTTAACGGCAGCTACTTTCAATGTACCTCTTAATTTATTTACAACCAATGTTGCCAATGCTTCACCTTCTAAATCTTCAGCAATGATCAACAAAGGACGACCACCTTGTGCAACTTTCTCCAAAATGTGAAGAATGTCTTTCATTGCACTGATCTTTTTATCATAGATCAGGATATAAGGATTTTGCAATTCTGCTTCCATTTTTTCGCTGTTTGTAACGAAATATGGAGAGATATATCCGCGGTCGAACTGCATACCTTCCACAACATCAACTGTAGTGTCAGTACCTTTCGCTTCTTCTACTGTAATTACACCCTCTTTACCAACTTTACCGAAAGCTTCAGCAATTAACTTACCGATTGTTTCGTCATTGTTAGCAGAAATAGAAGCTACTTGTTGGATCTTTTTGGTATCAGTACCTACCGTTTGGCTTTGAGCTGCTAAGTTTTCGATTACTTTAGCAACAGCTTTGTCCATACCACGCTTCAGATCCATTGGGTTACTACCTGCAGCTACCATTTTCAAGCCTTCTGCGATGATAGATTGAGCTAAAACAGTTGCAGTTGTTGTACCATCACCTGCAATATCAGCAGTTTTGCTTGCTACTTCTTTCACCATTTGAGCACCCATGTTCTCAATTGGATCTTCTAATTCAATTTCTTTAGCTACTGAAACACCGTCTTTTGTTACAGCAGGTGCTCCAAATTTCTTTTCAATTACTACGTTACGACCTTTAGGTCCGAGTGTTACTTTCACTGCGTTAGCGAGAATGTCTACACCACGCTTCATTCTGTTACGGGCTTCAATGTCGAAAAACAATTGCTTTGCCATATGTTGTGTTATTTGAAATTAATGAATAATGATTGACTCGATTAAACGATTGCGAGGATATCGCTTTCACGCATGATCAATAGATCATCGCCTTCAATTTGGATTTCTGTTCCTGCATATTTACCATAAAGAACGGTATCGCCAACTTTAACGGTAACAGGCTCATCTTTCTTACCAGGGCCAGCGGCTACAACAATACCACGTTGTGGTTTTTCTTTAGCCGTATCGGGGATGATAATTCCACCGGCAGTTTTTTCTTCAGCTTTCGCAGGTTTCACAATTACCCGGTCGTGCAAAGGGGTAACACTTAACTTTTTAGCCATAACTTATCGTTTTGAGTTTTTGAATGATTTAGTTCGCTCTTTAGAGCGGGCAGCAAAGGTAATCGAATTTCATACCAGTGGCGTGTCCGCTCAAAAAAAAGGAAGCAATGTCAGTTTTTTGTTAAAACTTGTCAGTACTGGCTGATTATCAGGCCCTAAACGCTGCCGTGAAATGTCAATTTTTCAGTCTTAGAACTGCTACCTGATTTCTACCAGACTTCCAATCTTGTGATTTTTAGTTGTATCGCACACCGGTTTTCGAGGAGTTTTCAGCAGTTTTGCCTAATTTTGCGCCTCAATAAAGTTCATTGATTCATGATCAGCAGAAGAAATATTCGAGTGAAAGTGATGCAAGCGCTCTACGCTTCAGAAACTATGGAGGATAATCAACCCATTAATTCGATTCAACCCAGAAAACTACTACAAAAACATTTCGATCTTTCTAAACAATTATTGGTTCATATTATCAATAGCATTTGTGAAGTTGCAAGATATGTAGAAGAAGATGCCCGAAACCGCGCTTCCAAGCACTTGCCTAGTGCCGAAGACCTATCTGTTAACACAAAATTGGCCGGAAACGAATTGTTGTGGATCATTAACGAATTACCCAGTTGGCAAGCTGTTGTTAAAGAAGAAAAGCCGGCACATTGGGTAAACCACGATCTTATCAAAAAAATATACCTTCAATTAGTTACAACCGAAATCTATCAAACTTATATCGCTACTCCATCGAGAGACAAGAAATCGGAGAAAGCCATCCTTGATTACATATTCAGTGAACTTTTGTTGCCAAATGAGGATTTCATCAACCATGTAGAGGAGTTATTCACCAACTGGCAGGACGATGGAGAAATGATTGTGTTGTTAGTTAATAATTTTCTTTCAAAACCCCATACCTATAATTTTTCTGATTTGCTTTCGGAAGAGAAGTCAAAATTCGCTTTCAATCTATTGAAGGCAGTAATTGAAAAGAATGAAGTATGCATGGAATACATCAAACCCAAACTGAAGAATTGGGATGCGGAGCGGATCGCAGTTTTAGACATGATTTTGATGAAAATGGGGGTATGTGAATTTCTGTTTTTTGAAACCATCCCTCCAAAAGTAACCATCAACGAATACATTGATCTTGCAAAAGAATACAGCACACCTCAAAGTGGGCAGTTTATAAATGGAATTTTAGATAATATTCATAAAGACTTGGTAAGAGACAACAATCTTCATAAAATCAGTTTTAAACCCAATAAATAATCATATGAAAGCGAGAACCTTTATACTGGCTTCAGTCATTTCTTTGGTTGGTGTTTCTTGTTTGAATACTACTGACAAGGAAAAAAAAGGATATGAACCCGTAGTTATGCCCGACAATACTGTAAAAAGGGATACTGCAAACTTCACCAAAATTGAATGGATCGATTCGAGTCGTTCAATGGGTGAAATCGAAAACGGTCAAGTTTTGAAAATTAATTATAAGTTTAAAAATAGTGGTAATAAGCCTTTGATTATTGAAAAGGTGCAGCCCGGTTGCGGATGCACTGTTGCCGACTATCCAAAGGAACCCATCGCCCCAGGTGCAAGTGGCGAAATAACTGCCGAGTTTGACAGTAAAGGCAAAGAAGGCATACAAAAAAAGAATATTACTGTTTATGCCAATACCATGGTAAACATTTATACCTTGTGGTTTGATGTAAAAGTAAAGAAAGCAGCGAATTAGTTTTTTAATATAATAACTCTCAAAAATGACAACACTTGTGTATTTATTGCAAGCTCCTGCCGGTGGCGGTACGCTTCAGTTGGTTTTATTAGGCGGTATGATCGTAGTATTCTATTTCTTCATGATCCGTCCTCAAGCTAAAAAGGCAAAAGAAGCAAAGCAGTTCCAAACGGATCTACAAAAAGGTGACAAAATTGTAACAATCGCCGGTATCCACGGAACAATCAACAAAGTAAACGAAGACGGTACAACCATTATGTTGGAAACAAGCCCGGGCAGTTATATCAAAGTTGAAAAAAGCGCGATCTCTATTGAATGGTCGAAAGCTTTGAACCAAGCCCCTGCAGCAAAATAATCATCGTCCCCCGAAATCCTTTCGGGGGATTTTTTTGTCCTATTTTTGATTATGCTTAGAGTTGGACTAACAGGAGGAATTGGGTCGGGGAAATCCACCATTGCCGGGATATTCATGGTTATGGGCATTCCTATTTATGATGCAGATTCTCGGGCGAAAAAGATCATGAATGAAAACGAAGCCTTGAAACAATCGCTGATTGAAGAATTTGGGCCTGAAGTTTATACTCCTGCAGGGTTAAACAGGTCTTTTCTGGCCCAAATCGTTTTTTCCAATCCCGAACGCCTGCAAGTCCTCAACCATTTGGTTCATCCACATACCATACAGGATGCTGAAACATGGATGCATCAACAAGAAAGCCCTTACGCTATTAAAGAGGCTGCTCTTATTTTTGAAAGTGGGGCACAATCACATCTCGATATCGTAATTGGAGTTACGGCACCTTTGGCATTAAGGATTAAACGTACCATGCACCGTGATAAAACTACCAGGGAGGCGGTAATGGAACGTATGAGCCGGCAAATCAACGACGTCATCAAAATGCGTTTGTGTGATTATGTTATCGTAAACGATGACCGGAGTCCGGTTATACCTCAGGTTCTCCGAATACATGCTGAATTGATTAAAAGAGCACAAGCTGTATGATTTATGCACCTACCCTTGTAGACGCTTTGTTGGCGCTAGTTTTTGGGCTAGTTATTCCAATTTTAATGGGTATTAAAGGGAATCAAACTTCCCAACAAGAACTTCCCGAATTCAGCTCACATCAAAAAAGGCAATTTTATATAGCTAATAGTATTTTTCTATTCGCGATGGCTTTCTTAGTTGTAATGGTTTGGTTGTATTACCAAAGAAGTTTTGACATTCTTGGTTTTAAACAACCCGATGAAACAACCGCTACCATTAGCTATACCTTGCTAATCGTATTTGCTTCATTGTATTTTGGAGATCTGTATTATTCGCTGAAATGGGATGCAGATTCAGAAGATTTGATAAAAAAAGCTCCCTTTATGCCCACCCGATGGAGCGAACTCCCCTCCTATTTGGTGCTGTGCATAAGTGCAGGTGTATTTGAGGAAGTGGTGTTCAGAGGCTTTTTAATTCCTTATGTTCATTCAATGCTTCAACACACATTCCTTGCCAGTACTTGGGCTGTAGTAATTCCAACAGTTGTATTTAGTTTGGCACATATGTACCAAGGAAAAGAAGCGGTTCTAAAAATTGGAGTATTTTCATTGCTCTTCGGACTACTTTTCTTTCATTCCGGATCACTGCTATATGTGATAATTGTTCATACCTTGATCGACTTGATTGGTGGTCTTGCAACCATTACCAGTAAAAAAGCCTAATTGGTTTTAAGCAATTCTATAACTTTAGTAAAACTTGCCAATCATGAATCGTCGGGATTTTTTTGCTCATTCCGCAGCACTAGGTGTGGCACCTTTCACGTTACATCAAAATCAAACTCCCAGAAAAATGAAAATAGCGATTGTTGGAACAGGTGTAAGAGCCCTTGGAATGTGGGGACGCCCTGTGTTAGCTGAATTCGGCGATAAAGTAGAATTTGTTGGCCTTTATGACATCAATGAAGGAAGGGCTCACAGTTTTCAAAAAATGCTGAACCTCAATTGCCCTGTTTTTAAAGGATTTGATCAAATGATGCAGCAGTCAAAACCCGATTGGTTAATGGTGATGACGGTAGACGGTACGCATCACGAATTCATCATTAAAGGAATGGAGTATGGCGCCAATATTATTACTGAAAAGCCCATGACAATTGATGAAGAAAAATGTGAGGCTATTTTACAAGCTGAAAAAAGAACCGGCAAAAAAATCATCGTAACATTTAATTATCGCTATTCTCCCCATCGGCAAAAGATTTGGGAATTATTACAAGCTGGCTCTATCGGCAAAATAACATCTGTTGATTTCCATTGGTATTTGGATGTTTATCATGGGGCCGATTATTTCAGACGCTGGCATCGGTTGAGGAAAAATAGTGGCTCACTCTTGGTTCACAAAGCAACTCACCACTTTGATTTATTGAACTGGTGGATTGACTCTGACCCTGAGGAAGTAAGCGCCTTAGGAGGACAAGAGTTTTATGGTAAGAATGGCCCGTATAGAAATAGCCATTGTAGAACATGTACCCACAAAACAGAATGCCCTTTTTATTTCGATGTTTTGAAAAATAACGACTATACAGAACTGTACGTGAAAAATGAAGCTTATGATGGATATACAAGAGATGGATGTGTATTTAAAGAGGATATAGACATTTTCGATAAAATGGCAGTTCAAATTAAGTATGCAAATAAGGTACAGGTCAGTTATTCTCTTACCACCTATTCGCCTTACGAAGGGTATAGAATTTCGTTTAATGGCACGAAAGGTAAATTAGATGCTTGGATCAAAGAACGCCAACCCTGGGAAGAAACAGAAGGCGATGTGATTGAAATTACTACCAATTTCGGCAAGAGAGAGCGCATCGAAATTTCGAATAATGAAGAAGGACACGGTGGAGGCGACGAACGTTTGAGAAGACAAGTATTTAGCCCCGGGCCCGATCCTTTCAAACAAGCCGCCGGCTCAAGGGATGGTGCCTTGTCTTGCTTAATTGGTATTGCTGCTCGAAAAAGTATTGACACAGGTAACCCGGTCGCAATTGGTTCTTTAACCAGTATCAAGCCGGAACTAAAAAAACGATGAAATAAAAAAGCCTTCCTTTTACAATTGGAAGGCTTTTTTATAGAGAAAGATCTCTTATTTCAATTTAGCCAATGCCGCTTTAATTCGCTCATACGCAGCTTCAATTTTGGGAAGGCTGTTTGCAAAACTCAAACGAATGCATTCTGGCGATCCAAATGCACGACCGGTTACGGTAGAAACGTGCGCCACATTTAACAAATACATACATAAATCATCGGCATCATTAATAGCATTGGTTCCATCCGATTTACCGAAATAGGAACTAATATCCGGGAACACGTAGAATGCTCCGGTAGGTTCGGCACACTTCCAACCCGGAATTCCTGCGATCAATTCCATTACGCGTTTGCGTCTTCTTGCAAACTCTTCTGTCATTTCAAACGTAGGTTTCAGATCCGCGGTCAAAGCCACTACAGCAGCCTTCTGTGTAATTGAATTGGTACCGCTGGTGAACTGTCCTTGTAATTTTTCCATTGCCTTTGCAATAGTTGTATTAGAGGCGGTGTATCCTAAACGATAACCGGTCATTGCAAATCCTTTACTCAAGCCATTTACAATGATTACGCGGTCTTTAATATCACTAAATTGAGCGATGCTTTCATGAGCACCAACGAAATTGATGTATTCATAAATTTCATCGGAAATGATTAGAATGGAGGGGTTCGCTACGAACACTTCTTTTAAAGCTTCGAGCTCGGCCTTTGTATAAACAGCACCGGAAGGATTACACGGAGAAGAGAATAAGAACAATTTAGAGCGATCAGTAATGGCAGCTTTCAATTGCTCCGGAGTTATTTTGAAACCAGATTCCATTGAAGTTGAAACAATCACCGGTACACCACCCGCAATCTTTACCAATTCAGAGTATGTTACCCAAAATGGCGCAGGGATGATAACTTCATCACCTTGATCTACAACTGCCAGAATGATGTTTGCTAGGCTTTGCTTAGCACCTGTAGATACAACGATGTTCTCAGGTTTATAGTCTAGATTGTTATCACGCTTTAATTTTGTACAAACAGCTTCTCTCAAATCCAAGAAACCAGCAACAGGAGTATAATGGCTCCAGTTATCATCGATAGCTTTCTTTGCTGCTTCTTTGATGTGGGTTGGGGTATCGAAATCAGGTTCTCCTAAACTTAGGTCGATTACATCGATACCTTGAGCTCTCAATTCACGACCTAGTTTGGCCATTTTAAGTGTTTCCGGCTCACTGAATCTTCCTAATAGTGAAGAAATAGCTGCCGAATCTGTTGATGCTTGCATTGTTTGTTTGTTTTTAGACGGCTGCAAAATTACAATATATATGCACTAACAACTGTTACTTTTGATAGCTAAATTTGAAAGCCGATAAATCGGGTGTAAAACTTCTCTTTCTACTTAGTTCATATTCGTAAATCACCCGGCCCAAATTTTTGAAAAACGGGAACCCGACTGCATCGTAGTCATACTTGCTGTCATTGAGTATTCCATCACTATTGCAATAGATTACAGCAGAAACCATGAACTCTATGTTATTATCGAAATCGACTACATAAGCCACGTCTAGCAGAAATCCATATGCATCGCCTACTTTGTTAAACACGCGGAAGGACTTTGGTAAGGTTCCTTTCTCGGATCCCCAATACAAAAACTTGCAATAAGCATCCCAATAACTAGTGCTGTCATATCCGGCTATGCCGCTTTCTGCAGGGTACATCGACATATAATTTCTCAAAAACTGATAATCTTCCCTATCCAAGTTGAACCTTCTCTGACTCGCAACTGCTTCAGGGAACATAATGGCTCTCAGTACATTATGGAGGTCATCTAAACTAATTCGGTTCTTTTTGGAAAAATCCATGGGCCCATCTATTAACTGGTCGTTTTTGTAATAAGCTTTACCCAATCGGTCAGATCTATCGGGGTATGGCTGCTGATTAAAAAACATCGGTTTTGAATAGATTGATTGACCTGTTACGAGATCAAAGAAATGAACGGGATTGGAATGTCGATTTTCATCTTCGCTCAAAGAGCGCTCTAAACGGTGGATGATTTGGGCCGATTGATAGCCTTTTTTGTGCAGTTCTGAATTGATGTATTCAGAACCCAAAAACTCATATAGCCTGTTAAAAGCGTCGTTATCACTTGTTAACAGAATTTTTTTGATATAGTGATCGATACTCGGTTTACCATCGGGAGCGCTAGGGTCGTTGTATACTGGAAGCATACCGGAATAGCCGGCTTCGGTAATCATGGTAGAGAATCGATCCAATCCGGGCTTGTTCAATTCTCTGAGTTTCTGGAGCGCTAGAACTGAGGTAGGAAATTTTACTGTAGAGGCCGGATAAAAGTATTCTGCATTATTCAGTCGAAAGCTATAATCCACAAAACTCGGCACATTCTGTTGATTTCTATTGATTTGCGTGTAAATTATTTGAACCCGATAGGCATCTGGCTGGTCAAGAATAGATTTGAATTCATTTGTATGGGCATGCAACAAACTATCTAAAACGTTGACTTTGGTAGAAGTAGCCGACTCCATTTTCGAGGATGAGTTCACGTTAGTTGATTTTTGTTTGGACTTACAGGAAATGATACTGAAGCAAGAGGCGAAAAGAAGTCCGGGAATCCAAAGAGAAATGCGCATCTTGATTTTTTTAGATATGAATGTACTACTATTCGGTTCACCTTTCCCGACTGCGAAAAAAATGAGGAAAAGTTCCTGAAAATAGGGGCCAAAATTAAGGCCGCGCTAGTTTGTAAGTAATTAAAATTCATGTAGGTTTGCCAAGTTTAAATTAAAATACGCTATGACATTTAACCGTTTGAACAACATTGTGGGATGGATCGTGGGTCTGATTGCTTGTACAGTATACGTACTCACTATGGAACCCACCGGAAGTTTTTGGGATTGTGGTGAATTCGTTTCCAGTGCCTATAAATTACAAATTCCTCACCCACCGGGTGCTCCCCTCTTTACATTGATCGGCCGGTTTTTTATCGTGTTGTTTGGCGATAATCCGATGACTGCTGCCAAGGGTGTAAACTTCATGAGTGCCATCGCTAGTGGTATGACGATCCTTTTCTTATTTTGGACGATCACTCACTTCGCTCGTAAAATTGTTCAAAAGCCAGGAACTGAATTAAGCGGCACCCAAATCTTTTCTATTCTAGGTTCCGGTGTAATCGGAGCTTTAGCCTATACGTTCTCTGATAGCTTTTGGTACAGCGCTGTTGAAGGTGAGGTGTACGCATTGTCTTCTTTCTTTACAGCTCTTGTATTTTGGGCCATCTTGAAATGGGAACATGAAGTAGATACTGAAAGCAAAACCGATGGGCATCGCTTCTCAAGAGCCGATCGTTGGATCGTGTTCATCTTCTTCATGATGGGATTATCAATTGGTGTTCACTTGTTAAACTTATTGACTATTCCGGCCATTGTAATGGTGTATTATTTCAAACGTTATACACCAACTACGAAAGGAATGATCTGGGCTTTCTTCATCGGCTGTATTTTAACTGGCTTGGTGCAAGTAGCCATTATTCAGTGGAGCATTAAAGGTGCAGGCGCGTTCGATATTTTCTTTGTGAATAAACTCCACACACCATTTTTCTTTGGATTCGGAACTTATTTCTTCTTGTTATTTGGAATGTTGATCGTAGGATTGAGATTCAACGATGCTTCCATTAAGAAATTTTCTAGTTTCCCGGTTTGGTTAGGCGCAATTTTACTATTGTTCTGTTTTCCCTTTATCAAATCAGCTGGAAGTGGACTTGGCCTACTAATCATTATAGGTGGTGTTATTGCGCTTACCTATTTCTATAAGAATTCTGTTGCTTCTTTTATTAAAATCGGTATTCTTTCAACCCTCTTCTTAGTCATGGGTTATTCAACCTATTTCACAACATTGATTCGTTCTTCGGCAAATCCCTCAGTGGATATGTACAATGTAGACAATCCTGTGAGTTTGGTAGGTTACTTAAGTCGTGATCAATATGGAGATTGGCCCATCCTATATGGTCCTGATTTCACGTACCGTGCCCCCTCCGTTTCTGTGGGTACACAGTACATCAAAGGAAAAGATGAATACATCGCGAGCGGTGAAATGAAAAAACAAGATTTCAGCGCAAAACCGTCTGACAATGATGTTGAAGAAATCATGAGTCAACACCCCGATTGGGATGCTGCAAAAATTGGTCCTCGCTTATTCCCTCGTATGTACGATAACGGGAATGAAAGAAACCAAGAGTATGTTTATCGCAATTTTGGTGGACTGAGCGCCGGCGAACAGCCCGGTTTCGCTAACAACATTCGTTACTTCATGGATTATCAGTTTAGATGGATGTATTTCCGATACTTCATGTGGAACTTTGCGGGTAAACAAAACGATTTGCAAGGGTTCGGAAATAATCGCGATGGTAACTGGGCTAGTGGTATCAACTTTATCGATGGTCTATTCGGAACTGCCACTCCGGATGTATTACCGGAAACTGCCGGTAAGCTCAATAAGGCCAACAATAAGCTTTTCTTCTTGCCGCTTATCTTTGGTATCATCGGGTTCATCCATCAATTCAAGAGAACCAATCGAGACTTTATCGTTTCGTTCATGCTTTTCTTCTTCACAGGTTTTGCCATTGTGATCTATTTGAATCAATCAGGTTACCAACCTCGTGAACGCGATTACGCTTACGTAGGATCTTTCTATGCATTTGCAATTTGGATTGGCTTGGGTGCCCTTTGGTTGAAAGACAAACTCGCCTCCTTACTTAAGAGCCAAACTACCGGTAACTATGCTGCATTTGCAGTTTCATTGTTGGCAGTTCCGGTTCTGATGGCAAGCCAAGAATGGGACGACCACGACCGTAGTCAAAAAACCCTTGCATATGACTTGGGTAAAGACTATCTGGAAAGTTGTGCAAAAGACGCTATTGTAATTTCATTTGGCGACAACGATACCTACCCGCTTTGGTACACTCAGGAAGTTGCTGGAAACCGTTTGGATCTCCGTGTGATGAACTATAGTTTGCTAGCAACTGATTGGTACATGAATCAATTGCGCTATCGAGTAAATGAAAGTGCACCTGCTGATGTTATTTTCACAGAAAACCAAATTGAAGGAACAAAAAGAGACGCCGTTTTTTCAGCTAACTATTTGAGTCGCTATAAAATTCCAAATAATCCGATCTCTTATTTCGATCAGAACAAGTATTACGATTTGTATACGATATTGAAAACCGTAACAGGTAGTGATGATCCAAAATACATGGTGCCTATCGGAGATGGCGAATCATTGAATACCTTCCCTGTATCAAAGGTATCAGTACCTGTGAATGTAGAAGAAGTTAGAAAGTCGATGAGTTTCAATCCGGAAGACAGCATTGTGTCAGAGTTGAAATTAGATATCAAGAAGAGCTTCATTCAAAAGAATGACCTAGCCATTCTAGCTTTGATTGCTGCTAACAATTGGAAACGTCCTATTTACTTTACTTCAACCCAAGAATTGGAAGAATTAGGATTGGACAAATACACACGTCTTGAAGGAATGAGTTATCGCTTGGTTCCTGTTGAAAATACCAATGTAGAACGTAACGTGGCCTATAAAAACATTATGGAGAAATTTGCGTACGGAAATGCTGATAAGAACGGTGTTTATTACGACGAAGAGAACCGTCGCCACTTAAGCAGTATTCGCTCTACACATGCATTTGTAGCCCTTAGTTTGGCAAACAATGGCATGAAAGATTCGGCTCGTAAAATCCTTAACAAATACGACCAAATGGTGAATGAGAAGAACATCCCTTATGGCATGACTTCCAATCGTGGCAACATGCACAATAGAATTACCATGACCTTCCTTTTGGCCGCTTACCAAAGCGGAGATACCAAATTGGCGGAAAAGGTAAATGCATCTGTGAAGAGAGATCTGGAACAACAAATGGTATTCTACAAATCGTTGGGTGATCCGGGTATGGATACCAATGAATTGGGCCTTCAAGCTTACCAGTACCTGAATCAAAAAGCAAATGGCTTAAATGATAAACAGGAAAATTATGTTCAGGACATTGCTTCTTGTTTTGATATGTTAAGACAAATTGCCGACTGGGAAAAGCAATTCAAAGGCAGTAAAAGTACGGTTGAAAAAGCCCCTTCCGAGCTAAAAATTCCCGATACTCCCAAAAACTAAAATCTTCCTTAAATAGTAAATCCCGGAAATGAACTTTCCGGGATTTTTTTTATTATTTAGAATAGACGAAATTACAGGACATGAGAGGATTTTTGTTTACCGGTTATGACCCCAATAGCTCCGAAAAGTCAAAATTCGAGCAGTTATTGGATTTGTTCATGGAGTTACTCTCCTATACCAACGGAGATGCATCTGAAGCTTTGCAGTGGATGAACCAACTCGACAAACAATATGAGCTTACGAATAGCGAGTATGGAATGGGGGATTTTATTGAAGATTTAAAGCAAAATGGCTACCTAAAAGAAGACGACCACAACGGTAGCTTTAAAATAACTCCAAAAACAGAACAAGGCATTCGAAAGAAATCGCTAGAAGAGATTTTTGGCAAACTTCGCAAAACGAAATCGGGTGATCATAGAACTTTTAAGCCCGGACAAGGTGATGAAATTAACCCTGAAACCAGGCCATTCCGTTTTGGTGACATGTTGGAGCAGATTGACTTTACCAGTTCCATTATGAATGCTCAAATTAACCACGGAATCGACTCTTTTAGAATGAATGAGGAAGATCTGGCGATCCGCGAAACGGATTTTAAAACGCAAACCTCTACGGTTTTGATGATCGACATTTCACACTCAATGATCCTATACGGAGAAGACCGTATAACGCCGGCAAAGAAAGTAGCAATGGCATTGAGCGAAATGATCACTACAAAATATCCAAAAGATACTTTAGACATAGTAGTGTTTGGAAATGATGCCTGGCCCGTTGCAATCAAGGATCTCCCCTATTTAGAAGTAGGCCCTTTTCACACCAATACCGTGGCGGGACTTGAATTGGCCATGGATCTGCTCAGAAGAAGAAGGAATCCCAACAAACAAATTTTCATGATTACCGATGGAAAGCCTACTTGCTTAAAAGAAGGAAAACGCTATTATAAAAACGCATTTGGCTTGGATCGAAAAATCACCAATCGTTGTTTGAATTTAGCGGCCCAGTGTAAAAAATTGAAAATACCTATTACTACCTTCATGATTGCTACGGATCCCTATTTGCAAAGATTTGTTCAGGAGTTTACTGAAACTAACAATGGAAAGGCGTTTTTTGCAAGCCTCGACAAACTGGGCTCTTTCATTTTCAAAGACTTCGAAAGCGGAAAGAAAAAAACATTATACTAAACAGTACCTATAAAATTAAAGAATGTCGAAACCAAGTATTAGCACCTTAGGTGCTTTGAAAGCGAGTGGATACCAACCTGTTTCTATTAAAGAAGAGATCCGCAGAAACCTAATAAAAAAACTACAAGCCGGAGAAACCACTTTTCCAGGTATTGTTGGTTATGAAGATACTGTAATTCCGGATGTTGAAAGAGCTATTCTATCAAGGCATAATATGTTGTTCTTAGGGCTCAGGGGTCAAGCAAAAACCAGGATGGCTCGAATGATGACGCACCTTTTAGACGAATACATTCCGGTGGTAGCAGGGTCTGAAATAAACGACGATCCTTTTGAACCAATTTCTAAATATGCAAGAGAAGTGATCCTCCATAAAGGAGAAGACACCCCCATTGAGTGGTTGCACCGTTCGCAGCGTTATGGCGAAAAATTGGCAACTCCTGACGTAAGCGTGGCCGATTTAATTGGCGACATTGATCCAATTAAAGCCGCAAACTTGAAACTTAGCTTTTCTGATGAAGGAGTTTTGCATTACGGAATCATTCCAAGAAGCAATCGATGCATTTTTGTAATAAACGAAATCCCTGATTTGCAAGCAAGAATTCAAGTCTCGCTCTTTAATATTTTAGAAGAAGGAGATATTCAAATCCGTGGATTTAAGTTAAGAATGCCGCTCGATATCTTATTTGTATTTACTGCAAATCCGGAAGATTATACCAATAGAGGGTCCATCGTTACTCCTTTGAAAGACCGAATTCAAAGTCAGATTTTAACCCATTACCCAAAATCAATCGAAACTGCTTTAACAATAACCGAACAGGAAGCGGCCATTCATGAAACGCAGGCTAAAAAGGTTTCAGTAAGTGATTTGATCAAACGCCTTATTGAACAGATCGCATTCGAAGCAAGAAACAATGAATATGTAGATAAAAAAAGCGGTGTTTCAGCGCGATTGAGTATTTCAGCTTATGAGAATGCATGGAGTTCCGCCGAGCGTCGTGGTATTATCAATAAAGAAGAAAAAACGCAGATATGGATCAGTGATCTGCAAGGAATTATTCCAGCGATCACCGGTAAAATAGAGTTGGTTTACGAAGGTGAGCAAGAAGGTCCATTTCAAGTGGCGATGAATTTGTTAGACAAAGCCATTCGCACTCAGTTTACCACTTATTTCCCGAGCCCTGATGGGTATAAGAAACGTCGTCAAAATAGTCAACAACCTGCGCCGGAGAACCCTTACAAAGCCATCCAAGCATGGTTTGACAGAGGCAACTTGTTGGAATTAAGTGTTGACTTTACTGATGCATTCAAACTGCAAGAGCTTTATAAAGTTGACGGATTGCACGCTTTGGTAAAAAAATACTATAAACATGCCAATGATTTTGAAGCGGCTTTATTAATGGAATTTGTATTACACGGATTGGCTTCTTATTCAGTTATTAGCAAGAAGGCCATTGATGGTAAAATAGAGTTCAAAGATTTAATGGGAAGCATGATCAATTTAGGTCCATCGATCGAAGATGACGAAGAATAAAGTAAAAGGAGCCTTAAAGGCTCCTTTTTAAATAATATTCACTTCACGTTCTAGATGAACTCCAAATTTATCTTGAACAGATTGAATGATCTCATTACTCAATGCTAAAATTTCGGCACCGCGGGCCTTTCCGAAATTAACAAGAACCAGCGCTTGCTTCTCATGACAGCCGGCATCGCCTCTCCTAACGCCTTTCCATCCGCATTGCTCAATAAGCCATCCGGCGGCTAACTTAACTGATCCGTCTATATTTGAATAGCTTACCAAACCAGGATAAGCTACCTTCAACTTGTTGGCGAACTCAGTAGATACAGACGGGTTTTTGAAAAAGCTTCCCGCATTGCCAATTTGGTTAGGATCGGGAAGTTTACTTTGACGTATTCGAATTACGGCGTCAGAAACATCTTTAATTTTGGGTTCTACCACACCCATCTTATCTAACTCTTGCTGTATCGCTCCATAACCAATGTTAATGTCAGGTTTTTTAGAAAGCTTGAATTGAACATTCATAATAATGTATTGCCCCCTCAAGGCACCCTTGAAAACACTCTCTCTATATCCGAATTTACAATCGTCTTTAGAAAAATGATGTACTTCTTTAGAAGCAATATGATAGGCTTCAAGAGCATGAAAAGTTTGAACTAACTCTACCCCATAAGCGCCAATATTCTGAATTGGTGCTGCTCCTACCGACCCGGGAATAAGAGACAAATTTTCCAACCCTCCCCATCCATTTTCAATCGAATGTAATACCCACTCATGCCAAACAACCCCTGCGCCTACCCTAACTAACACATAATCAGCATTTTCTAGTATCACTTCAATACCCTTCAACTCATTTTTGATTACCCAACCATCAAAATCTTTTGTAAACAACATATTACTTCCCCCACCTAAAACAAGTAAAGGAACCCTAGTATGAAGAATGCTCAAATCTGAAACAGAACTGAGTATGGAAAAATACCGGGCGGAAGTCTCAATCTTAAAAGTATTGTAAGGAAGCAACGAAACTCCTTCCTGAATCATCATAATTAGGTGTTTTTACTGAACAATAATAGCTCAAAATAATGGCTAAATCGCTAGAAATTAATAAAATAATCACTAATTTAACTCATTCACATTGATCAATTTTTATGAACTTGAAAATTAACCTAACTATCCTTTTGGGGCTTTGTACTTTGTCGCTTTTCGCGCAAGAACCCAAAAAAGAACATCCTGCTTCTTTAGACCTTATTCAAAAAGGTATCGAACTTCACAATGACGGAAAGTATAAGGAAGCAATTGCCTTGTATAAGCAAGTGTCAAAGAGTGACACCAACTATGTTTGGGCTATTTATGAATTGGGGCTCAGTTATAACGCTGATTCGAATTTTACAGAAGCCAAAAAAATGTATGAACTAGGACTCTCACTCGAAACCGAAAGAGAAAGAGAACCTGATTTCTACAATAACTACGGAAGTTTGATTGACGATCTGGGCGATTCACAAAGAGCACTTAGAATTTATGATTCAGCAATTGCGAAATATCCTGCCTATTCACAATTAAGACTGAACAAAGCGACCACCCTGATCAAACTTGATCGAATTAAAGAAGCCGAATCCATTCTAAAAGAAAACATTTTAATGGATCCTTATAGCACCAGCTCGCATTACCTGCTTGGATATTGTGCGTTAAAGCAAGGGAAAATAGTTCAATCCTTTATCAGCAATATTGCTTATCTCATGATGAATCCCTCCGGCAGGTTTCAACAGAATGCGATCAATGGTTTGAATATGGTGGCAAAAAGCAATGATGAAGTGGCAGAACTAATTGCAAAAAGAACAGAAGGCCCAACTGACAACTTTCAGTTATTGGAGCAGATATTGCTTTCCAAGATAGCCCTAGACAAAAATTACAAACCCTTAATCAAATTAGACGACCCCATATCGCGTCAAATTCAAGTACTCATGGAAAAAGCAGAGTACAATCCAGACGATGACGATTTTTGGATGCACTACTATATCCCTCTTTTTAGACAATTGTTCGATAGTAAGAAATTTGAACCATTCATCTACCATATTTTTTCGAACATTAACATTGAAGTAATTCAATCTTATAACAAGAAAAATAAAAAAGAGTCGGAAGCCATGGTAAACGATATCGTTGCATATCTAACCAGCATAAAAACCACTCGTGCCTTAAAGGTAAAAGACCGAGAGAATCCTTCTTTCTACTATACATTCGAAGAGGGTAAACTAACTGGTAAAGGTTACTATACCGAAAACGGAGAAAAATACAAAGGCGCCTGGGAATTCTATTACAGTCCAGGAAATATTAGAAGCAGAGGCAAATACAACGATAATGGTGAACGTGAAGGTGAGTGGACATATTTCTATTTCACCGGTGCGAAACGAGCGGTAGAAAACTATTCCAATGGAAAAGTTTCAGGGCCGGCGATCGTTTATTTTGAAAATGGCAATGTGTCATCAAAAATGAACTTCAACAATGATGAAAAAGAAGGTACAGAATATACATACTTTCTTTCAGGCGCTCCAAGAACGATCGCTAATTATAAAAATGGAAAGCTAGACGGAACCAAAACCATTTACTACAAGAATAAAATGGTTGAGTACATTGAAAACTACAAAATGGACAGCCTCAATGGTGAATATGTAAGTTACCATCAAAACGGGGAACTAGAATACAAAGCCCAATACGTAAATGGTGATTTACAAGGATATATCAAAGGTTATCATAATAACAAGAAGTTAGCCTTTGAAGGTGCTTATAAAGATGGCAAACAAGATGGAAAATGGAAACGTTACCACAAAAACGGTGCTTTGAAAACAGTGGAGAACTATGTTGCCGGAGAACTTGATGGTGAATATCTTGAATACTACGACGATGGAACTCTTAGTTCAAAACAATTGTATAAAGCCGGCAAAACTGAAGGTCAAAGTATCTTTTATGATATCGATGGAAAGCAATACGCCGTTTATGAATACGAAAAAAATAAATTAAGAAAGGCCACACAATTCGACAAAGCCGGAAAGCAAATTAGCAGTGTAGACTTGAGAGGAAGAAAATATACTTTACCTGTATTTCATCCAGATGGGGCAAAAAAAGTTGAACAAACCTATAACGACAAAGGAGATGCCGATGGTCCGGAAACCTTCTATTTTAAGTCGGGCGCAATAATGGAAAAAAGCACTTATATAAAAGGATACCTGGAAGGCACTACGATAGGCTACCATCCCAATGGCACCGTTAGTGCTGAAATCAATTACCATGAGAGTAAACAAGAAGGTGCGAATAATCGATACTATATTAATGGTAAACTTTCCGAAACCGGATGGAATATTGCAGGCGAACAAGAAGGGGAATGGTTGAAATACGATGAAATGGGCAACCTTGAATCGAACACGCACTTCTACGAAGGCGATTTACATGGTTGGAAAACAGAGTACTGGCCTAACGGCAAAGTAAAGTCCGAAAAACTAAATGAGTACGGCTGGATCCGCAAAGAAATTCAATACGATACTACGGGCAAGGTGCTCATTGTAAACGACTTTAAAACATTAGACGGAAAGTACCAAGCCTTGCATTTCAATGGTAAACTTGCAATTGAAGCAACTTATGATAAAGGAAACTTCAACGGAAACTATAACTTCTACTATTTCGATGGTAGCCCGGAATTGAAGCTTATCTATAAGAATGGCCTACTAGATAGTACATATGTTCGCTATTCCTTCGGCAATAAAAAATCGGTTGATGGAAAGTACAAAATGGGAGACAAAATCGGAACATGGACTTACTATAAGCCTAATGGCAAAATCAATTTCACAGAAAAATATGAGAACGGCGAACTGAATGGAGAACGAATTTACTACCATGACAATGGTAAGATCGAGCAATCGTTAAGCTTTAAGGATGATGAAAAAACGGGATGGACAAAGAAATTTGACAGTACAGGCGTATTGATCTACCAAATAAAATACGAAAACTCAATTCCGGTTTCGTACAGCTACTTGGATAAGAACAATAAACTACTTCCCGAAATTCCAATTCCTTTTGGATCTGCAAAAATCACAACCTACTATCCAAATGGCAAGATTTCAGCCTCGTTTGAGTATAAGGACGGCAAACTGATTGGAGCCAATAAGACCTATTATCCAAATGGGCAGGTTTCTTTCGAAAGCAATGAAGTGTACAGCTTGAGTGAAGGCCTGGTAAAAGAATACCATCCTAACGGTCAACTAAAGTCTCAATACACATCAGTACTTGATAACTACAATGGCCCTTATGCTCTTTTCAACAGCAAAGGGGTTAAAATTGAAGAAGGATTTTATTATAACGATAATCTACATGGCAAGAATACTTTTTACGACGATAATGGAAAAGTGAAAGAAGTAAGAACTTATTATTATGGAGAACTAATATCAGTTACAAAATGATGAAGAAAATTTTTGCACTAGCAACACTCATACTAACATTCAACAAGGGCTATTCACAAAAAGCAGAAGAAATACTGGCCAAATTTCCCGGAGAGGAAATGGCTGTTTTAAACAGTTCCCAGCATTACCATATCTCGTTGAAAAATGGACAGCCTGCGGTTGAAAGCAACGATGTCCAACAATTAATCTACTTAACGGCAAATGCCCCTGCATATTTAAGTAGGTATGGTTTTGCTCAAAGCAGTTTTCACCAAATTACCTCTTTCAATGCCTATACCAAAACGGCAGATGGTAAGAAAATAAAAGTGACTAATTTTAAAACAAGCGACAATCGTTCTAGCAGTGTTTTCTATGACGATGTAAAAGAAACCAACTTTGACTTCCCGGGTCTTGGCCTTGGTGCTGTTGGTACTTTAGAAATGGAAACAGTTCACAAAGACCCCAAACTGCTTTCACCTTTTTATTTTACACGACGAATCCCAGTGGTTTATTCAGAACTGAAAATCTCTTTTCCTAAATCAATTTCGATAAAGTACATCATCAAGGGTTTGGACAAAGAGAAAGTTCAATTCACTGAGGAAACGAGAAGAGGAGAAACCACCTATTCCTTCAAAGTTCAAAATCTGGAAGCTGAAAAAAGCTACGGTGATGCACCCGACAATGCATATTATGCAACACATGTTATTTTCTATATCGAAAGTTACGAGGGAGAATCAGGGGAAAAACTGCCCTACCTAGGAACTACTGATGATTTAAATAGACTGAATTATTCTCATGTTAAGGAGATCAATAAAACAGTCACCCCTGAAATCAAATCCATTGTAGATTCGCTTACCAAAGGTATAAGCAATCAAGAACAAAAAGCGAGAGTTATCTACAGATGGGTACAGGAACACATCAAATATGTAGCTTTTGAAAATGGCATGGAAGGATTCATTCCAAGAGAAGCTGCTCTGGTTTGTAATCGCCGATTTGGCGACTGTAAGGACATGAGTAGCATTCTAACAGTTATGCTAAACTATGCCCAAGTTCCTGCTTACTACACTTGGATAGGCACAAGAGCCATTCCCTATGACTATACAGATGTAGCTCTGCCCATCGTAGACAATCACATGATCTGTACAATTAAACTCAATGATAAGTACATCTTTCTGGATGGAACAGACCCCTCTTGTATATTTGGAATCCCTTCCGAACACATTCAAGGAAAACAAGCCTTTATTGGAATTGATGAAAAAAACTATAAAATTGAGAGAGTTCCTGTTGTTCCAAAAACAATAAATACCGTTGCAGATACTACTCATTTGAGCTTTACAGAACAAGGTCTAAAAGGTAAAGTATCCATGGATTTAACCGGCTACTACTCTATCGACATGCACAGTACTTTGAATTATGTAACTGAAAAAGATCGGGAAGATTTCTTTAAAAAGCTCTTTAATAGAGGTTCAAATAAATTCAAGCTCGAAAAATACGATTACCCCGATTTAAGCTCGAGAGAAAAAGTACATTTCAATGGCGAATTTCTCTTACAAGACTATGCCAAAAAAATAAGCAGTGATATCTTTTTGAATCTGAACTTATTCAAGTTCTATGAACATCAGGAAATTGACTATCCCAAAAGGAAAACACCTATCGAGTTCTCCCATTTATCAACTCGGAAATACGTAACCATTTTAGACATCCCGGATGGATACAAAGTGAGTTACCTACCCAAGAGCAAAACATACAAAAACGATGTTTGGGGGTTTTCGATTCAATATGAGCAGAAAAACAATCAAGTGATCATGACTCAAATATTTGAAAACGATCACATGATGTTGCAACCCGACAAGTTCCAGGCTTGGAATAAAGTACTTGAAGAACTGTTCCCTCTTTATAAAGAAACCATAAACCTTTCAAAAAAGTAATCTTTAGTTATGAACAAGATACTGTTCACTCCCCTACTCCTTTTAAGCAGTCTTTTTTCAAATGCACAAAAAATAGTGTTAGAAACTTGGGAGGATAAACCGAAACTGCACACGCTCGACAAACAATTTCAGAATGAATCGGCTGTAGTTCTTTATGATCTAAGAAGAATGGAGTATTACGACGAGAAGGATGGACTGGTTGGATTTAAAACACTGCATCGTATTGTAAAAGTACTAGACGATAAGGGTATTGAATCTTACAATAAAATCTACCTTGGAGTGGCTAATAGTAATGATATTTTGGATATCAAAGCTCGCTCCATTCAACCGGATGGGAAAATCGTAAATCTTGATAGAAATGATATCAAAGATTATAAAGACGATGAAGGCAATATGTATAAGATTTTTGCCATCGAAGGTTTAGTAAAAGGAAGTGAAGTAGAATACTATTATACCTACAAACGATCGGCAAGTTTCTTCATGAAAGAAATTATTCAGGAATCCATTCCGGTTGTAGAATCAAATGTTGAAATTATTGGCCCTAAACGCTTGATATTCGAGCCTAAAGTGTTCAATATCTCAACTATTACCCAATCACTCGATACTTCCGACGCTGAAAGAAGAATTGTTCGCTTCAAACAACAAAATATTGTAGGCGCTGAGAATGAAAAATACAGCAATTACAGAAGTAACCTTCAACGTATAGAATACAAGCTATCGTACAATGCATCGAGAAGTACCAGTGAACGATTGTTTACCTGGAATGAACTCGCTAAACGTGTTTTTGATATTTATAATCAGATTTCTGACAAAGATTTTAAACGAATCGGCGACTTCATCGATAAGAATAAATTTGATGCGTATAATTCAGAGAGAGATAAAATAGTGGCGGTTGAACAATATATCAAGAAGAACATTCGAACGGGAGAGGATATAGACGGTCAAGACTTTGAAAACATAGAAAAAATCCTGAAGAATAAGATCGCAAGTCATGGAGGAATTATTCGATTGTACGCTGGAATTTTCAGCCGCCTAGGCATTAGCTACAATTTTGTGTTAACAGGTGATCGCTCAACTTTTACACTAGACAAATCTTTTGAGAACTGGAGCAACGCTGAGAATACACTATTCTACTTCCCCAATCTGAAGAAATTCATGGCTCCTACTGCTTTGGAATACCGCTTTCCATGGATTCGTCCAGACTGGGGCGGAACCAATGGCCTTTTCTGTAAGTCAACTACAATAGGCAGCTTCAATACAGCAGTTGGTGAAGTAAAACCGATTCCATTAGAAGACTACACTTCAACATTAAATAATATTGAAGCAAGTGTTACCATCGATCCGGTAAAAGACAGCTTACTTATTGATATCAAACAAATTTACACCGGCTATACTTCTGCCATTTATCGAGCCACATTCACCTTTACTTCCGCTGAGGAACAAAGAAATATTCTAAAAGAAATGGTGAAATTCGGGACTAAATCGGAAAACATCGTAAGCTCAAAACTTGAAAATGCAGATTTTGAGTCCTATCCAGATAATAAGCCATTTGTACTTTCTGCATCAGTACGTGCTAATGAACTGATGGAACGTGCTGGAGATAAAATTCTAGTAAAAATTGGTGAGATCATCGGTCCTCAGGTTGAAATGTACCAGGAAAAGCCTCGCCAATTTCCTATGGAGTTGGACTATGGACACATTCTCGACAGAACTATTGAATTCAAGGTTCCGGAAGGCTACAAACTGAAAAATCCTGAAGATCTGAAGATCAATCACGTGTACCTCGACAATGGTAAACAAACCATGGGTTTTGTGAGTGACTATAAACTTGAAGGAAATAAATTGAAAATTAGAATCACCGAAGATTACCGCTTACTGTACTATCCGGTTTCCATTTATGAAGACTATAAGCGCATTATCAATGCCGCAGCTGATTTCAATAAAATAGTATTGGTATTAGAGAAACTATAATGAATACAGAAATTGTAATAATAGGAGCAAGTGGATTCATTGGTCAACACCTTTTGAACAAGGCATTGGCTGATGAATCCATCCATCTCGTAACCATTTTGGTTCGAAAAGAACTGCCCATTCAAAACCCTAAGTTGAAGCAGATAGTAGTGGATTTTTCAAATAGAGACCAAGTAAGTGCAGCCATTCCTCACCAAACCCCTATTTGCTGCGCCATTGGCACAACCATGAAAAATGTGAAAGGCAACTTGGAAGCCTATAGAAAAGTGGATTATGATATCCCGTTATTAACAGCGGAAATTGGTGCAGCGAAAGACACGTCAGCATTTATACTCGTGTCTGCTGTTGGGGCCAATGCACAATCAGGCAATTTTTATAGCAAACTGAAAGGCGAAACAGAACAAGCGTTAAAAACCGTTCAGTTAAAGAGCTTTCATATTCTTCAACCTTCCCTTTTAATGGGAAACAGAGCTGAAAAAAGAACCGGAGAAAGGATTGCTCAGTTTATTATGCCTCTCATTTCCTTCCTGCTACCGGATCGTTACAAACCCATACAAGGTTCTGATGTTGCCGCGTGTATGCTTCAATTGGGGAAATATCCAACCAATGGCATTCATTATCACTGGCACAAAGAAATCCTTAATTTAAGTAAGGTAGGCTAAATGGCGTCCACGTCAATATGCACTATCATTGCTTTGAAGCGCTTGTCTTGATGAACTTGTGCAACCATGTAAGCAAGGGCTTGTTTGCATCGCTGCATAATTCCGGGTTCTTTAGGAAGTTTCAAACTCAGCTCCATCAAATATTGATTCCGAATACGGTTGATAACAGGCTCGGCAGGGCCTACCAAAAATCCACCAAATTCTCTTTTTAACTGCTGTGCGAAACTAAGCGCACCTGCGGCTACTGTTTCTTTATGCCGATGCTTGAAAATGATCTTTATAAACCGCGAAAAAGGAGGATACAAAAATTGACGTCTTCCTATCATTTCATTAGCAAAGAAAAGATCGTACCGATGTTGTTGTACAAATTGTAATACAGGATGCTGTGTATTTGCAACTTGAATCAATACTTTGCCTTGCGCATTCTTTCGTCCTGCCCTTCCACTCACTTGTTCCATCAATTGATATGCACGCTCGTTTACTCGAAAATCGGCAAAACTCAAGATACTATCTGCGTCTAGAATGCCTACTAGGCTAACATGTTCAAAATCGAGCCCCTTTACCACCATTTGAGTTCCAACTAGAATATCTATTCTTCTATTTTCAAATTGTTGAATCAAAGCATCGTGCGCTTGCTTACCCCGAACGCTGTCGATATCCATTCTGGCAATTTTCGCCTTTGGAAATATCTCTTCCAATTGTTCTTCAATTTTCTCCGTACCAAAATTCTTTTGTATAAAAGAATCACTTCCACAAGCCATGCACCTATTTATTGGTGGATAAACTGTTCCACAGTAATGACAATGCAGTTTATGTGTTATTTTATGAAATGTAAGTGTTACATCGCAGTGCTTACAATGTGGAATCCAACCACATACTTCACAAATTTGATAAGGCACATACCCCCTGCGGTTCTGGAAGAGGATTACCTGCTCGCCTTTTAGCAAGGCTTGGGTAATGGCTTCTTGTAATGGTGGACTAATGATACTTTTTTCGCGATCCGCCTTCTTGATTAGTTTGGTATCAATCAATCCAATTGCCGGCATCTGAATGCCACCGAATCGTTCCTCCAAAGCCACATACCCATATTTCCCTGAATGAGCATTGTAATAGGTTTCAACAGAAGGAGTAGCACTACCCAACAACACTTTGGCTTTGAATAAACCGGCGTAATAGATGGCTGCGTCTCTTGCGTGGTAGCGCGGCGCAGGGTCTTGCTGCTTAAATGAAGCATCGTGCTCTTCATCAACAACAATCAATCCTAATTCTTGAAACGGTAAAAACAAACCCGACCTTGCCGCCAATATAATTTTAAGGGAACCTGATTTGATCTTATTCCAGATTTCAACGCGTTCATTTGGGTTGAACTTACTGTGATAAATTCCAATATACCCACCAAAATGCTGTTGAAGTCTTCTGATGATCTGCGAAGTAAGTGCAATCTCGGGTAACAAATACAAGACCTGTTTTCCCTCGCGAATAAACTCCTCAATCAACTTTATGTATACTTGAGTTTTTCCACTACTTGTTACACCATGAAGTAAACAAACATTTTTGCTATCCAAACAGGCTTTAACTTCAGTGAATGCTTTGCTCTGAGCGTCAGTTAATTCAAAATTGATGGTTACTTCTCTTGGCAAGTACTTAATTCGATCGATCTGACGCTTTTCAACACGTAAAATACATTTCTCAATCAATCCCTTCAATTGTGCATCAGTGGAATCACTCTTCTTCAACAACTCTGACTTTACAACTTCCCCCTCCGTTTTGGAAAGATGCAAATAGCTTAAAAGAAGCGACAACTGCTTTGGAGCTCTAGACCAACTGTTCAATAATTCTTCTAGTTTGGATTCGTTGTCGTAAGCAGGATTCAACTGCACATAGGATTCTTTTTTGGGAACATACTGTTCTCTCAATTCCTCCCAAACATGGCAAACTCCTTTTTCAATAATTGACTTAATAACAGGATATACATGATTCGCATCCAGAATTTGTTGAACCTCGGTAAGCTTGAGTTCTTTTTTAATATGAAGGGCTTCAGCCACTAAATATTCATCATGCTCTAGCATGGTAAAATCATCACCAAATTCTTCATTGAAAACTACAACGGTTTCAGAGCTTAATTTGAAATGAGAGGGCAAGGCAGCTATCATCACCTCCCCTTCGCTGCACATGTAGTAGTTGCCGATCCATTCCCAAAGTTTCAATTGTTCATCAAATAAAACAGGCTCTTGGTCTAAAACATTCAAGATATCTTTTGTTTCGATGAATTCAGGTTTTTGCTGATGCACCTGCTTTATTAACCCGGCATATTTTTTATTCTTTCCAAATATCACTTCTACTCTTACTCCAGGTTGAACTCGATCTAACAAATGCGCGGGTATTGACCAAGTATAGTTTTTAGGAACAGCCAAAGGAATGATCACTTCGGCATAATGAGAGGAAGAAGCAGGTGATTCAAACAGTCCATCTAATTGTTTTGCCACAAACTCATTTCGCATTGTTCACCTCCTTCTCTTTCACTTGATACTCTTGAACCCAACTTGCGTTGTATTCCAAAAGTTTCAATTCCATGACTTTGTAAACTTCTTGCTTCAAACGATCTAAGTCTTTCATGGTATATCCTTCCACAGATATGGGTGCCAAATAAACCGCCCTGCACTTACCTGGGCTTAAACTAAAAACAGATTTATAGTTCATTCGATCGTATGCATCTAAAAAAAGTATGGGTTTTATAGGCACCTGTGCTTCAATTGCTATCTTAAATGCGCCGTCGAAAAATGACTTAAGCGGTGTATGTTGTTCATTAAAGGTTCCTTCCGGAAAAATAAAAATAGAAATCCCTTTTTTAATAACAGATTTAAGAACTCGAACACTTTTTGCTCTGTTTTCAGCACTCGATCGATCTACTGTTACAATGGCTCGTTTATAGATGTAACCGAAGATGGGGATCTTTCCCATTTCTATCTTCCCAAGTACTCGAATGGGTTGCCTAACTGCTTTTACAATGATCGGAGCATCTAAGTATGAAATATGATTTGCGACGAAAATATAGTGTGCATTCTTGTCATGTGGCACTTCGTATATATTCTTTTGCCGAATGCCTATAAGGAAAAACCAACAGTCACCCCAAATCATACACATTCTAAAAATAAAATTCCCACCTTTTATTTTACCAAAAAGAGACCCCACTACCACAAAAGGTAGAACCAGAAGCATGATGATTAAAAAGGTCAATGCCGCCCAAACTAAATAAACAATCTTAAGAGGTGCCAGAATCCAACGCATGCAGCAAGTATAAAAAACAAAAATAACGACTTGTGAGGTATTAATGACAGTCGCATTGCCATTCCTGTTGTAAATCAATAACAGTTATGATCACATTTACTTCTTGTTTGGGTGCAACAATTACCCGTACCAATTGACCATCGCTTGTAGTACCCTCAACGGCATATTTAGGATCGGGTTTGCCATTCGGTTCGCTTTTCTTCCAATTAATGGTACCTTTTTCCAAAACCGCTTGAATCTCAGACGCTGTAATATGTCGACAATCCATTCTACAACGCGCGTGTTTGGTGAGTTTTAAAGCGGCATTTATGGTATAGGGCCTGTTTTGGGGTACTTCCTTACCTACTTTTGGCTCACAGCTCGCAAAGAAGAAACTAAGTAAAACGAGAAACACCCAAAGTCGCCGCATCAGTACAGTCATATGATTTACAATGTATTAGAACGAATATACCCCTTTTTTCGCTACTTGTATTATCTTTGCGCTTGTTATGACGGAAAAAAGAACAGTGGCATTTCATACGCTAGGTTGCAAACTCAACTATTCAGAAACATCAACACTTTCCAGATTATTGGAAAACGATGGCTTTGAAAAAAGAGAGTTCGATGATCTGGCCGACGTGTATGTGATTAATACCTGCTCTGTTACTGAAAATGCCGACAAAGAGTGTCGTCAACTGGTACGTCGAATTCAAAGAAAAGCTCCCGACAGTTTTGTTGTAATTACCGGTTGTTATGCGCAACTTAAACCAACGGAAATAGCTTCAATTCCGGGGGTAGATCTAGTATTGGGCGCTGCCGAAAAGTTCAACATCACCAAGCATTTGGTAGACCTTACCAAATCTGCCCAAGCTAAAGTACACAGTTGTGAAATTGATGAAGTTGATGGATTCAATGCATCGTTCTCACTTGCCGACAGAACCCGTACCTTCTTAAAAGTACAAGATGGATGTGATTACAATTGCTCATTCTGTACCATTCCAATGGCTAGAGGAAAAAGCCGAAGCAATACCATTGAAAAGGTGCTTGTACAAGCTCGTGAAATTGCAGCCTCCGGAGTAAAAGAGATTGTACTCACGGGTGTAAATTTGGGCGATTTTGGTGCCTACACTCCGGAATTAGCAGGGGCTGATGTAAAAGAAAGTTTTTTTGAACTAATTCAAGCACTCGATAAAGTAGAAGGAATAGAACGCTTTCGAATTTCTTCAATAGAACCCAATTTGCTTTCCAACGATATCATTTCATTCGTTGCAAACAGCAATAAATTCATGCCACATTTCCATATCCCTTTGCAAAGCGGAAGCAATAAAATCCTAGGATTAATGCGCCGCCGTTATAAAAGAGAATTGTATGCTGAAAGGGTTGCACTTATTAAGAAATTGATGCCGCATGCGGCCATTGGTGTAGATGTAATAGTAGGGTTTCCGGGAGAAACAGAAGAATATTTTGAAGAAACTTTTCAGTTTATACATGAATTAGATGTAACTTATCTTCACGTATTCACCTATTCAGAACGCGACCATACAAAAGCACTAGAAATTACCCCTGTAATTCCGGTGAATATCAGAAACGACCGAAACAAGCGATTGCGCAACCTGTCATATATGAAACAACAGTACTTCAACCAGCAATTTGCTGGCCAAGAACGAAAAGTATTGTTCGAATCTCACAACAAAAACGGTATGATGGAAGGCTACACCGATAACTATATCAAAGTAACCACCCCATATCGAGAAGAATGGAAAAATGAATTGGTTAACTGGACATTGTGATTTCCAGTGCAACCAAAGAGGTAAAGATTACGTTATTAAGAAAGAGAGGAGGATTATCATGAAGAAATTTCAGGTTACAATGCATTTTGAAATGGACGACGAATTTATGTCGCTCGTTCCCTCACATCGTGTTTATGTTAACAGTCTCATCGAAAAGGGGATTGTAGATCAATATGTTGTATCTATGGAAACGCAACGATTGTGGATCACCATGGGTGCCGAATCGAAACAAGAAGTGAGTCAGCGATTGAAGAAATCGCCGATCTATAAATATTGGGACGCTATTGAAATTGATGAGTTGTTTGTGATTGACGGACAGCATTATCGATTACCTGCCCTTCAAATGAATTAATACCAGATCAAGTATTTGTAAAATGCAGGAACTTCTCTGAAAGCCCCATCAATATCTCTTACAGAATACAGTTTTGAAGAAGCGTGGTAGATCGTATCGGCTATACCAAGCTTCTTAAATACCAATTCGCAGCGAGCAGCATGGTAAAACTGGGAAACAATGTACACGCTAGTGCATTGGTGATCTTTTTTCCATCTCAAAAAATTGACTGCGGTTTGGAATGAATTGATTCCCTGATCGTCTACAATAATTGCTGAATCGGGCACACCTTTTTTCAATAAGTACTTTTTCATTCCTGTTCCTTCAGGGTATAGATCATCCTTGCCAACACCTCCACTCACAAAAATATATTTGACTTTTTTCTTTTGATAAAGATCGTAAGCAACATCTACCCTACCTGCCGTCCAAGTGGCAAGCGTTCCATCGGAAAAAACGCGATTCCCCAATACAATAGCAACATCTGCCGATTCTTGATTGTCATTCAATCCATATACTGTAATAATCAAAGCGTGAACGAGTACAAAAGTAAAACCAACCCAAAACAATTGACGGAACCAAGTTCTACCCCATAACAATCGGAAAGGTCTAAAAATCGATTTTAACTGCATACTCAAATTTAATAAGAAAGCTGTGGCAAGTGGAGAAAACTAACAAGATTCAATAATTTAAATCAATAACTTTAGTGACCCAAAATCATCAACATGAGAAAATTCACTTTAACGTTACTGGTATTCCTTGTTTGCTTCTCAAGTTACAGTCAGTTCGCTAAATATTATGCTTCATTAAAATGGAGAAGCATTGGCCCATATAGGGGTGGGAGAACCGTTGGCGGCGTTGGTGTTCCTAGCGAACCCAATGTGTTTTATATCGGCGCCAACAATGGTGGCGTTTGGAAAACAACTGACTATGGTAGAACTTGGAATCCTATATTCGATGATCAACCAACCGGTTCAATAGGCGATATCGTGGTATCGCCATCAAACCCCAAAGTTATCTACGTAGGAAGTGGAGAAGGCATTCAAAGACCCGATCTATCAGTAGGTGATGGTGTATACAAATCTGTTGATGCAGGCAAAACCTGGACACATCTCGGGCTCTCTAATATTTTACAAATTGGTGGATTGGCCATTCACCCCACCAATGAAAACATCGTTTATGTTGCCGGTTTAGGTCATCCCTATGGTCCGAATAAAGAAAGAGGTATTTTCAAAACCACCGATGGAGGAAAAACATGGGAACATGTATTGTACATCGATGAAAATACCGGCGCTATTCAAGTTACCCTAGATCCTAAAAACCCGGATATTGTTTATGCAGATATGTGGGCCGGTAGACAAGGCCCTTGGGAAAACGGTGCATGGAATGGGCCTAATAGCGGTATGTTTAAATCCTTCGATGGAGGTAAAACATGGAAACGCCTCACAAAAGGGCTTCCCACACCTGCAGAGGGTTTAGGTAGAATCGGTTTTACGATTAGCCCCAGCGACCCAAACCGCCTGTATGCAACCGTTGATGCAGGTGATAACGGCGGGGTATACAGAAGCGATGACGCAGGAGAATCGTGGTATTGTCTCACTAAGGATGGACGCTTTTGGGGAAGAGGTGCCGATTTTGCAGAATTGAAAGTGGATCCTAATAATCGCGATCTAGTATACAGTGCCAATGTGGTGACTTGGAAATCGGCAGACGGTGGCTACAACTGGGAGGCCTTCAGAGGTGCACCGGGTGGCGACGATTACCATAGAATTTGGATTAATCCGAATAATTCGAACATCATGCTCTTGGTAAGCGACCAAGGCGCCATTGTTACGGTTAACGGAGGAGAAACCTTTTCTTCGTGGTACAATCAGTCTACCGCTCAATTTTATCATGTTAGCACTGACAATAGCTTTCCATATAATGTAATGTCGGGTCAACAAGAAAGTGGATCAGCCAGTGTTGCGTCTAGAGGCAATGACGGTGCCATTACCTTTAAAGATTGGCATCCGGTAGGCGTTGAAGAATACGGATACATTGCCGCCGATCCATTGGATCCAAACATAGTTTACGGAGGTAAAATAACCCGCTTCGATCGCAGAACCGGACAAGTTCAAAACATTGCGCCGGAAGCTATTCGTTCAGGAAAATACAGATTCATCAGAACGGCTCCCGTTCTCTTCTCTCCGGTTGACAATAAAACCTTGTATTTCGCCGGAAACGTTTTATTCAAAACCTTGAACGGAGGCCAAAATTGGGAAGTAATTAGTCCCGATCTAACTCGAGAAACCTGGGATGTACCAGCCTCAGTGGGGATCTATACATCTGAAAAGTTGAAAACCATGCCTCGCAGAGGTGTGATCTATACAGTAGCCCCTTCTAATTTCGACCTCAATACAATTTGGGTTGGAACAGACGATGGGTTGATTCATTTAACTAGAAACGGAGGAAAAACATGGACAAATTGTACACCTCCTGAAATCAGTTCTTGGCAAAAAGTATCGTTGATGGATGCGGGGCATTTCGACAATAATACTGCATATGCCGCCATCAATGCTATTCGCTGCGACGACCTACTTCCTCATATTTTCAGAACACATGATGGAGGAAAAACATGGAAAGAAATTACAAACGGTTTGCCAAACGATCCCATTAATGTTGTTCGTGAAGATCCTACTACCAAAGGATTGCTGTATGCCGGAAGTGAAAGAGCCGTATATGTTTCCTTTGATGATGGAGAACACTGGGAATCGCTTCGTTTAAACATGCCCGCTACATCCGTTCGCGATTTGGTTATCAAAGATCATGATCTGGTTGTGGGAACACATGGTCGTGGATTTTACATTTTAGATGATATCACTCCATTACGGAATATGGCATCTATTAAGCCAAACGAACCTGTATTCTTTAAGCCTTCGTATGCATACCGCGTGCGTTGGAGTATGTATACCGATACGCCTTATCCACAAGAGGAGCCAGCCGGAGAGAACCCTCCCGACGGAGCTCAACTCTATTATTACTTACCATCAAATGCGAAAGAAGTTAAAATTGAAATCAAAGATGGCAAAGGAAGCGTCATCAGAACCTATTCAAGTAATGATACTTTTTATGGCATACAAGGACTGAATATTCCTGACTATTGGATTCGTCGACAATCTATACTAAGCACTCAGCGGGGTGCACATCAATGGGTTTGGGATTTGCGCAAACAGCCACTGAACATTCAAGCGAGTTTTCCGATTGGAGCAGTGTATCACAATACGGCCCCCGATCCAACTTCCCCATTGGTAGCACCGGGCAAATACACAGTTGTTTTTACAGCAGACGGCGTTTCAAGCACAGGAATAGTGGAAGTGAAGCCCGATCCGAGAGTTAAAACATCGAAAGCGGATCTTCAATTGGTATATCAATTGGCTGATTCGGTGTATCAAGTTCGAAAAGCAGGATTGGAATGGGCTTCAAAAATTCAAAAAGCAAGTTCACTCACTGCCACTAAAGAGATGTTAGCAGGCTCTAAGGAACAACCCGGTTTGAACAGCATTTTATCGCGTGCGGGGTCTCTTTTTGGCCAAATTGACGATAATGATGTACGTCCCACAGCAATTTGCATCAAAGAAAGTCGCAAATTGGTAGCCGATTATTCTGCCTGGCTCAAACAATGGGGCAGCGTATTGAATACGGTAAAGTAAGGCAAAAGGGAATAAATTGGAATATTTTTCTCTGATAATCAACATCTTGCAAAGAAATCCCCGTTGGGGTAAAACTTTTCAAAGAAAGTTGATCCAGAACCTTAATAATTAGGACATTATCACTACCTTTGCAAACTCTAAAAAAGTGACTGAAATGAATCCCCGGAGAGCGTTTGACATAGCTTTTGTTGGATTGAAACCCGGAATCCATGAATTCACTTACGAGATCAACGATAAGTTCTTTGTAGATTTTCAAGAACAGGAGTTCAAAAATTGCGATGCGGAGGTAAAGTTAACGCTCGACAAGAAAGTAGGCTTCATGTTATTGAAATTTGAAGTTGGTGGTACACTAGAAACCGGATGTGACAGATGTGGAAATGGATTTCCACTTGAACTTTGGGACGAATTCAACATTGTTGTAAAAATGGTGGATGACCCTGAAGTGATGAACGAGCAGGAAGAAGACCCGGATGTGTATTTTATCGGTAGAGGTGAAAGTCACATTAATGTGGCTGAATGGATTTATGAATTTATCAACTTGAGCATCCCTTTACAAAAAATGTGTAAGGAGGACGAAATGGGCGGGCCTTTCTGTAATAAAGAGGTTTTGGAAATGTTGAAGAAAATGGAAGGCAATGCCACCCCATCGAATCCGCTGTGGAAAGGGTTAGACAAGTTCAAAGATTTACAATAATTGTTTTTAGAAGTTTAAATTATACGTTATGCCAAATCCCAAACGGAGACATTCGCAACAAAGAGGTGCTAAAAGAAGAACGCACTACAAAGCTGTGAAAGTTACTTTAAGCAAAGACAGCACAACTGGTGAGATCCACGTTCGTCACCGCGCTCACGTTAGCGAAGGAAAATTATATTACAAAGGGAAGGTTGTAGCGGAAACCGCTCCAATTAAATAAGCCTTTTAAATATAAAGCCATCGCCGGAGATGATTATCTGTATTGATATGATGGGAGGAGACTTTGCACCGTTAGAAGCGGTGAAAGGTATTCAATTGTATCTATCACAGGTATCAACTCCGGCTATGCTTGTTTTAACAGGTGATGAAGCCATCCTCCAACCTTTATTGAACGAACAGGGAATCCCCCCTACTGCTTACAAAATCGTTCATGCCCCTCAAGTAATCGGTTACAACGAACACCCCACCAAAGCGCTCAAAGAAAAGCCTAACAGCTCTATTGGCATTGGATACCACTTACTGGCCTCAGGTAAGGCAGAAGCCTTTATCAGTGCCGGTAATACAGGTGCGATGTTGGTTGGTGCTTTATTTAGCATCAAAGCCATTGAAGGAGTTCAACGCCCCACCATTTCTACCGTTATTCCAAAAGAAGATGGTAGCACCGGATTATTGCTTGATGTTGGTTTAAATGCCGACTGCAAGCCTGAACATTTGAATCAATCTGCGATTCTAGGTTCTTTGTACGCAAAAAACATCCTTGGAATTGACAACCCTCGTGTTGCGCTTTTGAATATAGGCGAAGAAGAGGGAAAAGGAAATGTGTTGGCTCAAACTACTTTCCCACTATTGAAGGAAAACAATGAAATCAATTTCGTTGGAAATGTAGAAGGTCGGGATGTATTATTAAACAAAGCCGATGTGATGATTTGTGACGGGTTCACCGGCAATGTGGTGCTGAAATTATTGGAATCCTTCCATGCCATCACTCAGGAAAAGAAAATCGAACACGAATATTTCGATCGCTTCGATTATGAAAACTATGGTGGCACGCCAGTTCTAGGAGTAGCCAAACCTGTTATCATTGGTCATGGCATCTCTCATGCCAAAGCATTTTCAAACATGATTCATCTCGCAGAAAAGATGATTTCAACCTCGCTTCTCGATAAAATGAAAGCCAGTTTTGAAGGTAAATAATTACCTTTCGACTCACGCATGTTGGCTTCATGAAATCCTTCCTCCATCACATCATTCAATTCTTTAAAGTACAGCATCCATGGGCTTTGCTATGGAATAGTGTTTGGGTGGGATTCACTGTATTTTTGAATTTCTACTTCAAAATTTCAAAAGCCATGTTAGCATGGTCGCTCGGTTGGCAACTGCTGTTTTTCGTGGGAATTTTTACTTTGATCTATGGAGTTTCTGTTCTGATTCATAAAAAGTATTATAAACTTACACTTACAAAGGACTTCTATCTTTTTTTCATAACGGCTGTTCTGATCTTTTCATTCAAATCCATTCCTTATCATAGTGAATGGACGATCTATTTCCCATCATTTGTACCACATCAATGGGAAAAACCTTTGTTTCATTGGCTCGTGAAAGACATCGTTATCTTAGTTACTACTGTTTGGTTTTTTAGAAAACTGGGGGGCATAGGATGGATCCCTGGATTTAGCTGGAAAAATGTTCCTTGGAGAATTATTCTGGTTTGCTGGCTTATAATGATTCCATTGCTTTTTTGGGCCGGTTTCCAACCGGGCTTTCTAGCTCAGTACCCCAAAATGAGCAGTTTAATAGAACAAGGCGCATCTAAGGTTCAACTACTTTTTTTTGAACTCCTTTACAGTTTTGATTTCCTGATTATCGAGGTATTCTTCCGCGGTTTATTGGGAATAGCTGCTTTTCAATTCTTAGGAGAACATGCCATTCTAACCATGGCAAGTTTTTATTGTGCCATTCATTTCGGAAAGCCGCTTCCTGAATGCATCAGTTCTTATTTTGGTGGAACAATATTGGGAGTACTAGCCCTTCGATCCGGGAAAATTACCAGTGGATTTCTCATTCATGTGTCTGTTGCCCTTGGTATGGAAATCACAAGTTATTTGGGAAAGAAATAAAACTACAAACCTATAAGCCGGATTCTGTACTTCCGAAGAAGCGGTTATCATTTATCTGTCTTAACACTTGCGCGTTAAGATCCATCTGCCTACCCTCCGGCTCTTGCTGTTGCCAACAAACGGAACGAGTCATTCCTTAACCGGTATACGTGGCATTTCAGCATGCAAGGTTTACCCCCAACCAACATTACTATTGGCTGCCGGGAGCTCTTACCTCCCGTTTTCACCCTTACCGTTGGTTGCCCAAAGGCGGTAATTTTCTGTGGCACTATCTGTTCCCATTTTACTGAGACCCGGCTATTCACCGGTGCAATGCTCTGCGCTGTCCGGACTTTCCTCCCCCATTACTGGAAGCGATAACCCGGTTTGTAGTTTCCACAAAGATACTGATTAGTTGCGGCGAGCCCGAATTTCATCGTAGGCGCCGTCCCACAATAGTTTTCTATGTTTTAACGAGAGAACGGTTGCTTGTTCAGCTTCATTCCATTTCTGATCATCATCTCCACATAATTCTGTAGTCATTTCAATAGCAAGATGACTGTGGTGATCTCCATCCACTTCTATATGGCGCTCTAAATAATATTTGAATGTTCCAATGCTTTCCGGAAATTTCTGGTGAAGGTCACGAACAAGTTCCATGAACATACCCGGAATCAAATCTTCCCTACCGAAAGTAAACACAGCGGCTTGCACATGCGCTTTACCGGTACCTATTACATCAAACGTATTCGTTACAAAGTTTTGAGCTGCCCTGGGGGTATTTGCGGCGTTGAATGCGCCATCAAAATCATTGGTCAATTGAAGCACTTTTATAAAAGTTTCAATTGAAGAGGCTGAAGCACCCGCTTGCTTCATCGCTTGCAAGTACAATTCAAAATGGCTCATCCGAATTCCATTCTCGTCAACATCAGATTCTTCCCCAACAACAATTTCATTGATCAAAAATCGAGTATTGGCGGAACCTACCGGAAACCAAGGGTAACTGGTACAGGTAAGTCCGGATTGCAAAGCCTTTAATAAACTCATGAAATCCCAAACAGCATAAACATGATATTTCATGAATATTTTTAAGTCTTCAACATCCTGAATGATGTGATAAAGAGGATGCGAAATGATTTCATTTCGAAGCGATTCAATTGAAGTACGGATGCGGTCCATCCTGTTCGTTGTTGTAAAAACGGCGTCCATTGTAAGAAGTTTAGTTTTCAGTTCAGGATGAAGGTTGGGGTGCAAAATTAATCTAGTCTCTAGTATTTTACGCCTTAACTAATATACGCTTGAGGGCGTGTTTTGGTTCTATGGAAGCTTAGCCCAAAGCAGCTTAAGAGCGAAAATCGCTAAAATTGCGGCCATTATTCGGCGAATGATGAGTTGACGTCGGTGATTGGAATTGATGGCGCCTGTGGCTTTGCTTACAACATATACAACAGTAACATTCGTAACAGTGCTACACAGCATTTGTATACCCCCAAGTGTGAGATTTTGTTGCACAAAATGACCCTGCTCCGGCTTTATGAACTGTGGCAACAAGGAGAAATAGAGGATAGTTGTTTGGGGATTGAGTACATTTCCAACAAATCCCTTAACCCAAAAAGACAAAAGTGGCATTTGTTCAACCCGTTCGAAATTCAGCATTTGTACAGGGGGAGCTTTCCATATTTTATATGCGAGGAAAACAAGATAGGCAGCGCCCGCTACTTGAATGGTCGAAAACACCATTGGAGCTTCTGTTAACAATGCTGTTACTCCTAAAACGGTAGCAGTAATGTGAACTACAAAAGCAGAAGTGATACCCGCCACAGTTAGCCAACCTGCTTTTCTTCCATAAGCAATGGTTTGACTAACATATAACATCATATTCGGTCCCGGTAATAGTGCTATACCAGTAACCAATAAAATGAAAGGCAAGTATGTTATTATGCTCATTTTTTAGTGAAATAAATTTCAGTAGCACCATATCCATATGAAGGGTGATACTGATTCACAAAGGTTTTCACCTCTCTTCGCATTTTCAAAGCCTCGTGTATTTCGTCTCTCAGTTTTCCTGTACCTACACCGTGAATTACAACCATTGAAGGCAAGTGATGAACAATCGCTAAATCTAAATACTTTTCGAAAGTTTGCAGTTGGATCGTCAAGGCTTCAAAAGCATTTAGCTTCTCATAATTCATTGCCAGCTTTTCAATATGTAGGTCTATAACCCCTTTTGCCGGCTCAAGATGTTGCCTCGTTAAACTTGCATCGTACACCTTATAACCTGCCTTTGTAAGTGCCGATACATCAAGTTTTTCTGCTTCTTCTTGCTTGTCGGGATAGGTTTCCATGATTCTGTAAGAAAAGGTAGCATGGCCTTGTTCTTGGGTTTCTCGTATTTTTTGAAATACTTGTTTAGCCTTGAGTTTTAAATGGGTTTCATGGTAGTCGGCCTTACCTTTAATAGGTTTTACCAATGCAAATTCAACCGAGAAAACCGGACTGTCGTTCAGCGTTTCGAAATCAATATCATGAATATAAAAATCTTCGAATGCCTTGATCGTATTCTTTAGTTCGAAACCGGGCTTGTTAATGTAGCTCAGATCATATTGAAAATGATAATCCGATTCTGTTCTGTTTACCAAATGAATTTTGAGTTCGTCTACTACATCATCACCAAATTCATCTGAATGCATTACAGGGATAAAAGTGAGCCACACGCCGTCTACTACTTTCTTAGAGAGGGGCTTTTTTTCAACCTGCACATCGTCGATGTATTTCTTCTCTTTCTCGGGAGGAAAGAGCTTGTTTTCTGTAAAACGTTTGAAGTAAGGGTATTCCAATTGGTCGGTGTATACCGGGAAATTGACTCCTTTCACCTGCACCACCACCATTTTCGCATTGATGATTTCCACCACCTCACCTTCGTCATTGGTATGCTTCACCACAACCGTATCTCCAACCTGAAACATGTTTCTACCTTGTTTAGGCTGCAAATTTACGAAGAAAAGAGGGCTTTTTTAGGCTTTTAGCTTACTGTGTGAATAACCATAGAGGAAGTAAATGCACAACCCTAGTGCCATCCAACAGAAAAACCAGATCCAGGAAATAGCCGGAATCTCAATAAGTAAGTAGGAACAACTTAGTACCCCAAGGATCGGGATCAATGATAGCTTTTTGAGAGCTGTAAGAACACTTACAATAGTTGCCAGAACAATGTAAGCAAGAAAAAGAACTTCTTGCAATCCTTCCTTCCCAAGTCCTTTTATAGCATCTGTGATTCTTCCCATTGAGGCTATTACGAATATCAAATACAAGGCCGGAACAATGATCTGGCCGTTGATATAGGGCAGTTTGAAACTTCTGTTAGAACCACCATCATCTTTGGGCAACATCAATACACCTGCAGCCACCAATACAAATGCAAATAGGGTTCCGATGCTGGTTAAATCGGTCATCCTAGAACTTTGCATGAACAATGATGGAACGGCCACAAGAATTCCGGTTACGATTGTTGAAAAATAGGGTGTTTGAAATTTAGGGTGCACTTTACCAAATGCTTTTGGCAAAAGCCCATCTCGGCTCATGCTCATCCAAATTCTTGGTTGACCAAGCTGGAATACCAACAGTACACTTGTTGTAGCCACTACAGCACTTATTGATACCACCGTTTCTATCCAGGGAGCTTTCTTAGAGAATACATATGCAAGTGGATCATTTACGTTTAATTCGCTGTAATGCACCATGCCTGTTAACACTAAGGCAATGAGAATGTACAACACCGTGCAAATCACTAAAGAGTAAATCATTCCTCTAGGCAAGTCGCGCTGAGGGTTCTTACATTCTTCCGCGGTAGTTGATATAGCATCAAATCCAATATAGGCGTAGAATACAGCTGACACCCCTTTCAATACACCTTCAAAGCCATTGGGCATAAAAGGGCTCCAATAAGAGGGCTGTACGTAGAACATGCCTAAAATGATGACAAAAATGATCACTATGATCTTAAAAATCACCATGTAATTGGCACTGCTCTTACTCTCTTTTATTCCAACATACGTAAGCGCTGAAATCAAGCCTACAATAATGAAAGCAGGAATATTGAGAAAGAGCTTGTATCCAAATAAGATCGGCGCATTGTTCCAAGCATTCACGATTGATTGCATGTCTGCATCTGCAACTTTTCCCGCCGCAATCGCCTCAGTAGTGGCTTTATAGGCTGCTTCTGCGGTGGTACTGTCTACAATGGCCCATCCCGGCAAGTGAATGCCAATATCCATTAAAAGATTATTGAAATAGCTACTCCAAGAAATAGCTACCACTATGTTCCCAATTGCATATTCTAATATTAACGCCCATCCAATGATCCAAGCTACTATTTCACCGAATGTAACATAGGCATAAGTATATGCACTGCCGGCAATGGGAACCCTGCTTGCAAACTCTGCGTAACAAAGCGCCGAGAACCCACAGGTAACTGCAGTAATCACAAAAAGAAGAGAAATAGCAGGCCCGCCGTTTGAAGCGGCAGTACCAATAGTAGAAAATATACCGGCGCCAACTACGGCAGCAATCCCCATGAAAGTGAGGTCTTTTACACCCAGTACTTTCTTCAATCCACCCGCATCTGCGTGTCCATCAGTTAAGCCTTGTTCGGCTTCTTGAACTATTTTCTGAATCGATTTTTTACGAAACAAAGAGTTACTCATGCAGCAGTTGTTTTACGGAGTTCAAGATAAGGAAAAGATCAATATTCCCGTTGTATGAGAAAATTTGCTAATCCTTGTAAAGGTTCTTTTCGATGCTGTAAAACTGCAATGGCTTCCAAATGCTGCATTGCAGTATCGTAGTACTTTGCCTTTAATTCCAAGGCCCATTGATCTACTCCCGATTTCTTAAATAACTCCACTACACGCTGTACTTTATCTGCGGGATTGGAGCTCAAAAGCAGCTCTAATTCTTTCTTATCTGTTCCCTGCACAACACTGAGTGCTTGTATCAATAAAAAGGTCTTTTTATTGGCAAGAATATCTCCCCCAACTTGTTTACCAAATTTTTCCGGATCGCCAAACGCATCCAAGTAGTCGTCTTGAATTTGGAATGCAATTCCAAGATTCTTTCCAAATTCATAAATATGCTTTTGATTGCCTTCACCCGCGCCGCCCAATATAGCACCCATTTGCAAACTAGCTGCCAACAACACCGATGTTTTCAATGTAATCATTTCGATGTATTGCTGCAGTGTCACCGTGCTCATCTTTTCAAAATCCATGTCCAACTGTTGTCCCTCGCACACTTCCCTTGCCGTTCTATTGAACAAGTAAAGTATTTTAGGTAGCAGTGAAGGCTGAATTTTAGCTAATTGTTCGTAGGCAGCTACAAACATAACATCGCCCGCCAACAAAGCTGTTGAAGACCCATATTTTTCATGTACGGTTGTCATACCCCTGCGCAACGGAGCATTGTCCATGATATCATCGTGAATAAGGGTGAAATTATGGAACAACTCTATAGCGTTTGCTACTTGATAGGCATCTGGATGAATTTGCTCAAACAAATCATTACCCATTAACACCATCACCGGACGTACACGCTTGCCTCCCAAACTCAAAAAATAGTTATTCGGTTCATACAGGCTTTCGGGATGCCCTTTAAATGTTAGATTGGCAAACTTTCCAGTGAATTCCTTCAATAATGCTTCAAACGACTGCATGTTTTAGTGCTTCTTTTTGGTTTTCTTTTTAGTTTCAGTTGTTGAATCGTCGGCAGATTCAATTGAATTTTTCTCGAGTACCCACTCGTAATCAAGTTGTCGCTTTGTTAAATTGGCCGCCACTACTTTGATGCGAACTTTATCGCCCATTTTAAACTTACGACCACTTCTCATTCCCACCAAACTATAATCCGATTCAATTAGTCTGAAATCATCAAAGTCAGAAAGATGGTTGATACTTACCAATCCTTCACATTTGTGTTCAATAGTTTCTACCCAAAATCCGAAGGCCGCTACCCCACTTATCACACCATCGAATTCATCACCCAAGTAGTCTTTCATAAATTCTACTTGTTTGTATTTGTTGGCGGCTCTTTCAGCTTCCATGGCGGCTCTTTCACGCTCACTGCAATGTTTACACTTCTGCTCTAATTTGGTATCAATTTCAAGAGCATTGTTCAGTAGATCATAAATGATTCGGTGAACCAAAATATCGGGATATCGGCGAATGGGAGAAGTAAAATGACAATAGTGTTCGAATCCAAGTCCATAGTGCCCTATATTCTCCGTAGTATAAATAGCCTTAGCCATGGTTCTAATTCCCAATTGCTCCAATACGTGCTGTTCAGGTTTACCCTTGGCGTCTTCCAGCATTTGATTAAAAGAGGCGGCAATTTTTTCCGGGCTTCCTATATCAAACTTGTGACCGTATTTCTTCGCAAAATCAACAAAAGGCTGCAGCTTTTGTTCATCAGGTGTATCGTGTACTCGATAAGGAAAAGGGATTTCCCGACCGTGTACTTTCACTTTCCCTGCATAAATAGCGACGGCCTTATTGGCCAACAGCATGAACTCTTCAATAAGTTGATGAGCTTCTTTACTTTCTTTTACAACGATCCCTATGGGCTTTCCCTTCTCATCTAATTTGAATCGTACTTCTTGTGATGAAAAATTAATCGCTCCTTTTTTAAATCGTTGTTTTCTGAACTTCTGTGCCAGTTTATTTAAGAGCAAGAGTTCATCTGCTAAATGCCCCTCTCCTTTTTCCAATATTTCTTGTACTTCTTCGTAAGTAAAGCGATGATCTGAATGGATGGCTGTTTTGCCGATCCAGGTATCTTTTACTTCACCTTTTGTATTGATTTCAAAAACGGCCGAGAAGGTTAATTTGTCTTCCTTAGGTCTCAGCGAACAGAGTACATTGGAAATATGTTCGGGTAACATCGGCGATACGCGATCTGGCAAATACACCGAAGTAGCTCGTTCGTAAGCGTCGGCATCCAACGCAGTGCCGGCTTCCACATAATGGCTAACATCGGCGATATGAACGCCAATTTCGTAATGACCATTTTCCAATAGCTTAATTGAAAGCGCATCATCAAAATCTTTCGCATCAACCGGATCTATGGTAAAGGTCAGGGTTGTTCGGAAATCTTTTCTAATACTAAATTCTGATGCAGGAATACTATCAGGAATTCGAGCTGCATCTTCCAAGGCTTCGTCGGAAAACATCAATGGAAACCCGCCCTCCATCAGTAATTCTTTCATCGCTAAGTCATTGGCATCAGATGGTTCCAATTTCTGTGTTACGAGGCCTACCGGCTTTTTATTCTTTTCCCATTCAACAATTTTTACAATCACCGTATCGCCATCTTTCGCTTCATTGATGTTTTCAAATGGGATGTAGATATCGGGCATTGGCTTGTCAGAATCTGGTATGAAGAAAGCAAAGGATTTCCCCATTTGCAATTTCCCCATGAAAGACAGCTGCTTTCTATTTAACACTTCCGTTACAATGCCTTGCATTCGGCCCGACTTCTTCATTTCATTTACTTTCACCAAAACGGTATCGCCATGCAATGCATTGTTAAAATCGTTTGGGCGAACCATAATATCGGTTGCTTGATTTTCAACAATTACATAACCGATTCCCGAACGAGTAATATCGAGCACTCCCTTAAAGGACGATGCTCCCGGAATTGATTTGCGACCTTTGGATTTTCCTTTATGTTTTTTTCTAGACATTGTTTATTTCTTTTCTTAAATGCTTTTGAATGTATTCATGAATACTATTCATTAAATTTTCTTCCTGATTGAACAATACCTCCATGGTTATGGGAAGAACATAAATGGGGGCTTCTTTTAATTCTTCTGCAAACTTTATCAAGCGAACTGCATCTTTCTCAGTAGTGATGATCAATTTCTTCTCCGATTGAATAAAATCGAAACGTTTGAGAATTTCTCTCCAATCGTCGATAGTAAAAATATGATGATCACTGTATAACATTTCATAGTAGGTTTTGGTATGCTCGTGCAAATAGGCCTTCAGCGGAAGTGGATTGGCTATTCCACTTACCAATAACACTTCTGTTTCGGCATCCAATTCCTTTATGTGGTGTAGGTTAATATGGTAAGGCTGGCCATACTTCAATGTTGAAAAATACACCGATTGACCGGGAGCGGGTCTTAGTTCCTTTCGAATGGCAGTTGCTTGATCATGTGAAAGTTGCGACGGGCACTTTGTAACGATAATCGACTGTGCTCTTGAAGCGCTTGACTTTTCATCGCGCAAATCACCTGTTGGTAAGAACCAGTCTCTAGAATACAAATTACTATAGTCTGTTAAAATAATATTGAATCCGGCTTGAACGGTTCGATGTTGAAAGGCATCATCTAGTACTACCAATTCTGTTTCAGGTTTATCATGTAACAATTGCGGAATCGCTTCAATTCGCGCTTCTCCAACAGCAATCGCAACTTCGGGAAACTTTAGATGAAATTGCATGGGTTCATCACCAATTTCCAGTGCGGTGGTTTTACTGTTTGCGAGGGCATATCCTTTCGTCTTTCTTTTGTATCCTCTACTCAATATGGCTGCTCGGTAAGAAGTGTGAAGGCGTTGAATAAGAAATTCTACCATCGTTGATTTTCCGGTACCTCCAACTGATAGATTTCCTACACAAATCATTGGCAAATTGAAGGTAGTACTCCCCAGAATATTGCGATCAAATGCACGGTTTCGCACCCATATGATTGCACCATACACTAATGAAATCGGAAACAGTAATATGCGGATTGGTCTAAGTAGCGGCGCATTAAAATTCATAAATACGAGATGGTGTAATACAATAGGATAAAGGTACATCAAATTGGTCGATGTCCTCAATTGCATCCACCGGATCAAAAAAGGAAAATCCAAGTTTTATTACATCCGGCTTGCAGCGTACCAAGAAACGGTCATAATAGCCCTTTCCATACCCTACGCGAAAGCCTTTGGTAGTGAAACAAAGCAATGGAATCAAAACAAGGTCAATGGTTTCCGGATCCATCCAGATACCATTTATAGGTTCAAGAATATTGTATTTGTTCTTCGAGTAAAGCCCATCAGGACTTACTGTAAAGCCTTCCATGGTGTTTTTGTCAGCGTCAATTCGAGGCCAACCAATTTGAACTAAAGGATTTTTTCGAACAAGAATCTCGGTACAATGGCTAACATCAAACTCATTCCGAGAAAGTATGGGATAATAAGAAAGCACTTTTTTTACATTCTGAAGCTGAAGCGACTCAAAATGATTCACTATCACCGAAGTTGCTTCGGCAAAAGCTTGTGGGTTTAGTTCCAGTCTTTTCTTTAAATAAGTGTCCCTTAGTGCTTTTTTCAGCATAGTGTCTCTTTTATTGACTCGCTCAACGAATCAGCTAAAGCCTTAACAAAGAGATTACCAGGATCGTCTACATCGGGTACTGAAGCTAACTTGGGGTAACCGGTCCAACGAACCAAATCATTTTCGTAAGTTGAATCATACCCTACGAAAACCCAACCAGCTACAGAGATTTGTCTGTTTTTGCAAAAGTCCGCAGTTAACAATGAATGATTTAAACTTCCAAGATAATTACGGCTCACTAAAATTACTTTTGCGTGAAGTACAGCAATGAGATCAGTGATAAAAATATCTTCATTTATCGGTACCTGTATACCTCCTGCACCTTCAACTATTAAGGTACGAGAAATTTGTGGAACCTGTGCAACAATTTTTTCAAGGGCAATATCAACTTTTTCAATCCTAGCGGCTTGATGTGGAGATGCTGGGGTTTCAAGTTCATAAACAGAGGGATGGATAACTGAATTCTTGTTTGAAATCAATTTTTTTACCGTAGCAGCGTCGGTATCGGGGTCTCTTCCCGCTTGAATGGGCTTCCAATAATCGGCTTTCAAGGCTTCCACTAAAATTGCTGATACAATTGTCTTTCCTACTCCGGTTCCAATTCCGGTTACAAAAAACACATTTTCCTGTGTCATAAACACCTTTACTTTACTCGGTTCAGAAAAATTGAGAAAATAGTAGTGCCGTAGTTGCGAGCTGTGGCAAATTGTTCTAAATGTTCGTAGTTATTTCGTGGAGTATGCTCCAATACAAACCATCCTCCGGGTTTCAGTAAATTTTTCTCAAAAATTTTTAGTGGCAACTCATCAATTGTGGTAAGCGCATACGGAGGTCCGGCAAATATAAAATCGAATTGCCCATTGCATTGCTCAATGAATTTGAATACTTCCATTCGCACTACCTTGAGTTGCGCTAATTTCAATGCGGCGGCAGTTTTGCAAATAAACTCGTACATCTCCGGATCTTTTTCTACAATGGTGAGCTCCTTTGCCCCTCTTGATGCCAGTTCATAGCTAATGCTCCCCGTTCCGCCAAACAAGTCTAAAGTTTGAATTCCTTCAATTTCAATATTGCTTTGAATGATATTGAAAAGCCCTTCTTTTGCTATATCGGTTGTTGGTCGGGTGTGCGGCATTTTAGCCGGCGGATTAATTCTACGCCCACCTAAAGATCCACTTATGATACGCATGTACTCATCGATAAAATGGGTGAAAAATAATGCGAGGGATAATCTTGAGACCCGTCTTCCGAATCAAAGTATTGGCCGGTTTCTGTATAAAGTTCGATCCTAAAGTACTTATTGAGTTCTGAATACAAAACAGAATCTTGTTGAATCATTCCGGATACTTTTATCGACACTTGATCCAACGAAACTTGATGAAAATGACACACACTCAGCAAGTACCAACTAATGTCTTCCGGTTGTTGATATTCATACATTTGAATAATCATTGGTTGCCCGTTATTATACAACCGAATTAGGACCCTGCCATGATAAAAAACCAGATACAGCTGCTTCCCCTGATTCATATGCAACAAATCTGATTGCATAAACAAACTTTGAATATGCCAATACTTTCCGGGCTTTACCAAAGTTTGAAAGAAGCTGTGTATTTCGCGAGGAATTTTATATAGTACTGAGGTTTGAAATGAGTCGTTCTTATCCACTAGTACGAGCCCACGATTGGCCGATCCTAATAAAGCGTCGGTTACTGCTTTATTCCCGTCTCCCTGCAACAGATGATCCGGTAACAGGTGAACATCCATAAAATTATAGGCAATTATTACGTCCAATCTTGTGTGGTCTAAATCCGACTGTTCTTTCCAGAACTGCTTCAACTGATCGGCAACAGTAATTCCTTCAAGCGTATCAATTTCGCAATGCAACCAGCGCTGCACTTTCTGATTACCCGTATTTAACCATACGGCCGTAAAATGATGCTCTCCCAATTCCGTCCACAATCGGTCGGAATCCATCACTTCGCCAATTTTAATATCGATAACCGGTTTAATCATACAGATTCGCAATGATACTATAAATTACTGGATACTACTGTACCCTAACAGATTTTTTACCTTTCGGCTTTGCAAAAATACGCTTAGGTTTGCAAACGGATATGAGTGAGCCAATAATTGATTCTTCTTTACAAGTGACCACCAGTAGGTCACAAATCATTAAAATTGCGCTGCCGATCAGTTTCGCGATTCTGATTCCCCAATTGAACTTTATTACCAACAATGTTTTCTTGGGGCATTACAGTGATCAAGCGTTGGCTGTAGCAGGCGTTACGGGTGTTTTTTACCTAATTTTTGCAGCTATTGGATTTGGATTGAACAATGGAATGCAAGCACTCATTTCCCGTAGGGCTGGAGAAAACAGGCCCGAAGAAATTGGTAAAATTTTCAATCAAGGTGTCTTTATTTCATTGGTGATAGCCCTCATGGGGATTATTCTCACCTATACTTTGGTACCACACGTTTTCAAACTCTTTATTTCGGATTCAACCAGATACAACAAAGCAGTTCACTTTCTTTACATTCGAATTTGGGGCCTCCCCTTCTTGTATATTTATCAGATGCGCAATGCATTGTTGGTAGGAACCAACCAAAGCAAATATTTGGTTGCCGGAACCATTGCAGAAGCACTGAGCAATGTGTTACTCGATTACCTATTAATTTTTGGAAAATATGGCTTCCCCCAGTTGGGCTTCAATGGTGCCGCTTACGCCTCCATATTTGCAGAAATGATTGGTCTTTTTGTGGTGTATTGGGTGATTCATGCCAAGGGTATTGGAAAACGTTTCAAACTGTTCAGTGATTGGTCGTGGGATACTGAAAATATGAAGCGTATCTTGAAAATGTCCGCTCCACTGATATTTCAACACGCCATCAGCATCATGAGTTGGGAGTACTTTTTCCTTTTGATAGATGGTCATGGTGCGCAAGCATTGGCAATTTCAAATACCATGCGGAATGTATTCGGTTTCTTTGGATCCGTTACCTGGGCTTTTGCCGCTACCAGCAATACCATGGTAAGTAATTTGATCGGACAAAAAAAACAAGAAGAAGTATGGACTTTGCTTTATAGAATTATTCAATTAAGTACAGGCTTCTCAATATTGATGGCTATTTTATTGAATTTGTTTCCGGAAACCTTCCTTTCAATTTATGGTCAGGATGCAAGCTTTGTAAATGCAGCCATTCCCGTAATAAGAGTTGTTTCAAGTGCCATGATTCTTATGTCGTTCTCAACAGTTTTAATGAATGCTGTTACAGGAAGTGGCAATACTAAAATAACGCTGCTTATTGAAGCATACACCATTGTTCTCTATTGCACTTATGTGTACTTGGTATTGGATTATTACTTTTTGCCGATTGAAATAGGCTGGATGAGTGAATGGATCTATTGGATTGGAATCTGTATTCCATCGTGGTGGTATATGAGGGGAGAAAAATGGAAAAATAAAGAGATCTAATCTTGAAGTTCCTTCAATAGTTTACTTCCTTCTTGTTTAACCCACTGTTCCTCTGTATTATTTGCAGGCATTTTTTGAAGCAATTGCAAGAAAGTAAGGGCTTTCGTTTCTTCTTCTTTTTTTTGAAAGCATCGGGCTAAATCCAAATAATTTTGAAGTAGTTGAGGGTTCAGTTGTTTGCTTTTTTCATAGTATTTGATTGCATCATCCAAACTGGCTGCAGGCAAAGCTCCAAAAGTTACTTTTACCAACCACTTTTCAAAACTCGACAAACTACTCACTTCTAAATGCCAGCGGGCCAGAACGTGGTATGCTCGGGCATTTCCGGGATCTAATTGAATGGCCTTTTCGGCATAACGCTTGATGTCTTTTACTGCATTAATTTTAGCCTGACCCGATTCCGATAATGCAGCTCTCCCCATAGCCACCGACATCACAAAATTGGCATCGCTACTATTAGGATTCATTCTCAATGCTTGTTCAGCATACTGCTTAGCTGCTTTGTTGTAGGCCTTCTCTTGTTCTTTTGATTTCTGACGCTTTCCGAGAACACTGTATAGCTCGCTTATTTTACAAATTGTAGTAATTTGACCCGGCTGGGCTTTTGATGCTTCGAGGTATTTGTTCAACGCTGCTTGATCATTGAACTGTCGTTCCAATTGCTGCGCTTCCTTTACAAATGGATGTATTTCTTGAGATAAAGTATCAACAGTGAAAAAAGCAAAAAGTGTTATCCAAAATAGTCTCATACATTTAGTTTGAATAAGTCTTGTGCAAACGAATGCCCAATTTTCCTTCAAACTGACGAACCGGCGGATTTAACTTGTAGATGCTCACAACCGATTCTAAGATTTGCGGATAGGTTTCTTTTAATTTAATTGAGATCCTAAGAGCCACTTGCTCTAATAAAGGCGATGGAATATCCATTTGAGCTTTCACAATTTCAAAAACGGCGGCGTAGTCGATGGTTTCGCTCAATTGAAAAAACACGGATTCAGGATCTTCTTGGTAGTTCAGGATCACAGAAACTTCAAAGGGGGCGGCTAATACCGGTTCCCCTTCGAAAATTCCATGTTTGCTATACAGCAATAAATCTTTTAATTCAATTGTAACCATCCTTTTAAATGTTTAAACGAGGCCTTTAGCAGAAAGGTAACGTTCTGCATCAAGCGCCGCCATACACCCGCTACCGGCTGCTGTTACTGCCTGACGATAGATTTTATCTTGTACATCTCCTGCAGCGAATACGCCTTCAACATTGGTTTTTGATGACCCTGGAATGGTTTTGATATAACCCGCCTCATCCATATCTATATATTCACTAAAAATATCTGAATTGGGCTTGTGGCCAATGGCTACGAAGAAACCTTGAACAGGGATGGTTTCTGTGGCACCAGATTTCACATTTTTGATACGAACCGCCTCAACTTTGTTTTCTCCAATAATTTCATCTGTTTCGCTATTCCAATACACTTTGATGTTTGGCGCATTCAGCACTCGGTCTTGCATAACCTTCGAAGCACGCATTGCTTCTTTACGTACCAACATATGAACAGTTGTACAAAGCTTTGACAAGTACAAGGCTTCTTCAGCTGCTGTATCGCCTGCACCAACAATAGCTACTTCTTTGCCACGGAAAAAGAAACCGTCACAAACGGCACATGCACTTACTCCAAAACCATTCAATCGCTCTTCGCTCGGCAACCCAAGCCATTTTGCAGAAGCACCTGTTGCAATGATGACTGCATCGGCTTCAATTAATTTTTCTTCATCAATCCACACTTTAAAAGGCTGAGCCGAAAAATCAACTTTGGTTGCCAATCCATATCTGATATCAGCACCCATTCTAACAGCTTGTTTTTCGAAATCAATCATCATTTCCGGACCTTGGATACCTTCCGGATATCCGGGATAGTTTTCAACCTCAGTAGTAATGGTCAACTGACCTCCGGGTTGAATTCCTTGGTACAAAACAGGTTTCATGTTGGCACGGGCTGCATAAATTGCCGCAGTATAACCTGCTGGTCCTGAGCCTATTATTAAACAATGTACTTTTTCACTACTCATAGTATCTTTTCTTTAATTGGGAGCAAATTTAGGATATAATGAATTGCATATTTGTGCGTAAGCGCACATGTGAATAACCTCTATTTAGGTATAACAATGGTTTTTACCATAACGGCATAACCGCCAAAATAACCCAGAGCGCCGTTACTGATATTCCCTAATACTTTGGTGGGAGACGAAAATGGATTACCGATGGAAGCATAACTATATTCGATGGTGCGCCAAAAGTCGTAGGTTGCTTTGTCAATATTGCAATGCTTAAAACTAGCGGTATCTCCACGTTTAAAGTAAGAAGCATTTTTATCTTCTGTAGTATCGTTTCTGTTGATTCCACGGTCGATCTGCACATTATAGGTTTGCCCATCTACAATTTGATCATCAAAAACCGAGTTCCGGCCCGGGTAAAAAGGTTCACTGTTTTTTTTGGTAAAATAGCGGATGTAATTTCCAAAGCCGGGTGGGTCAGTAATACGAGCCATTAATTTTACATAAGGGGTATCAACGGAAGGTGGAGCCGGTTCCCACCATAAAGAATCCACCGTTTTTGTTAATGCCGGAATGGTTGTTGAAGAGGTATACACAATACCGTCGACCTCAATCTTTAAGTCGTATTTGGTATTAAAAGTACCAATAAAGGCAGTTTGTAGCTGTGAAGAATCAATGGAATAATAATACAAGGTGTATCCATTCACATTGGGTATCGCATACTCTTTCAAAGTATGAGTTAAAGCGCCATTCGACATCGTCACTTTGGCATTTCTCACAAAACTTCCTGCTAAAATATCGGGGCTAATTTTAGAAAAGTAATTGACAGACTTTGATAGAATAACAGTTGGTGCTTGACCACTTTCAATGCTCGCCTCCACCACTAGCAGTGGATCGCTATTTTCGGGAGTAAAACTGATCGACTTTTCACAAGAAGAGAACAATACAGTTGCTAAACACATTCCTAGGATTTGGTTCCATTTCATATCAGGGGCAAAGTTACCATTCTAAACTAAACATCAAAAGGATGATAATTGTTAAAATAGAGGCAAAAAAAATCCCGTCGGAAACTCCGACGGGACGGTACTATAACCCATTAAAATTTAACCCAAATAAGCTTTCAGAGCATTGCTATAGCGTGCTTTTTGCAGACGCTTAATAGCTCTTTCTTTGATCTGACGAATACGTTCTTTGGTAAGATCGTATTTCTGACCAATTTGCTCAATTGTAACGCCATTTTCGCCATCCAAACCAAAATAAGCATTTACAATTTCAGCTTCACGTGGACTTAAAGATTTCAACACACGGCGAATTTCGTTTCGGAGTGAATCTTTCATCACATCGTCATCGGTATCGTCGGCGCCTTCTAATAAATCACCCATGGCTACGTCTTCTGCTTCGTGAACAGGAGCATCCAAACTGGTGTGACGTGTATTACTTTGGAAAATATTATTGATTTCTGTTTCACTCATTTCCAACAATTCAGCTAACTCTTCAGTAGATGGCTCGCGTTCGTGTTCTTGTTCGAAAGCCATATAAGCTTTGTTTGCTTTATTGTAAGTTCCGATCTTGTTTTGTGGAAGACGAACCAGACGTCCTTGCTCGGCCAAAGCCTGAAGAATCGACTGACGAATCCACCAAACAGCGTAAGAGATGAATTTGAAACCTTTTGTTTCATCAAAACGTTGTGCCGCTTTAATCAAACCTAAATTTCCTTCATTAATCAAATCGCTCAATGATAAACCTTGGTGTTGATACTGTTTTGCTACAGATACAACGAAACGAAGGTTCGCCTGTACTAACTTGTCTAATGCTCTCTGATCTCCCATTTTAATGCGCTGGGCAAGTACTGTCTCCTCTTCGGGAGTGATCATCGAAATCTTAGAGATTTCCTGAAGATACTTTTCTACTGCCTGCGAGTCGCGATTGGTGATCTGGGTAGCAATTTTGAGCTGTCTCATATTCGTAATAAAAGTTATGACTGTGACCGAATGGTGGGTACAGGATCAACAATCTAAAGACTAAGTATGTTCAAGGTAGGTTGCAAAGCCCTTGCTAACAGGCTGTTAAAAGCGTCCAATCCATTAAACCGTATGGACAAATGTAAACATCAAATTTGAGAATTCATAGCCTTTCAACTCCTTTAACTCCCCACTTACCCCAGTTTTTCCTTTAAACCGGTAGTGTTAATACCTATTCAAATCGAATGTAACCCAATACGGGCGTCATTTTCAGTTTTTTTAACATTATTGTGCGAAAACTGATTTTTTTTTAAAAAAAGTTGCGGAAATTTTTTCACTGTTGTGAATAGTCGTCTTATCAATTCTCGTCAATCTTTATAAAAGATTGATTATCAATAGAGATATTCAATTGTTCCAGAAGGGCTATGAAGTTCCAATTTTTTGTTTTCTGAAGCTTCTACCCTTCCTACTATTTGCGCCTCAATACCAAGTGATTGCGCCATTTGAATCATTCCAACAGCGGCTTTTTCGGTGGTGAATACTTCCAAGCGATGTCCCATATTGAATACTTGATACATTTCCCGATCATCACTTCCCGATGCATCCTGAAGCATGGGAAATATAACCGGTGCTTTCATTAAATTGTCTTTTACGATTCTGAAGTTACCGGGTAGGTATTTCATACACTTGGTTTGTCCCCCACCGGAGCAATGTATCATGCCCTTCACATCGGAAAACATTTCGGAGAGCAGTCCCTTTACCAAAGGTGCGAAGGTTCTTGTAGGACTAAGAAGTAAGTCTCCAACGGTCAAATCTTTTACAAGTTCTTTTTCGGTGGCTGTAGCCTGCTCGATGTAGTTTGTGGGAATTTTATCCGTGAATCGATAAGGGCCGATATATACAACGTTTTGGTCTAATCCATTATCAAAAGATTCCGGAAATTCGGATGCATACCATTTAGACAAAGCGTCGTGACGAGCGCTTGTTAACCCATTGCTAGCAATTCCACTGTTATAAGCAGACTCATACTTTGTTTTACCGGAGCTAGCAAATCCTACGATAACTTGTCCAGGAGCAATATCATTGTTTGTTACCAATTTTTCTTTGGGCCATCTGGCGGTCATTGTGCCATTCACAGCTATCGTACGAACAACGTCGCCCACATCAGCTGTTTCGCCTCCCAAATAATGAATATTTACTCCATAAGTTTTGAGTTCGTCGAATAATTCTTGCGTACCATTGATGATTTCTTCCAGCACTTCACCGGGTATTAGTCGTTTGTTGCGATCGATGGTGGAACTGAAGAGTAAATTATCGTTAATTCCTACACAAAGAAGGTCGTCAAGATTCATCACCACTGCGTCTTGTGCAATTCCTTTCCAAACCGATTTATCGCCCGTTTCTTTCCAATACAAATAAGCTAAGATGCTTTTGGTGCCGGCCCCGTCGGCATGCATTAAATTCACCCAATTGGCATCACCGGTGAGAAAATCGGGGTAAATCTTGCAAAATGCGTGTGCAAATAGCCCCTGGTCTAGTTTTTCAACCGCCTTATGTACCTCTTCTTTTTGGGCTGAAACCCCTCTTTTGGAATACAAGCTCATATTGGTGAATTAGGTGGCAAATGTCCGCCATTTTTCCTTGTCTCCGAAAATAAATTCAAGTCAGTTTTTCACTATTCTTTCACGTTAATGCAGGTTTAAGTAATTTTGCAACCCCAATATGCAAGTTCATTACGGAATAAACGATTTACCACAGTTTCAAAAGGCAGTAATTACCATTGGAACCTTCGATGGCGTTCATCTGGGTCATGAATACATTTTAAATCAACTGAAAAAAGAGGCCGCCGCTATCGGAGGCACTTCAGTTTTAATAAGTTTTCACCCTCATCCGAGGCATATTGTTTCTCATTCCGGCCAACCGCTCAGTTTATTAACCACTTTAGAAGAACGTATTCTTTTATTGAGAAAAGCAGGTATTGATCATTTGGTAATCATCCCCTTCACTGAAACGTTTGCCAAAATGGACGCTACCTCCTATGTTCGTGATTTTTTAGTGCGGTATTTTTCTCCCCAAGCAATTATAATAGGTTACGACCACCGATTTGGTGCAAACAGATCCGGCAACTTTGCCTTGCTTGAACAACTTCAATCGATCTATCGATATCAATTGAAAGAAATTCCTGCCCAAGTTCTGGAAGCAAATGCCATTAGCTCAACCCGTATTAGAGAAGCCTTGGGCAAAGGTTTGGTACGTGAAGCCAGAACCCTTCTCGGGTATCCTTATTTTTTTGAAGGATTAGTGGTAAAAGGAAACCAACTTGGACGAACCATTGGATTTCCAACTGCCAACTTAAACATTGTTTCTCCCGATAAACTCATTCCAAGTAACGGCGTATACGCAGTGAAAGCAACTGTTCAAACTAAAGCGTATACCACACAAGAAAATCCCGTAAAATTGAAAGGAATGATGAATATTGGAATACGCCCAACTGTAGGAGGAATGAACAAAGTGATAGAAGTTAATCTCTTTCAATTCAATCAAGATATTTACGATCAATTTATTAGAGTAGAATTGATCGATTTTATTCGAAATGAGCAAAAATTTGCCGGTTTAGATGCCTTAAAAGCACAACTAAATCAGGATCAATCAACTGCAGAATCTATCTTGATTTAAAAAACAACACTCGCTCTAACTAGTTGATTTACAATCAATTTACGATAAGTCAAAAATAATTGTAAAATACCCGAAGAAAGTCTTGGGGAATCAGATTTTGAACTAAATTTGACTTCCATCAGTTACTACTACTCCCCATTAATTCTTACAACTTACTAACCCACTCTGTGCTGTATTTCTATTTAACCATTTAAACTGGAGTGTGTATGTATTCGTATTCATTATTGGAGCCCCGTTGCTTTTACTTAATACAAGAAAAGCCGGATTCAGCTGTTACCGTTATTGAAGTAACAGTTGAAACAGATCATTGTGTATATATCAAAAAATATGGTCAGGTACTGGAATACGACTGGAAAAAAAAGTCGGATAACATGCACGATATCATAGAATGTATGACCGATGAAAAAGTGAAGGAATTCATGACGGTATTTTATGAAGGATGGGATGCATACGAAGAAGAGGATGAATAGGTCTCCCCTTCTTAGTCCCAACTAAATTTTCCTAAGTATTATTCCTTAGTATGTCAATTTTAAGTTCAAGTTCACATCGAAGCATTTAACTTAGTACGTATCTGATGAAAAGTGAAAACAATGTCTGTAATAAATTATAGCAATAGTATTGTTGAGATTGTAAACAATCCTTTTTCAGCTTTGTGTAAGCTGAAAATAAAACCCGTTCAAGTAGAATTGGGGTGGTTGTTTTTATACAACATACATGGTGAAATGGTGTTGGAGCAGCAAATACAACTGAACAAAGACGAACAAGAATTCATTCTTCCTACATCGTACCTTAAAAATGGTGCGTACTCTTTACATTTCAAAACGCAACACTCTAAATTATTCATTGTGCTGCCACTTCAGAAAACATCTTTCTCTTAGATGTATTTTCTTTCTTTATGTTTCATGTATGCAAAGGAGGCAATTATTATTGCTATCAGAGAGGATATATAGTAGATCAGAAAATTATCAATATCTGTTCCGGCAACTTTTATTACGTAGTCGAAAATATAGATCACGATAAAGGTTCCATATGCGAATAACAAGGCGATGTAAATATAAATCATCGCATTTTCCGATGCTGAGTGTTCTAACTTCATCATGTATTGGGCGATTTCAGCCAACACAACAAAAAGTACGATCAAAAGCCCAATGGCCAGAGTATATTTAGCGGCCTCATACTGCCATCCTTGTACAATGAAAAACAACAACTGCATAGCCAACAAACCCGGAGCCGCGAATTTTGTAATGGTTTTTATGAAACTATACTGTGTAGCAATCCCTAGTATGAATAAAATGATGGGAATATCGAACATATTGTATACAAGTGTCACCATCTGTAGTGTTTCGCGGGGAATACCCGGAACTCGATCCATGATGTTGATTATTCCGGTAAGGAGCCAGTAACAGGAAAAAAGCAAGAGTGGAGTTTGCTTCCACATTTTTTTGATAGCCAGTAATAGAATAGGAATGAAATATGCAATGCTAGCGGCAATTGAAACGATATTGTAGATTTCGGCTTTCACAGTTCGGATATTTTATCTAACCTTTAATCGTATACGAAAGCTCTTATATTGTAATGATATTTTATATTCAGTATTAGTACTTTTTTAACCTTTTGCATAAAATACGATGTTTGCTAAGAAACTACGGTAACCCCCGCTGTTAGTAAAAACTACATTCCTCATGAAAAGCCAGACAGGTATTGAGTTACCGACTTTCTTTCATTTCTGAATTTTCTTCCATTCGGCAGTAACTAGGGAGATTGGGTAAAATAATAGGCTTAAAAAAACGCTTCCCCATTCCATAAATGGGAAACGTTCCGAAAAAACCTGTATAGGGGTATGTTTGCTTAGAATAAAAATGAAGAAAACTCTTAGGAATCGGTCAAATCACGTATTTATACGAACTAATACAACGTAGTATTTCGAGCAAAATTCGTGAAGAATACGAAATGGGAGGTAGAAATCTGAAGCCTGAAAAAGGAGCAGATTTGCTCTATGCGGGTAAGAAACTGTACACTACTTTTGTATCAGTTACAACGGTCCAAAACATCCTAAGAAATCCGATCCAAAATCCAAGTCCGAATCCAATATCAAGTTTAAAACCGGACAAGTCCAAGATCCAAGAAAAACGAAGATCCAATAGCTATCGAGAAATCGAAACCGTCCTAAAATCCTTGAAACCAAACGTCCAAGATCCAAAGAAATCCGAATCCACCAATCTTATGAACCAAACCCGGTCATCATCCTTGAAACCAAAATGGAATTGAATCTAATGCCGACGAAGACTTAATGGTAGATCGACTGAAAAAATTGTCCCGCCTCCAAAGAGGCGGGATTTTTGTTTTATATACATGCTACTTCGTAATTTTAGTTCATGAAACTGATTTCGTTCCTACTATTAACCATCGTAATGGTTTCGTGCGCATCTGCACAAGACCAGGTTCCCCCAACCGATTTTAATTCCGGTATTCAGCAAAAGAATATTCAGATTTTAGATGTTCGAACAGCTGAAGAGTTCAAATCGGGTCACATCAAAGGTGCATTGCAAGCCGATTGGAACAATAAAGCACAATTCAACGATCGCACGCAGTATTTGAATAAAGAGCAGAAAGTATACGTCTATTGTTTATCGGGTGGTAGAAGCGCTGCTGCTGCCGGCATGTTGCGAGGAAAAGGCTATTCAGTTGTTGAATTGAAAGGAGGAATGATGGCTTGGAAAGCCGCGGGAATGCCGGTAGAAGGAGCTAACACCGGTCCTCAAATGACTTCTACCGACTATCAAAAAGCAATAAACAGTAATTCGGTGGTATTGGTGGATTTTGGCGCGGAATGGTGTCCCCCTTGCAAAAAAATGGAGCCTGTTCTCGCTGATTTGATCAAAACCAACGGCAACCAATTCAAATTGGTGAAAGTTGATGGCGGCAAAGACAATGACATTATGAAACAAGAAAAAGTAGAAGCCCTTCCGGTATTTATAGTATATAAGAATGGAAAAGAGGTATGGCGCCATCAAGGAATTGTTTCGAAGGAAGACTTACTAAAAGCGATACAATAGTACCATGATTAAGTTAAGATTATTGGGGGCAGCGCTTTTACTCAGTAGCTGCCTTTTTTCACAAAAAATCACTGAGTTATCTTCAGGAACAACAGCCTCGTTTAGGGGGTTACATGCTGTTTCTAAATCCATTATTTGGGCAAGCGGTAGCGCCGGAACTATTGGTAAATCACTGGATGGAGGTGTTAGTTGGCAATGGCAGCAAATCAAAGGCTTTGAAAAAAGAGAATTCAGAGACATACATGCTTTTGATGAGAACAATGCATTGGTCATTGCCATTGCAGAACCCGCTCAAATTCTGAGAACCAACGATGGAGGCAAAAACTGGCAAATTGTTTTTACCGACTCTACCAAAGGAATGTTTTTGGATGCCGTTGACTTTTTTGACGCCAAAAACGGATTGGTGGTGGGTGACCCTATTAATGGTAAGGTTTATTTTGCGTCGACTACGGATGCCGGAAATACTTGGAAAAAGTTGGTGCAAGAAAATTCAATTCAAGTAACAGAAGGGGAAGCATTTTTTGCTTCGAGTGGCACTAATATTCGCATGACTTCACCCAAATCATTCTTATTGGTTTCGGGAGGGAAGGCGTCTAATTTCTATATCAATACAAGCAAAACAGTGCTGCCTTTAAAACAAGGAGCGGAAAGCACAGGGGCGAACTCCATTGATCAACACAAATCAACCTTGATTGTTGTTGGAGGCGATTTTTCTAATGATAAAGACACTGCAGCAGCTTGCGCTGTTAGTTTTGATAAAGGAAGTCATTGGAACTTGTTTTCGTTGGCCAGTGGATACAAAAGTTGTGTAAAGTATGTATTTGGGAAAACATGGATCAGTAGTGGAACTTCCGGGGTCGATATTTCAAACGACAATGGCAAAACTTGGAAGAATTTCAGCAAGTTGTCTTTTCATGTAATCAGTGTTGTTCCCAGAGCAAAGAAAGTGATTTTGGCCGGAGGCCGCGGAAAGTTTGCTACTATTGAATGGTGATCTTACTTTTTAAACATAAAAAATACGGCTCCTAAAATAAAGGCAAAGCTCACAAGGTATTTCCAGTGAAACGGTTCTTTTAGAGCCACTACAGCAAACACCGCAAAAACAATCAGCGTAATAACTTCTTGACTAATTTTCAGTTGGTATGCTGTCATTCCATTTGCATAGCCCATTCTATTTGCAGGCACCATCAAACAATACTCAAAAAAAGCAATAGCCCAGCTAATTAGAATTGCTTTCCAGATAGGAATTTCCTTTTCAGTAAGATGGCCATACCAAGCAAAAGTCATGAAGATATTGGAAGCTAAGAGAAGTAAAAAGGTCTTGATCATATCCAGAATTGAGCCTCAAAATTAGGCATCAAAAGCTAAATAACTCTAAATGGAAACCCTATTGTGAAAATTACGATTGTTAATTATTGAAAGAAGTAGTGCCCAATAAAAAAAATTCCGGTCAATAAAAATTGACCGGCTCAGACAATTGATGTAGCAACCTCGTAATCAGGCCTAAAGGTACACCCTTAGGTATTTGCCAACAATAGTAAATACACTAGTAAAGCAATGAATATTTACGTAGAAAAAAGCCGGAACATATGTTCCGGCTTTGATATATATCAATACTAATTGAGGGATCGAAAATCGACCGGAACAAGTTTGCTGACGCCCGGCTCTTGCATGGTTACACCATAAATTACATCCACTGAACTCATGGTTTGCTTATTGTGCGTAACAATGATAAACTGGCTTTCTTCACTGAACTTGCGAATCATATTGGTGAATTTTCCAACGTTGGCATCATCTAGAGGAGCATCAACCTCATCCAAAATACAGAATGGTGCCGGTTTAATGAGATAGATCGCGAACAGCAATGCTGTTGCAGTTAAGGTCTTCTCTCCCCCACTTAATTGGGTGATTGAAGATGGGCGTTTACCTTTTGGCTTTGCTACAATATCAATACTGGTTTCGGCTAAGTTCTCCGGATTTTCCAACACCATGTCGGCTGTATCATCTTCCGTAAATAAAGCTTTGAACACTTTTTGGAAGTTCTCTCGAACTTTATTGAAAGTCTCCAAGAACTGTTGGTTGGCCGTAGCCTCTACCTCTTGGATGGTTTGCAACAAACTGTCTTTAGCTGTTACCAAGTCATTCTTTTGTTCCAAGATAAACTCGTAACGTTTCTTCATCTCTTGGAAGGCTTCGATGGCAGTAGGGTTCACTTCACCCAAATTTTCCAATCGCTTTTTCATGCGATCGCTTTTTTCTTGAAGCTCTTCCACCGGCGTTTCGGAGGTTCTTGGTTGATCCAAGATATCGTCGAGATTGATCCTGAACTCTACATGCAAACGCTCCTTCATACCGGCAAGCTGCAATTTCAGTTCATTCAGCTTATCCTTAATAGAAGCGAGAAGATGTTCGAGTTGGTCCTTCTCTTTTACTTTATGGCGAAGCTCACTTTCCTTCTCACCTAGCGCATTTCTTACATTATAATAAGCCTGATCCGCTTCATTCAACACTTTCTCGTCCTCTTCTTTTTTTCTGAGTAAATTTACCAGACCTTCTTCAGCCTGTTGAAGCGTTACTTCACTTTCAGATATCTGTTCGGTTGTTTGTTTTAACTGAGAGGCATTGCTTTCTATTTGACCCTTCAATTCAACCAATTGATTGCTTTTGAACTCGCGTTCTTGCTCTAAAGCGTTGATTTTACTGTGCTGACGGGCTACCAATAAATTGAATTCATTGTAGCTGGCTTGTGCCTGCCCATAGGCTTCTTCAATCGATTTATAATCGGCTTCCGTTGCCTGAAGTTTTTCCTTCAAGTCGTTCAACTGAGCTACCCACTGTGTCCATTCATTTCTAGTACCTTCAACTGCCGCAATGGTTTCTTCTAATACAATTTGAGTTTCAGACAAACGGTGTTCTGCCACATGTTGAGAACCATGAAGGTTTTCAATTTTATTCTGAAGAGAGAATACCAGATTGGTGAGACGGTTAATGTCTTCTTGAGCTTGGCGAATGGCTTGTTCTTTCAGTTGTTCGTTGAAACTAATAACTTCGTTGTGTTTTTCTTGAATCGACTGTTTCAGTGAATTTACAACGGCTTCTTGAGCATGAATATCTTCTGCTAATTTCTCAAGGTTTTTAGCACGTCCGATCTTTTTACCTTCAAATAATCCAACGCTTCCCCCTGTTAACGAGTACTTTCCTTTCACATATTTTCCGGTTTTCTCGATAACAATGGAGCCATTGCTATTTTCAAGTGCCGACTCTTGCTCCGCAATAAATACATTACCAAGAAGGTGGTTGGCCAATGAGCGGTATTGTGCATCAACTTCGATCACTTCCAAGGCAGGAATGGTATTCTCAGGGCGATGGCCTGTTGCCGATTGATCAGCCAGTTTATCGAGTAAGAAAAAGTTGGCTTTCCCTTTCTTATTGTTATCGAGTAAGTGAACTGCTTGCATCCCTTCACTCAAATTGTTCACTACATAGTAGTTCAAATAGGGTTCGAGTACATTTTCTAAAGCAGCACGGTATTCTTCTTTTACATATATTATATCCGATAAAATTGGAGCAGTGTGGTTCCAATTCGGATTCTTGTGCAAGAATTTAACGCTCTCCGGATACCCTTCCATCGAATCAATCAAACTCTTTAAAAGATCGAATTCGTTCTTCTTAGCGTCCAGTTTACGGCTTTCATCAGCTAGTTCCTGACGAAGACGCTCTAATTCACTTTGCGTTTGAAGAATTGACTCACGCGTTCTCTCATTGTGCTCTTGTAGCTGAACCAAATCGGTTTTACGACGCTCCAGTTCTTCTTCCTTTACAGAACGTTCTTCCTCCAATTGCTTCAGCTGGCTGTTTCGAGCTGCTTGCTCTTCTTCCAATTGGTGAATGGTACGTTGAAGATTTTGGATGGAAGTGTCTGCTACGGCTACTTTCTTCTCTGCTTCAAATTGATTGCGTTGGATATGAAGGTTTTCACTTCTTAAGGTGTCAACATGAGATCTTTTCTCATCAAAAACTCGTCTTTTCTCATCAACAGTTTGACGAACGTCTTCCAATTGACTTTCTAAAGACTCTAATTTGGCTTTTTCTTCGTCTATCTGAAGTTTGGTAAACTCAATGCTTTCTTCTAATCCGGTAAGTTGTCCTTCACTTTTAGTCAAAAAGTCTTGAAGGTTTGTTGCCCTCTCATTAAGGAAATTCAATCGTTGGCTTGCAAGGTTCTTTTCATTTTCACGGGTTCTGAGGGTTTGAAGCAATTCATTGAACTCCGTTTGCATGCTTTGTAGGGCTCTCTCCTTTTCAATGAAACCGGTTTTTTCCGATTCCAGCGCTGCCTCTTCCAATGCGATCACTGCTTCCAATTGAATCTTTCGGTCTGTTTCTGCTTCGGTTTGTTGATTCAACTCACGATAAGTTAAGTTGAAGCCTTCCAGTGCAGCTTTAGCCAGTTCAATACTCAGCTCTCTGTACTCTTTTTTAATCTCGTAGTATTTCTCGGCCTTTTTCGCTTGGTTTTCCAAGCTTTTCAGTTGGTTGTTGATTTCAAACAACAGATCCTCAATACGTGCAAGATCTTGTTCTGTGGCATCGAGCTTGTTCTTCGCTTCTTTCTTTCTCGTTTTGTAGATCGAAATTCCTGCCGCTTGCTCCAGCATGCGTCGGCGGCTGTTTTCTTTATCCTTGATGATTTCGTCCACCATTCCCAATTCAATAATCGCGTAGCTATCGGTACTAACACCCGTATCGAGGAAGAGGTTTTGGATGTCTTTTAAACGACATTGAACATCATTCAATCGATATTCGCTCTCACCGCTTTTATAGAATTTACGAGTAACAGTAACCGTATTGAATTCAGTAGGAAGGAGGTTCTTTGTATTTTCAAAAGTCAGGCTTACTTCGGCCAAACCGGAAGCAGAACGTGTTTTGGAACCATTGAAAACCAAGCTTTCCAAATTTTCACTTCTAAGGTGGCTAATCTTCTGTTCTCCAATAACCCAACGGATGCTATCTACGATATTACTTTTACCGCATCCATTAGGACCAATTACACCAGTAACTCCTTCGTCAAAGTTTAATACTGTTTTATCAGCAAAACTTTTAAACCCTTTGATTTCTAAACTCTTTAATCGCACAATTGATAATTTTTAGCAGGTCGCAAATATAAACTAAGGAACATGTAAAATACCACCCTCAAGGCATCCTGCTTTCATATCTTATTCACGACTTATACACACAGAAATACCCATTCTTTGCCCATGGCGGGTTTGTGGACAAAAAGCGTTGATTTGCAGCAATAATGACCTTGAATATTAAACTTAGCCTTCGTAAATAACACCCGAAGTAGGGGTTTCATGGAGTTCGATTCGGATCATTTTGGGAAGGGAAGGTTTCAATTGATTCCAGATCCAAACAGCAATCAGTTCACAAGTTGGATTGTCAAGTCCGGGAACATCGTTCATACATTTGTGGTCTAGTTGAGCAACCACCGGTTTCACGATAGCTTTTAGCACCGCGAAGTCCATTACCCAGCCTAAAACGGGGTCGGGTTGGTCTTCAATCCACACTCGCAAACGATAGGTATGCCCATGCATATTTTTGCATTTATGCCCTTCAGGAACATTGGGAAGAAAATGCGCAGAATCAAAAGTAAACTCTTTAAAAATCAGCATACCGAATAATTGAGGCGCGAAGTTACGATTGTTTTCGAATCTTTAAACAGAAGAGCTCATTTTTGAAACCTATGATAATCAAACACTTAGCAACTAGTTTAGCTAAATTGTTAATTATCAATTAATAATTAGCAAATCCGGTTTTCCTTCGTATCTTCGTATCGTTAATTTGAGTGTTATCGCATTTGTTAAGTGAATGATTTTCTGCTAGTTTTTTTCCGCTAATAGGTTAGTCTTCTTTACAAGCTTTCTCTCAAGTATTTATTTATTTATTATTTGATTCAAGAATGAACATTTATGTTTCAAACTTAAGCTTCAACGTACAAGATGAAGACTTAAGAAGTTATTTCGCTGATTATGGCGATGTTACATCTGCTAAAGTGATTACAGACAAATTCACAAGACGCAGTAAAGGTTTCGGATTCGTAGAAATGAGCGATGATGAAGCTGGTCAAAAAGCAATCCAGGAGTTGGATGGTGCAGTTGTAGACGGAAGAACCATTAAAGTAATGGTTGCTCGTCCAAAAGAAGAAAGACCTTCTAATGGTAACAACAACAACAACCGCCGCTCATTCAGCAATAGCAATAGCCGCTGGTAAGAATTAAAAAATCCCGCTCAAATTGAGCGGGATTTTTCTTTTAGCATCGCACCGAACTCAAGTCCTCGCGACAAAGCCGATACAGCCATTGCAATTCTTTTCACACGGGTGGCATCCGTTTTCGCAGCCTGCACCCATTTACTATAATAATTTTGTGTTCCTTTTGTAAATTTTGAGAACATCTCAAAAGCAGCAGGATCGTCTTTGATACAATCAACCAACTCAGTATCAAGTTTATAATCCTCTTTATCTTCACTTAAAGTAACGGTTACCATTGCGCCTTCTTTCTTCCGAATTTGCTTTCGCATATCTCCGTTCAAGGGCATAATAAAGGAACCATTCCCCATAGGTAGTAAACTGACTTGCTTGATCTTATATTGATCTATCTTTCCTTTTACTTTAAATGAAACTTTTGTTTTGGGCTTAATTTGCGCTGCAATATCTGCCGGAACTTCAATATAGGTCCACCCTGATTTCTCTCCTTTCTTATCGAACTTATAAATATTGGTTGTATAAGTAACCATAACAATTATTGATTCAAATAAACAATAAGAGCTGTTACTTGATCTTCATTCTTTAATTTGTATTTCTTCTCCGCCATAAACGCGTCAATAGCGGCAGCTTTTTCGGGCAGCGCTTCTTTTAAACTTGAGGCCGATAGTCGGATACGTATGATTTTATTGGTAGCCGGTAAATATAAAAAGTAGTTCTCTCCTTCTTTATAAACCATTCTTTTAGCTTCCCCTATCGCATTCTTTTCAAACATCGTTTTGTATTTGTGCTTCAACAAATGAACTTGTTGGCCTTCCGCAAGAATTTCATAGAATGTTTCTGCGTTCTTTTTTTCAATGGCGGGATAGCCGCTTTTATAATGTCCGGTGGCAGTATTTTCAGCATCCACATTGAACGATATTACGAACTCGCTAACAGTATCGGTAAAAAGGAATACATTGTTATTCTTTCGAAAATAGAGCTGGTTTTCGTATAAATTAAACTGCAGATCAATTGATTTGATCCAATAACCGTTTCTAAGACGTACCAATCCTTTTCCCCAGTTCTCATTTAAAAAGGGGTGGCCTTCTGCATTTTGGGGGATACTTGTTAAAGGCTTTCCACTAACATCATAAGCTTCCAGTTGAAGACTATTATGATTATTCACAGTTTGAGCATTGCTGAATTGTATGCTCAATATGAATCCAATTAGGATACTCCATTTTTTCATAGCTATACTTTTAATTTGCTTTTGATTTGACTTAATATTATTGAAGACTGATTTTATTTTCAAATAACCAATCTTTTAACCGATCGGGCCAAGCCTTTATCGAACGTAAACTTGTTCTTTTTCCCATATTAAAAGCGTGGTCTCCCTGCTGGTACAAATGCATTTCCACCGGCAACTTAGCTTCTCTGTATTTATTGAGAAGCGCTACAATGGTTGCTGAACAGCACTCGTCATTATCGGCTGCTACTAAAAAGGCCGGAATTGGGTTCAGTCTGGGAGAAGCCTCAGCAATCCCCAGGGGACCCGGGTATACCAAAATTTGAAAAGCAGGCAACGAACTAACTTTGTTAAGAGCTTCGTTCGTTTTGATCGATTGATAAGCAACCCAATTCACCATTTCACCTCCTGCAGAAAAGCCCATCACTCCTACTTTTGCGGAGTCCAAATCCCAAGCTTTGCACATCCTTTTTACAAGCTTTATAGCTTGAGCCGCATCTTGTTTGGCATCAGCGTCTGTGAATAGGTCGGGATGTTCTCGAAACAAGCGATATTTCACGACTACTGCTGTGAGGCCCTGTTCGTTCAAGAAAACTGCGGCGTCTCGCCCTTCAGAATTGTAGACCAGTATTCGATGGCCTCCTCCCGGAAATATGACAACAACCGCCTTCGATCTGTTGCCTCCTTTGGGAAAATAAACATCAATTGAAGGGTGATGTATATTGGTCAGCAGACCGTTTTCATATTTCGGAACTTGATCCAATTTAATTTGTGGGCGATCACTCCATAAATAAATGCTTGTATCGGGCATTTGCGCAAACAAATTGGCGCTAATGAAAACACATACAATTAGCGAGATAAGTGGCTTCATGATTACTGATGAAAACTTTGACCAATAAATTGAAGTGCGTCAACAATCCCTGTTCTCCAATAGGTCCATGTATGGGCACCTTCTCTTACTCTAAATTCGTGCGGCACCCGTTTTTCAGTGAGGGCGATGTGGAGCAAGCAGTTTCCTTTTGTCAAGAAATCGTCGTCACCACAATCGATCCAATAGCGAACTTTACTGAGATCGCCGGCCGATTTTTGTTCTACAATTTTCAGCACCGAATTGTCATACCAAGCTTTAGTGAGCCTGTCTTTGCCCTTAAGATTTCTTCCGTATAATGGACCAAAAGGGAAATTCCAAGACTCATCTCCCAAAGTTTCGATGGCATTATCATCGAGTACCGCAGCGCTTAATGGCGCAGCTGCTGCAAACAGTTCCGGATACTTTAAAGAATAAATCATAGTACCGTAGCCACCCATTGAAAGGCCGGCTATTCCGCGGAAACGTTTTTCTTTTTTGATACGGAATGTCTTTTCAACGGTTGGAATAAACTCTTTGATAAAGAAATCTTCGTACTTATCTTTTCCGTCATACGAATTGATATACCATGTTGAATCCGCATCTGGCATTACTATGATCATTGGAGGAATGGTGCCTTCCGCAATTGCTTTATCGGCGTATCGATTTACTTCTCCGAATTGCAGCCAACCGGTATTATCATCGGTATACCCATGCAGCAGATAAACAACCGGGTAGGTACGTTCAGAGCTTGCATAATCGGCGGGCAGATAAATGGTATAGCGAACTGAATGATTTAGGATCGTACTCTTTACAGAAAGTTCTTCAATTACTTTACCGGTAGTTTGAGAAATAGTTGGAGCGGCTATTAGGAAAAGGCCGAGTAGAAACACAAGTTTTCGCATCGTTATAATTTTCCAGAAAGTTACATAAAAAAAAAGACCCGGTATTTACCGGGCCTGTAATTATGCTCGTTGCTTTGACGCAGGTTTCTTTTTTGTTTTTTTCAACGCTTCATCAATAGCTTTTGAGAGGTTCTCGTAAGTAGGTTTACCTGAAAAAGGTACATCGTTGATGAAGAACGCCGGAACTTCCTTTACACCTCTATTGATTCCCTCTTTAAGATCTCCTTGCACTTGCCAACCGAATGTTGCATTCACCAAGTCATCCAAAAACTTCTTACTGGTCACTCCTGCTTCTTTCGAATGCAGTTTAAGTGAGGTAGTTCCCAAGTTTCTACGATTTGCAAACAATACATTGTGCATTTCCCAGAATTTGCCTTCCTGGGCTGCTGCAACCGCTGCCTCAGATGCTTTTAAGCTTTTTTGATGCACTTTGGTCATAGGAAAATGTCGGAAATTCAACCGAATTTTACCTTCGTAATTATCTAGTAATTGTTGTACAACTTGGTTCACTTTCGCACAACCTTCATCTTCATAATCACCGAATTCCATTAAGGTTACAGGCGCGTCTTTACTTCCTACAAATATGTCTTTCGGTTCAATTATATCTAGCTCTTCTTTCTTAAATGCCATAACTTTTGAGTTTATTGTTTAACAAAACCCTGTACTCTATAACATCAGTTCCACAGTTTTGTTGACGGGTAACGGATCAAATTTGAGGGCGAAAGGTAGGGGAATTTGATTCCCGTGGCAATATCTCTGGGTAAAAAAACCGTTAAATCATGTAAGTAATTAATAATTAATATTTAATAATTATATATTTAAATATATATATTGTTAATTACTCAATTTTAGCTGTTCGGGGCTTTCGTTTCTAAAAACGACGGTTCCATCGAAAACATCGACTAAAACAGGCTTCTGTTTATCGACACTGCCACTCAGTATCTTTTTACTCAGTTCATTCACAATCAGTTTTTGAATCAATCGCTTTAAAGGTCGTGCTCCGAACTGAGGATCGTAACCTTGCTCTGCCAAATACGCTAAAGCATATTCACTGAAATCGAGTTGAATTCCATTCTCGGCTACCAACTTCTTCAAGTGGTTCAATTGAATATTTACAATGCCGGCAATCTGTTTTTTTAGTAGCGGATGAAACAGAATGATCTCATCCACACGATTCAAGAACTCAGGTCGGATGGTATCTTTGAGAAGGTTCATCACTTCTACTTTTGCTTTTTCCGTTGCTACATCCACGTTCTTCTCATTAACATTTTCAAATGCCTCCATAATGAGATGACTGCCGAGATTGCTAGTCATAATGATGATTGTATTTTTGAAATTCACCACACGTCCTTTGTTATCCGTCAATCGGCCGTCATCAAGAACTTGCAGGAGTACATTCCAAACATCGGGGTGAGCTTTTTCAATTTCGTCGAGCAATACTACACTATATGGTTTTCTTCTTACTGCTTCAGTTAGCTGTCCGCCTTCATCATATCCAACATAACCCGGAGGTGCACCAACCAAACGCGATACCGTATGCTTTTCTTGATATTCACTCATATCAATTCGTGTCATCATCGATTCATCGTCGAATAGAAACTCTGCCAGCGCTTTTGCCAATTCAGTTTTACCAACGCCTGTTGTTCCAAGAAATATAAAGGAACCGATAGGTTTTTTGGGATCTTGCAAACCGGCACGGCTTCTACGAATGGCATCCGCAACGGCTTCAATTGCTTCCTCTTGACCTACCACTCGCTTTTGCAAATGCTCTTCCAAATGAAGTAATTTTTCACGATCGCTTTGCATCATTTTAGAAACAGGTATACCTGTAGCTTTTGCAATACTTTCGGCGATATCTTCTGCATCAACTTCTTCTTTCAATAGTCTTTTTTCGGTAGACTGTGCCAATTGCTGATTCAGGTTTTCAATAATGGCTTCTTGTTCTTTTATTTTGCCATAGCGGATTTCAGCCACCTTTCCATATTCCCCGTTTCTTTCTGCTTGCTCAGCCGCGGTTTTAAATTGTTCAATAGAAGCTTTGGCCTGTTGTATTTTTTCAACCAATTCCTTCTCCCCTTTCCATTTTGCTTTCAATGTATCACGTAATACAGAAAGGTTGGCGATTTCGGTATTCAGTTCTTTTAGCTTAGCCTCATCGTTTTCACGTTTAATTGCTTCGCGTTCAATTTCGAGTTGACGAATTTGACGCTCTAAAGAATCCAGTTCTTCCGGCATACTATTCATTTCTAAGCGTAGCTTAGCCGCACTTTCATCAATTAGATCAATGGCCTTGTCAGGCAAAAAACGATCGGTAATATATCGTTGCGACAATTCAACCGCTGCAATAATGGCCTCGTCTTTAATACGTACATGGTGATGAGTTTCATAGCGATCTTTTAAACCACGCAAAATTGAAATAGCGTCTTCTACAGTTGGTTCATCGATCATTACTTTTTGAAAACGACGTTCCAAGGCCTTGTCTTTTTCAAAATATTTTTGGTATTCATTCAAAGTAGTAGCACCTACCGCACGGAGTTCACCTCTCGCCAACGCCGGCTTCAAGATGTTTGCAGCGTCCATGGCTCCTTCACCGCCTCCTGCACCTACGAGCGTATGAATTTCATCAATAAATAAGATGATACTACCATCGCTATTACTAACTTCTTTCACTACCGCTTTCAATCGCTCTTCAAATTCTCCTTTGTATTTGGCACCGGCAATTAATTGCCCCATGTCAAGCGCATAAATGGTCTTATTTTTTAATGTATCGGGCACGTCGCCATTAACAATTCGATGTGCAATGCCTTCTGCGATGGCAGTTTTACCAACGCCGGGCTCACCCACTAAAATTGGGTTGTTTTTTGAACGACGAGAAAGGATATGTAAAGTCCTTCTGATTTCTTCATCGCGACCAATTACCGGATCCAATTTTCCTTGCCTTGCCAAATCATTCAGGTTTTTAGCGTACTTGTTCAAAGCATTGAATTCTTGTGACTGCGTTTGAGAAGTTACATTTTCACCTTTTCTTAAATCTTTGATAGCGGCAATCAATCCTTTTTCAGTGAGTCCGGCATCTTTTAAAAGTTTACTGGAGGCATCAGAGCCCTGAAGTACTGCCAAAAGCAAGAGCTCAGGTGTTACAAACTCGTCGCCGAACGACTTAAGCGCCGCACCTGCCCTGAGCACCACGCTGTTTCCTTCTCTTGAAATTTGCTGCGCAGGTTCTGCTGATGTAGTGGGAAGCTTCTTGATGGCTTCTTCTAACCTACTCTCTAATAAGTTTATCGTTACATTATTCTTCTTCAACAGGTAGCTTACCGGTGATTCTTCTTGTTCCAGAAGGGCTTGCAATATGTGTTCCACTTCAATGGTTGGATTTTTGCCATTGAAAGCCAGTTGCTGGGCTTGTTGAATTGCCTCTGCTGCTTTGATGGTAAAGTTTCCTAGATTCATATAAATAAGATTTTAATTGTTGTTTGAGACCCTGAGCCAACTGTAATTAGTAAAATTTCATCTTTTTTTAAGAGGTACTACTTACGTTCTTGCTCTTTTGATCGTATGTTTATAGAAAGCAACAAATTGCAATCCAAGCTAAAAATCAAGAATTTATGTCACTAAAATCGAGAAAACACTGCATTTCCGTCATACTAATTGGGTTTTTCCTGCTGATATTACAGAAATCGGAGGCGCAGCAAGATTTCAGTTCATTGGATGCATTTTTTAAAAAATACCAGAAAGATCTTGGTGGCGATGCGGTGAGTATTATCATGAAAAATGGGAAAGTGCTGTATCAAAAAGAAGTTGGGGAGTTTAATGTAAAAACACAGGCACCCATTGCCAGTTGCAGCAAATGGTTGACAGCAGCAATGGTGATGACGTTAGTAGATGAAGGGAAAATACACCTTGATGACCCCGTGGCGAACTATATTCCCATCTTTAACAAGTATATGAAAAGCTATGTCACCATCCGACATTGCCTTACACACACAACCGGAATTGAAAGGGAAAGCAAATTAATTAAGAAGATCGTAGAGCGATCGAATTATCAAAATTTGGAAGAAGAGGTAAACGCAATAGCAGCAAAAGAAATTTCGAACAACCCGGGAGTAGAATTTTTTTATGGCGGCGTTGGATTGAATATTGCAGCGCGTGTTTGTGAAATAGTTACAAAGAAATCATTTGATCGGTTGGTTCAGGAAAAAATATTGAGACCGCTGAAAATGCGTTCAACGAATTTCACCAATGACAATGGTGGTGCTCCCAACCCAAGTGGAGGGGCTAAATCTACTGCACTTGATTATATGAATTTCTTACAAATGCTGTTGAATAAAGGAACATTTGAAGGGAAGAAAGTATTGAGTCCGGAGTCTGTTGAAATGATGCTGAAAGTACAGACGGCCGGTTTCCCCGTAAAATATGCGCCACCCGCAGCAGGAAACGCCCTTTATGGGTTTGGTGCTTGGATTCTCGATCAGGATGAAAATGGCAACGGTATTGTAGTTGCTTGTCCCGGTTTATTTGGAACTTGGCCTTATATCGATAGAAAAAGAAATTACGCCGCAATTGTTTTTGTAAAAAATCTTCAAGCCAGCCAAAGACGACAAATAATGGATGACTTTCAATCGAGGGTTGAAGGCATTTTGGACAGTCAATAAACAAAAAAGGGCCTAAGCACAGCTTTGGCCCTTTTTTATTGTAGTTTGTTCTTATTGATTAGAATAAAGCGTTTTACCCCCCACAATTGTTTTGATCACTTTGGTTGATTTGATTGCTTCTTCATCACAGGTCAATAGGTTTTTATCTAATATAACTATGTCGGCATACTTTCCAACTGAGAGACTGCCTTTCTCTTTATCTTGAAAAGAAGAATAGGCATTGGCCATGGTGTATGAATACAACGCTTCTTCTCTCGTCATTTTTTGTTCAGGATAAAAAGCTTCTCCATTTTTCTGTTTTCTTGTAACTGCGGCATAGATACAAGCGAATGGGTCAATTTTTTCAACCGGCACATCGGTTCCATTGGTTACCACTACGCCTGCATTCAGGAAGGCCTTCCACATATATGCACCATTGGCAGCACGTTCTTTTCCGAGTCTTTTTTCAACGAAGGGTGCATCACTGGTGCAATGGATGCTTTGCATTGAAGCGATCACATTCCATTGTTTGAATCTAGGAATTTCAGATGGGTTTACGTGCTGCGCATGTTCAACTCTCCAGCGATGATCAGAAGAGGGTTGCTTTTGAATTTGCTCTGCAAAAATATTAATGGTTTCACGGTTGGCTTTGTCACCAATTGCATGAACGCATAATTGAAGTTTATTTTCCCAGCAGAAAGCGGCAATTGCCTTTAATGAATCGATATTGAAGGTATTCAAGCCTACCCAGCCTTTTCTATCAGAATAAGGTTCTAACAACCAAGCACCATAAGAACCGAGGGCACCATCTAGAGACACTTTCACTGCTTGTACCGTTAGTTTGCCATTTCCGGCATCTTTGATTTTAAAAGCCTCTTTGTTTGTTTTTAAATTGGTATACCCTTCGCGAACCATCACCCAATGTCTTACTTTCAATTTACCAGAATCGGCCAATGCTTTCATCCAAGCAACTTGCTGAAAATTAGATCCGGCATCGTGAAAACTCGTGATCCCGTTTTTCAAACATTCACCCTCGGCCAAATCGAACATCTTGGCCCAAGAAGCATTTCTTTCTGCTTCAGAGCGTTGGTTTTCCCAAGTTTCGTAAGCTTGGTAAATGAGTCGTTGTGCTGTTTCTTCCAACACACCCACAATCTTCTTTTTACCATCTTTTACAATATCGCCACCGGAAGGATTGGCGGTAGCATCAGTAATACCTGAAAGTTCTAGTGCTTTAGCATTCACATAGCAACTGTGGCCACTAGCATGACTCAAAAAAACCGGATTATTGGGCGAAACAGCATCCAAGCTTTCATGATAGGGATAGCCCATATGGTTAGGTTGTGGCGCCGTATTCCATTTTTCTTGGTGCCAACCGCGTCCAATGATCCAGTCACCCGGCTTTGCCTTTTTTGCAGCTTCGGCCACCATTGCTACAATTTCGTCCCAAGATTTTGCTTCCATTAAATTGAGAGAAACCAAAGAACTGCCAAGTCCATGGATATGACCATGTCCTTCTATAATTCCCGGCATAACGAAATTACCTTTGGCATCTATTTTCTCGGTTTTTTCTGTTGCCATCTTTTGGATGTCTTCAGTTGAGCCTAGGGCCACAATTTTGCCATCTTTGATGGCTACAGCTGTAACATTTTTCTGAATTGAATCAGCGGTATAGAATGCTCCGTTGAAAATGATGGTATCAACGGATTCAGTTGTTTGAGGCTCTTTGCAAGCCTGAGTAGTTAGAAGTGTAAGTATTGACAGGGTCAATAGAATCTTTCTCATGCGCAATAGTTTGTTCGAAGATACGATGGATGGGCAAACAAAAAGGCCCGGATAAATAATTTATCCCAGGCCTTTTTTAAATTCAAATCAATTTCTAAATATATTGATTGATGATGTTTTCCAACCATTCTTGTTTACCGCTGCGCGCTTTGGGTTCTCCCAAATCAATGGCGAGTTTGCGGAGGTCTTCAAGTTTTAATTTTCCTTCTTCGAAATCCTTTCCGGCGCCTGAATCAAATGAAGCATATCGCTCCGTTCTGAACTTTTTGTAAGGCGAATGATTCAAGATATTTTCTGCAATGATAGCTGCACGGGCAAATGCATCCATTCCTCCAATGTGAGCGAGGAAAATGTCTTCGAGATCAGTTGAGTTTCTTCTGGTTTTAGCGTCAAAGTTTACACCGCCTCCGGCGAAACCACCTGCTTCGAGAATAATCAACATGGTTTCAGTTAACTCGTTCAAGTTCATGGGGAATTGATCGGTATCCCATCCATTTTGAGCATCGCCGCGATTGGCATCGATACTTCCCAACATACCCGCGTCTGCAGCCACTTGAAGTTCGTGTTGGAAGGTATGCCCTGCAAGCGTAGCGTGGTTTACTTCGATGTTTAACTTGAAGTCTTTATCTAACCCATATTGACGCAAAAATCCTACTACGGTAGCTGCATCGTAATCGTACTGATGTTTGGTAGGTTCGCAAGGCTTGGGCTCAATAAAGAATACACCTTTAAACCCTTGACTTCTTGCGTAATCACGAGCCATGGTTAAAAATTGACCTAGGTGATCAATTTCTCTTTTCATATTTGTATTTAGCAGCGTCATGTATCCTTCTCTTCCACCCCAAAAAACATAATTCTCACCATTCAATGCGATGGTTGCATCGATGGAATTTTTCACTTGAGTACCTGCGTAAGCAACCACGTTAAAGTCTGGATTGGTAGAAGCCCCATTCATGTAGCGAGGATTAGAGAATACATTGGCGGTACCCCACAAAAGTTTCACACCACTAGCGGCTTGCTTTTCTTTTGCATAGGCAACAATTTGTTGCATACGCGATTCATATTGAGCAATCGTATTTCCTTCGTCCACCAAGTCAACATCATGAAAGCAGTAATACGGCACACCCAGTTTTGTAAAGAATTCAAATGCTGCATCCATTTTATCAAATGCTCTTTGCATAGGATCCGAAGACGCATCCCATGCAAAATGTTTAGTACCGGGTCCGAATGGATCACCACCTGTATTGCAGAAGGTATGCCAGTAGCAAACAGCGTAACGTAAGTATTCTTTCATTGATTTGCCGGCAATGGTGCGATTTTCATCGTACCATTTAAAGGCCATTGGATTGTCACTTTTAGGTCCTTCATAGTTGATTTTTCCGATACCGGAAAAAAACTCTTTGTTGCCAAGTGTAATACTCATATACTTTAGGTTTATAAATTAATGAAGTTGTTTAATTAATGCTGATTTCCAGTTTTGATAGATTTCTTGGTATTGCTGATTTAGTGATTTGCTCGGTGTAATTTCTTCCAGTAGTTCCATTCCTTTGAAACATTCTTTTTCATTGGCGAATAATTTCAAGCCCAAACCCGCTGCCCGTGCTGCTCCCACAGAGCCATCGGTATTGTACAATTCTATAACCGCACCCGATGTATTGGCAAAAATTTCTTTAAACACCGGGCTAAGAAACATGTTAGCTTTGCCGGCTTTAACCTTGTTTACGGCTATGCCCATATCTTTCATAATTTCCATCCCATATTGCAAAGCGAAAACGATTCCCTCTTGAGCGGCTCGTGCAAAATGAGCTTGTTTGTGTCGGTTGAAATCCCAATTTGCAACTGACGCCCCTACAGCCCTATTCTCTAAAATTCGCTCGGCACCATTTCCAAATGGAAACAACTGTAATCCTTCTGAGCCGGGTTGAATGTTTTGGGCTAGCGCATTGATATCATTGTATGCTAAATTTCCGAACATTTGAGATCGAAGCCAGCTGTTTAATATTCCTGTTCCATTCACACAAAGAAGCACTCCAATTCTTTGTAAAGCATTGGTATGATTTACATGTGCAAAGCAGTTCACTCTGCTTTTGGGATCATATGATATTTGATCACTTACACCGTACACTACCCCGCTTGTTCCTGCGGTGGTGGCTAATTCGCCGGGATTCAACACTTGTAGAGAAAAGGCATTATTGGGTTGATCGCCTGCTTTGTAAGTAACCGGTATTCCTGCTCTTAACTTTAATTCAGCTGCTATTGCATTTGTAACAAATCCGTGTTCTGTAAATACATCTTTTATTTGAGGGATGATAGACGCTTCAAAACCAAATGCATTTAAAACATCGTTAGACAGTGTATTCGTTTTGAAATCCCAAAAGATACCTTCGCTCAAGGCAGACGCTGTGGTGGTAATCTCGCCGGTGAGTCGATAAGCGATGAAATCACCGGGGAGCATCACCTTTGCAACCTTTTTGAAATTCTCAGGTTCATTGGCTTTTACCCAAGCTAACTTCGCAGCAGTGAAATTACCCGGAGTGTTGAGTAAATTCTCAAGTGAATGTTGTATACCTATTTTTTGGGCGGCACTTTCACCAAAAGGAACCGCTCTACTGTCGCACCAAATGATGCTATCCCTAATAACCGTTCCTTCTTCATCCACAATTACCAATCCATGCATTTGATATGAGATTCCGATGGCATTTATGTCGAGTGGATTGTATCCACCAATATGATGTGCTTTTTGAATTGCTTCTTTAACATGTTGCCACCAAGTATTCGGCGACTGTTCAGCCCAACCGGCTTGAAGTGATGTGATGCCCGTTTCTTGTTCAGGATGTGTAACTGAGCAAATTGTTTTGCTGGTAGAAGAATCAAATACGGACACTTTTATAGACGAAGTGCCCAAGTCTATTCCTAGAAGAAGCATGGCAGCAATGTTATTAGTTCAGTATCGAAATTAACTAAGCTGCCTGCAATGCAGTGCTACTTTTTTAGCTATTTATTAAACTATTTTAATTATTTTGTAGCCATTTGAGGTGCATTTGAATTAAAATAGTTGCAATGAAGCCATTTGTTGAGAAACTTAAATTGTCGGATGATCAATCATTTTTGGCCAGTTTCTTTAGAACGCCGCAGTTCGAAGTTCCGCTGCATCAGCATCCGGAAATCGAGTTGATACTTCTTACGGAAGGCTCGGGAATTGCGTATATAGGAGATTATATCGGCCCTTATAAAGTAGGAGAATTGTATTTAATTGGAGCGAATTTACCTCATTGTTTTCAACGATCGGAATTAGAAAAAATTGGCAGTGCCATTGTTGTTCAGTTCTTACCAAACCTGTGGGGAGAAGATTTTTTAAAACTTCCGGAAACGCAACCCATGTTGGAGTTATTCGAAAGTGCTCAAAAAGGAATAAAGTTGAGCTCGGATTTGAATGCAATCGTTGTTCCCTTGATGCATCAACTAAAAGATGCAAAAGACCTCCTGAGATTTGCATTGCTGCAACAGTGCTTGCATGAAATAATTGAACAACCGAATCATACGTTTCTGTGCACCACTAGCCAAAACCCTGTTTCTTTGAAGCACCAAGCGCGAATCGATCAAGTTTTCAAATACACGCAATCGAAATTTCAAGAGCCCATCGGTATTGACGAGGTAGCCGCACATGTTGGTATGACGGCTCCAGCCTTTTGTAGCTATTTTAAAAAAAGCACCAAGAAAACGTATACAAATTTTTTAAATGAACTTCGCATAGGATATGCTTGCAAATTGCTGATTGAAAGTAGAATGCCTATACATGAAATTTGTTATGAAAGTGGTTACAATACAATTGCGCACTTTAATAAGCAGTTTCTAAAGATTAAACACGCAACGCCCCTTCAATTCAGAAAGCAATTTCAGGAGCAACAAAAGGGAAGAATCAATTCAGATTCAGAAAATAGAGTCTTAAGTTTTTCAAATTAACAGTATGTACGAACACAAGTCGCAACCCCTTGCCACAAAAAAAACCTATTACAACCGAATTAAGGCAAACGTAATTTGGGCCATTTTGGTTTTGGGACTTTGTTTGTTGCTAGGAGTACTGGGTTACCACTTTTTGGCAGCTTTACCTTGGCTCGATTCCTTTCACAATGCCTCAATGATTTTGAGTGGCATGGGGCCTATACTGCCAAACAATTATACCATGCCGTCGGGTGGAGTTGTTTTTTCTTCCTTGTATGCAATTTTTAGTGGTGTAGTGTTTATTACCAATATAGGATTCATTTTGAGTCCGGCTATCCATCGCTTTTTTCACAAACTACACCTGGAAGAAAAAGAATGAGTTACGCAGAAGTACATACGCAACAAATAAAGCATTTCGCTCGCGGATTGGGCTTCGACTATTGTGGAATTGCCAAAGCTGAAAAACTAGATGAGGAAGCACGTAAATTAGAGAACTGGCTTAACAAAGGATATCATGGAACCATGAAATACATGGAAGGGCATTTTGATTTAAGAACCGATCCTCGACTTTTGGTGCCAGGAGCCAAATCTGTACTCACGCTGCTTTTCAATTATTATCCTTCAGAACAACAACCTGAAAACCTTCCCAAAGTTTCTAAATATGCTTATGGCAAAGATTATCATGATGTAATCCGGGCAAAACTTCATGCCTTACTACAACTTGTAAGAGAACATGTAGGTGAAGTGGGTGGCCGTGGATTTGTAGATTCTGCGCCGGTATTGGAGCGTGCCTGGGCCGTAAAGAGTGGTTTGGGTTGGATTGGAAAAAATGGAAATTTGATCACCAAACAACAGGGTTCTTTTTTCTTCATTGCAACGCTGATCTTAGATTTGGAACTGATACCCGATGCTCCTTATGCTAAAGATTTTTGTGGTTCCTGCACAAGATGCATCGATCAATGTCCTACAGAAGCCATTCTTCCTAACAAAGAAATTGACGGAAGCAAATGTATTTCCTACTATACAATTGAGCTAAAAGCAGGCATAGAGGCGGAACTACCTAATGGATCTTTTCAAAATTGGATGTTTGGATGCGATGTATGTCAAGACGTTTGCCCTTGGAATCGCTTTTCTGCTCCTCACCAGGAACCCGCTTTTAAACCATTGAAAGAACTGTTTCAATTTGAGATTAAAGACTGGGAAGCGCTTACTGAAGAAACATTCAAAGAGCTGTTCCGGAACTCCCCTATTAAACGCACGAAATTTGAAGGCATTCGACGAAACTTAAAATGGATCAAAGACTGATATTTTATAGTCGTCGTATATTTGCATCCTAAATTTAATTACATGTCAGCCTCAGATCGTTTACGTCAATTGAAAGAAGAAAAAGCTGCCGCCAATTTAAAGGCGGGCCAAGAATTTTTAGCTCAAAATGGTACTCGCTCAGAAGTTGTTTCTCTACCGAGCGGATTGCAATACGAAATTTTAGAGAAAGGTGTGGGTGAGCGCCCTAAGCTTCACAATACAGTGACCTGTCATTATCACGGCACCTTGATTACCGGAGAAGTATTCGACAGTTCTGTAAAAAGAGGCCAACCGGCAAGTTTCCCATTGAATGCAGTGATTAAAGGATGGATTGAAGGGCTTCAATTAATGCCAACCGGCAGCAAATGGAGATTCTTTATTCCACCGCATTTAGCCTATGGCGACCGTCAGGTTAGTGCTGTAATTGGGCCCAATGCAACGCTGATTTTCGATGTAGAATTGATCAGTTTTAGATAAAAGGAGCTTCGGCTCCTTTTTTTATAAATTTAACCAGTACGTGAATTTCAGTACCAAAGCTCTGTTTCTAATTGAAAATGGTACAGTATAATAATTGTCTGTATAAACAATGAACAAATCTGAAGCGGGTTTATAACGCCATTGAAACCTCGTATTCAGATTCATATTCTTTAGTTGCTCATTGTATTGGAAAAAGGTTGTAAAGAACAGAGTATTCGTAAAGGTTATATCTACTCTTGGCCCTATCAACCAAAGCTGCGTTCGATTCCATGGTGCCGGCAGATCTATCAAGTTATAACTAGAACTGAGCGCTATGTTTACATAAGGTTGAAATCGATAGCCTAGGTCGGTTGTAATGTTCAATCGAGTTCCGTTGGCAAAATACCCTCCATAACGTGTAGAGAATCCGTATGTAAATCGGCTTTGTGGTTTTGAGATAAACTCTGTTCCGAATGCGCGCCACCCATGTCTCGTTCCGCGAGCCAAGGTATCTTTCCCAGAATTGGTAGGATCGAAGCCTTGTAATAGCTCTACAAAATCTGTTGCAACCCAAGTTGTGAAACTTGTTTGATTGCGGTAACTCATGGTGTAGGCTAAGAAGGTTTCATTGTCCGTTTGTTGCCATTTCGAGTTGAAGATGTAAAAGGAGCTAAGTTTAAAACCATGGCTCACAACAGGGCCTTTTTTTGGAAAAAAGAGTCGAGTAATGCTGGCAGTTGTTTTCCAATAATCTTTTCTAGGAACATACCCTACTTCAGCATTGAAGTTCTTCCCAACAAATTCATATTGCCCTGAAACAGTCCATTTCCTACTTGCATATTGCAAATTGGCAGCATGCGCCCAACTGGCTGTGGGATTTCCCGGGCTAAATGTTTTTAGCATGAATGCCTTTCCGGTCCAAGCATTCGATTTGGAAGCAAGGTTGTATTCCCAACCGAAAGTTCGATTGAATTTATTGTAGATGGTTTTGGTGGTATCGGGGTGCTCATAATTCAAACTCTCTTTATTGATAGCCATAATACCCAGATTCGAGCGCGCGAACAAACGTCGTTGCAATGCCAGTACAGTGAAGTTTTGCGCCGGCAGTGCGTCTTTTGAAACTTTGCCGGTTTGCATATTCATAAACCCTAAACGCCAATCTTTGTTGAGTTTTCCGCTCAACCGAACACCGGCGTTGATGGGAACATTCAATCCTATTCGTCGAGAAAAAAATGGTCGAATATTGGTGTACCCAAAGTTTGAAAAATGATCTCCGTTTTCTAAGAAAAATTGACGTCGCTCGGGGAAAAACAATTCAAAGCGATCGAGGTTTGTAACCTGCCTATCTACTTCTACCTGAGAAAAATCAGGATTCACCGTAATATCCAAATTCATGGAAGAAGAAACGGCAATTTTTGCATCGAGGCCAATTTGCTTTTTTACGTCCGGCTTGGTTTGTGCCTCGTAATTTTTTGAAACGCCTCCGAGGAAATAGGGAATAAAGCTGAGGTTTGATTTTGAAACCGGAGGTGCTTGATCCCAATTAAGGGATCCGGTATAAGCCAAAGACGCTGTAGGAAATTGTCTTGGAATTGGGGTCCAGCTCGATTTTTCGGCCTTCTGGATGTCTAATCGACTGAAATTGATCCCCCACTTGGTAATTCCTTGTTTGTATCGAATCGATTTAAAAGGGATTCTGGCTTCAAAAATCCATCGGTCATGATAGTTCTTTACAACAGATTCCCATTTGTTGTCCCAACTTAAATCTACCTTACCGCCTTCATACATGGTTCCATCCCACTGGGCTCCTGCCGCGTTTGCTCCAAATGAGTAGCCATTGGTGAGATCGTCGAACGGATCCATGAAAAAAATGAAATTATCGTTCTTCCCGAATACAAAATCTCTCTTCAAACTTTCGACCATAAATGATTGAGCAGGCTGATGAAAGCAAATAGCAAGAATATAAATAAACTGGTCGTCGTAAGCCATCCGAACTTCTGTTTTGACCTTGGCCTTACTTGTGTCCATTGGAAGCACCATAAAAAAATCCGTGGCGATATCCGCTTGAAGCCAAGACTGTTCAGTCATTTGACCATCCACCTCAATTTTATCTGATGATCTTTTTATAGAAAGCTGGTATTGTTCGTTCTTCTTTTGAGCTAATGTGAAAAGGCTCAAGAGTAAGAGACAAGCAGTTAGATTTATTTTTTTCACGGATGTAAAAATACTGATTCAAATAGAAGTCGTTTTTGAATCTTTATGAATGTAGTGAATCAAGGATGAATAGATTAGATGAAAAAAAGGGAGTTTTCTTATTTTTACCAAAACTCCCCCATGACCAAAGAGGCCCTACTATCGGAATTGAGAAATAGCACTTTTATTACGTTGAAACCATCTCCCATTCACGGAATAGGCGTTTTTGCTCTGTGCCCCATTCCCAAAGGAACCAAAAACATATTTTCAAGCGGTGTTGGAGAATGGATTCAATTGGAAATTTCTGAAGTAGAAGCGCTTCCTGAACATTCAAAAAACTTGATTGAAACCTATTGTTTATTCGATAATGACCATTATTATGTACCCGATTATGGATTCAAAGTAATGGATATGGTGAACTATCTCAATCATTCCCGGACTCCCAATGTAATTTCGATTGAAGACGGAAACAATTTTGAAGCACTTCGCGACATTGAAGCGGGAGAAGAATTGCTGGTAGATTATAGCAGCTTGGTAGAGGGTATGGAATCTTACGACTAGCGAATTCGAACTTTTATATTTCTGTTTTGTTGTAGAGGGAACATCAGAAATATGGAAAAGATCAAAGACAAAAAAGTTCTCATTATAGGCGCTACTGGCACTATTGGTGCTGCTGTTACAAAATTACTAGTAAGTAGTGGCGCTCAGGTATTTGTTACCAGCCGACATTCAGATCGTTTGCAAAGTATACTCAATGAACATCAGATACCTACTTCTAGAGGATTCTTGTTGGATCTAGAAAATGAACACCAAGTTCAATCCATTTCTAGCGAAGTTTTAGCTACAATAGGTGGAGCCCCCGATATTTTGATCAATGCTGCCGGTATAGGGATCATTAAACCCATTGAAACCTTAAGTGTAGAGGATTTAAAAAGAAGCTTGCAGGTAAATCTAATTGGCCCTTTCCAACTCATCAAGTTTTTTATAGGCGCTATGAAGGAGCGCAAAACCGGTTTAATAATAAATATTCCAGGGGTGTTGGGTAAAACACCCATGGCCGGAGCTATGGCCTATAGTGCTTCAAAGTATGGGCTAAATGGAATGATGAAAAGTTTAAGAGAAGAATTGAAACGGACTGATATTCGAATCACGCAATTGTTTTTAGGTGGAGTTGATACTCATTTTTGGGATACAATTGATTTGCGCGTCCAAAAAGATAAAATGATTGTTGCAGAAGAAGCTGCAAAGGCGATTTGGTTTTTATGTCAGCAGCCCATTAGTGGCGTGGTAAGTGAAATGGTCATTCAGCCATTCAATCATCAGGCGATATAAGCAGCGTTTTGTAATTTTGTAACATGACAATTAGACTGCTGGAAGAAAAGGACAATAAGGCCATCGCTGCAATCATTAGAGCAACCTTGCTTGAATTTGGAGCAGCGCACCCCGGCACTGTTTATTATGACCCAACCACCGACGATCTATTCAACCTTTTCAAAAAAGAGGGAAGCATCTATTTTGTTGTGGAAGAAGAAGGGACTCTGTTCGGAGGATGCGGAATTTTTCCTAGTGATGGACTTCCAGCTGACACTTGTGAACTTGTAAAATTCTATCTGAATGGTGCTGCAAGAGGAAAGGGTGTCGGAAAGGCTTTGATGCAAAAGAGCATGGACTGGGCTAAAGAGTTTGGCTATAAACAAATTTATCTCGAAACAATGCCGGAGCTATCAACCGCAATTGGTATGTATGTTAAAATGGGGTACCAACATTTGCCTGCAGCATTAGGTAATACCGGACATGATGGATGTACCATCTGGATGTTAAAGCAATTATGAATTTAGTTCCAGCAACTTCACTTCATAGATTGGATTGAAAAGGTACCATTTCTTGGTATGAATATCTTGGCATTGAATTCGTTTTCGCAATTGATGACCTTTTCTAAATACTGAACCATTATCCAGTTTAAAGATTCCACCAAGCGGTACTTCTTCTACCAAAACCATCCCTGGTTCTTTTTCATCGTAATTGCGTAAAATGCGCATTAGATCTTCATTTGAACAACTGCTAGCGGGCAAATTATGCAGTGAGTCTTTGAGAGATTGTTCTATATCCGTTGGGAAGATGTCTTTGTTCAGAAAATCACTCAACAATTGAGCGTATACTTGCTTCCATTCTTTTCCGTGCGCTGCCACTCGGTGGCCAAATTGAGCAAACGTAACCAAATGAGCGAGTTCGTGAACAAGTGTAATTAGAAACGCAAATTGATTCAAGGTGCTGTTTACGCTAATGCGATGGGCTTCGCCGCGACCTGCATGCCTGTAATCGCCCAATACCGATTTTCGGTCTCTCGTAATTGTAAGGTGTACTTTATAAAAATTCAAGTATTCCAGAATCCGAGGAACGGCTGGCCGAGGAATATATCTGCTTAAATATTCTAAGGGAGCTTCTTGTTTAGGCATGTTGAGACTTCTTATTGGCACGCATCACACTCATCAATTCTACTACTGTATATACCAAATAGAAAATCATACAAGCGATGATACCTGCTTTATCTGCATTTTTTTTACCGGCTGCATAAATATAAATAAAGGAACTAAATAAGCAGATCAACATTTTGATCAGCATCCCGAGATAGACTTTTGTGATAAACTGAAAAGGCTTCTGACTTTGAACCGACTGAAAGTAAAAAATAAAGGCAAGGGCAGTTGCAATGAACAAGATCAAATTACCAATATAGAGTACCATTTGATTCATATGAAATCGTTCCTGAAACGCAGGAGTAAATCGAATTAAAAGGTTAATGATCGAAAAAATGAACACTATTGGGAGGAAAAACTTTGTTGCTTTGGGCTTGGAACTAACCGGTTGAGTCATATCTAAATAATAAAGCCCAAAGGTACTACCTTCGGGCGAAACTGTTGATAATTGTATCATTTTAGGCTGCTGCCTGACTTTCGATCTTCTTGTTGCTGATGGCCTCTGTTTTTGAGGTCGAGCTCTCATTCATGTGACACTGACCATTGAATTGGGCTGTTGGCTCAATTTGCAGTTTTCCGGCGTAAATATTTCCGGTCACCATGCAATTTCCTTTTAGTTGGAGAAGGTCTTTAACAGAAATGGTACCTTTTACTTTACCCATGATATCAGACTGATTGCCTTTGATATCGCCTTCTACCACTCCGTTGGCGCCAATTACAACCTTGGCATTACAAACGATGTTTCCTTGAAGGGTTCCATCAATTCTGATGTCTCCGGCGCTGGTGATATCACCTTTAAGTGTAGTGCCGCTGGCAATGATGGTGGCACTGGTAGAACCGGAAGTAGGTTCTGAACTTGAATCGGATTTGGACTTTTGGTTAAACATAGTATGGCGTTTTATTAGTCATCTACATTCTCAGGAACGGGAATATCTAGTAACGTAGTATCTAATTTTTCCGTTCCTTCGCCCTGAAGCACTTTTTTTAGCTGCACTAAGTATTGATCCTTATACTTCATTGCTGTTTCCAATGAGTCGGTCCGGATCTTCAATTCCCTCAATTCTTTGGTAGCGTTCACGTCTCCATACCCCGGAATATACATTTTCAGGGGGGTAAACATGATCAGGGCTACGGTCAACCCCGTTAACAGTACAAAAATGGTGCTAAGACCCACATAAACGCTTAATCTGGATAACTTAAATGTAACTACTTCCTCATACGTATCATCGTTCATAACCACCAACCGGTATCGGTTTCGCAGGCGCTTGAGGGTGGTATTGCCGTCTAAAAAGGCCATAATGGAATCAGATTTTAATAAAGATAGCCAAATTGGCCCGATTTTTTGGGTAAATTTATTAAGGGTATTTTATAATATTTTTCTTGAAAATCAGTTAATAACCAATTAGTTTGCGTCCCATAAATTGTTGATTTGTTGACCCGTATTGTTTTATTACTAGGCGTTCTACTGCTTGGTTGGTTCAGTTCTGCTACTGCCCAACTTGCCCCTGCATTGGCGGTAGAGGTAAAGAAACCCAAGCAACTGGAAAACAAGAAACTAGGGTATGAAAAATCGGAAGAAAAGAAATTCAAGGCAACTCGCAGGGCTATCCAAAATACCGTAACTCGTTTTAACTGGCATTTCAACGCAAACGAAAAATTAAAGGAAATCATCGCAAGAGCCAAACAAGCTCATAAAGACGACTATACTCAACTCCTCTCCTTTTACAATTATAGCTTAGAACAAACCCAGAGAGACAGTTTAGAACTAGACTCTGTGATTTACAAAGCCAATGCTGCCATCCTGATCCATGACTTAAGAAATGATTGGATCGACAATATGTATTTCCTGATGGGTCGAGCTCAGTTTTATAAAAATCAAATCGATACTGCCTCCATTACTTTTCGCTACATCAATTATGCGTTTGCTCCAAAAGAAAAAGATGGGTATGACAAATACATTGCCAGTAACGCCAATGAGGACGATGGGCCACCTAGTATTTCAACAAAAGAGAAAAAACGCTACATAAAAAACATACCTCCCAGCAGAAACGATGCTATTTTATGGTTGATTAAAACCTACATTTATTCTGAGCAATATGGAGAAGCTGCCGCTTTACTAGAATCCTTGAAAAATGATCGTCTTTTCCCGGAACGCCTAAAGCCGGAACTGGCCGAGATGCAGGCTTTGTGGCACTACCAACAGGCTCAATACGGGCAGGCAGCAGATGAACTTGTAAAAGCAATTGCAGCCACCGATAGTAAGGAAGAACAGGCAAGAAGAGAATATTTAATTGGTCAACTTTACGAACGTTCTAACCAATTGGCCAAAGCAAGTGAATACTTTGGTTTAGCAGTTAAACACACGCTCAATCCGGTACTGGAAGTATATGCGCGTTTGAATTCCATTCGATCAAATAAACTAGATGAAGCTGCTATAGACAAAAACATTGCAGATCTGGTATCGATGGCTAGAAAAGATCGTAATGAAAGTTACCGCGACATTCTCTACTATTCAGCTGCACAAATGGAGTTGGAAAAAGGCAACGATAGCATGGCCATTGTGTACCTGAATAAGTCGGTGAACGCGGCAGGCGAGTTAAGTGTTGATCCCTTACAAAAATCAAGATCCTTCTATCTTTACGGAAAACTAGCCTTTAACAAAGGGAATTATAGAGAAGCCAAGCGACTTTACGATAGCGTTCAACAAACTGAAGTGGTTCCCAATCTTAGTCAATTCGAAGAAACCAAACAAGTTCTGGCACTTGTTGCTCAAGAATCGAACGTTGTCGACAGACAGGATAGTTTGCAAAAAATTGCTGCACTCACTGTTCAAGAAAGAGAGCAATATGTAAAGAAGTTATTAAGAAAACTTAGAAAGGCTCAAGGACTTCAAGAAGAAGAACCGTTGACAACCGGTACCAATAATCCGGCTGCTCAAAATACGGCTCCTGTTGATTTATTCGATAATTCAAAGGGCGAATGGTACTTCTATAATAATAATCTTAAAACGAGGGGCTACACTGACTTTAGAAGCAAATGGGGCAACCGACCAAATGTTGACAATTGGAGAAGAGCAGAAGCGGTTGCTCAAGCAAGAGCACAACAGCAGGCCGACGATGCCAATCGAAACAAAGGAGTGGCTGCAGACGACAATGGCCTAAGTGTATTGACATTTGAGGGCTTGATGAGCAATCTTCCTTTAACTCCGGAAAAGCTTGCTATTTCGAACGACAGCATTATGAATGCCCAAGTTAACATTGGAAAAACTTGTTTAGAGCAACTCAATGATGCCGATGCAGCCATTCGGGAATTGGAAACGCATTTGGGACGATACCCTAACAGTTCAAGACGTGAGGAAGCCATCTATTATCTGTATTTGGCTTATAGAAAAGCAGGCAAAGGAGATCGTGCTGAACTGATCAGAAAGATTTTAGAAACTGACTATAAAGACTCTTTCTTCGGACAGAAGGTAATTGCAATGAAAAAGGCCCCACAGCCAAAAACAGGCGATCCGGCTGTTACAAAGAAATATGAAGAAATTTATAATTTGTTTATATCCGGAAAATTCAATGAGGCTGTTCAAGAGAAAAAGGCTGCAGATTCAAAGTTTGCGAACAGTTATTGGACTCCTCAACTTCTCTATATTGAAGCCCTGTATTACATCAGGGAAAGAAAAGATGATTCTGCGAAACAAGTATTGAATAATATCGCCAACTTATTTCCGGGCACAGTACTCGCTGAAAAAGCGGCTAACATGATTGATGTCTTAGGTAGAAGAAAGGAAATTGAAGCCTATTTGACCAATTTGAAAATTGAATCGCCTTCAGATACTGTTGTAACGAAGGTGGAAACAACTGCACCGGCAGCATCGAAAGAAAAACCACAAAAGCCTTCGGTTCAGAAAAATGATTCTGTAACCACTTCATTCACCAAACCTGTAATAGTTAAGACCAATCCGCCCAAAAAGGATACTGTAACTACTGTTGTGAAACCAAGTCCAAGCGCACCGGCAGCCCCACCTGCTCCTTTATATTTGGCTGATCTTACGGCAACACATCAAGCCATTTTGATCATGAATCAAGTGGATATTTCCTTTATAAACGAAGCGAAGAATGCCTATAACCGCTTCAACAAGCAGCAATTTGCCTCAAAGCCATTGGAAACTACCGTAGTTCCTATAACCGACGACCTTAAATTGGTGAGTATTTCAGGATTTGCCAACAGCACAGAGGCGTTGGATTATATAGAACAAATAAAGAAGCTTTCTTCCACTCAAATCATTCCCTGGCTCGCAGCAAATAAGTACCAATTTGGGATTATCAATGCCGCCCAACAAGAAACGCTTCAGAAGACCAAGGACTTAAATGCATTCCTTTCTTTCTTAAAAACTACCTATCCGGGTAAGTTTTAGTGGTAATCAGGCTGTTAAAATGACTTAAAATGCTTTTTCAAGCATGATTTTTGTGGTACCTTACCACCGTTTTAATTACTAAGGACGATTACACTTTTACTATGTCGAAAGCTGTCAAAATATTTTGGAAAATCTTCTTTTACGGATTAGGAGCATTCATTTTGCTTCTTATTCTCATCAACTTTGGATTGTTTGGTAAAATGCCCTCTCTAGCAGAATTGGAAAATCCATCAATTGTGTTGGCTTCCGAAGTATTAGGCGATGATGGCACACCATTAGGTAAATATTATAGAGAAAGAGGCAATCGGAGCAATGTTGGTTACCGAGACATTTCAAAGTATGTAGTGGATGCATTGGTTGCAACAGAAGATGAACGTTTTTATGATCACTCAGGAATTGATGGAAAGAGTTTGATAAGGGCTGTGGTTCGATTGGGAAGAGATGGAGGCGCCAGTACCATTTCTCAGCAATTGGCCAAGAACATGTTAGATCAGGGTTCAAAAAACTTTGTACTTCGTGTTATTGAAAAGTTCAAAGAATGGATCATTGCCGTAAAACTTGAAAGGAACTTCACGAAGCAAGAGATCCTTGCTCTGTATTTAAATACGGTACCGTTCGGAGAAAACACCTATGGTATCCGAAACGCTGCAAGAACTTTCTTCCAAAAAGAACCGGATCGATTGACTGTAGAAGAAGCAGCTGTATTAGTAGGAATGCTAAAAGGAAATACACTTTACAATCCTAATAAAAATTATAAGGCAGCTTTCGACAGAAGAAATGTGGTGCTCAATCAAATGGTCAAAAACAACTATCTGAGCGAAGCGTCCTACGCTAGCTTGAAAGTAAAACCCATTAAGCTCAACTTCAAAAAGCTGGATGAGAACAATGGTATTGCTCCTTATTTTCTTGACGTGATTAGAGATGAGCTTAAGAAATGGTGCAAAGAACACAAAAAATCGGATGGAGACAATTACGACCTCTATTCTGATGGCTTAAGAATCTACACAAGCATCAATCCGAGAATGCAGTTGTATGCGGAGGAAGCAGTTGCTAAACACATGCCGGTACTACAGAGAGTATTAAGTCAACAACAGAGTGTAAAAACCGATGCGGTTTGGAAGGATCATGAGAATATATTACTCAATGAAATGAAGCAGAGCGAGCGTTGGAAGAACTTAAAAGAAGATGAGATGCCGGAGGAGGAAATTAAAAAAACCTTCTATGAAAAGACAAAAATGAAAGTGTTTGCCTGGAATCCACAAAGGCAGAAAGATACTGTAATGACTCCCTATGATTCTATTAAGTATCATAGAGAAATGCTTCAAACCGGTTTTATGGTAATGGATCCAATGACCGGACAAGTGAAAGCATGGGTTGGCGGTATTGACTTCAAAAACTATAAATACGATCACGTAAATCTAAAGACCAAACGTCAAGTGGGTTCTTCGATCAAACCATTCTTGTATGCTTTGGCTATGGAGGAATACGGTTTTACTCCTGAAACAGAATGTGAAGCTACACAACAGTACTTCCCCGGATCAGGTTATGTGCCTGCAAGAAATACCGGAAGAACGGGAACTCGCACTATGGCATCAGGTTTGGCTTTTTCTGTAAATGAAGTTGCCGCCTATTTAATTAAACAAACCTCTCCAAAACGTTTTGCTGATTTCTTGGGAGAGATCAATATACCTACCAAAGTTCCACCCTACCCTTCCATTAGTTTGGGCTCATGTGACTTATCGCTTTTTGAGATGCTCTGGGGATATACCATGTTTCCAACAGGAGGCTACAGTACCAAGCCAATGTATATAACAAGAATTGAAGATAAGGATGGCAATGTACTCGCTCGTTTCGAACCGGAACGCAAAGAAGTGTTGAGTCAGAATACTGCCTATACCATGAGCAGAATGATGCAAGGCGTAGTTGATTATGGTACAGCAGGAGGTTTGCGTTCTCGCTTGGGCGTAGCCGAAATGGGCGGTAAAACCGGTACTACCAACGACAACTCCGATGGTTGGTTTATTGGATTTACACCACAGTTATTAGGAGGCGTTTGGATCGGTTGCGACAATCGTTTTATTCGTTTGGAAAGTGGATTAGGATATGGTGGTAAAGCGGCTATGCCAATTTGGGAATACTTCTTCCAAAAAGTATTTGCTGATAATACACTTGCCTTCGATAGAAATGCTAAGTTCTTGGTACCTGAAGGTTTGAGAGATCGTAGTTTTGAATTCCGTGATGAACCGATCCCGACCGATAGCATCGACAATGGCACGGCAGATCCTTATTTAGGTACACCTGATGCACAAGACATCCCGGTGGATTCAAAGCAGTCACTAGATGAACAAAAGATTTTACAAGAAGCCACCAATCCTAAGAATCAGCTAACTCCACCTGCAAAGCCTGCAACACCTCCACCACCGCCTGGTAAAAAAGGTGGCGGTAATCAACCGAAGTAAAACGGAAACAATAAAAGAGAAAAGGATCGGATAATACCGATCCTTTTTTTTATAACGATTTTAGAATGGATATAATCTTGGCAACTTCTTCTGCATCGGTTTCTACCACCGTACCAATATCCAAAATATTTGGATTCTGATGAGCCACATTGTTAGGAATCACCTTCCTTGCAGATGTGTGGAATTCGGTTGCACCTGTTGATGCCAGTGCTGCAATATTCGAGGAACGTACACCGGCTCCGGGCATGATACTGATGCGCCCGTCGGCTTGCTTTACTAGATCACTTAGAATTGAAATGGCATCGGGGGCAGCGCTCATTTGGCCACTGGTTAAAACCCGTTCGCATCCACAATTGATTATGGACTCCAACGCTTCCTGCATGTTGGGGGCAGCATCAAAAACACGATTACAAGTAACACCCATGGGGTAAGCCCACTCTACAATTCGTTTCATACGCTCGGAATCTATAGCACCCGACTGTGTTTGCACACCCACTGAAATACCATCACAGCCAAGATCTTTGCACATTAAAATATCGGCCTTCATCATTTCAAATTCTATTTCAGAATAGAAATAATTTCCCCCACGAGGTCGAATAATCGGGAACAATTGGATGGAAACCAATTCGCGAGCCTTCTTAATAGCGCCATAGGAAGGCGTAGTGCCACCGTCTACAGGATTATCGCATAATTCGGCACGAACAGCGCCTTGCTCTTGCGCAATAACGCAGGAGGATACACTAAAGGCACAAATCTCAAGTCCTAACATATTAAATCAAACTTTTTGCTTGTACTAATTTCTCTACATTTCCAGTTTTAACCGCAAAAGAAAAACCCTTTTGCAAAGCATAACCGCCGTACTCTCCGTTCTTTTTGATAGCGATGAATCCAATTTGGATTTCTTTTGCTTTATCCTTCTTGATTCGGAGAATACGTTCCACTGCCTTTTTACAAGCTTGTTCGGGCGACAATCCCTGACGCATCAATTCAACAACCGTATGTGATCCCGCAATTCGAATAACATCTTCACCTTGACCGGTAGCTGTTGCAGCACCTACTTCATTGTCTACAAACAAACCGGCACCAATAATGGGTGAATCGCCCAAACGACCTCTCATTTTGAAGCCCATTCCACTGGTAGTGCAGCTGCCGCTTAAATTGCCTTTCGCGTCCATGGCAATCATACCGATTGTGTCGTGGTTCAATTCTCCGTTTTCTAAGTATTGAGGTGCAAAAGGTCCGTGTGATTTTGTATTCTCAATGTTTACAACGGGTTTGTATTCCGATTTTTTGAGCCAGTTTTCGTATGCTTGTTTGGCTTCCGGGCTCAGTTCTTGCTTTTCAAGTGGAAAACCTTCCGCTACTGCAAATTGTTGCGCACCCGAACCTACCAACATTACGTGGGGCGTTTTTTCCATCACTCTGCGGGCTACAGAAATTGGATGTTTGATTCGTTCAAGAAAGGCTACACTGCCACAATTTGAAAATTCATCCATAATACAAGCATCTAGGGTAACAAATCCATCCCTATCAGGATTCGCTCCCAATCCTACACAACAGTTTTGAGAAGACTCTGTAACCATCACACCTGCTTCTACGGCATCGAGCGCTCTCCCACCTTTGCCCAATACTTCCCATGCACCTTTGTTGGCTGCAATTCCTGTATCCCAAGTAGACAATACCACCGGCTTTCCAAGAACAGGTGGAATAAACTCCTCTTCTGAAGAAGTTTTGAACGGATTGATAAAAGTTCCTAAAGAACTTAAAAATGAGGCTTCTACAAATTTTCTCCTGTTGAACATAAGTGAAATTTTATCGCAGTCGAAGTTAACTTATTCATTGATCATTTGTTCAGTAAAAATGACAAAGAAGAAAAGATTATTCGTTTATTCTTTAACGTTATCAACTCCCCTCCGAAGTAAGATTGGCGCTTTCTTAACATAAGATAATGGGAAAAACCAAGTGAATCGTTTAATTTTGATGTTTAAACATTAATATATGAACATAACCATTATATCAGGCAGCCCAAGAGAAAAAAGCATCACAAAAAGGGTGGCCATTTATTTGCAAAATCTTTTACAAAACACTACTAATCATACAGTTAATATGATTGAAGTAAGAGATTATCCGCTGCCACCGGTAGAAACCGTTTTTTCGAGCGTTGAAAAGACCCCCGCTTCTTTTCGAACTTTAGCAAGCATCATGTTTGCAACCGACGCCTTTATTTTGGTAACTCCGGAATACAATGGAAGTTATTCTCCAGCGATGAAGAACTTGTTGGATCATTTCCCAAAACAACATCATAAGGCCTTTGGAATTGTTACCGCTTCACCCGGCGCCATGGGAGGCATACGAGCTTCTCAACAATTGCTTCAATTGGTACCCGCATTGTTTGGAATAGCATCACCCTACATGTTGATTGTTCCGCAGGTTGATAAAAAGTTCAATGAAAGCGGAGAATTGACAGAACCTAGTTTTGAAAACGCAATTCATAATTTTACACAGGAATTTTTGTGGTTGGCAGAAAGCCTGCATCCCGAATTGATTCCAACATTCAAAAATTAATACCATGAGATCTATTCAATTTATATTGACCCCTCCCCCTCCACATATGGTGGGCGACGGTTTTAGAGTACACAACTTTTTTCCGAACAACTACATCGATAAAAAGCGGATGAGTCCATTTTTATTGATGGACTATAATTCCAAAATCGACTTTAGTGCCTCCGAAACACCACGCGGTGTAGGAGTACATCCTCATCGTGGTTTCGAAACAGTGACCATTGCCTATCATGGACGAATTGCACACCACGATAGTGCAGGCAACAGCGGCGTAATTGGCGAAGGCGATGTTCAGTGGATGACAGCTGCCAGTGGTTTGCTACACAAAGAATATCATGAGAAAACCTATTCACAACAAGGTGGTCCTTTTCAAATGGTACAGCTTTGGGTAAATCTTCCTGCAAAAGACAAAATGAGCGCTCCTAAATATCAAGAACTTACCAAAGCATCGATTCCTTCAGTAAAATTAGACGATCAAGGCAGCGTTATGGAGTTGATTGCAGGTGAATTCAAAGGAACTAAGGGGGCTGCATTTACCTTCACACCAATGAATGTATTCAATGCAAGATTAAAAGAACAAACAACCGTAAACTTTGAGCTACCTCAACATTTCAATACCGGCTTTTTAGTAGTGGAAGGTGAAATAGAAGTTCAAGGAACTAAAGTTTCAACGGATCATTTTGTACTGTTTGACAACGATGGAACCAACATTGAATTAAAAGCTTTGTCAAATGCAGTGGTGCTCATTCTCTCCGGAGAACCCATCAATGAACCTATTGCTCAATATGGTCCTTTTGTAATGAATACCTGGGATGAATTGGAACAAGCATTCAAGGATGTAAATGCCGGGAAATTCGGGGTCTTAGAAGACTAAAGAAAAGCCGCCTCATAATGAGGCGGCCTTTTCTTATAAATTATTTTTCTCCATGTATCGCTGTAACGATTGTCGGGCTTGCTTTTGAACCGAGCGTTTTAGGAAGTTTGTCCAGCCAAACAACCAACCTTTGAAACCGAGGGCTTGTGCGGCCCATGTGCTTAATCGGAACGCATCAGAATGTTCAATTATTTTTCCTTCATGAACTCGCATGAATGATTTGATATGATTTACAACCTTGTTACCTGTTTTAGAGAACGTATAGTAAGCAGTCCACTCACCTGTTACATATTCTTCATCTACGGCCTTAATATTTCGAAATTCTATTTTCAAATCTTTACCTGATTCCAATAACATCGCCCACATGGCTTTCACTTCATTTCCTTCGAGGAGTCCAAATGCTGGATCTGAAAACACAATGGAGTCACTGTACAAAGCTTGCATCGCTTTGATATCTTTCTTTTGAAATGCTTCGTAAAACGATTGCATGGTTTCCACACCTCGGTTCATAACTAGTTATTTTCTTGACTTAGTAATGCAGTAAATTTAAAGCTGAAATATTAGAAAAATGAAAAAAATACTCAGTCTATTGATTGGCCTTGCTTGTGGGCTTTCACTATTGGCTCAAAACTCACAAGATTCGGCATGGATAAGAGACAACTATATCAAGAAAGAACTCTATATCCCAATGAGAGATGGGGTGAAGTTGTTCACGTCGGTATATATACCTAAGGACGCAACTGAAAAGCACCCGATTTTGATGAGCAGAACACCTTATTCTTGCGCTCCTTATGGCGAAAACAATTGGCGGCCGTTCTGGAACAATCATTGGCGGTATTACATGAGAGAGGGTTACATAATTGTATTACAAGACGTAAGGGGGCGATGGATGAGTGAAGGAAACTTTGTGGATGTTCGTCCTTTCAATCCTGCCAAAAATGGAACCAATGAAACGGATGAAGCCAGTGATACCTATGATGCCATTGATTGGTTGATCAAAAATATTCCTAATAACAATGAGCGCGTTGGAATATTTGGCATTTCTTATCCCGGGTTTTATTCAACGATGGCTGCACTTAGTAAACATCCTGCATTGAAAGCGGTAAGTCCGCAAGCTCCGGTAACCGATTGGTTTATTGGTGATGATTTTCACCACAATGGTGCATTCTTTCCAATGGACGGATTTGCTTTCTATTCAGGATTCGGCAAGCCTCGCCCTAAACCAACCACTGTTGGCCCCTCAAGCTTTCAATTTCCTACAAAAGATGCATATCAATTTTATCTGAACGTTGGTACTTTGAAAAACTTAGCAACACTTATGGGTGATAGTATTGCATTTTGGAAAGATCTGTATACTCATCCTACCTATGATGCTTTCTGGAAAGCTCGAAACCCAAGGAACTTTGCAGATCAGGTTTCCAATTCAACAGCTACCATGGTAGTAGGTGGTTTGTTCGATGCTGAAGACTGTTTCGGTGCTTGGCGCATGTATGAGGCTTTTGAGAAAAAAGCAAAGAATGATAATAAGTTGGTGATGGGTCCTTGGTACCATGGGCAATGGGCTTCTAGGGATGGTAGTTCTCTAGGAAATGTAGAATTTGGTTCAAATACTGCTGAATGGTATCAAAACCATATTGAAATTCCATATTTCAACTACCATTTAAAAGGAAAAGGAGACATCTCGAAACAGGCTGAAGCAACGATTTTTTTTACGGGTACTAATCAATGGAAAGAATTCAACCAGTGGCCTCCTGCTGAAAAACAAGAACAGGCTTTTTATCTTCAAGCAAATGGCGGATTGAGTTCAGAAAAACCAAGTGGAACGAATTCATTCACTGAGTACGTAAGTGACCCAAACAGACCCGTACCTTATACAGAAGATGTTCACTTAGATAGAACCCGACAATACATGACCGATGATCAACGATTTGCCTATAGAAGAACCGATGTGCTCAGCTTTCAAACTCCCGTTTTAACTGAGGACATGACCGTTGCAGGAACGGTAATTGCTGATCTATTGACCAGTATTTCAACCACCGATGCCGATTTTGTAGTAAAAGTGATCGATGTATTTCCCGATGATTTTAGCTACGAGGGAAAAAAAGTGGTATCCGGAAGAAATGCTGAAGGTGATTACCCCATGACGGGCTATCAAATGTTAGTAAGAGGAGAAATCATGCGCGGGAAATTTCGCAATAGTTTTGAAACACCGGTTCCATTCAAACCCGGAAAAGTAGAGAGAGTGAAATTTGAATTGCCCGATATTGCTCATACTTTCAAAAAAGGTCATCGCTTCATGATTCAAATTCAAAGCAGTTGGTTTCCTTTGGCCGATCGTAATCCGCAGAAATTTGTAAATATTTACGAAGCTCAGCCAAGCGACTTTCAAAAAGCAACCATCCGAATACATCATGATGCAGCCAATAGCAGCTCCATTGTACTTCCCTTAATAAAATAATTATTAATTCATATCCAGAAAGTTTTAAAAGGAGTTCAAGTATTTTTGAACTCCTTTTATTTAAATACAAACTCTATGCGTATCATTTTTGCAAGCTTATTGAGTTTATTTACACTCACAATTTCTGTACAAGCGCAACACGCTTATGTGGCGCCAACCGATACAGCCGTATTAAGAAAGTTATCTCAGTGGCAGGATTTAAAATTTGGTCTCTTTATGCACTGGGGTACCTATAGTCAGTGGGGCATTGTTGAAAGTTGGAGTTTATGCCCGGAAGATGAGGGTTGGACAGTACGCCGAGGCCCTTATGCTCCTAATTGGTTTGATTATAAAAACGCCTACGAAGGCTTGCAAAAAACATTCAATCCTAAAAATTTCAATCCTGAAAAATGGGCGGATGCGGCCAAAGCTGCAGGCATGAAATACGTGGTGTTCACAACAAAACATCATGATGGCTTTTGTATGTTCGATACTAAACAAACCAATTATAAAATAACTGATAAAAGCAGTCCATTTTCGTCTAACCCACGAAGTAATGTTGCCAAAGAAGTTTTCAATGCATTTAGAGAACGAGGTTTCTTTACAGGAACTTATTTTTCTAAACCTGACTGGCACAATGAAAATTATTGGTGGCCTTATTTTCCACCTAAAGACAGAAATGTAAACTACGATCCCAAAAAATACCCTGAACGCTGGAAGGCATTTCAAGACTTCACTTACAATCAAATTGAAGAATTGATGAGCGATTACGGTAAAATGGACATTCTTTGGTTAGATGGTGGTTGGGTAAGACCTTTAAGCACTGTTGATAGAAACATTGAATGGCAGAAAGGCATCAAAGACGATCAAGACTTGAACATGCCAAGAATTGCCACTATGGCAAGATCGCACCAACCGGGTTTGATTATTGTTGATAGAACCGTAACGGGTCCTTATGAGAACTACACCACTCCTGAACAAGAAGTACCTAACAAACCACTCGACTATCCTTGGGAAACTTGTATGACCATGGGTAATTCTTGGAGCTTTGTGCCGAATGATGAATACAAAAGTTCTCGTCAATTGGTACATCTTTTGGTAAAAATTGTTTCAAGAGGTGGTAACTTTTTGTTGAATATTGGCCCCGGCCCCGACGGCGATTTTGATCCTATTGCGTATAAACGTTTAGAAGATATCGGAAAATGGATGAAAGTAAATAGTGAGGGAATTTACAATTCGAAACCGATGGCCCCCTATTCGATCGAAAATGTATTCTTTACACAAAGCAAAGACGGTTCCACAACCTATGCTTACTATTTAGCGGATGAGAAAACGAACCAATTACCTACGTCTGTCATATTAAAGAATTTTTCCATCAAAAAAGGCTCAAAAATAGCTATCTTCGGGACTCCCAAAAATTTGAAATGGGAACAAAAAGGAACAGATTTAGTAATTACAGTTCCTGCTGCTATTCAACAAGCCACAAGTGGCCAGCCTGCTTGGGGATTCACCATTAAGTAAACGTCAACGATATGCCCAAAACAACCTTCGACATTGATTTAACTGACTCATTTGAACGGATACCTGTAAAAATTTACGGGTCTATTAAAGAAGGATCGGCTTTTATTGCTCAAGAAATTGCAAAGCTGATCAAAGAGAAACAAGCAGCCGGCAAAACTTGTGTGTTAGGCCTAGCAACCGGTTCTTCTCCGAAATACTTGTATGCAGAATTAGTTCGACTCCACAAAGAAGAAGGTCTAAGTTTTAAGAACGTTGTCACTTTTAACTTGGATGAGTATTATCCGTTGGACAATGACGCGCTTCAAAGCTACAACCGATTTATGAAGGTGAACCTCTTCAATCATGTAGACATTGATCCGGCTAACATTCATATTCCAAACGGAGAAATAAAGAAAGAAGACGTTAAGGAATACTGTGTAAAATACGAGGCAGAGATTGAAGCAGCAGGGGGAATTGATCTTCAAATTCTTGGAATTGGCAATAATGGACATATCGGTTTCAATGAACCAGGTTCCAGTATTAATTCTAGAACTCGATTGGTAACACTCGATAATTCTACTCGATTAGCCAATTCTTATGAGTTCGCGAATATTTCTCAAGTACCTCGATTGGCCATTACCATGGGCATTCGAACCATCATGCAAGCGAAAAAAATTATGCTGATGGCATGGGGTCAAGGTAAAGCCCCTGTAGTACAGCATGCTGTTGAAGGGCATGTAACTGAACACATCCCGGCATCTTTATTACAACAGCACGATAATACAGTGTTTGTTTTAGAAGAAATGGCGGCTTCTGAACTCACCCGTTTTAAATCGCCTTGGTTAACCGGAGAATGCGAATGGACACCGAAAATGATTCGCAAAGCGGTTGTTCATTTGAGTTTGAAAACCGGTAAACCATTATTAAACCTCACTAACAACGATTATCGTGACCATGGCTTGGGAGATTTATTGGTTGAAAAAGGTGATGCCTACGAAATCAATTTGCAGGTGTACTATATGATGCGTGACAGCATCACAGGATGGCCCGGTGGTAAACCCAATGTTCATTTACCAAAGCATCCTGAACGCAGCACACCCTATCCAAAAACTTGCGTTATTTTCTCTCCTCACCCCGATGATGATATCATTTCGATGGGAGGAACATTCCAAAGATTGCACGACCAAGGACATGACGTACATGTTGCTTATCAAACCAGCGGAAATATTGCCGTTACTGATGAATTCGTAACCCGCTTTATGGATTTTGCCGTTGGTTTTGAAGAAATGTTCAAAATGGATACGAGCAAGTCGAAAGAGATATTGGATGAAGCCAGAAGTTATTTAAGACAGAAAAAATCGAATGAAGTAGATACCAAGGAAATAAGAGCAGTAAAAGGATTGATAAGACGATGCGAGGCGAAAGCCACTTGTCGTTATGTTGGCATCAAAGATGAGAACATCCACTATCAAAATCTTCCTTTCTACGAAACCGGCACTATCGAAAAGAACCCGATGGGAGAAGAAGATGTGGTGATTACAGTAGCCTTGCTCCGCAAGCTGAAACCACATCAGGTTTATTGCGCCGGCGACTTTGCAGACCCCCACGGAACGCACATCGTTTGTTTCAACGTGGTGCTTGAAGCATTGAGACGAATAAAAGAAGCCGGTGATGAGTGGATCAAAGACTGCTGGTTATGGCTTTACAAAGGTGCTTGGCAAGAATGGGACATCAGCGAAATTGAAATGGCCATTCCTATGAGTCCGGAACAAGTGATGAAAAAACGTTTTGGAATCTTTATCCATCAATCTCAGAAAGACATGGTTCCCTTCCAAGGAAGTGACTCTAGAGAATTCTGGCAACGTGCTGAGGAAAGAAACGCCGGAACCGCTGATTTATATGGAAAGCTAGGATTGACGCAATATGCTGCTATGGAAGCATTTGTGAGATGGCACTACTAGGAACTTTTTTATGAATATTTTTTTCTTTTCGGGGGATTAGTCCTATATTTGCACCCCCGAAAGGGGAAAAGGTCCCGTAGCTCAACTGAATAGAGCATCTGACTACGGATCAGAAGGTTTCAGGTTTGAATCCTGACGGGATCACGAAAGCCTCCAACTTGTTTGGAGGCTTTTTCTTTTTGTTGCCGTAGCTCAACTGAATAAGAGCATCCCGCCTGAGGCGGGAAGGTTTCAGGTTTGAATCCTGACGGGATCACGAAAAGCCTCCAACTTGTTTGGAGGCTTTTTCTTTTTGTTGCCGTAGCTCAACTGAATAGGAGCATCCCGCCTAAGGCGGGAAGGTTTCAGGTTTGAATCCTGACGGGATCACGAAAAGCCTCCAACTTGTTTGGAGGCTTTTTCTTTTTGTTGCCGTAGCTCAACGAATAGGAGCATCCCGCCTAAGGCGGGAAGGTTTCAGGTTTGAATCCTGACGGGATCACGAAAAGCCTCCAACTGGTTTGGAGGCTTTTTCTTTTTGTTGCCGTAGCTCAACGAACAGGAGCATCCCGCCTAAAGCGGGAAGGTTTCAGGTTTGAATCCTGACGGGATCACGAAAAGCCTCCAACTGGTTTGGAGGCTTTTTCTTTTTGTTGCCGTAGCTCAACTGAATAGGAGCATCCCGCCTAAGGCGGGAAGGTTTCAGGTTTGAATCCTGACGGGATCACGAAAAGCCTACAACTTGTTTGGAGGCCTTTTCTTTTTGCTGCCGTAGAGCTTGTTAAATACCAATTCATTTTGAATGGCCCGTTTGTGGATTGCGAACTCGCAAAACTCGAACCTTACCCGGAAAAATATCCTACAATTGCGTTCAACTGACCCCTGATCGGCTTCACTTCTTAAAAATGATAATAAGTAAAAAATTCTGACAATTACTTATAATTGGAGATGAAGCATATTTTCTCCTTTTTGTTTGTGGCAGCTGCACTCCTTCTAAATTACAACGGACACTCACAATCAAGTGTTCAACAATACATCTATACCGATTCTAGTATCCGCTCCTGCCACGCCTCAACCATTGTAGAGTGTGGAAATGAGCTTCTAATTGCCTGGTTTGGAGGCGAATATGAAGGGCACAAAGAAGTCAACATCTACTTGTCTCGATTTAAAAACGGAACCTGGAGCAAACCCGAAGTAATTGCGGATGGTTGGATAAACGACTCAATTCGGTATGCCTGCTACAACCCTGTTCTCTTCTATACACCTCAAAAGGAGCTGCTCTTATTCTATAAAATTGGCCCTTATGTGCAAGGATGGACAGGATGGATGAAACGCTCCAAAGACGGTGGAAGAACTTGGTCAAAACCTGAAGCGCTGCCGGAAGGATTCTTGGGGCCAATTAGAAATCAACCCATTCTGGCAAACAATCAATTGATCTGTCCTTCCTCAACCGAAAAAGGGGGATGGAAAGTGCATTTTGAATTTACATCGAATTGGGGTAAAACTTGGAGTAAAGGTCCTGATCTAAACAATGCAACACCAATCACAGGTATTCAACCCGCCGTATTGATCCATAAAAACGGATTACAAGCCCTATGCAGAAGCCAAAATGGAACCTTGAATGAAACTTGGAGCTATGACAAAGGGAAAACTTGGACGCCGCTAAAGCAAACTGAGATGATCAACAACAATTCAGGCATTGCAGCCATCACACTCAAAGATGGTCGACATTTGTTAGTTTATAACAATGTAAAACCGGATCCCTCCAGCAAGGAAGGGATTGGTCCTCGCTCCCCTTTGAACCTGGCAATTTCGAACGACGGAAAAAAATGGATTCCGATTTCAACACTAGAGAATGAAGTTGGTGCCGAATTCTCCTATCCCTATATAATTCAAAGCACTGATGGCAAAGTGCACATTAGCTATACTTGGAAGCGAAAAAGAATAAAATATGTGGTCTTTACATTACAAGACTTGGCTAATTTAACCAAGGCGCAGTAAAGCCAAGCCCTTTCATTCCGGTTTTTACTTCAGAACAAGAAGTAAAAAGATTCCAAAGCAGTCCGGAACGATGATTTTCAATCATGATCAATATTGGGCCTTGATCAATTGCTAGAAAAGAATTCGCAAACCAAGGGTTTTTAAGTGCAAAAGCATCCACAAACCCGTACTCTTTGAATAATTTGTCACCTAAGGTATAGTAGAAGAATTTTAAAGCAGCCATAGATTCGGTTGGTGTGTATGGAAAGGAAGAAAGTGCTGCAGTAGGAGCAATTACACCGATATCATTCGTTGGTGAACTGGCCGCATACCCACCGGGAATATCGCTGGCCGTAAGTCCCCAACAAGAGGCGCTATAACCATAAAACTGTTTAGGATTGGCTTTACAATATTCATAATTTATTTTAGTGTGATTTGTAACTTGATCTTTATAGTTAGCATAGGCATCCGTTAAACCATTTGGATTGATCCCTAAAAAAGAATAATGTGAAAAGAACAACGGGCCACCAAATGCACTTCCTACAGGCAATGTATAACCGTAGTATTGATTGTTATTGCGCATGTTTCCGTTTTGAGCCCATCCATTATCATAAACTAATTTGGGTATGCCATATTTATTAGACGAGGCTGCCAAAACATAAGTAATCAAACATTCGTTCCAGCCTCGAATTGGTAAGTTCATATCCCAACCAAAATTGGGACTCCAATGCCAATACAAGAGGTTTTCATTGTTCTTTCGAAACCAACTCCATTCCACATCGTCAACTAGGGCATTAATGCTATCTCTCAAAGCAGTTTCAGCGACGTTTGAACCATTGAAATACTGGCGAGCAGTTAGCAGTCCCATTACGAGATAAGATGTTTCTACTAAATCGGCACCATCATCTTTTGAGCTAAATGGAATCGTTGCGCCGGTTGCGCCATTCAACCAATGTGGGTAGGCCCCATGGTAGCGCTTAGCAATATTCTTCAAAAAGTTTGTCATTTTCTGAATGCGCTCTAGACCTTCGGTTCGTCCAATAAAATTTCTATGAATTCCGGTAACAATAGCCATAACTCCAAAACCTGAACCACCGGAGGTAACCAAGTCGCCAGAATTGTTTCGCTCTCTGGAAAGCCCTGACACCGGATGGCCGAAATCCCAAAAATATTTGAAAGTTTGCTTTTGAACGATCTCAACTAATTCATCATCACTTACCGTTGGGAATTTGGGGCGGGTATCTATCTGTGTTAGAAGATTAAAGCTGATTGTATTCCTCAACTGTCCTCCTTCTTTCGATTTCAATGTAGGTTTAACGGTAATGGTGTAGCGTGTTAGCGAAGGCAAATCAGAATTGGGCTTTACTACTACAATCGAATCATCTTTTTCAAAAGATGTATTGAACGGAACAGCGATACCTGAAGCGTCCTTAAAGTCGATAGCTGCGGTTACGGAAGAACGATCTATGGGCGCTTGGAATCTAACTTTTACTGTAACATCAGGAGTAACACCATCGTTTTCTACTAAATTGGCATTATCCCCCACTGTCCAACCGAGTTGGTCGAAATTCAAAGGCAAGGGTGTAAAAGGAGGATTGCTTGACTTTTTTCCACAAGCAAGAATAACTAAAAATAAAGTTGCAAATAGATAGGGCTTCATTAGAAGTCCAAATTATCTATTTACAACTCATTTAAAGCATTTTGTTTTATCTAATATAAACTCTATTCAATTCCACCACCCAAAGCACGGTATAACATAACCATACTGTTTAGTTGCTTTTTTCTTGCTTCAATCAATTCCATACGAACTTGCATGGATTGCTGTTGAGATATCAACACTTCGAGGTAGGTAGCGCGGCCTGTTCTAAAAAGGTCTTTGGACACCGTTACGGCATTAGTGGTATACGTATTTTGTTGTCGCTTCAAATCAACCAGCTCTTTCAGTTTCAACTGTTGAAACCATTCATTATTCACTTCATTGTACGCTTTATTCACTACTTGCTTTAAACTAATGAAAGCCTGATTTCTGTTAACGTCCATCATTTTAAACTGAGCACGCAAGGCGCCCCTGTTCCAAATGGGTTGCGTTAGAGAAGCCACTACAGAAAACGCAAGTGATTCCGGCGACTGTATCCACAATCCGGTTCTATATGCTTGTAATCCCAGCGCGGCATTTACAGTTAAAGATGGAAAGAAAGCAGCCCTAGCAGCAGTTAAATCGAACCCTGCGGCCATCCATTCCTGTTCAGCCATTCGAATATCAGGTCTCCTTGTTATGAGCTGGCTTGGAATACCGAGATGCAGCTTGCTAGTAATGCTAGGATCAAAAAAGTTGGTATCACGAAGAATAGGTTGATATGGTCTACCGGCCAGATCATTGATCCTGGTTTCTATTTCAAATCCTTTTTGTTTTAATTCAATGCGCATGGCCTGCAAAGCCAGCAACTGCGCTTTGAACTGTTGAACCGCTAATTCAGTAACCATGGTGGCTGCTTTCTGTGTTTCCACCACATCTATCACTTGAGTTTGCAATTCAATGGTTGCATCGAGGTACTTGATCATTTCATCAATTCCCATTAGCTCATAAAAAGAAGCGGCGGTTTGTGCTACCAAAGAAGTATTAACAAGCTGAACGCCTGTTTGAGAAGCCAAATAACGCGTATAAGAAGCTTTCTTTCTACTCTTCAATTTGCCCCACATATCCGCCTCCCAACTAGATTGTAAGGCAATGTTATAATCAGGTAGGTTTCTTGGAATGAGCTTTCCGGGTTCCATTTCGGTTACTATATTACCGGCTCCATCCATTGTATACAAACCAAATCGCTTTACGGATGATTGTAACATTGCTTGAACAGAAGGGGAAAGTGCGGCGCGATCTTTTACAAATTGTGCATTCATCCATTCGATCCGTTGCATGGCAATAGATCTATCAGGATTTCGAGCAATAACTGTATCAATCAAATTCAACAGATTATTACTCGTGTAAAATTGTTTGAAAAAAGAACTTACCTGCAATGTATCTGACTGCTTTACTTCGTAGGTTCCGGGCACTTGCGTTCCCTCTTGCTGCTGTGTTATTGAGGGCAACTTACACGACAGTCCGAAACACATTATTACGATAACACTTATTTTAAACATTGTTAATTTCATGTTCTTCATTTCTATTAAAAGTTTCAGGCTGAGTTGATTTTTTTGCAAACAGAACGTACAATCCGGGTATAACAAGAACACCCAAGATGGTACCAAGGAGCATTCCTCCGGCAGCGGTTGCTCCAATTGTTTTATTTCCAATAGCACCTGCCCCAGATGCAAATAACAAAGGCATCAAACCGGCAATAAATGCAAAAGATGTCATTAAAATTGGACGTAATCTGCTCACAGCACCTTCAATAGCCGCTTGGAGTGGCGGGTATCCTTCTTTTTGTTTCAGTGCTGCAAATTCAACTATTAGGATGGCGTTCTTACCAAGCAAACCAATTAACATAATCAATGCAACCTGTGCATAAATGTTGTTCTCTAACCCGAACATCCATAAGAAAGCAAAGGCACCGAAGATTCCCGTGGGCAATGACAAAATCACCGGGAGCGGCAATAAGAAGCTTTCATATTGGGCCGACAAAAGAAGGTATACAAACAACAAGCAAACTAAGAAAATGAAAATAGCTTCATTACCCGCCAAAGCCTGATCACGCGAAGAACCCGCCCAATCGTATGAAAACCCCTTGGGAAGCGACTTTGCGGCCTCTTGCTTAACTGCATCAATAGCTTGACCACTACTATAACCTTTTGCTTGTTCACCGTTCAACATCGCAGAAGGATACATATTGTATCGAGTAATTACTTCAGGCCCGTATATTCGTTCTATAGAAAGAAAAGCAGATACCGGAACCATCTCTCCGTTATTATTCTTCACAAATAAATTCATAATATCTTCAGGTTTCGCTCTGAACTGAGGTAATGCTTGCACCATTACCCGGTACATTTGACCGAAACGAATAAAGTTAGTAGCGTACTCACTACCCAAATAGGTTTGAAGTGTATTGAGGATGTCTGCTACTACTACTCCTTTCTGAGCAGCTTTAGGATAGTCAATTTTTACCATATACTGCGGGAAGCTGGCATCGAAAGTGGTGAAAGCGTTGCTCAACTGTTCTTTTGTATTCAATATGGCTGCGAAATCCTTTGCAGTTTTCTCCAACAACTTTAAATCGCCCTTACCCGTTTTATCAAGTAGTCTTAACTCAAACCCACTGGCGTTGCCGAATCCTGGAACAGGTGGGGGTGTAAAAAACTCAATTGTTGCATCTCTAATGGTAGAAGTTTTTTTCTTCAATAATTCTATGATCTCTTTGTCGGTCATTTCCCGATCTTCCCATTTTTTAAGCGAGATCAAATTCATACCATAGGAAGCTCCTGTACCGTCTGACAATACATTGAAGCCTGCCAAAGAAGACACTGTTTCTACTTCCGGAAGTTCACTGGCAATTCGCTGCACCTCATCTACCACTTTCTCTGTACGTTCTAGGGTAGCACCAGAGGGTGTTGTAATGGCGGCATAAATGGTAGCCTGATCTTCATTCGGTATAAACCCTCCCGGTACAATAGAACCTAATATGCCGGTAAACGCGCTAAATGAAACAATGGCAATTATGGTAATAGCACGTCTGCCTGCCAAAACCGAAATCCATTTTTTATAACCCTCTTGCAATCCATTGTACCAATTATTAAACCCAGCGAAGAATCTAGCGAGTCCTTTTTTCTTGCCACTTGAATGATGAATTGGCTTCAAGATTAAGACACACAAGGCAGGAGTTAAGGTTAATGCTACAAGTCCCGACAAAACAATTGAGCAAGCAATGGTAAGCGAAAACTGCTTGTAAAAAATTCCCGCCGAACCTGGCATAAAAGAAACCGGTATAAACACAGCCGACATTACCAACGTAATGGATATAATGGCGCCGGCCATTTCTTTCATCGCCTCCATGGTTGCATCGGCAGGGCTCAATCCTATATGTTCCATTTTAGCATGCACTGCTTCAATTACCACGATAGCATTGTCTACCACAATCCCAATTGCCAACACTAAGGCAAAAAGTGTGATCATGTTTAATGAGAATCCTAACCATTGCATAAAGAAGAAAGTACCGATCAACGATACGGGAACAGCAATGGCAGGAATTAGAGTTGAACGCCAATCTTGCAAGAAAAGAAACACCACAATGGAAACAAGTATAAACGCTTCAATCAGGGTTTTTACGACTTCATGAATTGAAGCATCTAAGAAAGAGGACACATCATAACTAATGGTATACTTCATCCCCGATGGAAATTCCTTTTTCAATTCCTCCATCCGAGCTTTGATATTGGCAATTACCTCACTGGCATTACTTCCGGGTCGTTGTTTCAACATAATTGCAGCTGAGGGCTTACCATTCTCTTTTGAAAGCACATCGTATTCTTGAGAATCGAATTCAACCTCGGCGATATCTCTCAATCGAATTAAAGCACCAGACGCATCACTTTTAATAATTACATCTTCGTATTGCTGAGGTGTATTAAACTTTCCTGTATACTTTAGTACATACTGAAGCGCTTGTGGTGATTTTCCCGAGCTCTCTCCTATCTTACCAGGTGCTGCTTCTACGTTTTGTTGTTTCAAACTATTGATAACATCATCGGTACTGATGTTGTAAGAAGTCATTTTCTGTGGATTCAACCAAATCCGCATCGAATAATCGCGTGACCCAACAATATCGGCAAATCCCACACCCTCAATACGCTTCAGTTCGGGCATCAAGTTGATATCGGTGTAATTGTAAAGGAATTTTTCATCCATCGATGAATCTTCACCCAATACGTTCACGTACAGCAACATGCTGTTCTGTACTTTTTCAACAATTACGCCAGACTTGATCACTTCTTCCGGTAATTCATCTAATGTAGCAGAAACGCGGTTTTGCACGTTTACTGCGGCTAAATCGGGATCGGTTCCGGCTTTAAAGATGATTTGGATTACGCTGGTTCCATCGTTTCCGGAAACCGAAGACATGTAACTCATTCCGGGTACACCGTTGATGGCTCTTTCTAAAGGCGTAACTACTGCTTTCACACAGGTTTCAGCATTAGCTCCGGTATATTTAGTGGTAACATTTACTTCAGGAGGCGCAATTTCAGGGAATTGTGTAACGGGCAATTGAAAGAAAGCTAGCAATCCCAACATTGTAATGATCAATGATATTACAATAGAGAGAACAGGCCGCTTTATAAAAACAGAGACCATTTGTACTAATTAGAGTTGAGTAAATAAAAATCGAAGCTTTGTTAAGGTTTTAACTTAATTAAAAGAAAGATCTGTAAAAGACAGAATTTTGGGTTTTACGATCATCCCTTCTTTCACCTGTTGAATACCTTCGAATAGAATCATATCTGATTCTTGAAGAGCACCGTCATCGATCACATAAATGTGAGGAAGCCTTGTTTTCACTGTAACAGGTTTCATTTTTACTGCACCCGACGTACTTATGGTGTAAACGTATATTTTATCTTGTATTTCGAACGTTGCTTTTTGCGGGATAACGAGAATATTATTCAAGGGCTGTTCAACAAAAATTCTCCCTGTTGCACCGTGTTTCAGCAGGCGCTTTGGGTTTTTAAACTTGGCACGAAAAGCAATATTCCCAGTGGTGGCGTCAATTATGTTTTCACGTGTTTCGATGGTACCGGTTTCAGGAAACCACTCGTTGTTTACCATCATTAAGCGCACTTCTTTAGAGATCCCTTTTTGTTGATTTTGAAGAAGATTTACAAATTCAATTTCACTTACGTTAAAATAGGCATATACTTCTTCGTTGTTTGACAACGTTGTAAGCAATTCACCTTCTTCTACCAAGCTTCCAACTTTATATGGTATTCTGTTTAAAACACCTGAAAAGGGCGCTTTAATTTCAGTATAATTCAAATTGATGTTGGCAATAGAAATAGCGGCTTTTGCTTCTTCAATTTTCGCTTCAATTGCTTCTTTTTTCGCCATCGCCATTTCCAACTCAGGGCGAGCAACGATGTTTTTATCGGCTAGCAATTTAGTATTACGGATATTCAATTCAGCCATTTTCAATTCGGCCTGCAAACTTTTTAAATTCGCTTGCTCTTTTAGTAACTGATCTTTTAAAGTACGATTGCTCAAGCTAAACAGAAGCTGGCCTTTTGTTACAGCTTGGCCTTCATCTACATGGATTTTTTCAATCATTCCACGCACATGCGTTCTGAGATCAATGGTTTGTTTTGATTGAATTTCAGCTACGTATTCTTTTTCATAAATAGTATCCAAACGCTGAGGCTTTACCACCTCAAATACTTGAACATTGTCTTTCTCTGCTTTGGCATTGGTACCACAGCTCATAATAACAGAAGAACATACAATTACCCACACAATAAGATTAACACGCTTCATTTTAATAAAGATGAAATGATGACAAAAAATTATTTCTACTATTAAAAATCTCCTACGCCTGCGGAAGAGGTGTTTTAATATCTAGTGCGGGAAACAAATACCAATGTCCAACTAAATGGTATTTGATTTCAGTTCCCTCTACAAAATGTTCATATGGAAGTTGATCGAGTGGTACTAGTACTGTAATATGTTCTATTTCAGTGTCTGAGGCGCTTTGATTCGGTATATTTCTATCAGCTTCTTTTGAGCCTTCTTCAATAAGATCAACAGTATAACCGAATTCATACAACGGTGTATTTTCTTGAAAAGGATGAAAACCTTTCCAAGTATTGGAAATAAAAACCAATGTTAAGTAAGTGAACAGTAAAATATGTCTTCCCCAAGATTTCATGCCTGCTGTGATGCAAAGTTATTTTTAAAATCTAAACTCCTAAGTATCACACAGCAGCAATCGGCTAATTTAATAGCATTTTAATTCTAAGTAGTGCGCGAGTAGTATAAATATAAGGAATTTCTTCTATCCGCTGCAAAACAAATAAAAAAAAGCGCATTTTAGAACCTGAGGTCAATTCATTGTATCTGTGATATAATATTTATATTTGATAATGCTTTTGGATCCGATACAGCCTTGCGAATATTTGTCGAACTGGATCCGATGTTACCGCATCATCCATTTTAACTTTGAAGAGGGTGCCCCACTTCATCCCAAATTATATACCCCAAGACCTGAGTTCTGCTTGCAGTTTCATTTAAGAGATGCAGAAAGCATTCAATACAATTACACAGCTGCAAAAGAACGGTCCTTCAATGTTAGTCTTTCGGGGCATTATACAAACACACAACTTCGTTATGTACCGAAACATTTTTTAAGTGTGCAAGTAGTATTTCATCCTGAAGGGTGGCGGATGCTTTTCAATAATGAAACGTTACTGGATCAAACTATTGAAGCCAGTTTAGTTCTTGGATCATCTGTAAACAGTTTATATGATGAACTTGCGAATAGCCTCTCTTATCAAGATATTGTTTCAGTGCTAAACAAATATCTTTCGATTCGATTCTCAAAGCTCAAAACAATCGATCATCCTTTTTTTGCAATTCCACGATTAATGCTTGGGCACAGCACTACCAGATCGATAGACTGGTATGTAAAAAACGCCTACTATTCCAATCGCCAATTTGAGCGAAAATTCAAGGATCTCACAGGGCTTAGTCCAAAAGAATATTTGCGAATCGTGCGTTTCGATCGAGTTTTCAGATGGCGAAATAAATATCCCAATGAAGATTGGTTGAGTACCGCGCTAGAATTCGGGTTTCATGACTATCAACATTTGTCGAAAGAGTTCAAAGAATTCACCGGGTACTCCCCTACGCAATTTGAGTCTGTTGACGAAAACGGGCCCGATTCAATTGCGGGCATTGCGGAGGTATAATATGTCTTTTTTTTACCACCAGTTGCGCTCCCTTCTACCTTAATCTTGTGAAAAATTATCTATGGAACGCAAACAATTCTTGCAACAAACAGCCCTTTTAACGGCATTTATTGGTATCAGTAAATTCACGAAAGCGAATTCAAAGAGCAACCCCATCCAACCATTTGTGGTGGGTAAAGGGAAAAGTAGAAAAGGGAGAAATCAGTTTTTTAAAGGGAAACACCCCAATGATGTAAAAATATCGGGTAAAGACACGAATCAACAACTGGCGGTATTTGAATACATCGGCTACGATAAAATAGGGCCGTCGCTACACATACACCTTGAACAAGAAGAAATATTCTTCGTTGCTGAAGGAACTTATAGATTTAAAGTAGGAGACGAACTTAAGGAACTAGGTCCGGGAGATACCATCTTTTTACCCAGAAACATTGCTCATACATGGATTCAAACTTCAGATTATGGTAGACTTCTTTATGCTGTAACTCCTGCCGGAAAGTTAGAAGATTTTTTCGACACCATGGAAAATTTAAAAGCTCCTCCTACCCAAGCAGAAGTTGACAAAATACATGCAGAGCATGGGATGAAGCTGGTAGGTCCCGGACTAACTTTGTAAAAGGAGCATTCAGCTCCTTTTTTTTACCTTTCAACCCAAAAAAAGGCGAAGCAACATTTTCGGGGCAAAATTTGTCTAACTTGAAGCCGAACACGACAAATGCCAATGAGAAAGCAACTTATGTCCTGGGTAATCATTTTACTACCCGTATGCCTTTTTTCACAAACTGCCCCCCTTTCAGATTCCGGATTCGCTAAACGAAATGCCGATACCGCTTATCAACAATTTTCTCGACTTTTAAAAGAAAATCTCCCGTACTACATAGGCCCCGCATATACTGGCCATGGTCATGGCATTGTTGGGCATGCATTCTACAAAACCGACGCCTTTCAAAAAGGGTCTCTACAATATGATGGGCTCTGGTATCAAAATGTAGAGTTCAAATTTGATTTGGTTGACGGAACTGTTCTTGTGATGGATTACAATCGAAATTTTTTAGTTGAATTGAAGCCGGAAAAAATTGGGGGATTTGAATACATGGGAGAGCGATTTATTCATCCAAGATTTCACGACCCGTCGAATGAAGATGTACCAAATGGTATATTAAAAGTAGTATTCGATGGGGCCGCTTCTGCTTTTGCTTACGAGTACAAAAGAGTATTGTATGAAGTAACAACTGAAAAAACAGTCTATTCTTATAAGTCTTATTCCAAGTACTGGGTAACAATAGATGATTCTTGGTATCAAATAAAGTCAAAGGGGCAAATCATCAAGCTACTTTCTAAAAAAGACCCTGCCATAAAATCTTGGGCCGCTGCCAGTAAACTATCGTTCAAAAAAGATCCGGAGCTATACCTTGCTTCTATTTGCTCACAGTACAAACCTTCTTTGAAATAATGAAATTCATTTTTACCATAACACTTTTGTTGTTCTCAACATGGGGCTGGTCTCAATCCGGGCAAATCAACTGCGATTATAACAATACCCCCTTTGTAAAAGTGGTAACAGACTTTGAAACGCAATCAGGCTTTCGCTTTTTCTATCAACCCGGTACTATTGATTCTATTCCGGTTACATTAAAACTTCAGGGCTCCACTCTTGAAAAAGCATTAGACAAAATATTTGAAAATGGTTATTATCAGTTCTTTATTGATAAAGACGCAAAAAGGGTATACATACTAGATCGTAAAACTGCCATTACAACCTCGTTACCCAAAAACTATTTTACCACAGGTACTAACAAACAAGTACCTACTGAGCCTTCGAGTTCGGGTGAAGAAGCAAAGAAAGAAGCGGTTTCTGAAAATAAATTAATAGAAATAGGCTCCAAAACAAGTGGCCCCTTAACAGGAACAGCAATTGTTGCCGGTTATGTTCGCGATTTCAAAAACGGCGAGGGGCTCAGTGCTGCCGCAGTATTTGTAGAAGGTACCAACACCGGTGTGATCACAGATGGGAATGGTTATTTTTCGATTACCCTACCTAAGGGAAGAAAAGTATTGTTGATCTCCTCTACGGGTATGAAATCGGGCAGACGTGAATTGATGATCTATGGAGATGGAAAATTAGTGATCGAACTAAAAGAAGACGTTCCTACTTTAAAAACGGTAGTAGTAGTAGCGGAGAAAAATTCGAACGTACGAAGAATGCAAATGGGTTTGGAACGACTTTCTATAAAAACCATTAAACAATCTCCTGCATTGTTAGGAGAACCAGATGTATTAAGAGTATTGTTGACTCTGCCTGGTGTTACTAGTGTAGGAGAAGCAAGTACAGGATTCAATGTGCGGGGTGGATCAACTGACCAAAACTTAGTACTGTTCAATGAAGCTACCATTTACAACCCATCCCATGTGTTCGGCTTCTTCTCGGCGTTTAATCCCGATGTTTTGAAAAATGCTGAATTGTATAAAAGTTCGATTCCTGAAAGGTTTGGAAGTCGGCTTTCAAGTGTTTTGGACATCACAACACGCGATGGAAATACCAAACGCTGGTCGGGTTCTGCGGGCATTGGACTATTGACCAGTAAGATATCTTTAGAAGGCCCGATTCTTTCTGATAAAACCTCAGTATTAATGGGCGCCAGAACTACTTACTCAAACTGGATCTTAAAAAGATTGCCAAATGAAACATATAAGAGGAGCAGCGCCTCTTTTTATGATGCTAATATTACCCTAACCCACAATTTCAATTCAAAAAACAGTCTGCAGTTAACCGGATACATCAGTGACGACGGCTTCCGTTTGGGAAATGATACTACTTACAATTACGGGAACAAAAATGCTGTATTGAAGTATAAACACATCTTCAACAACAAACTCTCATCAAGCTTTACTGCGGGTATCGATCAATACTATTATAAAGTTGCAGGAGATGAAAAATCTGTGAATGGTTATCAGTTGAGTTTTGGTCTTACGCAGCAACATGCGCGTTTAGAATTCGTATATACCCCTAACAATAAGCACCAATTTAACTGGGGGGCTCAGGTGATTCAATATGCAATTCAACCAGGGAAATTTGAGGCAAAAGGTGATGAATCATTGGTGGTTACTCAAAAAGTTGCGGATGAACAAGGTCGCGAGTGGGCTGTCTATTTGGGAGACAAAATAAATGTTAGCGACAAAATTTCAATTCAGGGAGGTATACGATTCTCAGGCTTCGCGAATTTAGGACCAAAAACGGTTTTTAATTATGTACCGGGACTGCCTCGTGATGAAAGCACCATTGTGGATTCTGTATTGTATAGGAAGAACAAACCGACTCAAACCTATGCAGGTCCTGAATTTCGATTTGCATTCCGATATACGATTGATGAAAACAGTTCAATAAAACTGGGGTATAATTCATTGCGTCAATACCTGCACTTATTAACAAATACAACGGCCATCTCCCCTACTGATATTTGGAAATTGAGTGATCCGTACATCAAGCCACAAACAGGTGATCAGGTATCGTTCGGTTTCTACAGAAACTTAAAAAACAACATGTACGAAACCTCATTCGAGATTTATTACAAACGAATGAATAACTTCTTAGACTATAAAAGCGGCGCTCAAATAGTGTTAAACCAACATATAGAAAGAGATATCATCAATACAAAAGGGATTGCATACGGTGCAGAGTTCATGATCAAGAAAACAACCGGAAAGCTGAATGGGTGGATCAGTTACACCTACTCGCGTGTGAAACAAAAAATGGACGATCCTATTGCAGGACAACAAATAAATAAGGGACAATACTACCCGGCAAATTTTGATAAACCGCACGCCTTTAATGCAATTACAAATTATAAGTTTACGCACAGATTCAGCATGTCGTTGAACGTACAATACAGCACGGGAAGGCCTATTACCCTCCCTATCGCCGTATTCAACTTGGCCGGATCTCAGCGAGTATTTTACTCAGAGCGAAATCAATACAGAATACCCAATTACTTCAGAGCTGATTTTTCTCTCAATATCGATGGCAACCATAAAGTAAAACAACGATTTCACAACTCATGGGCATTGGGACTTTATAACATGACCGGTAGAAAAAATCCATATTCCATTTATTTTATTGAAGACAATGGAGTGATCAAAGGATACAAATTAAGTGTAATTGGAACCGCTATCCCATACATTACTTTTAATATTCGTTTCTAATGAAAAAGATAATATACAGTATAGTACTCATCTGGGGATTGTTTAAAATCAATTCATGTACGGAACCTTATATTCCTAAAGTGGTTGCCTCCAATAATAATTACTTGGTAGTAGATGGATTCATCAATAGTGGAGGCGATAGTATAAAAATACGTTTGAGCAGAACTACTAATTTAGGAGATACCATAAAAGATGTGCCTGAGTTGTCAGCCGGTGTAACCATAGAATCAGAAAATGGTACGAATTATGCCCTAACTAGTCTAGGAAACGGTCAATATGGTTCCCTACCCATCACGTTTAACCCTAGTATCAAATATAAATTGCGAATAAGTACTGCCGGTGGAGGATTGTACGAATCAGAATTTGTGCAGGTAAAACCTACGCCTGCCATTGACTCCGTTTCATGGGTTAGAGATTCAGGGATCACCATTTCAGTTAATTCAAAAGACTTAACAAACAATACCCGCTATTACAGATGGGCCTATGAGGAAACTTGGCAATATCGGTCTTACTACGAATCACTCTATAAGTTTGACTACCTCACCAATCAAGTTAACTTTCGCAATAGTTCGGAAATGATCTATGACTGTTGGAGTACCGACGGAAGCAAAGACATAATCATTGGAACTACAAGCAACCTATCGCAAGACATTGTAAGCAATCAACGAATGGTAATTATTCCCAAAGGTTCAGACAAGATAAGTGTAAAATACAGTATTCTAGTAAAGCAATATGCACTCACAAAAGAAGCATTTGAATATTGGCAAATACTAAAAAAGAATGCGAAAGATTTGGGAAGTATTTTTGGAAACCAACCCTCTACACTTACCGGAAATGTGAAATGCATTAGCAATCCTTCTGAACCTGTAATTGGATTCGTAAGCATTTCATCGGAGTCGAGTAAAAGAATCTTCATCAACAAAGGTGAAGTTTCCGATTGGGGAGCTTCATCTAACTATGAAAGCCAATGCAAAGCAAAGATTCCTCCACCCGACAGTATAAGTTACTATTTACAAAACGACAGAACCCTGGATATTGCTTATGCAATTACAGGGGGAGGATACGCACTTGCAAAAAATGTATGCATTGATTGTAGATTGAATGGAGGAACCACTAAAAAACCAAGCTTCTGGTAATGAAAAACAAACTTTTTAAATATAGCGCACTACTATTTGCAAGCGTTTTAACTGCAATTAACATGGTTGCACAGCAGCCGGTTAACTATCTCATGAATCAATCTGTGGAGACGATTTATGCAGAAGTTGCACAAGAATCGATTGTATCGGGAGAAACCTTGTGGTTTAAAATATTGGTTACAAATGGAGCCCAAATGACCAGTCAAGATTTGAGCAAAGTGGCCTATGTAGAATTGATTGCTCCTGACGGCAAAGCTGTAATACAAGCAAAAATTCTATTAGAGCACGGCAGCGGAAATGGATCTTGGGTAGTTCCAAACTCGCTCAGCGGTGGCATCTATAAATTGAAAGCATACACCCGATGGGCAAAAACCTATGGTCATGATGCTGTTTTTTCCAGAAATATTCAAATCATCAATCCAAATAAGTACGACCCAAATGCAGCCATCGAGTCTAACTTGCAAAAATCAAATCGTACCGAATTTGAAGGTGGAAGCTTTATTGTTGGGTTGAAAAACACGCTCTATTTTGCGGCTGAAAAAGACGTTGTTTTCTTCTTATTAAAAGACAATAATATCGTTGACAGTACACAAGATAAAACGAGCACAATCAGAAGCTTTATTATTAAAGGAGAAAAAGGGAGTACCTACGCAATTAAAAATTCGAAAACAGGTGAACTGACTGTTTTAAAAAAACCGGAAGAACAAGGATGGCATTTTGAAATTTCAAAGTTAGCAGGCACTGACATGCAATTCTATATGGAAAGAACTGCATTTGCATCAAGTTCTCCAACATTCTTTTTAGTGCTGCACACCAATCAGGAAATCATAGAAGCGCAACAGTTCAAATCGGGAGATCTTAAGTATAATGGTATTTTTCACTTAAATCGTCCATTCGAAGGAGTTGCCACCGTTTCTATGCTTGATGCAGATAAAAAGCTGATTGCTGAGACCAGCGTATTATTCCCATTTCAAGAGAGCTCTAAATTAAGTGTTAGCACAGACAAGCCTGTTTATAAGTCCCGAGAAACAGGAGTGCTGAAGATATCGGAACTCGATTCAACTACACTCACGAATTTAACCGTAAGAATTCGTAAAATTGATGACCAACCTTCGCAACCAAGCACTAATCTTAACTCCTATTTTAGGATTATTTCCAAATTACCCGAAATACCATTAGATCAACAAAACTATATCAATAGCAATTCAGGTGATTTTGAAAAAGTAAAACCCATAATGGTTCTATACGGATCGCATCATGACTCTCTTGAGCAAAAGCTGCAGTATGCTCCCGAACTTTCCGGCCACCTTATATCGGGTACTGTAAGAAATCGGAAAACATTGGAACCTGTTGAAGGTATTCGCACATACCTATCTATACCAGGCGATCGTTTTTATTTCAATTATGCTCAATCTGACAAGCAAGGTCATTTTGTGTATGATGTAAAACGATGCTTTGGAGTGGAAAGTTTTATCATTCAAACCAATAGCCAAAAAGATTCGGGTTATATCATTGAAATTGACAATCCTTTTCTTACCCACAAGGGATTTTCAACGACAACAAATCCGGAAGCGGCTTCAAATGAGCCCAATCTTCTGAAAAGAATCCAAAATGCTCAACTTCAAAATGGCATAAATTCAGTAAAAAAAGACCAGTACTTTCTTCCCAACTATAACGACAGTACTCCTTTCTTTGGAAAAGCAGATATTGAATACAATTTGGACGACTATACAAGGTTCACAACCATGGAAGAGATTTTGCGCGAATATGTTGTTGAAGTAGATGTGAAGAAAACCTCCAATGGATTTAGAATTCGTGTGTTAAATGTTCCTTTCAAAGAACTCTTTTTAGAAGACCCTTTGGTATTGTACGACGGAGTACCCATATTTGATATGAACAAAGTGATGAGTTTGGATCCTCTTAAAATTGCGAAACTTGAAGTGGTGTCAAGAAGATTCCTTTTAGGTGCCCATGCATTTGACGGAGTAATTAATATCTCGAGTTATAAGAAAGACTTGAACGGCCTTCAATTAGATTCAAAAACATTGGCGATAGAATACCAGGGATTACAATTGCAGCGACAATTTTCAGCACCCAACTATTCTAACAAAGAATTGAAGAATCAAAAATTGCCAGATCTAAGAACCTTGCTGCTATGGGAACCCGAAAATCTAATCTATCAAAAAAGCTCACACTCGATCAACTTTAACACTTCAGATATAACAGGAACATTTATTGTAGAGATTTCCGGAATTTCAAATACCGGTAAATTGGTCTCTGCAAGTCGTTCCTTTACCGTTACAGAATAATGAGCAAATCGGGAACGAATCAATTCGTTCCCGGTTGTTTTAATGGACCCGATTTTGCTTTCTCGGCATCCACCATTTTCTTTACATCTTCCAGTAATTTTTTTGCTTCATAAATAATACCGTCTTTGATGGTATACAAAACACCACCGGCTCTTATTGGCTTATTGTCTTTATCAAGTTTAAGTGCCCCAACACCATATAATACCTGTAAATTTTGAAGCGGATTTTCATCAATTACAACAAGGTCGGCCAACTTACCTACTTCTACTGTTCCTATTTCTTTATCAGCACCCAAACTTTGTGCACCATACATAGTAGCCGATCGAATTACTTCTAAAGGGTGAAAGCCGGCTTCTCTAAGCAATTCCAGTTCTCTAATGTAACCGAAGCCATACAGTTGATAGATAAACGCATTGTCACTGCCCGCGGTAACCCGTCCACCTCTATTCTTGTATTCATTTATAAAAGTCATCCATAACCTGAAGTTCTCTTTCCATGCAACTTCTTGTTCAGTGCCCCAATTGAACCAATACGATCCATGTGAAACCCTGCTCGGTTCATAAAACTTCCAAAGTGAAGGCAACGTATAAATAGCATGCCATTCTTGCGTACGTGCCCTTTCTAGGTCTCTACTTGCTTCATAGGTATCAAATGTAGGATCTAGAGTATAATCTAATTTCAGCAACTCATTCATCACCTCATTCCATTTCTCGGAATAAGGTGGTGCTGCTTGTTTCCACAATTTACCGGCTTCACCAAAACGGTCTTGTTCATTGAGGTAGTTGTAATCGAGCGGATAGTTTTGAATGGTTTTGTCGGTAAACAATGCTTCCGGCAAGCCGTACCAATGCTCCATGCTCGTCATGCCCGCTCTTGCTGAGTTCAATACATTCCATCGTGCAACGTCCATTTGGGCATGATGACAGGTAGAACGCAATCCTAACTTTTTATTCTCGCGAATTGCCGCATCCATTATTTGAGGAGGTGCACCAAAGAACTTGATCCCATCTGCCCCTTTTTCTTTGTTTTCGCGGACCCAGGCTATAGCATCTTCCGGAGTCACAATGGGTTGTTTCGCTCCTTGGCCAAACGCTGTATAGGCGTATATACGAGGCGCCGTGATGGAGTTCTCGGCACTCTTTTTCTTTTGATCCAAAACCCAATCCAAACCGTTACCACAAGAAGGATCCATAATAGTAGTGATTCCATGTGCCATCCATAACTTGAATACATATTCAGCTGGGGTGCCTTGTTCCACACCACCAATATGACCGTGCATGTCAATCAAACCGGGTAATATGTATTTCCCTTCACAATTCACTTCTTTCCCTCCCTCCTTCAATTTCGGTCTACGTGCATCCGAAATGGGGACACCGGGGTACCCAACAGTCGTTATTTGAACGATTCTATTTTTCTCGATTACAATGTCTACCGGACCAATAGGAGGAGCTCCCGTTCCGTTTATTAAAGTAGCTCCTCTTAATATTAATTGAGTATAAGGGCCTGCGCCTTCAGATCTTGGAGGAGCTTTTTTGATTTGTGCGATTGTTGTTAGCGTGATAAAGGATACCACCAATACAGAAAGTATTTTTCTCATTGCAATTAGTTATATCGAAATTTACAGAAAAATCGGGTCATTTGATCCAAATGTATTCTGCAAATGAAGATTCAATTCTGGTCAATTGGCAAAGCCCATGATTCGGACCTCAAAAAAAGCATCGAAGAGTTTACGCAAAGAGTTGGTCGCTACTATCCGGTAGAATGGGTCATTATTGCCCCTCCCAAAAATGCAGGTGCGCTTCAGCCTGATGAACTAAAAAAGAGAGAAGGTGCATTGATATTAGATAAACTTGGGAAAGATGACTTTTTAATTGCACTCGACGAATACGGAAAAGAAGTGACTAGCGAAGGCTTGGCCAAAATCATTCAAACCAGAGCAAACGAAAGCACGCGTTCTTTGGTTTTCTTGATTGGTGGGGCTTTTGGCATTGATAAAACAGTACTTCAAACTGCCGCAATCAAATGGAGTCTTTCACAATTAACATTCCCGCATCAGTTGGTTCGACTAATTTTGGCAGAGCAAGTGTACAGAGCTTGTACGATAATTAAAAACGAAAAATACCATCATTCATAGTTTTTGTGGTATTTTCTTATTTTGGCGTCTTATAAACAGTAGATATGACCATTACACTCATCATAGTATTAGTAACCATTGGAATTTCACTTTATGCTTTCTCGAATGAGAAGGTTATGAACGACTTTATCTTCTACCCACCCGCAGTAACCAACAATAACCAATGGTACCGCTTTTTTTCTTGCGGTTTTATCCATGCAGATTTTATGCACTTGATATTTAACATGGTGGCGTTATTTTCCTTTGGCACCATGGTAGAAGCTCGATTTGAGTCGATCTTTTTGGAAAAAGGCAAGCTATTTTATATCATAATGTACTTAAGTGCTCTGTTTGTTAGTCTCTTGCCTACTTACAACAAAAACAAAAATAATAGTAACTACTATAGTCTTGGGGCTTCAGGAGCTGTATCAGCAGTTGTATTCGCCGGGCTTTTGCTCGTTCCAACAATGGGCATAGGAATTATCTTTATCCCTTTTGTAAACATTCCTGGTTTCATCTTCGCTCCATTGTATTTGGTCATTTCTTCGGTACTCGATAAACAAGGAGGTGGAAGAATTAATCACTCGGCTCACATTGCCGGTGCATTGTACGGACTTGCCTTCATGATTGTTGTAGGAAAACTAGTGGCCGATCATAATAGCATATCTGAATGTATTGCCATGATCAAATACTATTTGCAAGCGAAAGGTTTTTTGTAAACTATTGAATTGACAACTTCAAAACTGTTTTTGTATCCTCATTAATTCGAAACCGATGATCAATTCGATGGCCGATAACCCAGATAATTCTTTCGGCAGAACTTACCACCCACACTTGTTCCTTTTCTGTTACAGATAACTTTTGATCGATTAGAAAGCGGTTGAGTTTTTTCTTTTTATTCATTCCAAGCGGATAGAAATAATCTCCTTGTTTCCAGGGGCGAATTACAAGTGGAAATTCCAGCTTCTTAGCATCCAAACAAGCTATTTTTTGATCTTGTTCTATTTCCCCATGCTTATTAGAAATCGTTGCCTCCAAGATACCAACCGGTAAAATTTTTCTGCCGGGTATCTCATCTAAAACCTGCGTTGCATTTGCCTTCTCTGCCAACGGCGCGAGAATAAGTTTGTTGCGATGCCTGATCATTCGATGTGTGGGCGAACTCACCCATTTACCGGTATCGGCATCCAATAGGTTCAATAAATCGTCGAGTTGCGAGGATAAAAACCCAAAATCTTTAACAAACTCGTACAGTACAGTTTTTAGAGGTACGGTTTGTTTTAATAGCAATACCGGAAGATGATACTCATCTTTATGTTTCGACACGAGCTTCTTTAAATGTGCCCCTACAGCTTGCTCATAAAGAATGTGAGCATCTGTAAGATTGGCAATAGTAGCTGAAATTTGATCGGCAAATTTTGGAAACCTATTTTTAATTGCTGGAATGATTTCTAATCGAACATAATTTCGGGTATACTTCGATTCAGCATTTGAACTATCTTCCACCCAACTCAATTTTTTTTCTTTTGCAAAAGCTTCAATTTCTTCTTTTGAGGCGAATAATAACGGACGAATCAATTTCCCTTGCTTCGCCTGAATTCCCCTTAATCCTGCAATTCCGGTTCCTTTGAAAAGATTCATTAATAAGGTTTCAATCGAGTCATCTCGATGGTGCGCGGTAACCAAATACGAGGGACCAAATTGTTGTTCTCTTTCCAACACTTCAAAAAACCAACTATACCTCAACTCTCGAGCAGCAACCTGTATTGATACGCCATGCTCTTTACTGTACTCTAATGTATTAAAACGCTTGATTAAATAAGGTATCTGATTTTGATCGGCCCAGCTTTTAACAAATTGTTCATCGCGGTTACTTTCTTCCCCACGTAATTGAAAATTCACATGAACAATCTTGATTGGAAAACCCAACTCTCGCAACAAAAAACACAATACAATAGAATCTACGCCTCCACTAACGGCTACCACTAAACGATCGGTTGTGTTAAACAATCGATTTTGTTCGAGGTGCTGCTTAAATTGTTGAGTGAAATTCATGTAGAATAAAAATACAAGTAATTGTAGAATTAAAAAGTAAGCTCTTCATAAGCACTTCGTAATTCTCCATAACTGTGCTGCTCCCCTGCTTTTTTTGCAGCTTCCATACCTTTTTCATACCAGCTAATGGCCAAATCGGTTTCCCCAAGGCGCTCCAAAAGCTTAGCTAAATGATAATAGGTGCCGATGTATCCGGGGTCTCTGGTGAGAATCGCTTCAAATAAGGATCTCGCTTGAGCTTCTTCTCCAATTTTAATATACTCCAGTCCCAGCGCATGTTGTAGGAAATTGTCCTCTGGGTTTTCCCCTAACATTTCCTTAATTTTTGCAATTCGATCCATATTCAATAAAATAATTTATTGCCTGTATTGGTATTTATAAGTCCAACGCTTATCTTTGTATTAGTTGCATAAACAACTTTTCTAAATCATTGCTCAAAATCATGTCATATGAAGATATTAGTATGCATCAGTAAAACGCCGGATACCACGGCAAAAATAGCTTTCACCGATAACAATACGAAATTTGCTCAAGACGGAGTACAGTGGATTATCAATCCCTACGACGAGTGGTACGCACTAGTTAGAGCTATCGAATTAAAGGAAAAAGACCCTGCTACTACCATACATTTGATTACCGTTGGAGGTGCAGACTGCGACCCAATTATACGTAAAGCACTTGCATTGGGAGGAGATGAAGCGATTCGTGTGAACACAGATAATGCCGACTCTTTTGTAATTGCCAGTCAAATTGCAGCAATCGCCAATGAAGGCAAGTATGATCTAGTATTTACAGGGAAAGAAACCATCGACTACAATGGTTCTGCCATTGGAGGTATGGTGGCTGAATTGATGGATGCAGCCTATGTAAGTTTGGCTACAAAATTTGATCTGAACGGTACAACAGCAACGATCAACCGCGAAATTGAAGGGGGGGAAGAAACCATTGAAGTAAGTTTTCCTGCTGTGGTTAGCTGTCAGAAAGGAATGGCTGAACAACGCATTCCAAATATGAAGGGTATTATGGGAGCAAGAACCAAGCCACTTAAAGTGGTAGAACCTGCTGCTGTAGAAGCTCTTACCAGTATTGCTTCATTCGAATTACCACCGGCAAAAGCGGGTGTAAAATTAATTTCTCCCGATACACCGGAAGAATTGGTTCGCTTGTTACACGAAGAAGCAAAACTTATCTAATCACTTTTCAAACCATTACTCATGTCAGTTTTAATATACATCGATCAATCAGAAGGTCATATCAAAAAAGCTTCGTTTGAAGCATTAACATACGGTGCCGCTGTGGCAAAGCAATTAGGAACAACGGCTTCAGCAGTAGTAGTGGGCACTGTTCAAGACGATTTACCTTCTTTAGGAAAATATGGTGTTAGCACCATTTACCATGTGAATGATGCTGCGCTTTCTCACCTCGATTCACAAGCCTACACAAAGGCGATCGCAACTGTTGTGGAAAAAGCCGGAGCTACTGTTGTTGTAATATCGAACAACGTTAACGGTAAAAGCCTCGCCCCTCGCCTATCTGCTCGTTTGAAAGCAGGATTGGTATCCGGAACCGTAAGTCTGCCAGACACTTCCAATGGTTTCACCGTTAAAAAAGGGGTTTTTAGTGGCAAAGCCTTTGCTCACATTTCAGTGAATTCGCCCATTAAAATAATTGCTCTTACTCCTAATAGTTTCCAAACCATTGCCGGTGAAGGAACCGCTGCTGTTGAAACCATCAGTTCAGGAATCACAGCAAATTCGAAAGTAATTGCAACCAACAAAGTAACCGGTCAAGTTCCTTTAAGTGAGGCGGAACTAGTGGTAAGCGGTGGTCGTGGATTGAAAGGCCCCGAAAATTGGGGAATGATCGAAGACTTGGCCAAAATGATTGGTGCGGCTACCGCCTGCAGCCGTGCAGTAGCAGACGCACATTGGCGTCCACACCACGAGCACGTGGGACAAACAGGAGGTTCTATTGCTCCCAATCTTTACTTTGCCGTAGGTATTTCAGGTGCCATTCAGCACCTAGCCGGAGTAAACAGAAGTAAGTGTATTGTGGTTATCAATAAAGACCCGGAAGCACCGTTTTTCAAGGCTGCCGACTACGGTATTGTGGGTGATGCCTTTGAAGTGATGCCTAAAATCAATGAAGCAGTAAAGAAATTAAAAGGTCTGGCTTAATATCTGTGTTTAGTTACGAGAACCGTAGCCGGTAAAGGCTGCGGTTTTTTTGTGTACAATTTGAGCTGAAAAACTTAATTTCGCACATCGTTCTCTAACCATCCCCTGTGGAACAGGTAATGTAAGAAGTATGAAAAAAATTGAACTGGAAATAGTGGCATTGTCGCACAGCATTACACAAACTCATTCGTATGCTGTAGTGTTGGGAGAAGTGAATGGTTTGCGCCGTTTACCAATCGTTATTGGCGGGTTTGAAGCTCAAGCTATTGCCGTGGCGTTAGAAAAAATGCACCCAAGTAGACCTCTCACACACGACCTCATGAAGAATTTCATGACCGCATTTGCCGTTGATTTAACAGAAATCGTGATTTGTGACTTGCAGGAAGGTATTTTCTACTCCAAATTGGTTTGTGTTAGCGAGCACGATACTGTTGAAATTGACTCAAGAACCTCCGACGCCTTAGCATTGGCGGTGCGTTTCGGCTGCCCCATCTATACCTACGAAAATATTCTTGACAGCGCCGGCATTTTAATGGAAGATACCGGAGTAAAAAAGAAAGCAGATGAACCCGGACCGGTAGCCACAAGCGAACATGTTGGTAGTGAAGAATTGAGAAATTTAAGTTTGGATGAATTGAATACGCTGCTCAATGAAGTGTTAGAACAAGAAGACTATATCAGAGCAATCGCCATTCGCGATGAAATCAACAACAGAAAACAGCAATAGATAACACCCACCATGGTGCGTTTCCCCAATTGCAAAATCAATCTTGGCCTTCGAATCCTTCACAAAAGGCCGGATGGTTACCACAATTTGGAAACAATTTTCTATCCCATTCCACTTAAAGACGCGCTCGAGATAGTTCCCTCAACAGATGGCAACACAACCTGTTTCCTTTCTGGAATTCCGGTGGCAGGCGACCCAAACGACAATCTCTGCATAAAAGCTTGGAAGCTCCTTTATGAGCGTTTTCCCAGCATTCAACCCATACATTTTTATTTGTACAAAGCCATTCCAACCGGTGCCGGCCTAGGTGGTGGGTCAGCAGATGGCGCCTTCGCTTTATTAATGTTGAACGATTACTTTCAACTCAACTTAACGGAAGCAGACTTACTAGAACTGGCACTTTCACTCGGCAGCGATTGCCCCTTTTTCATCTTAAACAAACCTGCATTAGCAACAGGGAGAGGAGAAATATTAACACAAACTGACCTGGACCTATCGGGCTACTATCTCACATTGATCAACCCAGGCATCCATGTTCCCACCGGATGGGCTTTTTCACAAATCACTCCAAACAATCAACACATTGATAGTTTGGAAAAATTGATTAAAGTACCAATAAGTGAATGGAAAGAATGCATTATCAACGACTTCCAATTACCCATTGCGAATACTCACCCAGAAATACAAAATTGTATAAACACGCTTTATCAAGCGGGCGCTGCTTTTGCGGCCATGAGCGGCAGTGGAAGTTCTGTTTTTGGGATATTTAAACAACCTCATGCATCTCTAAAATCTACTCCTGCACACTATTTCGTAAAGGCCAATCTAAAGTTAACTTGAGATTTTGACGGCTTTTTGTATCTTTGAATGGAAATGATGCAAAGCATTACATATAAAACAGCCTTTCTTTCTTCCAATCTCGACTTTTTAAATCATCGAGGTTAACTACTTTCTGCCGGTGACATTCCTCACCGGACTCTTTGCCTATATCAAATATTTCAATCTCAATCATTTTTATGGAAGCATTATCAACTGCTGTTTCGGCACGTTCCCAATATTTTTTAGATCTAGAAGATAAATACGGCGCTCATAACTACCACCCACTGCCGGTTGTACTTTCCAAAGGCCAAGGAGTGTATGTATGGGATGTTGACGACAAGAAATACTTCGACTTTCTAAGTGGCTATTCTGCGGTTAATCAAGGACACTGCCACCCTGCCATTATTAGTACACTTATTGAACAAGCTTCTGTGTTAACACTCACTTCTCGTGCATTTTACAGCAATGTATTAGGAGAGTATGAGAAATTTATCACAGAATATTTCGGTTATGATAAGGTGTTACCCATGAATACAGGTGTAGAGGCGGTGGAAACAGCCATTAAGCTTTGTCGCCGTTGGGGCTATGAGGTTAAGGGTGTTCCCGAAAACAAAGCCACTATACTAGTGTGTTCCCATAACTTCCACGGAAGAACTAGTACCGTGATTTCATTTAGTTCCGATCCTTCTTCCTATTCCAAATTCGGACCTTTCATGCCCGGTTTCAAAACCATTCCTTACAACGATTTAAATGCGTTGCAAGAAGCAGCAATGGACCCGAATGTTTGTGGCTTTCTAGTGGAGCCCATTCAAGGTGAAGCAGGTGTGGTAGTACCTACTGAGGGGTATTTGTCTGGTGCAAAAAAGATATGTGAAGACAATCATGTGTTGTTTATTGGTGATGAAATTCAGACGGGCCTTTGCAGAACCGGTGCTTTGTTGGCTTGTGATCACGAAAATGTGCGACCTGATATCCTCATTCTTGGGAAAGCGCTCAGTGGCGGTACTTTGCCAGTGAGTGCAGTTTTGGCCGATGATGAGATCATGCTAACCATAAAACCCGGAGAGCATGGATCAACTTATGGAGGAAATCCATTGGCTTGTAAAGTAGCCATCACCTCCTTGCAAGTTTTGAAAAATGAACAATTGGCCGCAAACGCAACAGCCATGGGTGAATTGATGCGAAAGAAATTGAATGAAATAGACAGCCCTTTCTTGAAACTGGTTAGAGGGAAAGGTCTCTTGAATGCAATTATCATTGAACACCAAAATCCGGAAGCCGCTTGGGAGCTTTGTTTACAAATGAAAGAGTTAGGGCTTTTAGCTAAACCAACTCATGGCGATAAAATTCGTTTGGCACCACCTCTTATTATTAATTCCGGACAAGTAGAAGAAGCCGTTTCAATAATTAAAAAAGCTTTGACTAAATTGTAGTTCAAATTAGCAATATGGATACCCACTTACACCACGAAGAACTGCACTTACAAAGCAGTGATTTAATTAGAGATGTTGTTATTGGAATGAGCGATGGATTGACCGTGCCATTTGCATTGGCAGCGGGTTTAAGTGGCGCAGTGGAATCTACTTCCATCATCGTAATTGCCGGTATTGCAGAAATAGCAGCCGGATCTATAGCGATGGGGTTAGGAGGATATTTGGCCGGAAAAACAGAACAAGACCATTATGCCACCGAACTTAAACGGGAATATCACGAAGTTGATCATTTACGAGAACGTGAAATAGCAGAAACCAAGGAGTTTTTCGCTAGCATTGGCCTCAGTGAATCTTTACAAAATGCGGCAACAGATGAAATAGCTCAGGATAAAGATAAATGGGTCGATTTTATGATGAAATATGAGCTTGGGCTCGACAAACCCGATCCTAAACGAGCTACTAAATCGGCCCTTAATATTGGGATTTCGTACGTTATCGGGGGTTTGGTGCCACTTGGTCCATATTTCTTTGTTGACGATCCGATCAATGGCTTGAAAATATCAATTGTGGTTACGTTGTTGTGCCTGTTTATATTTGGATGGTTTAAAAGTAAGATCACAGGCATCTCTCCTTGGCTTGGTGCCATTCGAGTAACACTCATCGGGGCTTTAGCTGCCGGTGCTGCTTTCGGCGTTGCTAAATTGCTAGAATCTTGATAAAAAAAAGCTACTGATTTTTCAGTAGCTTTTTTACTATTTCTTTTCTGTAACCGGAAGATCCGGCAATAAACTCATGACTAGTACAACAACCGACAACACCAACATTAAATATATCCCCAATTCTCTAGTGGGACAAACGGCACCGTAGCAAGCGCCAAACATAATAAAAGTCCTAACGGCGTAAGCAGTAATAATTGCAGCAATCAATAAGTTCCAACGCTTGGCCCAAACTCTTGGGATTAAAAAGAAAACCGCTGCAATACCACCCAGTACTACGAAGGCTTTTCCTGGCTTTCCGTATTGATTTGCTTCAGAGAAAAAACCGGTGAAATGTTTATTGATATCAGGATAATACGCCCAATTCATAAAACATACAGCTATCAACCCGGCTACTGCCGCAGCACCTATCCATTGTGAATACTTCATAAACTATCAATAATTGCCGCAAAATTAAGCAATCATCAGAATTAAAGACAGAATTCTAGTGGTTCTGCAAATCACCACGGTAATTAGAAGCCTTCATAAAAGCCTCCAACTTTTTGGAATTGGTATACTTTAGTTCCAAAATGTCTTTGATGGCTTGCTTCTTATCGGAAGCATTTAAATAATACGATTTACTAATAACATATCCCATAAAGTATCCAAGATCGGCAACCCCATTAGGTGCATTGTTACCATTGTAAAGCCAATCTTCATTTGTTTTCAAATCGAACTCCTTTTGGAGTTTTTCCCACAATTCCATTTGATGTTGAAACCCATATGTAATATAGGGCGCACTTGGCTTTTGATTGGTAATTAACTCAGCAATGAAATCACAACTTCCTTCCTTTATGCATTTACCTAATAAGTTCGTAGCATTTCCGTATTTCTGTTGAGTATGAACCATTTCATGAGCTACCAAAAAGCTGACGCCTTGCATATCCTTGAACACATTCTGCAGCCATTTATTCAATTCATGTGCATCGGTTGCTGCCGTTGCACATCCAATTTCTGACCCAATTAAAATTGTGCTCGGTCCGGTGGTACCTCCACTGTTTAGCACTCCAATAGTAAAGTAAATATCAGGAGCCTTGAAAGCCGGATAGATCTCTTTAAATCGCTTCATTTGTAAGAGAAATGCTGCTGAATCTTTAATCACCACCTCAGTTGCTGGGCGAATTGACTTCCAAAAAGCAGGAGCCTTTTGTAGGTTCTTCAAATGCTTTTCTGGGCTGTGTTCTCTTGCTTCTATAAACTGCTTTAGCCCAATGGAAGCTTTGTCCATATACATTTCTCTGATTATTCTCTTTTGAAGAGTGGTATCTGAAATTTTTTGCAAGCTGTCGTATGCTGTCCAGAAATGGGCAATATCAATGGTTGATACAATTCCCGATTGAGAAAAAGCATTTGTGCAAACAAATGCAAACAGCACAAATAATCCTTTCTTCATAAGTAAATTATGTTATTGATTCAAGTAATATAGAAAACCCTGACCAATACCTAATGTCGTCATTTCCAAGGATGCTGTTGCTTCCTCGCCATAAAAAAATGGAAAGATGATGTGAAAAGATTCAGTTTTAGCTTCTTGATCAAGAAATACTTGTATTTCTGTTGGAAGAGACAATTCGGATGGGCTTTTCCCATAGGCGAACAACTCTTGATCCACCTGTTCTTGAAGTGTTTTGGGAATTCCCCTTTCCCATTGAAACAGATAACGACGAATCGCTCGCTCTGTAACTTTTAAAATAGAAGCAAGCTCCGGTTCCTCGCTTGTCCAAACAATGGGAGTACAAAAGTTCCTTTTTAACAAGGCACTAGTCCCAAATCGGCTGCTGTGGTCTGTTGTAAATCGATTCGTCCATCCTCCTTTCAAATCATCTGCTATGTTCAAAACCACCGCTACCTCTTGTGGAGTGTTTACTTGCTTAGACTGAATAAAAAATTCAATTTCCTTTTCAATATTGAGAGCTTGTAGTTGCTTAATATAGTTCAGAATAAATGGCTTTGCCATTGGGTTATAATTACCGATCGGTAAAGCAAGGTCCCCTTTTTTACCGCCTTGTAATAATGAAAGGTATTTTTCAAAACGCGCGCTTCCTGCAGGCATCTCATACAATGCCAACATCGTATCTAATATTGGAAGAAGTTTGAACAAGGTTAATTAATAAAATCAATACCGGTAAGATTCCAATTTCGAAAGCTACCGATTATTAAGTATTCAGGATCGTGAACCGTTGTAAAATTCAACTCCCATTCTTGATCAGGAGCGCCCTTTTGTTCGAGCGACAAAAAGACCGGCAAGAATTCTTGTTGAAAGTTTTCAGATTTCAATTCAATTCCAATTTTACTGAAATCCGCCTTTAATTGCTCAAACAATTGGGATTCAATGGACGGGTATTCATGAACCAACTGATCAAGAAACTGCCGTTGCCAAGAATGAGGACCACCAGGCTCTGCTTTTAGCACTGCTTTGATTTTCTTACCGGAAGGGGAAAATAAAAATTCACAATTATAGCTACTATTGCTCGGTTGAATCAAGTCCTCTTCCAAAACCACCCTTCCAAAATCCGCGTCGCTGAAAACTTCATGTATCTTAAATGTTTTGTACTCCATACAAATGGGTTATGCTTTGGGAGCAGTGATCTGGAGCGAATTGAACATTTGTTCTGCAAGTTTTTCATATTTCTCATAATCCACAAATGTTGCCGTATAGGTGATCAAAAAAACGGCCCCTTTTATCAAATAGGCTTTCGATCTAATTTTCAAGAGAACGCCTCCCGAAGTCATCGTATACACCAAGTGATAGTAAGCTCCTTTTTGATCTTCCTTCAACTCGCTTTCATTGATTCCAACTCCTACGCCCATTTTCCCTAATTGTTGCTCCGAAATTGTTCTGTATTGTTCTAACGTAAAACTGGTTTCTTGGTGCTTTTGAACCAGAACGTTTACATTTTCTTTAAATCGATCGTTGGCGGCTTCCAAAGGAGAATAGAAAATGGCAAGTGTACCCATAACATGATTGGTATCAATTTGCCAATTCGAAGGAACTTGAATTGAAAAAGTGGTATTAGTGAAGTCTTTCCATTTAGGTGCGTTTTGTCCAAACACGAAATTGCTAAACAGAATGATTGTTGTAAGAAGGAGTTTGAATTGTTTCATATACACGCTTTAATAAAAAAGGTATCAGCAATCACCGTAATATGCGATGGAATGTCTGATACCTTTTTGAGGTGAGGTCCCGACCAGATTCGAACTGGTGTAGGAGCTTTTGCAGAGCTCAGCCTAGCCACTCGGCCACAGGACCGTTTTTCAACGAAGTGGCGCAAAACTAGCAATTTTATCGGATATTTGAGCCATTACTTTAGAAAGATTTATGCAAAGAATACCAGAATCCGAATTGATACTCAATTCCCGAGGCGCTGTTTATCACCTTGATATTCATCCTGATGAGCTCGCTACTACCGTTATTACCGTTGGCGATCCCGATCGCGTAGCGGAAGTTAGCAAGTATTTTGACCAAATAGATGTTAAAAATCAACACCGCGAGTTCATCTCCCACACCGGTACGCTTAACGGAAAAAGGTTAACGGTTGTTTCGTCGGGAATTGGGCCCGATAACATCGACATTGTTTTAAATGAGCTGGACGCCCTTGTTAACATCGATTTTAAAACACGAACAATAAAGCCTGAATTAACATCTTTGCAAATTCTCAGAATCGGAACTTCAGGTTCCTTGCAAGCAGATATTCCGGTAGACCATTTCGTGGCTTCAACTCACGGTTTAGGGATTGACAATCTTCTGCACTTTTATCGGAATACTCAAAATGCAGAAGAGATGGCTCTTTTGGAAGCATTTAAAACCGAGACCCAAATCCAACATCAGTTTTCAGAACCTTATATCCACGGAGCCGGGGCCTCTTTGTTAAAAAAATTCACTGACGGCTACCATCAAGGAATTACTGTTACCTGCCCGGGGTTTTATGGCCCACAAGGAAGAGTACTTCGTTTAGGACTGGCCAATCCTAATTTTGTAGATCGCCTTACAAACTTCAGTTTTGGCAACTATCGAATCACCAATTTTGAAATGGAAACTTCGGCAATCTATGGCTTAGGAAAATTATTGGGGCACCAGTGTTTAAGCCTTAATGCGATTATTGCCAATAGAGTTGCCAAACAATACTCTGCAAATGCAAAGGATGCAGTAGAAAAATTGATTGAAAAAACACTTCAAATAATCACTTCATAATAATCAATACCAATAACTTATAATGATAGTTCGTTTTATAAAATATCAAGGCACCGGAAACGATTTTGTAATACTCGACAACCGCAACAACGATTACAACCATTTATCTACAGAGCAGATCGCTTTTATCTGCCATAGAAGATTCGGCATAGGCGCCGACGGATTAATGCTACTCAACAACCACCCCAATTTCGATTTTGAAATGAAATACTACAATGCGGATGGAAAAGAGGGAAGCATGTGCGGGAACGGAGGTCGATGCCTGGTTAAGTGTGCTTATCACCAAGGAATTCGAAAAGACAGCTATCATTTTATTGCAGTTGACGGACCACACGACGCTGAAATAGACGACAAAGGCACCGTACGTCTAAAAATGCAAGACGTTACAAAAGTTAAAGAATTAAGCGGCGGCGACTTTGAATTAAATACCGGATCACCTCACTATGTAAAGATCGTTACACAGCTCGATGCGCTAGATGTATTTCATGAAGGAAGAGCTATTCGATACAATGACCATTACGAGAAAACAGGCATCAATGTTAATTTCATTGAAACCGAAACTTCCGACACAATTAAAGTAAGAACTTACGAACGAGGAGTGGAAGATGAAACCTATTCTTGCGGCACAGGAGTTACTGCCGCAGCCTTGGTCAGCTATCACAATGAGATTGGCTTTAACAGCGTACTGGTGCATACTAAAGGCGGTAGCCTTAGGGTAGAATATGAACGAATTGACGAGAACACTTACAATAACATTTGGCTTTGCGGACCTGCTGAACGCGTATTCGAAGGAGAAATTAAAGTAATTTAACACTCGAATTAAAATAATCGTTAATTTCACTTTAGTCAACCTATTTAAAGAACTAAAGCTCAAACGATTAGTATGGAAAGCATCTATATTACTTTAGGTCTGTTTTCCCTTGCTGTTACAAGTTGGGTGTTTCTAAAAAACCCAAAAGCCATGCGCCAAAGCCCCTCAACTGCCATGATATTGGCATTTGGAGTGATCCTTTACGGCTTCTACGAACGTCAATCACTTACCTTAGGCATGTGCGCATTTGGAGCCGGAATGCTTCTAGCCTTGTACGACACGTTCTTAAAACGCGAAAAAGCAGTTCACAAGACCAGTATTACCAAAGAGCCTACCCTAAACTAACTTGCTTCTAAAATAAGCTACAAGCAACCCATCCTTTAGTGGTTTCCTTGTAGCTTTTTTTATGCCCTTTCATTTACATCATAGTTTTTATTTTTTTTATTTACTGCCACTCAATAAAAACAAGAACAAAAACCTAAGTGAATTCCTCTAGGGTGATGATAATTTATTATTGTAAATTACATATACCTTATATCTTTATTTTCAACTCATTAGAGAGCTTACCTCTAATAATAGTTGAAAATCCTCAATTTCCTATCATACCTACTTGCCTCAGTACTATTTCTGATCCCCGACCCTTTCTCGGAAGCCTTTCCGCCCTGTGAGTTTCTGTTACCGAAACCACAAAAAGACATATATGCAAAACCCTGCAAGCAACTTTCACATTGGTGCAAAGGCACCGGAGCTTAATCCTGAGTGGCTTAAACCAGAGGATCCTTTTCAAGGCTATTTTGAAGTAAACACTCCTGCACCAGAAACTGAGGAATTAGTGCGATCTAGATCGGCATCCAGATGGCTAAGAGACATTCAGATGATGATGGACCATAAAGCTTATTTGTTTCAGCAAACATTAAGTTCAAAATCGGGACCCTCTGTTTTTGCGAACAACAGAGATATGTATATGCTTTCCAGTTACGACTATCTCGGGTTAATTGGAAACCAATACATCGAAAATGCTACCATTAATGCCGTTCGGCAATACGGAACAGGCACAGGCGGCGCTCGAATGCTTGCGGGTACATGCTTGATTCATAGACAATTGGAAACAGCTATTGCAAATTTTAAAAATAAAGAAGCAGCCATTGTTTTTCCTTCAGGTTATGTAGCCAATTTGGCGGCGATCTCAACCTTAATTCAAAAATCAGATCGCATTATCATTGATGAATTGATCCATAGAAGTTTAATTGATGCGCTTCATATGGCTCAACTCGACTTTGAAAAATGCCGCCATAATGATATGGCTCATTTAGAATCACTTTTGGAAAAGCCCAGCACAGCCAAACGAACGATCTTAATTTACGAAGGAATCTATTCCATGGAAGGAGATCTTTGTCCCTTGCCTGAAATCGTAGCCTTGAAGAATAAATACGGCGCAATTTTATTTATGGACGATAGTCATTCCTTGGGCGTACTGGGTGAAAATGGCCGAGGCATCGACGAGCATTTCGGAATTCCCGCTCACGAAATCGATGTATTCACCAGTTCCCTAAGCAAAGCATTGCCGGGTGGTGGAGGCTTTATTGCAACCTCGAAGCAAGCTGTGATTTTTATGCAACATGCCGCCGCTCCTTTTGTTTTCTCCTCTGCAATGAGCCCTGCCAACGCAGCAGCTTGTTTGGCATCATTTGAAGTATTGGAGAAAGAGGGACCCGAGCGTATTGCCAAAGTTTTTGAAAATGCTCATTACTTAATAAAGCATCTGAACAGACTGGGGTACGACACAGGAACAACGGAATCCCCCATTATTCCCGTCATTATTGGAGACAGGGAAAAGACCATTAAACTATCTGCAAAATTGTACGAACTAGGCTTCTTAGCCAATCCTGTTATCTTCCCTGCGGTACCTCCCGGGGGCGATCGCTTGCGACTTTGCGCTACAGCGGCTCAATCGAAATTAATGCTCGACGAAGTGATTTTCGCTTTCGATATCGCTCGTTCTTGCTTGCTTTAATTTCTGTTGGTACAAGTAATCGACACCCGGCTCTTTTGGGCCGGGTGTTTTTTTAATTTAATAACAAAGGCTCCTGCGTTTCGCGCTGCTTTCCACCCTATCTTTGCGGCGCATGATCCAGTACTTCATCAATATCAACCATCAAACAGTCGAAATCGACAAGCCCGATAACGGCACTTGGGTAAACATTCTTCCGCCATTAAAGCAGGAAGAATTTTCCGAGCTCGCCGGGGAACTCGATATTCCACTCGACTTTTTAACCGACTCACTCGATATTGATGAAAGAAGCCGTTTTGAGGAAGAAGACAATGTAAAACTGATGGTAATCAAAACACCAACAGAAAACAATTCCTTCAACGAAAGTGACGCATTTTATATCACTATTCCAATTTGCATCATTCTCACCCACAATCAGATCGTTACTGTTAATTCATTTGAAAATGGAGCGATCAAAAAGTTCTTGAACACTTTTCAAAACCGCCACCCCGACAATAGAAAAATGATGGTTTTAAAGATCTTCGAGAAAATCATCCAAACCTATATGGAGTTTTTGAAGGAGATCAATGTGAGAAGAAACTTGCTGGAACAAAAACTTTACGATGCGAACCGAAATGAGCACTTGTTGCAATTGATGCGTATTCAAAAAAGCCTGGTATATTTTGTAACCGCGCTTCGAAGCAATGAGTTACTTTTAATGAAGATGGAGCGGTCTAATTTCTTATCGCTCAATGAAGAAGAAAAAGAGTTTTTATCCGACTTAATTGTAGACAATTCTCAGGCCTTAGAAATGGCCAACATTTATACAAACATTCTTTCCAGCACATTGGATGCGTTTGCAAGCATTATTGCAAATAATCAGAACGAAGTTTTGAAACGATTGAGCGTAATTACCATCGTACTTTCGTTTCCGGTGCTGGTAGCCTCTATTTATGGCATGAACGTGCCTATCCCCTACGCCAATTCCCCATTTGCATTTTATATACCGGTATCATTGTCACTAGTAATCTCATTAGTAATTGGTTGGTATTTCTTACGTAAAAAAATATTCTAAATGGCAACGCATCTTTTCAATATCAGAGTGTATGGAATTTTAACGAATGAAAAAGGAGAAGTTCTGGTAAGTGATGAAAAGATTCGAGGTGCGTATATTACTAAGTTTCCGGGAGGTGGGTTAGAATTTGGTGAAGGTACCCGCGATTGTTTGGAACGAGAGTTTTTGGAAGAAATGAACTTAAAAGTTCGAATTGATGAGCACTTGTATACTACTGATTTTTTCCAAATGAGTGCGTTTAACCCCGAACATCAAATTATATCGGTTTATTATAAGGTTACTGCCCTGGAACCAATTACTGTTCCGATTAGAACCCAACCTTTCGATTTTGATGCCCAACAACTGGCTGTTTACGAAGCCACCGGTGAAACGGAAACCTTCCGATTTATTCCAGCTGCATCTTTTAATTCCAATTCGGTGACCCTCCCAATTGATAAAGTTGTAGCCGATTTAGTAGCTGCTCAATCTCAAAAATAAGGGCACGGATTAAACTAACGTATGGCAAAGAAAAAAGCCTCTCCGTAAAAACGGAAAGGCCTCTAACGATTGCTTGCCATATGAAAATCTTAGTGCTTAGCAGCAGTATCAACAGCTTTAGCAGCAGTATCTACAGCTTTAGCAGCAGTATCTACTGGCTTTGCAGTTGTATCAACTGGAGCAGTAGCAGGAGAATCAGTTTTAGTTTCAGTTCCTTCAGAACCATTGTTACAAGCCGCGAAAGCAGCGATAGCGAAAACGAAAAGAAGCTTTTTCATGTTAACCGAAATTTTGTGTTTAACGTTAATTTCAGTTTAATACCGTTTTCGAACAGAGGTAACCTCCTTTTTTACGTTTTTTTTCAAAAAAAATTTCGGCTTCGCCATTAGCCTTAAAAATTACCCTCCTCTATTTCAAAATTCGTCATTTTTAGCCCTTGTTTTGGGTTACTTTTGCTGTAAATCAAGTATTAATTAACGGTAATCAGCGTGAAGATCATTCCCAGCGATAAAGAACTACTCGAAGGACTAGCAAAGGATAACAGGCAGGCGGTGGAAACCATTTATAAACTCCACTACCAGATGATTCAATCCTTGATTATCAACAACAACGGCAGTATTGATGAAGCAAGGGACATATTCCAAGAAGCTATGATTGTGTTGTATGAAAAGTCCCGATCGCCCCAATTTGAACTCAATTGTCAATTAAAGACATATATATATTCTGTTAGTAGAAGGCTCTGGCTCAAGCGTTTACAACAAATGCAACGGTTTGGACCAGAAATAGGGAAGATAGAAGAAACGGTTCCTGTAGAGGAAGAAGTGGAGAATCATGAAACCAAGAACCAAGAATTCGTGATGATGGAAAAAGCGATGCAAAGTTTGGGAGAACCTTGTAAAAGCCTTTTAGAAGCCTACTACCTTCAGAAAAAGAACATGGTTGAAATTGCCGGCAACTTTGGATATACCAACGCCGACAATGCGAAAAACCAGAAATATAAATGTTTGATGCGGTTGAAGAAATTATTCTTTGCTGAATATAAAAACAATCAAGGGTGATCATGGAAGAAATGCAATTACTAGAAGCGGTGGAAAGGTATCTCAGAGGCGAAATGTCTGCTGAGGAAAAAGCCTATTTCGATCAGCTTCGCAGATCCAATCCTGAGGTTGACCAACTGTTCGTTGAACAGTCGATCTTCTTCCAACAACTGAACCAGTTCAGTGATTGGAAGAATTACAAGTCAACTTTAAATGAAGTACATCAGCAATTACTTGCTGAGGGTGCTATTAAAGAGTCGGCGCCTAAAGCCAAAGTGATCGACTTGTGGAGAAAATACAAACGTGTGGTAGCTGTTGCAGCCGTTATTGCCGGTATCACTACTTTCATTGTAGCAGGATCTGTTTCTTACTATTCGAATAAGGCCAACCGCTTACAAGTTGAAATGTTGAGACGCGAGTTCAAGAGAGATATTAATGCAACAAAGAATGATCTCTTGAATAAGGTAAATGACGGAAAAGCAACCAAGGCACCTCAAAACAAAGCTCCGAAGAACGGTGGAACAGGGTTTATTATAGATGGCAAAGGAATCATTGTTACCAATGCTCACGTTATCAGCAATGCCAATACAATTCTCGTACTGAATAACAAAGGAGATGAATTCAGAGCGAATGTGATTTTCGAGGATCAAAAGTCTGATATTGCAATTCTAAAAATCAAGGACAACGATTTCAAAGCATTTAATGCGATCCCATATAGTATTAAAAAAGCCGGTGCTGAACTTGGTGAGCAACTTTTCACAATTGGATACCCAAGAAATGAAATTGTGTACAATGAAGGCTACATGAGTGCAAAAACCGGATTCAATGGTGATACTATGAGCTGTCAAATTGGAGTACCCGCAAACCCTGGTAACTCAGGCGGACCGGTTTTCAATAAATCTGGAGAAATTATCGGCATCATCAATACCCGCTTAACAGAAGCCGAAGGCGTTGTTTTTGCGATTACTTCCAAGAATATCTATCGTGCGTTGGAAACATTGAAAGAAAAGGATACTGCTGCTAAAAATATTAAAGTGCCTGTGTCTAGCTCAATCAAAAAAATGGATCGAATGCAGCAGATCAAGAAACTGGAAGATTATGTATTCATGATCAAAACGTATTAATCATATTCAGAGGTTCAACTTTCTTCGTTGCACTATGAGCAATGTGCCTTCAGAAGTGAGTTGACCGAAATGAAGAAGGTTTAGGGGGATTTTAATAAAATCTCCCTTTTTCATGGGTTTAACTTTTTCTCCTAGTACCAAATTGAAGGTCCCTTCCAAAACCAATAAAGATTCTTCCTCGTCGGTATGAACTTCGGGTTTAGTGTCGGTTTTTGTCCAAAATATAAATTGCTCCACTTTGGGTTCCTCTTTAATTAGTTTCACATATTGGTTCTCATTCCTAAAATTAAATGCTTCTTGCGCCACCAGCTTGGACCAGTTTTCTATATCGGAATGGGAATTAATGAGAGGGGTATCATCGAGCCCCATTTTTTCTTCTAAATTGATTTGATCAATAACACTCCAACAAGCTTGTTCTAAAGAGCTGTGAGGTTCTACAGCTTTTCGACGAGCATATCGACTCAATACTTGTACTTGTGAGTTCAATTCAACTTTCAATTCATGATATACTTCTGCTGCAAGTTCAACTTCCTTTTGGGTTTGTTGATCTAGCAAGCCTAGACAATAGTCTTCTAAAAGTCCATTTTGTATGAAATAGTGAAGGGGCTTCATAAAGGCATCGAAGATCTCAATTCAGAAAACGATTGTTTAATTTGATTTGATATGTTTGGAATAGAATCTTCCATTATTATACTCAGTTCTTCCAATGAAAATCCATAAAACCATAAAGCATCCAATACTTGGTGATTCAAATATTGCTCTTGTACCTCTTCCGGCACTTTCAAACTAATGGAAGGGAGCCGATCTAAAGAGGCTTCTTCAAAAGCATGACCAAATTCCGGAATTTGCTTTTTACGTATGTGTTGTAATGCTAGTTTACGAGTAATGCCAAAAACCCAAAGTGAAAAGGGCTGCCTTTCATCGTACTCATGAATATGTTTCCAAATAAATGAAACTGCAGCAATCGTATATTTTTCAGCTAATGAAACCGACTTAAAGCAGGAGATTCCTATGCCATAGATGGTAGCACCATACTCTCCAAAAAAAAGATTGAATCCATCCTTGTTACGGGATTTTATCAATTCTACGATTGTTTTATGTATAAATTCAGAGTGCAATACGTAAACGATTGTTCTAAAATACAAAAATTGATTCGAATCAAGAAATCACTGCAATCGCTTGCGAAAAAGTTTCACCATTACTAATCAACAATTTACACATTATCATAATATTAACTTCAAGTATGGAGACAAAATAAAACCCGCTCTGGAAGCGGGTTCTAAAACATGTAATTTTCAAATAATATTAAAAACGCAAAAAATATTTTACAAACAGTAATACCCAGAAACCACTAATTCCATAAAGCAGTTGGGTACTCTCCACTCTCTATTAAAGCATCCAAGCTATTCTTTACCGCCGGTGCGTCTTCTTTATAAGTCACACCAAACCATTGAGAAGTAGTTGGAATTACATTGATTACCCCACCCTCTTTGATAAATTGATCGGCTACTATTGGAATAAAAAATTCTGATTTGGGAACAGCAATCGAACTCGTCAAAAATTCTTTGAACAAGTGCTGAGTATAAGGGAAAATGGAAGGATGAAAGCACCAGAAGTTCATAGAAACAGACGTAGAAGTTGATAGTTCCTTTGGCTCCAACGAATCATCACAAACTACTCTTCCATCTTTGAAGCTAATGTTTAAGCGTTCTGCGATTCCTGTAAGGTTTCCGGCTGAATCAACTTCGCAAACTCCACGATTCACTGTTCCGTGATCTGATAAGGTTTTCATTAGGTTGTATCCAATTATTGAGAATTGCTTCGGAGAGCAATCATTTGCCAGAAAGTTATATGCGCGCTGAAACGCATCGCGTCCGTAAAAATCGTCTGCATTGATCACAGCAAACGGCTCTTTTACTTCGTTCATAGCGCAAAGTACCGCATGGGCAGTACCCCATGGTTTGGTTCGATCCGCCGGAATGGTAAACCCTTCTGTAAAGGCTGTCAACTCCTGATATACATATCCGATCTTTATTTTACCGTTGAGTTTGGGCTCAAAAACGGATCTGAAATTTTCGGCAAAATCTTTTCGAATAATAAATACAACTTTTGTGAAACCCGCTCTGATGGCATCATAGATGGAATACTCCATGATCGTTTCTCCACTGGGTCCAAAACCCTCCATTTGCTTCATACTACCGTATCGTGATGCCATACCGGCTGCCAGGATAAGTAAGGTTGCTTCCATGTAAATTGTTATTTTTGAATATTGGCGCTAAATTAATTTAAATCCTTGATTATAAGATGATTCCAGCAGATTTACCCACTGGCGTAGTACTAACGAACGCCTATGTCCAAAAATTGCCGGAATCACTATTTAATTTGGAGGCTCCGGAGGTAGCTGTGTTAAGGTTGGACAAATTAGACCCTGACATCTCCGGCAACAAGTGGTTTAAACTCGCTTGCTATCATGAAGAACTAATTCAATATGGAAAAACCGGAATGGTCAGTTTTGGTGGCCCCTATTCCAATCATTTAATAGCATTAGCCAAACATTGTAAAAACAACGGGCTGAAATCGGCGGCCTTTATAAGAGGGAATTACTTTCCAAAACTCTCCACTACTTTGCAACAATTGCAAGATTGGGGCATGGAATTGCTGTTTACTTCATTAAACGACTACGCAAATCCGAACCTATTAAAGGACCGCTTTTCTACACAATTTCAAGACTATGTTTGGATTCCGGAAGGTGGAGCCGGAGTCACAGGAATTAAAGGGGCAGGTTTGATCTCACAACTATATCCCCTATCAAACTATACCCATATTGGTTGTGCAGTGGGTACGGGAACTACCATGGCGGGATTGTTGAAAGAAGCTACTGCGCAACAAACAATCATTGGCGTCTCAGCTTTGAAAATGAAAGACGAACAAAGCGAAATCAAAGCGATGTTAGAAGGTATTGCCACTGATGCCAAATTTGAATTTTTCACTGCTTTTCATGAGGGGGGATATGGAAAAACCACTCCTGCTCTTTTGAATTTTATGAACCGATTCTATAAAGAAACACAGATACCCACCGACATCGTGTATACAGGGAAGTTGTTTAAAGGAATTTTTGAGCTAATAGCAAACGCTTATTTCCCGCCCAAATCGAAGCTCCTACTGATTCATAGTGGAGGATTGCAGGGAAACCGGTCCCTCCCGAGCGGCAGTTTAAACTTTTAACAAGATTGGGAACTATATTTGTATAGCTCTATAATACTAGTTGATCAAACAGTACGTTTTTAAAATAGCATGGTTAGATTCAGACTCCTTCTTTTATTGTTAGTAGCGGGGCCATTATTTGTGAAAGCTCAGGATACCCTTCCAAAATTTAGTGCTACCACTACGGGTACTAAAGTTATTGTGAGTTGGGTAAACCCCAATCCAAATGTTACTCAGATAAGCATCCAACGTTCACTGGATAGTTTAAAAAACTTTAAGACGATATTGACGGTGCCGGATCCAACAGTACTTCAAAATGGATTTGTAGACAACAAATCTCTACCAAAGTATAACTATTATCGCTTATTCATTGTGTATAGTGACGGGAATTATGAATTCTCTAAGTCAAAAAAAGCTTATTGGGACACCCTGAAGAAAGTAATTCCTTTAGCGCCCAATCCACGAATTCAGATTGATGAACCTGAGCCAACAAAACCTGTTGCTCCAGTAGTGAAGCCGGATACCAAAGTAGTTGACTCGTCGAAGCTCATTAAATCTAAACAACCCGAAGTTGTAAGTCCCAAACCGGCCCCACCGCCTCCACCGGAACGTTATTTAGTGATAAAGAAACGAGATACGGTGCTGTATGCAATCAACGAAAAAGTATTCAAACCTTTTAGAGATTCCATAGCGAACAAAACAAAAGACACCTTGGTGTATCGTGGCGGAGATACAATTTTTATCAGACCATTTATCCCGAGAGAAGTTTACAAACCTTCGATATATGTGTTTACCGATAAAGACGGAAACATCACCATCAATTTGCCACAAGCAAATCAACATCACTATTCATTGAAAATTTTTGAAGAAACGGGAGAATTCCTGTTTGAAATCAAAACCATCAAAGACTCCCCCTTGATTCTTGATAAATCAAATTTCCTGAAAGCAGGCTGGTATAAGTTTGAATTGTATGAAGACGGAAAACTAAAAGAGAAAAACAAGTTTCAACTGTTAAAAGACTTCTAGTTCTCCACAATAACAACATTGAACACTTCAGAGAAAGCCGTCAGAAAACGCTCCTTCACTTCTTGCATGGAAACTTCATGACCGAGCTCTTTCTGTAAAGAAGTAACTCCTTTGTTTTGAATTCCACAGGGCACAATATAATCGAAATATTGAAGGTCGGTATTGATGTTAAATGCAAAGCCATGCATGGTTATCCAACGGCTACATCGCACTCCCATCGCGCAAATTTTTCGTTCTTTTCCCTTTACTTCCGGATCTAGCCAAACACCTGTTTCGCCGGGAGACCGATCCCCTTTCAAACCGTATGTTGCCATTACTTTAATAATCACCTCTTCAAGATTTCTCAAATAACGGCCAATATCAGTATAAAACTTTTCGAGATCAAGAATGGGGTATCCAACTAATTGTCCCGGACCATGAAAGGTAATGTCTCCTCCTCTATTGATCTTATAATACTGAATGTTCTTCTCTTCACGTTCTTCAGGTGAAATTAACACATGCTCCTCTTTACCACTTTTTCCCAAAGTATACACTAAGGGATGTTCCAACAAAAGCAGGTGATGTTTGGTTTCATCGAGCCTTCCCTCTTGCTTCTTCGTTACATTGGATACTAACAATTGCTCTTGGAAATCCCAAGTCTCTTTATAGTCAACCAATCCTAAATCTTTATAAAGAAGTTCCTGCATAAATTAATCTTTCAGTATCGTCCTCAGTACCTCCAAATTCCCGTCAATAGTATGAGAATAGGTTAATCCCAGAATTTGTGCTATTAATGGATAGATATGAATGTTTTCAAACGATGGTATCTGTAATCCCGATTTAAAAGCGGGCCCCCATGCATAAAAACTGGCATGCATTTCTTTTATTGCCGGATCGAATCCATGTGCACCGGGTGAAATTCGTCGATTGGCCATACTCATTACTTTCGGGAAATGTGGCACAACAAACACGTCTCCAATGTGACCAAATTTATCGTCCAACACAGAATAATTCCACCGTGCCGGAATGGAGTCTTTTAGATAAACATCCCACTCTTTTCCACTAGCTCTTAAGTTTCTAACCAAGGAGTCAATGTTTCCTCCTTTGCCCTTTTTAGCATAGATGTGCAGGCTTGTTCCACCTCCTTTCCAAATAAATTTGGCGGTGTCGATATAAGGAGTGGCATCCATTCTGTAGGTAGTGTCTACTGTAGTCATGCCATGGTCAGCTACAAAAATAAAATTAACCGGAAGGCCCAAAGGTGCAATTGCCTCTTGAAGTTTTCCAATGGCAGCATCTACAAAAGCTACTGCTTCCCTGGTTTGAGGAGTTTCGGGACCATATTCGTGACCGTTATGATCAGTATTACTCATGTAGAAGCTAATCATATGCGGGCGCTGATCTGCAGGTAATTTTAACCAGTTCACCACAGTATTGATTCTGCGATCGATATCAATCCCATCTTTGAATTTATACCAGTACGTTGGCAGTATGCCTTGAATAGGTGCTTCTGTTCCAACAAAATGATAAGATGCGCTCAACATTTTGTGTTGCTCTGCCAAAACCCAAATTGGAACACCACCGTACCATGTTCCGTCTTCTACTGCTTTTCGATCAGCCATGTTATAGGTCTCTCCTCGCTTCTGATCGAAGTATTGATTGTACACCAGTCCATGATGGGAAGGGTACATACCGGTAGCAATGGTATAATGGTTTGGGAAAGTAACGCTGGGAAATGAAGGGATCATGCTTGCGGCTCGAACCCCACTGCTACTCAGTCTTTTTAAGTTAACAGCATTGTATTTATCGATGTAGTCGTAACGAAACCCATCTGCAGATATCAAAATAATATAGGGTTTGTTGTATTGACTTGGGTCATTCTTTCTTCCTTTCACTACCTGTTGAGTAGTATCTTGAGCTTGGCAATTGAACAGTGTTAAAAACAATCCGATACCAATCAAAAACTTCTTCATGTAATGCTATTTATCTTGATTAATTCGTGTTTTTGTGTAGTTTCTCCACTTTTCAATTACGCTTGCCATGTCGGAGGGAATTTCACTTTCAAAATGTACGGGTTTTTTCGTTTTTGGATGCATAAACCCTAAAGTTTTAGCATGCAACGCGTGTCTAGGGCACATTTCAAAGCAATTCTCAACAAACTGTTTGTATTTGGTGAAGACAGTACCTTTAACAATACGGTCGCCTCCATAAAAATCATCATTGAACAATGGATGGCCAAGATGTTGCATGTGCACACGAATCTGATGAGTTCTACCGGTCTCCAATTGACATTCAATGAGAGTAACATAACCAAATCGTTCAAGTACACGGTAATGGGTAATAGCTTCCTTCCCGTATTCACCATCAGGATATGCATCAAACAGCTTTCTGAAACGTTGATGACGGCCCACATGAGCTTCAATGGTGCCTTCATCTTCCACTACATCACCCCAAACTAGTGCTACGTATTTGCGTTGAATGGTATGATCGAAGAATTCTTTGGCTAAACTTGTAACTGCTGTGGGGGTTTTTGCTAATACCATCAGGCCACTCGTATTCTTATCAATACGATGCACCAACCCAAAACGTGGTAAATTTTCTGCGTTGATTTCTTTGTTTTGCTGTTGAAGGTACCATGCTACCCCATTTATAAGCGTTCCATTCGGATTTCCGCTTGCGGGATGTACAACTAAACCAACCGGTTTATTGATAATTAGAATTTCTTCGTCTTCAAAAACAATATTCAAAGGCATTTTTTCAGGCACAATCTCCTCGCCTTGTACTTCTTTTTCAGAGTACATTACCAGTTCATCGCCAGGCTTTAATTTATGGTTTGCCGAAACTGTTTTACCATTCACTAACACTTTTCCGGCTTCAATACCTTGTTGAATCTTGTTTCGAGAGGCATGTTCCAATCGGGCAGTTAGAAATTTATCCAACCGAATCGGTTCTTGCCCTTTGTCAACTATTAAGCGAAGGCGTTCGTACAGGTCTTCCGACGATTCTTCCTGGTCTAGCTCTATATCATTGAATTCAGCCACGTTTCTTTTTTGCAAAGGTACTAAATAGCCCTCTACTAGCTTTTACCAAATGCGGTTTTCATTCTGGCGATGGTAGCTTGACCAGTCATAGTGCCGGTTATAATGATTCGGCGGATGGTAAACAGTGGATCTTGTTGATCTCTAGGGGCATAGAGTTGAAAAGCAGCCTTAATGCCTCTTTTTTTCAATTCGGGGATGGCTTGAGGATTCCAGAGGCCGAAGGGATAGGCAAAATATTCGATTTTCTTTCCGGTTATGGCCTCCAATTGCTTGGTAGGCTTTTCAATCTGGGTTTCCCAATCGCTGCCGGCATATTTCTTTACGTTGTGGTGATCCCAAGTATGAGAAGCAATGACGTGGCCTTGATCTGAAAGTTCTTTTATTTGCTCCTTCGACATGTATCGGGGTCGACCAATAGAAACCGTCATTACGAAATAAACCCCTTTGAAGCCGTATTTCTTCATTTCGGGTGCAGCAATTGTATACTGGTCTAAATCAGTATCATCGAAAGTGAGCATCACAGGCTTTTTGGGCAAAGACGCACCAAAGGCCAGGTAGTTATAAAGTTGATCCGGTAAGATGGTTTGGTAGCCGCTGTCGGCCAATGCTTTCAGTTGAGCTGCGAAGGCGGCGGGAGGAACGATGTAGTCGCGGGCAACTTTTGAATCGGTAGGTTTCCAATCACGAAGTTGGTGATAGCAAAGAATAGGAACTTCTTGTTTGGCGAGAATCGCAGCCGCTGGAGCTATGGTAGATGATACAACGGTTTGTGAAACTGTATCAGCTACCATAGGGTTTTCGGCTTTCGATTGGGTATTGGGATTTTCTTTTGGTGCTTTAGATGTAGAATCGCAAGCTAAAAGAGCCCATGCAAACACTAAGGATAACGTACGAATCATAAGATGTTGAATTTTCATTTCGCAAATTTACATCTTATTTTAAGAACTACGCTTTGGACAAGGTTTGGGATTTAGGGGGATTAAAAACGAGCCAACTTTCGATTTAGCAGCTAAAGGTTTTTTTAATGGTACGATCGCCTTTTAACAAGGTTAACATGTAATTGCCTTTCGATAACATTCCAATAGGAAGCTTGAGATTATTGACTCCGGTTTCTAGTTGTACAAATCTCTTGTGAACGAGATCACCTTTAGAAGAAGACACTGCAATCATGAATACACCTCTTTGAATGAGATGTACCAATGCCGCTACTCCATCGTGTTGAACTTGAACGTTTTCAATAGATACTTCTGAATATTGAGCCTGCATCATAGTAAGGACTTAGTTTTCAAAGGATTCTATGTATAAACGCTGCAAGAAACCACTTAGTATATATTAAGTAAAAAATGACAAGTACATAATTATTAGCCGTTAATAAATGATTAATTCTTAATTTGTAAGGAAAATTAACTGACATGAGAATATCCAAGATTTTTGCTCCTTTGGTTGCTGTGGGATTGCCATTTTTGGCAAGCGCTCAGGCTCCGGCAATTGATCAAAAGGCAAAGGAACTACTTCCCAAAGTAATTGAATGGAGACGCCATATCCACCAAAACCCTGAACTAGGGAATCGCGAATTCAAAACCATGGCTTACATCGTAGAGCACCTTAAAAAACTAGGTTTAGAAGTAAGGCAAGGAGTAGCAAAAACCGGTATTGTGGCAATTCTGAAAGGCGGCAAACCCGGACCGGTAGTGGCCCTTCGTGCTGATATGGATGCTCTACCCGTTCCTGAACGTGCCAATGTACCATTTAAATCAACCGTTACCGGCGAATACAATGGTCAAACAGTGCCGGTGATGCATGCTTGTGGTCATGATACCCATGTTGCTATGCTGATGGGTACCGCAGAGTTATTGGCTTCAATGAAAAAAGACGTTCCCGGAACGGTAGTTTTCATATTCCAACCCGCAGAAGAGGGATCACCCGGTACGGAAGAAGGCGGTGCGCCCCTCATGATTAAAGAGGGAGCAATGGACAATCCGAAAGTAGACGCCATATTTGGTATTCATATCAACTCGCAAACAGAAATCGGAAAAATAAAATACAAACCGGGAGCCACTATGGCCAGCAGCGATTGGTTTACCATCAAAGTAAAAGGAAAACAATCGCACGGATCTGCTCCTTGGAGTGGTATCGATCCCATTGTTGTTTCGGCTCAAATTATCAATGGGCTTCAAACCATTGTAAGCCGTCAGGAAAATTTGACCAAAGCCCCGGTGGTAATAACTGTCGGAAAAATGGTGAGCGGTGTTCGAGCGAATATTCTTCCTGAAGAAGCGTACATGGAAGGTACCATTCGTACCCTGGATGCCGCCATGCAAAAAGATGTTCACGAACGCATCAAAACAACCGCCACTAAAATTGCAGAAGCGTCCGGCGCTACAGTTGAAGTAAATATCGAAACCAAAACATTGGTAACCTTCAACGACGAGAACCTCGTGAAAATGATGGTTCCAAGTTTACAAACAGCCGCAGGAAAAGATAATGTAGAAGAAACAGAATGGACTACAGGCGCGGAAGATTTCTCTTATTTCGGCGAGAAAGCACCCGCTTTCTTCTTCTTCTTGGGTGGAATGCCGAAAGGAAGCGATCCTAAGAAAGTAGCAGCGCACCATACGCCCGATTTCTTTATCGATGATAGCATGTTGGATGTGGGCGTAAAAGCCTTTTCAAATATTGTATTCGATTACGCGAAACTGAAAGCCGGAGGCGCCGGTGGTTCAGGAAACGGTAAAAAAGGATTTTAATAAAAAAATGGACGACTAATAATCGTCCATTTTTTCTTTCTTTCTACCACCTCCAAAATAGAATCCGGCAGTAAGTGCGAAATAACTATTTTTAGTTCTTCCTGTTTTCCCAACAAAATTGTATTCCATTCCCAACTTCATGTGAAACAAGTCTAATCCCGCCCTCGCTAGTACGCCGAATTTTGAACCAGCGGCTGTCTCGCCCGGATCGGTTGTGCTAGAACTGTTTGCATCGAAACTAGCAGCCTTGTAAAAATAATAGCCGGCTCCAACACCAACATATGGTCGAAGTTCCTGATAGGCTAAATAATAATCGGAGGTAATAGAGGTAGACAACATGGCGCTTGCCTGCGCTCGGATGTATTGATCCGAGGTATTCATTTTATAAAAGGTCCGAACCAAGCCGGCCCCTTGTGTTCTGAATCCAACGGAGAATCGATCTGAAACTGCATATTTGGGCTCAATAGCCGCCACTACTCCTCCCGACCAAATATTGGTGGGTAAAATAGCCACGCCACCGGTAACATCCACTCTAAATGGCTTGTATTGAAAGGGAACAGATTCGTAGCCTTCGTAGCCATCTTGTGAGAACAGTTTTGAACTGAGAGACAAGCTAACGAGGGTAAGGTAGAGGAATTTCATTTTTTATAAAAGGGTTGCGAAGAACATACCTAAAACTGTGAAGAAAGACCTAAAAAAAGCCTCTTTTCAGAGGCTTTCGTGTTAGTTCTTTTTTTGCTCTTTTGCCCAGCCATCCTTCAGAGTCACAGTTCTATTGAAAACCAAAGCATCTTCTTTACTTTCAGTATCGAGGCAATAGTATCCCTTTCTTAAAAACTGGAATCGATCAGCGGCATTAGCGTGTTTTATTGACGGTTCTGCATACCCCTTTACCACTTTCAATGAGTCGGGATTCAAGTATTCTTTGAAATCTCCGGCTTCATCTGTTGGATCTTCCACTCTAAACAATCGGTCGTATTCTCTTACTTCCACCGGAATTGCACTCGAGGCGTTCACCCAATGAAGAGTTCCTTGAACTTTAATTCCGGATACATCCTCCCCACTTTTGCTGTTCGCAAAATAGCTACAATGCAATTCAACAACCTCACCTGCTTCGTTCTTAACAACTTCATCGCACTGAATAATGTAAGCACTTTTCAAGCGCACTTTTGAACCCGGAGACAACCGGAAGTATTTTTTTGGAGGGTTCTCCATAAAATCGTCCTTCTCAATTAATATCTCGCGGCTGAATTGAAGGTCGCGATGACCGGTGCTCGGATCCTCCGGATTGTTTTCCGTTGACAGCAACTCCCCTTCTCCCTCCGGATAGTTTGTAATTACAACTTTGATAGGATCAAATACTACCATTTTGCGCAGTGCAATCTTATTCAAATGCTCTCGGATGCAAAACTCCAAAAGACTCACATCAATCATATTCTCTCTCTTGGCAATGCCAATACGCTCACAGAAATCTCTAATACTATCGGGTGTATAGCCCCTTCTGCGCAAGCCACTGATTGTAGGCATTCGAGGATCGTCCCACCCGCTAACATGGTTTTCATTCACCAGTTGCAATAATTTTCGCTTACTGGTTACCGTGTAGTTTATATTTCTTCTGGCAAATTCATATTGGTGTGAAGGATAAATCTCTAATTTTTCGATTAACCAATCGTACAATTCACGGTGAGGAACAAATTCCAAGGTACAGATCGAATGGGTTACGTTCTCAATGGAATCACTTTGACCATGGGCGAAATCGTACATTGGATAGATACACCATTTATCGCCAGTTCGGTGATGGTGTGCGTGTTTGATTCGATAGATAATAGGGTCGCGCATCAACATGTTGATATGAGCCATGTCGATCTTTGCACGCAATACTCGAGCCCCATCAGGGAACTCTCCATTCTTCATTCGAACAAATAAGTCAAGGTTTTCCTCGATGCTTCTGTCACGGTATTTACTAGGCTTTCCGGGTTCAGTTGGCGTTCCTTTCAGAGAAGCCATTTCCTCGCTGGTACTATCATCTACATATGCCAAACCTAAATTGATCAACTTGATCGCATATTCATAAAGGGTATCAAAGTAGTCACTAGCGTACAATTCATGCTTCCATTCAAATCCCAACCATTTTACATCGTTTTTGATGCTTTCTACATATTCTGTTTCTTCTGTAACAGGGTTGGTATCGTCGAATCGAAGATTGGTATATCCGGGGTATTTTTTGGTTAAACCAAAATTTAGGCAGATACTGCTAGCATGCCCAATATGAAGGTATCCATTGGGTTCGGGTGGAAAACGGGTAACAATGTGCTGGTACTTTCCTTCTTCTAGGTGTTTTTCAATAATCTCTTCCAGAAAATTAAGTGAGCGCTCTTCTGCCATTCCATTCAAAATTTAAGGGCGTAAAGATACGATTTAAAGGGCATTTTTGAAAGCTTAGTTATGGGCGGGCCAATGCAACCCAACAATTCCCAAACCTATGAAAATCAATGAAACCCAGTGAATTGTTGAAAGTTGCTCTTTCAGAAAAAAAACGCCCACCAAGGCAACAAGAAAAGTACTCGCTCCGGCCCAAATAGCGTTCGCTATCCCTACCGGCAAGGTTTTCAATGCAAAGGTGAGCAACACAAAACTCAGAATATAAGAACCAATGGCCGCTACGGCAAATGGTTTGTGTTGAAAACCATTTGATAACTTCATAAAAATGACAGCCGCAGACTCCACCAAGATTGTGAGCGCCAAGAGTAAATATGCCATAGACTAATGTATTAACCAACCTGTATTAATAGATTCACGTAATTTAGGAAAACTAACGCGGCTTCCATGAAAAAGAAGATTCGATTGCAGATTTGCTTTTGTATGTTGAGTTTGACATTTGTTTTCTCTTGTACTAAACTGGAACAAGCTAGTTTTCCACTCTTAACCACAAACGATACTACTGCAACCTTCTACTACGAACTCGTAAAAAACAATACAACTACACTTCGCTATTCCGGCTCGAAAGGCCCAACAACTAATAGTCGCTACTTTGCCTATTTTTCAATTGGACTTTATGAAATTGCGATAAACAGCGACCCAAGCTATAAAAGTTTAGAAGGTCAATTGCAGGGCCTAACCGGAGTTCCCAAGCCGGAACCGGGCAAAGAGTATTCATTCACTATGGCAATGATTGCCTTCAGTGATTCTTTATTTCAGTCTATTTATACTCAGGAGTTTTTTTACGACCCGGTTTCATCGCATCAATATGTATTGAATAATTTGCAGCCCCTATTGGAAAAGCAATTAGGCGGCTATAGTAAAGAAGTGATTGAAAGATCTTGGGCCTTTGGCCAGCGAATGGCTGCTGCTATATTTGAATGGTCAAAAACGGACGGAGGTTTTGGCGTGGCACTTTATCCATTCGACAATCAGTTCGTTTTCCCATCCGGTGATTCTTATTGGATTCCACCTTTGCGTGGCCAAATTTCAGCCACCACACCCCTCACCCCTTATTGGGGAAAAAATCGAAAATTTGTTGCTGCCAATGAAACGATCCCCGTTCCTTCGATTGAGCCATTTTCGAAAGACACCTCAAGTCGTTATTACAAGATGTATAGGTATGTATATGATCATCCCAAACCGGCAACTGTAGAAGAAGATCGGAAAGCGTATTGGTGGGCCGATGATCCAATAGAAAGTTTTTCACCTCCGGGTCACTCATATATAATGGCTTCTCAAATATCTCGAGATCAAAAAGCAAGTTTAGTAAAAGCAGCAGCTTCCGGAGCCGCCGTAGCTATTGCTGTAGCTGATGCATTCAGCGTATGTTGGAAAGCCAAAATGACCTACTTCAACGAACGTCCTTCCACCTATTTGAAAAAACACATTGATGCTACTTTCAATAATTATTGGCCGGAACCGCCCTTTCCTGCATTCCCAAGTGGACACTCAACTCAAAGTGCAGCCTGTGCAAAAGTATTAGAACAATGGTACGGAGTCAATACTCCTTTTACCGACATTACTAACAGTAATGAATATCGATTCTTTCCAAACTTTGTTTACATTGATTATACCAGGAGTTATCCCAATTTTTGGGCGGCTGCATTAGAAGCAGGTGAAAGTAGAATTATCGGAGGAATACATACGGAGCAAGACAATCTTGTTGGGCTTGATCTAGGAACTAAAGTAGCACAGAATGTGAATCTGTTGAAATGGAGGAACTAGTATAAAAAAATACAGGGTTGTGGAAACAACCCCGTCTTTTTAAACCTTATCCTTTTAAAGCGATCTTAGTGCTTTATCTATTGCAAATATAGTCTACCCAGATTCCACTATCAAAAAGAAATCGGAGAATGAACGTTTTTTATCGGAGAATGGACAAAAGTTAATAGTTTACCCTAAGTATAAAATCTTATAAATCAAGAAGAAAGGGGTAAAAAATCACTTTTTAAAAAAATCGCAAATTTGTTGTTAAGCTCCTCTTGTAATTTAAAATATCGAAACCGACCAGTTTCTTGTCCAATGATTTCCGGCTTCTAATTTCATTATTCCTTCTTTTGATTCAAAATCTTGGTTATGCAACACTGAGTCGGCAATGCCGCACCATGGCTCGATGCAAACAAAGGGAGCATTCTTTGCAGCCCAAATTCCCATGAAAGGGAAGTCATCAAAATCAAAATGCCACCCATGAGGAGTTTTGTCTGACTTCAAAGAAATACGATGGCTTTTCAAATCTTTAAAAACGAGTGCGTCTTTCGCAAATAATTCCTTTTTTAAATGAAGTACAGTAGTATTATTAAGACAGGGAACGGACGTTTTATCAATAATTCCATCGTCTGCAATCAGCCATCGGTCTGAGTTTTCAACTTCTTCAAAAATTAAGTCATAGTCTTCATAGGAAGTACCCTCTATTAGTGGAACTGCAAAAGCCGGATGAGCTCCAAGGGAAAAGAACATTGGTTCGGGGCCAAGGTTTTCAACTTCATAAGTTAAAGTCATCTTACTATCTTGAAGTTGATATTTCAATTTAAGTGAGAAATCGAAGGGATACCATTTCTTTGTTTGTTCTGAAGAAGTCAATTGAAACACCAATTCATCTTCTTTTTGAGAAACTAGCGTGAATGTTGCTTCGCGCGCAAATCCGTGGCGGGGTAGTTGATACCAGTTGCCTTTGAAGCTGTACTTTCCTTGCTTTAGCATTCCAACAATTGGGAAGAGCACGGGTGAGTGTTTTGCCCAGAATTGGGGATCACCTTTCCAAAGATAATTCAGTCCGTTTTTTTCGTTTTTCAGTGAGCTTAATTCGGCCCCAACGGGGTTCACTGAAATACTGATGGAATTGTTGCGGATACTGTACATGGGCTAGTTTTTAGGCAATATACTAAATGTTCATTTCCACTCAACCGCCTTCCCTACCTTCGATGTAAATAGGAATCCCCCCATTCAAAATAGTAATATATTTGAATATGCGTCGAATACTAGAAATCCTCGGCTCAAGTTTAAGCCTTACCTGGCACGAGTTTAAATCTCACAAAGTGCGCACATTGCTCTCTCTTTCGGGGGTAGCATTCGGTATCTTCTGTATTATTGGTGTATTAACCATGGTGGACAGTTTATCGAAAGCTGTGCAAAATGATATCAAAGCGCTTGGATCGAACACAATTTATATCGACAAATGGGAATACAGTGGGGGGCCCGATTATCCATGGTGGAAATACGTGAACAGACCTACCCCCAAATACGAAGAAATGGTGTTGGTGAAGCAAAAAGTGGCTTCTGCAAAAAGCATCGCTATTAATACGCAGATTTCCGATAAAATTGAATACGACGATAATATCCTAAACAACGTTCAGTACTACGGCGTAACGGAAGAGTACAATCAAATTCAAACAATTGATATATCCTACGGCAGGTACCTTCAACAAAGTGATTTTGACCAAGGCGCCAATGCTGTTGTTATCGGTAACGAATTAGCAGAAACACTATTTGGCAAAGCAGATAAGGCAATTGGAAGTTTAATTACCATGAAGGGCGGAAAGAAAGGAGCAATAGTAGGGGTAATTAAAAAACAAGGTACCAGTATTTTAGGTGGATTCGACTATGATAAGAGCGTTATCATCCCCTACGGATTCATGAAAACCCTCGTTAGAATTGAGAATGCCGGACCATCGATCATGGTGAAAGGCAAAGACGAAATTCCGATGGCTCAATTGAAAGACGAATTGCTAGCGGCTATGAGGTCGATTCGAAAATTGAAACCGACTCAAGACGATGATTTCTCTTTAAATGATATCGATTCATTCAGTGAATTCATGGACAATATTTTTGGATACATCAATAAAGGTGGATGGGCTATAGCCATTCTAAGTTTGGTGGTAGGAATGTTTGGTGTGGCTAACATTATGTTTGTGACGGTAAAAGAAAGAACCAGTCAAATTGGTCTTAAAAAGGCCATTGGCGCCAAGAAAGGCATGATTTTGACAGAATTTTTATTAGAATCTTCCTTCTTATGTATAATGGGTGGTTTGCTTGGGCTATTAGGTGTTTTTCTTTTAACACTCTTAGCCGGAGCCGTTGTTAGTTTTCCCATTGTGATCTCAACTTCTATTTTGATATTAGCTGTTAGTATTTGCATTATTGTTGGAGTACTTGCAGGTATCATTCCGGCTTCCATTGCAGCGAATATGGACCCTGTTGTGGCTATTAGAAGTAAGTAGACTGAAATTCATCTTTTCAAAATATCTTTGCTGCCTAAATTATGCAGCGTGGCGATAACTATTCTGGCAATAGAGAGTTCTTGTGATGAAACTTCGGCAGCTATTTGCCGAGATGGAGCCATTCTTTCTAATTTCATAGCAAATCAAAAAGTGCATGAAGCCTATGGCGGAGTGGTGCCTGAGCTGGCCAGCCGCGCGCACATGCAAAACATAGTTCCAGTAACAGATGTAGCATTAAAACAAGCAGGGGTAACTCTTTCGGAGGTCGATGCTATTGCATTTACACAAGCCCCGGGTTTAATTGGATCGTTATTAGTGGGTTCTCAATTTGCGAAAAGCTTGGCTTTATCACTCAACAAGCCCCTAATTGGAGTACATCACATGCAAGCACATGTTCTCGCCAATTTAATTGAAGAACCACGGCCGCCTTTCCCATTTCTTTGCCTCACGGTAAGCGGGGGTCATACACAAATTGTGCGATGTGATAGCCCTACTCAGCTGTCTATTATTGGAGCTACTATCGATGACGCTGCAGGCGAAGCATTCGACAAATCTGCCAAATTACTTGGATTGCCTTACCCAGGTGGGCCATTGATTGATAAATATGCCAAAGAGGGAAATCCAACACGTTTTGCCTTTCCTGAACCCCAAATTCAAGGACTTGATTTTTCCTTTTCCGGATTGAAAACAGCCATTCTATATTTCCTACAAAACGGCGGAAAGGCTAACTATCATAAAGAGGAACTCTTGGTATCAGAAGATGAACGAAAGAGATTCATCGAAGAAAACTTGGCTGATATTTGCGCTTCTATTCAAAATAGAATTATCACCATTTTGTTGAATAAGGTTCGGAAAGCCACAAAAGAAACGGGCATTAAGCATGTGTGTATAGCCGGTGGGGTTTCTGCCAATAGTGGATTAAGAGCTGCGCTTCAAGAATGGGGAGCTAAATATGGTTGGAATACGTATATACCGGCATTTCAGTACTGTACCGACAATGCAGGAATGATAGCCATTACAGCCTTCTATAAGTACAAAGAAAGTGCTTTTGAAGACCTATCGGTAACTGCTGCGGCTCGATCGGAATGGTAATTATGGGGAATACATTTTTTAAATTCAAAGATTTTACGATCCATCAAGATCGCTGTGCCATGAAAGTGTGCACCGATGCCAGTATGTTTGGAGTGTGGGCTCGAAAGTTTGTTTTAGAACCCTCAACCCTATTAGATATTGGAGCAGGCACGGGACTACTAAGTTTGCTAATTGCATCGGCGAAAGAAGTAAAAATTGATGCTATTGAATTAGATACAGAAGCAGCTTTACAGGCAACTGAAAATATTGTTGCCAGTGATTTTAGAGATCGAATCGATGTAATAAGCACCGATATTAAAAACTTTCACAGTTCCAAACGTTACGATCTCATTTTCTCAAACCCTCCTTTTTTCGAAAATGATTTGCACTCTCCTGATCTAAACTCCAATTTAGCAAAACATAGCACCGCATTAAGTTTGGATGAATTGTTTATTTCAGCAGACCGACTTATGCACCCCAAGGGCGCTTTTGCAATATTACTGCCATTTCATCGAAAAGACGAATTGCTGCAGCTTGCAGAGAAACGAGGATTTTATCCTCATGCCATTTTAGATGTAAAGCAAACTCCCAACCATTCCTATTTCAGAACAATGGTGTATTTTAAGAAAGAAAGAGCATCCATTGTAGAACATGAAATGCTGTCTATTCAAGAAGGTGCCACCTATAGTGCCGCCTTCAAAACATTGATGAAAGATGTTTATTTCAAGTCACTCGACTAATACTACATCCTACCGACCAAGAAAATACAAGGGGGTCGAGGTTTTGCAACACCGCGTACATTGGAGAGCCCTAAAACTTCAGTAGTCATTTGAAATACAGGCGGAGGGGTTGGTCCGGTTCCGAACACTGTTCCTTCTCGGTCTTTCAAAAGTTGAATAAGATCAGCGTCAATATCAGCTGAAGTATTGTAATAGTACAATTTAACTTTTAAACTATTGAGATTTTTGTTGCTACCATCATTGATTCGGTACCTTAATTCCACTTCCTTTCTTACTCCGTTCGTTGGTGTTATACCGAAAACACCGTTTCGAACGCAGGCAGCCAAATTGATCCTACCATTGGAAGCATCTACTTCTACCCCTTCCAATTTGCAGCCATTTCCCTCATCAAAAATACTATTGGCCGGCACGTTTCGGTTAAGGGATGCATTGTAAAGCGGCTTCGCAGTGGTATCGTCTTTTGATAAATCGTAGATTTGATCGTAATAATTGATTCCGCCGATTAATATGATCGCATTGCTAGTATCTCCATTAACCGCGGTGTAAGTAATTCGATAGCGCAAACCCGTTTCACTTTTGTTTACTCGTATCGCTCCCGTTAAATTATCAATGTCAATTCCTTCGGGAAAGCCTGTGTAGCTGCCTCCTGTGGGCGCACCAACCGGAGTAATGGTATAATCTACGCTTGGATTGATGTAAAATATAGAATCACCGTAGGTCAGTTTGTAGTTTCCATCTGAGCCACCGGTGTTGTCGTCTTTGGTACAGGACTGTATGCTCCAAATAGAGAGTAATAATAGTCCTATGGGAAATAGTTTCTTCATATCAAAACAGCTGCTTATCTTATAGTACGAGCAAACAAGGGTGTTGTAACCTCAAAACTTGCTTTTTTTTCAAAGAATAGCAAAAATCGGACTAAATAAACTGGAAATCTGAAACTTACAGGTAAAATTTTGTGATTACAACTATGTTTGTGACCTTTGTAAAGCTTGCATAAAACCATTGATTTTCAAATAGCTATATGAAAAAAATAGGCCTTATCAGAGAAGGGAAAATTCCGGCAGACAATAGAGTGGCATTAACCCCAGCTCAGTGTAAATGGATTCAAAAGAATCGGCCCGACATTGAAGTTATTGTGCAATCTTCTCCCGATAGATGTTTTTCCGATCGAGAATACAGCAGTGCAGGTGTTAAAGTGCAATCAGACGTTACAGAGTGTGATATTTTGCTTGGCATCAAAGAAGTTCCCATTGATCAATTGATTCCTAACAAAACCTATTTGTTTTTTTCTCACACTAAGAAAAAACAGGCTTTCAATAGAAAACTGCTTCAAACCATTCTCAAAAAGAATATCACCCTTATTGACTACGAATGTTTGGAACATGATGATGGGCAAAGAATCATTGGATTCGGCTTTTTTGCGGGAGTGGTAGGCGCTCATAATGGCATTATGGCCTATGGTAATAGAACCGGTTTGTATCAGTTGAACCGAGTGTACAAACAACGAAGTTTTCGCGAATTGATCCATACTTATTTCGGCTTGAAACTGCCTAATGTAAAGATCGCAGTTACAGGAAGTGGTCGCGTAGCGCACGGGGTATTGGAAGTAATGAACCTTATGGGAATACATGAAGTTGAACCGGACGATTATTTGAAAAGAAGGTTTGCATACCCTGTGTATACACAATTGAAAGGTGCTGATCTTTACCGGCACAAAGACACGGGCACCTACAGCAGATCGCATTTCCATGAACACCCGGAAGAATACAAATGCATTTTCGCGCCTTATACTGAACAAACCGATATTCTTATGAATGGAATTTATTGGGACAAATCGATGCCACGTTTGTTTGAAAAGGAAGCCATTCAAAAAGATGAATATTTGATTCGAACCATCGCTGATATTACCGATGATGCGGGAGGTTCTGTACCCATTAATTTGGGAGATCAAACCATCCAAGATCCGGTATATGGCGTAGACCGAACCAGTTTTGAAAAAACAGCCCCCTACCTTGAACATTCAATAGATGTGATGGCTGTTGGAAACCTACCAAACGAACTACCGAGAGATGCAAGCAGGTATTTTGGAGAACAACTATTAAAATTTGTACTGGAAGACATTGTTGGCGGAGGCTCCGAATTAATTACAAGGGCGACCATGACACACGAAGGAGCCTTAACAAAAGACTACGAGTATTTACAAGATTACGTGAACGAACAACCGCTTTAATGCATGAAGAAACTGATTCTCATACTGCTGTTGGCTGGAATATTTGTAATATTGGCACAAACTCCATCCAGTAATTATTTAAGTTGGTATGAGAAAGCAGAGAAAAATTACAATGCTGAAAATCCAACTGAAACCACCGATAGCATTGCGCTTGCTCACTATATAAAAATTATCGGTGTATTAAAAGGACAACACCTATCAGATTCAATTCTTTGGGACGCTAGCGTAAAAGCAGGTATTTTGTTACAAACGCAACGTAAAAATTCGGAAGCCATTCGGTATTTTGAAACGAGTATTGAAACCCAATATTCGTCAAAACTTCCCGACTCCATTTCCTTCCTACCGCTACTTTATACAGGAAATGCCTTTTATTTTGAACAAAGGTTCGATAGTGCTGTGTACTTTTTCGAGAAAGCAGAAACACTGCTTTCGAAGTATCCGGGAATCAAGGGAAGAGAAAGACTTTACAATGCACTAGGCGTGCTGAACTATGAAACAGGGAACTACAAACAGAGCAAGAATTATTTTGAAAAAGCTCTTCAAACCATAGAACAAGTGAAAGGTGCAGACCCGAGTCTTTCGATCAGTTATCGAAACAATATTGCCTTTTGCTTGAAAAAATTACAACAAAATAGAGAGGCTCTAGAAGTCTATCTCAGCTTGTTGAAATACAATTTTAATATTGAGGAACTGAATTTGAATATAGCATCTGTTTACACAAGTTTAAATGAATTTACCGAAGCAATAGCGTACCTAAAAAAAATAAAGACCCCTACTCCGGTTTCGTTAAACTTGTACGCTAAAGTTTACCTTTCGTTGCAAATGCCCGATAGCGCTGCCTCTTATTTAAATCAAGCGCTTTCGATGGAAAACTTTACAACAGGCACCAATCCCGGAACCACCTTTCGTTTGCTTGGAGACATGTATGCTCAAAAAGCACAATTCGAGCTCGCCTTGAAGAACTATCAAATATCCATCAATGCCCTCCACCCAAGTTTTAATGATTCGGATGCTAGTAAGAACCCAAAGGATTTCAAAGGAGTTATAACGACCATTGATTTGTATGAAAGCTTACTTGCTAAAGCCTTGCTGCTAGAAAAATGGCATAAGGCTAGCGGCTATCCTGTTTATGCAGAAATGTCAATTGCAAGCTTCCGTGCGCTTTATAGCCTTTCTAATTACATGAGTTCGGGCTATGAGACTGATGAAGCGAAACTCTTCTTGAATGAAAAAAAATACATATCGCATGACATCCCGATACAATTAGCATTCACATTGTATCAAAAAACGCATGAAAGAAAGTACTTGGAAGAACTGTTTTTTTTCGATGAAGAGAATAAAGCCAGTGTGCTTTCAGAAGAACTAAATTTATCGGCATTGAAAAACCAAGTAGGCATTCCCGATTCCTTGATTGCATTGGAAGGTAATGCTAAAAAGCTTTTGAATCAGCTAGGCGTTCAGCGTTCCCAAGCTACCGACAGTTCAGTAATAGCGGCCATCACAGCCCGAATCGCGGAAACCGAACTCGAAATTGAGAACATTCAAAAACAATACAAATCGAATTCCAACTATCAGCAATTAGCGAGTATTTCATCTATTACCGATCTCAGTAATGCTCGAGGAAAATTAACATCTAATGATTTAATTCTGAGTTATCACCTTTCCTCTAATTCTGTTATCTGTACGTTTATTAGTAAAGACAGCGTTAATGTATTCGAAATAAAGAATAAAGAGGTATTGGTCGCAAATCTTCAAACCTTAACAAAGCTTACTACAGAAGTAGGTAAACATAGTAGAGAGGAATACAACAGCATTATAGATAGATTATCGGAAACCTTGATTCTACCCTATTATTCACAACTATCTAAATATTCGAATTGGTATATTATTCCCGACGACGAATTGTCGTATCTACCATTTGAACTACTGTCCATTGGAGAAGGGAAAAAAGTAGTTACAGCCCATATTATTAGTTATAACAGCTCTTGTTCATTACTAACACATGGCGAGCAAAACAAGAACAAAGAGACCATACTGGCATTTGCGCCATTTGCGCATAGCAGCAAACCTGGCTTTGCGCAACTTTCAAAATCGGCGAGTGAATTGGACAATCTTAAAGGCACTATTTATTTGGATGGATTGGCAACAAAAGATCAATTTTTAAATCAGGCTAAAGAGTTTGGAGTATTGCATTTGGCAACGCATGCTTTATCAAATGAATCGGACCCGCAGCAGTCTTATATCGCATTTGCATCAAAGGATTCAAACAAAGTTTCTCTACTATATCTACCTGAAATCTATTCTTTAGACTTACGAGAAACAAATCTAACGATTTTAAGTGCCTGTGAAACCGGTACGGGGCAGTTGATCAAAGGTGAAGGATTGATCAGTTTCTCTAGAGCGTTTGCCTATGCAGGTTGTGAAAACACGATCGCCTCTCAATGGAAAGCTTCTGATGAAAGTACCGCTTATATTATGCAACGATTCCATCAATACTATGGCAAATCGCAAAATGCTGCAGAAGCATTAACCTTGGCCAAGCGAGATTATTTAAACGATAATAACATTGAAGTACGCTTTAAAACGCCCGATTTCTGGGCTAATCTTCGGCTGAATGGAGTAGTTGAAAAGCCAACATCCCTTTCGAAATGGTGGTGGTTACTGCTTTTGCCGACAATTGTTTTAATCATTAGATTACTTAAAAATAAAAAGAGCAGCGTTGCCTAGCAACGCCGCTCCGGTATTTCATGGAAATCTTAGTTTTTTAGGGTTATTGTTGGGAGTTTGGTATCCTCATTGGTTCTTACTACCACACCGGTAATCACAGTATCGCGGTAATTTCCGGCGGTAGCGTGAAACTTTACTTCATAAGTACCGGCCTTCAACCCTACCACTTTAAACTCACCTTCACGTTCCGGTTTTGCTGAAGCGCTATCAGTACCATTTGTCACTACTACCAAAGCTTGGGCTGCAGCCGGTAATACTCGTCCTTCTATTTCACCTGATTTTGCTTTTGAGAAGATTCGGATGTTACTACGGAGCTCAAAGCTGGTATTTTGACCAGAATTACTAGATTTAACCTGAATTGAATGACCCGCATCAAAATCAATCCAGAAATGGATTTGATCGTTTCCGATCAATTCAACATTGCTTGCATCTAGTTTTGCTTCTACTTGATTGTCGTTATCCTTCACTACCAAAGGCTTACTAACACCAGCAACAACTATTGAGTTGTTATTGCCAAGTGTTAATCGAACTTTCTGCAAAGTTACACCGGCTGGAATGGTACCAACCGCTACAATGGTATCAATACCATTTCGGAATTGCAGAATATCATACACCCCCGGCACTATTGCAACTGAATGCCATCCGCTAAGGCTGTCTATTCCATTGTCTTCGAATTTGAGTTCCACTTTCTGAATGTCTAATAGTACTTTGTCAAATACAACACTTGGATCATCAGTTAAGTGAATCGAGATCTTAGAACGTGTTGTTGTAGACACCGGATTGTTGTTGACTCCGGAACCGGCTTCTTTTGAGCAAGATTCCATATAAAATACAGTACCTAAAAGAAGGGCTAGAGCGAGGTTGGTTTTCATTTTTACGCTTTTCATGACTTGATTTTTTGTTTACCTACAATCCTTAGTAAACAATCAACCTTGCTTTGTAACTTTTAAAAACAAAAAAGTTCCAAAAATTTGGAACTCTTTTGATCTCAGTGACTTAACCAATTCACGAGTTAGGATTTGGATCGAGCAATTTTAATTTTTTGTATCAACCAGTTGCTTACTTTATTATGATATCCGTGTTCCGGATTGGCGTTGATAGCCTCCAACAGCTGTAATGATTTCTCGAATTCTTTGTTTTTCAAATAGCTTAATGCTAAGTAATATTCTGCTGCATCCTTCTCTACTGATGAACCTTTGGTGAGCGGTTCAAGCGATTCAATGGATGCATTTGTGTTGCCAAGATTCAGGAGCGATATACCTGCCATTAATTGATTTTCGGTAGTTTTATTTTCAATGGCTTGATATGCCGATAAATAACCCTTGTAGTCGCGGTTTGAGAATAAGGTCATCAATTTATCTTGTGCTTCTCCTCTTGTTACCACAGTTTTATATTCAAGATTCGCGTCCTGAAAAATGGAATTTTCGTTGATTGACGCATATTGATATCCCACTCCTGAAACAAGCAAAATCATGGCAGCAATAGAAACCCATTTCAAATAAGATTTACGTGACTGCATGGTTACCACCGGAGCTGCTGCCTTTTCTTTGGCCACTGCTTGTTGAATTTGGTATTTGAGGCCGGTTAATTTTACCGCTTGTTGTGTTGCCTTAATTCTACTCAATTCTTGCCGGGCAGCTTCATTGCTATTCAGCAACTCTTTAGCGGCCGCAATTTCAGCCGGCTCCAATTCACCGTCCAAATAGCGGGTCAACAATTCGGTTTGTGTATAATTATGACTCATATTGTAATACTGTTTTGAGTTGGTTTGCCAGATTCGGATTCTGATGTAATAATTGCTCAAGGTTTTTAAGACATTTATATTTTTTATTGCGGACTACTTGTTCTGAATCGTAGTCGGTGAGTTCTAGTATTTCTCTCATCGATAAGTTTTCATAGTAGTAAGCAAGTAAAATTTTCTTACAGTCGGGCCCTAGTTGTTCTACCACGTCAATGATTTGTTTTCTACTTTCCAACTGACTAATGGTTTCTTGTGCATCTGCTACTTCTTGATCTTGCCATTTTTCATACTTAAGTTCTCGAACTTTTGACCGATCCCTTTTCTTCATTTCATTGAACCAAAGGTTTCGGTTAATGGAGTAGAGAAAGGTTTTGATTGCGGCGTCTCCTCTGAACTTGTTTTCTCGAACGCTGGAGATGAATTGAAGCAGCACGTCTTGAAACAAGTCGTCTGCATCCTGTTCGTTTCCTCCATTTTCTTGAACATAGATTGCTAGAAACGAGGCATAATTGCGATAGAGAAAGCCTATTACAGCATCTACATCCCGATTTGTGCCCGTTTTGAGGATCTCTAGGATCTCAAAATCTTTAAAATGACCGTCCAAATGCATTCTTATACCTTTATTTGTAAACTTAAGTCCTAATTTTGTAACCCAAACTTCGGAATATTTTAAAAATTGTTGTTATGAGTGAGCAAAGGAATTATTTTGAGCTGTTTGATATTCCGGTGCAATTCAAACCCGATCGGTCGCTTCTTCAACGGACCTACCGGAAATTGAGCAGGCAATATCATCCGGATTATTTTGCCCAATCCTCGGAATCGGAGCAGGCCTACGCGCTGCAACAAACAGCATTGTTGAATAAAGCATGGACTATTTTTCAGGACGAAGACGCTACCATTCAATATGTACTTATCTTAAACGGAGTATTAGAACCTGAAGAAAAATACAGTTTATCGGCCGATTTTTTAATGGAAGTGATGGATTTGAACGAGCGGGTGATGGAATGGGAATTTGAGAAGACGGCCTCAGAAGGAGAAGCAATTTTGGCTGAAGTAAATCGACTAAAAAAGGAAAATTATGAAGAAGTGGCAAGCATTCTGGAAGAAACTGCTGCGGTTTCTCCGTCCAAAGAAGCGTTGTTGCGAGTAAAAGAGTACTACTATCGCAATAATTACCTGAAAAGACTGGAAAAGCAGTTAAAATCCTAGATTTTTCTTTCAAAATCCTTTTGTGGGTTTACACAAAGTTCGTAATATTGCACCCCGATCAATGAGCCCAGATGGCGGAACTGGTAGACGCGTCAGACTCAAAATCTGGTATCAGCAATGATGTGCAGGTTCGATTCCTGTTCTGGGCACTGATTACAAAACGAAAAGCCCGTCTGAACTACATTTCAGACGGGCTTTTTTCTTTCTACTGACACACACACTGCCAGACTCCTAATTATTTGTCAGTAGTTAATCTGCATACTTAATCAGTTTGTGAACTATAAAGCTTAAAACTGTGAGTGTTTTGATTCGAAAAAGCATTCGAAAAAATATTTTTGCAACATTATTGCATTAAAATTATCTATATAATTCTATATCAAATATTTATAATTAATTTTTATAACTTATGCATTAACTGTCCTTTGTTTTCTGATTGAAATTCCTTAGTCGGTACTTGATAATCAACAACTACTGATTAATATTGCAATAACAACTGAAGTATTTTGACAGATAATGTGAAATATTTTGCAATAATTTAAGTTGTTAGTGGACACTATTTTGAGGGTTAGTACGTCTTATTAGTAGAATGTATTTGTGAATTAGACCCAAGCAAAGCCATGGTATTACCTATCGACCTTTCTCGCGTATATGAATCCGAAAAAAGAGAAGTTTCGGAAGCAACCTCTTATTTCAAAAGTTGGTATGGGAAATTTATTTCCTTTATTTTCTCTGACACTCACAATAAAATTTATGACATGGTAACATTCATAAGTGTAGTGTCTCAAGGGCTCAATGATACCTTAAGAGAAGAGCTATTAAAAGTAGATGGTCAAATTAATCTTAGGAAAGACATCGAAGAAATACAAGACATCATCTTTCTTCTATCAAAATTGCACACATATTTGGAACAAGCTGTTCAGAAGAGTTCAGACGAAGAAATTGGTAAAAGATATGTTGAATGTGTGAAAGTAATCGAATCTGTTATTTCACAATTTTATTCGTCACTTACTATACTAAAGAAAAAGAATATCAAAGTTAGACGAGAACATCCTACAGATGAAGCTCTTTTAGCTGTAAGTATATCAACCAAAACCTTATCAGAAGTTGCACAGTGTTAATCAGAGAGATGTCTACTTAATAAATCCTACAAATTCGAATTTAGACGTTGACTCCCAGCATCTATTTATAGTACTTTCAAGTAATGAGTCCTTTCAAAATGAAGGGACTTTTATTGGCGTAATGATTTCATCAAGTGAAAAAACTATAGACGATCATTCTTTTCATTTGAGTGATGAAATGTTTGATCGCCCACTCGATCGAAAAAACTCTCATGTAAGATGTCATTTAGTTACTCTTTTTAGAGATAGGCATCTAGTAGGACAACAAAAAATGAATGTAATGAAACCATTTCATTTTAGGAGACTAATGACTTTTTTGGGGGAAATGATTTTCAATTATGACTTTAGACCTTTAAGTTGAGATATATCTCATGTTAAGTTAAGTTAAAAGCCCCCGTAGAAACAGGGGCCGTTTTCCAAAACTTACTGCTATGAGAATGTAGCTATATTTCAATCATGTCAACCGTCTTACCGGCTAGATCATGAGTGCAATCTTCACAATACTCGATCTTTCCATTTCGAACAAACAAATGACATCTTCCAGACCAACCACCCTTTGGTGCTTTGGTATTGATTACATCTGAATCATGCCAATTCGGATCAGCTTCTTTTCCCCATCGATTTAGTAACGAAGGTGAAAATGTAGGATTTTCAAAATCGCCATTGAACTGCCATTGGCCGCCCTGATAACCGTGTGCAGCATTTTCTTCATTAGTATAATAGATGTGAAAACTATCACATCCTGGGCAACGAAATCGATACACTCCGGGATGATCCTTAATTATTTTACTCATAAAATGAACTTTAAGACAGGTGAGCAATAGCTATTTTGTGATTTTATCAATGACTTCAAAGTCGGTTGGAGGCTCGGTACCGTCTTTTGATGGATGTGGATCATGTACAAGTTGGCCATTTTTATAAATGCAAGAATGAAGTACACCTCTTGGAGACATTCCATATCCCATATAATATGTATCGTTTAATTCTTGTCTCGCCTTAATCGCTTCTTGAGAAAAGTCGTTTTTTAGTTTATGATAGTAGTTATAACGAGAATCAGTTATAATTTCATAACCTTTTCCTCTTAGAAATTTGTCCATGACGTGAGACCAAAATCCATCATTTCTGTCGAAAAACACTTCTACATTTGGAACTTGGTTTATCTCAACCTCAAGAAGGCTGGCTATACAAGCAGCCCAGCAATTTCCATGTACAACTATATCTCCATTCGAGTTTCTAACCACAACTTTGGTTTGAGTAACTGGGATCATACAATGAACCTTAAAGATTTTTTAAATAGCCGACTGTAAAAACAGCCGGCCTAACCAAAAACAACTGCTTGCTTATCAGCTATTTTAAAATTACATTATACGAAAGGCGATCATCAATCAATACCCTTACAGTTCCGCGCGCGTAACCAATTACACTAATTGAAGTTGTTCCAACCTTTAGTGTTCCGGACTTTCTCAATACTCCTTTTGTATTGTACAACTTCCATGAATAAGGCTTATTGCTGATTACTCTTATTGAAGTTGTTGCAGTAGGAGAAACGGCTATCGTATCTTTCACGACAGGGGGCGTAACCACTGGTGGAACGGTTGGCGGAACTACTACCGGAGGAACCACAACAGGCGGTGTTATCACTGTGCTTGTATCAACATACAACTGACTTTGGGGCACATATTCGGGTTTCTGTGATGCAGAGGACCAAACTAAATTTGCTGATCCTGCTTGATCACTATTGAAAATCTCAATCTTAATAGGATACTTTACACCCGCAAGTAAACTCACAGGAGAAGAGGACCAATTATCATCTTTGTAAGGCTCGCTCCATTTATTGATCACTTGCTGACCATTGATCCAAAGTCTTACTCCGATTCCCGATCCAACTGTAAAAGTATAAGCCTCTGAATATTGTGGTTGGATAAATCCTTCCCAACGCATTGAATAAGAGTTGCCGGTGATTCTATAATCTACTTCGTCAAAAATAGTTTCACCTTGACCGACCGGCCACTCTGAGAAACTAAGATTGTTATCTATGCGCTGAAAAGCTATTGAGTTGAAGTTAGAACCATTGTAATAAGATCCTCTCAAACCTGTTCCATTGCCCCAAACACTTGGCGCAAAAGTAGGAATAGAGGTTGTGCCGCTCTTTGTAATCTTTGTTGCTAATGTAGCACCTGCAGGTTGAATGCGAATGGTTTCACCGGTTGCTGCTGAAGGATCCAGTCTAATTTCTCCTGTTATGTTACAGTGAACTAAATCTACAGAGTGCACTTCCGGTGCGTTGTTATCCAAAACAGCATAATTACGTCCCCCTTTTATTGTCGTATTTACTACAAGAATTGGCACTTCGCCCGGTAATGGACTATGAATAAATTCCAATGGGTGCGATATCAGACCTCCCCCATCCAAAACACTGTTTTCAATTCGAACTCTTGAAGAGTTTACTGATGCAGCTTTCACGGTGAAAACATTCGCATATAAGTTTACATTTCTATAGGTGTAACTATTGGCATATGCACCATGGAATATTCCAACGGTATTATTGGCAGCGTAAAAATCTTCAATGATGTGATTTCGTGTTGAGTTTTGCCAAATGCGAATACCGGCACCTTGGTTATTGAACGCTTCGTTGTTTTTAAACACCCAAACACCTTCGATTAAAGTAGCTTCCCAATTGAAGCCACCACCATCAGCAACGTCACCCAAAGCAGACGCCACTACTACATTGTTAGTCGCGACGTTTTGAAAGCCTCTTGAAAAAAGAAATCCAGAACTTGAAAAGGTCGGTGCATCTTCTGCATTTGGATTAAGAGCTCCAGGCACCCACGTATTTCCAAGAACAATATTATGATTCCAATATGCTCCATTGGTTTGCTCTCCTGGGTCCCACCAGAAAGCAATTTCTTTTGATTTGTAAGCGATATCGTCAATGAAAGAAACTCCATCAGAAACGTGCGGAACAAATTGATGAGAACCACCGTCACGAGCAATGCAACCTTCAACGATTGAACCAATACTTCCTTTCATACAATGGTGAAAATGCCATGAGTATCTTCCGGAAACAAACTCTTTGGCCGAACTTCCACCCCTATCTTTTCTCGGTCCCATGTATCGAGTGCCAACGTGCTTAATAATCTGAGGTTTTGTAGATCGAATAAATACGTGTGATTGGCCTGTAACAGTACCCTGAACATTAATTGATCTCGTAAGATTTAATATTTTGGCAGGCTTCAATACAACTGGATGAGGCCGAGACAAAGGAGAATTCAGCGTAATTTGATTACCATTCACGGCAGAAATTACTCTTTCCTCTGGGGCAAAATCATTGGCATTGGTTGGAGAAATTGAAACTTCATCCCCTACTTTCCAATTGCGAGCACTGTCAACAAAAATTACTGACTGGCCCACTAACAAATCTCCTTTAACATTGCACCATGAAGTTTTACTTTCTCCCTGAAAATCCAATTGTCCTGAGCCCATTACCCAAAGACCAATATCTGTTGGCAATACATCCATACCGCCGCCAACAAAGTTGTTTTCATTGATGCCAACAAACTCAATGTTTTTTGATCTGTTGGTAAGAATGCCGGTAACAACGATATTCTTTGATGTCTTGAAATTAATGTCCAATACAACTGAGTGTGCTATATTAATTGCAGCCGATCCATCGGGCACTAGTCCAGTATTCCAAATTGTGGGATCGCTAAAACTGCCGCTTTTAACAGTGGTAATTTCTGCTTGATAAACGGGTGGAGCGCAAGAAACAATTTCCGGATCCGGTCGTTTCTTCGGCAAAGCGTAACTTGCTACAATAAAGGCTGATGCTAATAAGGCTAAAAGAAGAAGAGTCTTTTTCATACACTTGTTTTAAAATTAATGATTTAGTTGTTCACTCTCACAGGTAGATTAATTAGGAATCAATATGTATGCGATTTCGGTTTGTTCGTATTCATCCATCAGCTCGTAAGCTTTCTTCTGGAACTCATCCCACTGATCAGGATAAATAGTTTGACAGGCTTCACTTGACGTTGAATTGTAGCCTCCCTTGTGAATATTTGGGGCGACAATTTTCACAATGCCCGACTGGCCATCTCTTGTTCCGGGTAACGTTTCGTCTTTCGTTGCCGGCCTAAATGCATCGTAAGGCACATACGGCTTTGGACGTGAAATTCCGTGCTTGCCCTTTTTGTAATAATGGACACCAAAAGCAAGTGTTCCAATGCCAGGTTTATATTTTGATGGATCAGTGTTTGCATTGAAACTTTTGTAATAATTAGGAGCTACCAAAAACATAGCATCGTCATATATGCCGCGATCGTTTTGACCATGCTTTCCCATCGTGTCCTCGTAATAGCCGCGAATACCAACTATAAACACTTTACCTCTAAACTCAATCCCTTGAATTTTCTCTATCAAATTGGCTTCAATAAGCTTCGGACGTGAGGCGGGTATAATATTTGACATAAGTAAAATTTTAAAATCCGTATAATTCAAAACACAAGTCTTGAGTGGTTACCGCTGACCAGACAGAAGAAACAAGTGTACTGTTATTTCCGTCATCAATAGGAGAACTTGCATCTACTACAATCCCAACGTTATTAGAAATATCTCCGCCACTGTACTCGATTGATAAAGCATAGTTGGTACCATTCACGGTTTGAAATTGATTGGCACCAGAAAAGTTAAAACTGTAGTTTTGATTGACTCCAGACGCTATAGTAGAAACATCAATTGCATCTGATGTGGCCAGAGCTGATCCTGTGGGTATTGCACTAGAACCAGAGGTCCCTGTAATTGCATATATTTTGGCGAAAATATTACCGGTGATTGTTCCAAATGCGCGCATGTTCACTACGCATCTAGTAATTTTTGCACCATTGCCAGTGAACGATTGGGCAATTCCTTGATTATCGCCGGAGCTTAGTCGAATATTCTGATCACCATTTGCAAGTGCAAAAGTGTCAATCAATGACTCTCCTGCAACCGATTGAATGGCAGCCCTTGAAAAGTTTCCATATAGTAGCCCGATCATCATGCAATTCTTCTGTATTCAACAAATGATTGAGGTTGAACTGTGATGGCACTTGAAGCGATTTCAGATGCAAATCGCGCCGTCACATTACCGTTGGCACTAGGTTGAATAATGCCTTCAATTGTCGCAATATTACCTGTTGTTAAGGCTGAAGCGTTTGAAGCCGCAGGCGTGTCATACGCCGTTAAGCCATCATTAAATGTTCTTGACGTAGCTGTCAGCGTGTAGTCTGATCTAAAATTCAAAAGAGTTGGTGTTGCCGGTCCCGTAATTGAAAACCTTGCCCCTGTTGTTGTAGCTGCTGAATTGTATCGGATGAAAAATCTAAACCAATACAAAAGACCTGACGTCACTGGAAACGCAAGACCCGTGATATCAGCGATCGTATTCGCAGTGGCATTATTATTGACTACTGTTCCTGTTATTCTTACGCGCTGAATCTGAAATGGATCTAATGTTGCCCCAAATATGTACCAGTTGTTCGCTGATTTCTTCACAAGTGTGACGGCTGAATACTGCCCTACTAATTGTGTTCCTCCATTATTTGAAAGCAGTGTGACTCCGGTATCCGGTGTAATAGTAACCGAACCGGTACCATCTTGCAGCACTGTTATTTCAGCACCAATAGGCAAGTTCACCGAAGCATCGGCCATTACTGTGAAGTTTTGAGCCGATGAACCGGTGAATTGAATGATTCCGTTTAAATCGGTAAGCTGACTTGACCCACTTACCGAAAGAGATCTTGTTATGTAGGGAGCTAACGCCTTCCTATTCATGAGCTATTAGATATTGTACAAGAATGAAACCTGATCTGTTGCAGCCAATTGGTAACCTGCAATAGAACCGTTCCAATAAAGTTTATCACCTGAAACCACTGCACCGAATGCACGAGCGGTCGCACCGCCGTCTCCAGAGAAGTAACAGGCTTTTGTCTTTACTCCATTTCCGACTTCCACAAACAACTCACTTACAACAACTCCAACAAAACTGCTACCTGCAGGTGTTGCAGCCATGGCCGTTGCACATGCTTCGTTACCATCTGCTGTAGTTACAGAGGCTGTCATGAATTTGTTTGCAGTGCTTGGAGCTGATCCTGCAATACTAGCAAATGCAGCAAATGTTAATGAAGTCGTTCCAAGTGTGATTGCGCCAGTTGTGGTCAATCTGAACAGTTTTCCATTATCCGTTCCCTCTTCAACCAAACAAGCTGCCATTGGAGTAACTTCGCTTGCCCCATCAGCATCAGTTGAACGAGTCATTGCGGCTGCTGAACCGTTGAAGACATAGAACCCATTCTGTGAACCAGTAGTCTGACCGTACAATAAAACACGATCACCATTGTTCATTGTAACACCACCAATCGTTGTACCGGGTGATGCAATGTTTATGTTTGTGCCTGAGGCTGTTCGAACAGAAGCTTTCCAGTCAAGGTTGTTAATCGATTGCTGAATCGAATTATCAACATACAATTTTGAAGCAGGCGCATTTGGACCACTAGGGGTAGATGGAAGTGACGCAATTTTATCCTCGGTTATGGTACCGGCTTTAATTACTTTACCGTCTATCATGTTATGTATATTTGAATATTAAATAATCTGTAGTTGAAAGCTGATATCCATTATTCAGCCATCTTAAGTGCTTGTTTGCGCCGGATGTTACAAAGTCGTAGTCAATACCAAAATAATGCTCAACACCATTGACATAGAGAAACGATTGAGTCGGAAAACTCACAATGTTGAACTCAGTCTGACCATTAGCAACAACACTCAACTGGACTGCATTTAACCCGCTAGCTGGTCCTTGTGGTCCGGGTACAGGCAACGATACTAGTACCGTTTTTACAGGATTATCAATAGAAGGATTGCCAACAAGATTTACCTTGTTAATCGTTGGAACTACATTAACTGATAATCTGATTGGAGCCATCTTAGTTAACTATTTTGTATTCTCCTTTTGCAAACACTCTTTTAGACGAACCGGCAGGTGTTTGATATGCTTTATAATAAAAACTACCAAGACCTATTGCGGCCAATGGTCCAAGAAGAAACTTAACTTGATTTGTTGTTGATTGAACGGTACCGGAAACATTAGCAATACTTACAATGTCCTTAGAAGTCTTAAAAACATTAATTTGAAAGACGCCACCGGTCACAGGCGTTGCATTTCCATTCACATCAAAAAACTCAAACAAAACTTCATCGTTGTTCTCACGATCAACAACAACATCAATCTCCGCAGCATCATTGAGGTTAAGCTTAACTACCATACTGAGAAAAAATTAAAATTGTGATTGTTAAAGCACTTCCTGCCAAATACCATTCTACTTGTTTTCTTCCACCATCTTTACCGAAAATCCATATCTCAATTCTATCCCAAATAGCTTTTGGAGGATTCGCCGTTGAAACATAAAAAGTACTTAGGCCTCTTCGCCAATTGAGCGGAATATCAAATGTGATTTGACGAATGAAAAATGAGAACAAACAAAAAGATATTGATCGGGCGGCATTGTATTCAAGTAGGTGGATAAGAATCCAAACCAAAATAGCGTATGCCGAAAAGTTAATTGCGTGCCGAATCTCTCGGTGAAGCACAGTTATTTTGTATGCATCGATGAAAGCATTGCACACGTTAAACCCGATCAATATCAATATGGATAGTTCCAAGTTCATTATTTCAGTTGCACTTTTTTGAACTTCGATGCATCAACACCGGCATTTGCTTTGGTATCATAGACTTTAATCCATGGAATAACCAATAAAGCCAAGAATAGAGCAATTAAAAATGATGTGAGCGATCTACTACCAGAAAGCTTTTTGCCAAGTTTGCCGCCACCATCTTCATTCTTGATCGCTAGATACAGGGCAACAAAAGCAAGAGGATTTAAAATAAATACCCAAATCCAAAATGAAGTTCCTTGTAACTTGATAGCTTCAATACCGGTAATTGCCGGAAAATCACCTAAGGGGCTACCTTCTGTAAAAAGAAAAAACAGGATTCCAATAATACAGATCAGTGTAAACCCACCAATCGCGCCGATAGCGTCAAAGTCTTTTTTTTGTGACATAAAACAGTTGATTTATTGATTAAAAAATTGTGTAAGTAAATCCAAAGCCACCGTTCGGACCCAATCTAATTCCACCCAAATTGTTATAACTAGGACCGTAACCCAAGTATGCTGATAAATGAAATTTCTTTCCAAGTTTTCGCTGCAGTTGCTTGTTCTTCTTACCAACCAAAGTCAATTGATTAGAAAGAAACTCGTTGCTTTGGGTAGTTATGCCTAGTGCTGATTTTAGGCGATCAATCTGAGCAATCAAACTCTGCTCAATTGAATCATTTCGAGCTTTTAACTCGCTTTCAAATTCAAGATGATCCGAAATCACAGCCTCTTGCTTGATCACTACCTCTTGCAATGAATCACAGGCTTCAATAATTAGAGTGGTGTCCTTGGCTTTTTTTGCAAACTCTAGTGCTAAAGCATAGCGTGTCGCTTTACGGCTTGATTCCTGAACCTTTTTCAAAGACAGGTTGTACAAACCTTGTATTGAGTCGCGCTCGGCTGTAATGCGCTTATTTTGCTTTTCAAGGCTATCAATCGCTCGCGTGTCAATCTTCGGAACGAAAGTTTTTACTTCCGGAGCCGTTGGACGTTTCCCACATACCCAGTTTAACAGCACAATCACTACAATCAAAACAACCAATACGATTGCCCATTGTCTTACAGTAAGTTTGCTTAGTATCATTTGTTTGGTTTTAAATCTTCAATCTTGTCAATGTTTCTCTGAATCCATTTCGCAGACGTACCCAAGAAGGAATAAATCAACCAGTGGCCTGCAAAACCAGAAACGAGGATAAATACATACTTACCCCATGAATCAAACCAGATTGGAAGCTTGATTTTATAGTGCTGAATGATTACTATTCCCAGTAGGGACAAAATCATAACCAATCCGGAAACTATTAGCGTATCCCAGTCCTGCTTTAAGAATATTCCAAACACTTGACGAAAGCCAAAGTCAGGAAACTTCTTTCTTATATCTCGTACAACAAACATGATGTACAAAAGCATCCCAATGATAAATAGCAAAGAGGCAAAAACCAGGTCAATAATTAAATTCATTTTTACTATTTGAATATGTGAAAGAAAATGTTCACTAACAGATTGAGTACTGTAATCAGAATACCAATAAACCACATTTGCTTCTTGCTTCTCTTCGCATCGATTGAGTCTTTAACATTCTGGTCATTCACGTACTTTTCTATGCTTTGTAGCCTTTCTTTTACTGTCTCCAATTCCTCTTTAGTATCTTTCTTATGTTGATCAAATGATTTATCCATTTGTTGAACTTTCTGATACAACATGATCAGAATATCACGATCTGTTAGGTTATTGATTTGAAGTCCTTCCATTAGCATAAACTTTTAAGGGTTCAATCCTAAATCGTTCTTCACTTTTGCAACAAAATCAACCGTTACAGCAGCCTGTTGTTGTTTTAATGCTGTTAGCCTTGTGGCTAGTTCAATCCAGTCCTGATTACCTGATTGAACTCCAGCTTGCATCTGCGGAGCCAACATCGTATCCATTTCAGTGTTGACAGTCTTGTAAGCACCTGATGGAAGATTGGTCATAATATTATACGACTGCCACAGCTTTTCCCATTCGATTTGGATTTGAACGTCGTCATTATCCTGTTTGCCGGTACACACAGAAATAATTCTATTTGCTGTTGACATTGATTCGCGCAAAGTCGTATCAAGTTGGTGACCTAATACCAACAAAAGATGTCTGCGTTTTAAAGTAACTGTGATCATTGTACTATCGAATTATGTATGTAAATTTTAAATTTATTAGATTGGAACCGGTGTTGGCGTTGTAATTAACCAGTACTCTGTCAGCCGAAATGTTTTGAGAGCAGTTACCACCAAACCCGTTTGTCGAATTAATTGCTAAACCTTGAGCGTCTCCAATACTCGTAAAGTCAGAAGCTATTGGTATTGTGACGTTGAAATCTGCTGCACCAGTAGACGTTGACGAAGCACTTACGGTACCTGTGACCTCGACCAAATTTCCAGTTCGCACATAATAAAAAACCCCACCCCCTGAACTGCTCACTGATGTGGTGTTTGTGCCTGTAAAAAATGTTGGTGTATATGTTCCAGATGTAGTTGTATTTGAGAATGCAACCCATGCCGTTCCGCTCCAATAATAAAAACCAGGAGCTGGAAAGGTGCCGTTTGTGGTTGATACATAAATATACATACCAGCCTCACCGGTTCCTAAGCTCAAAGCTGATGCTTGAGCGGCTGTCATTCTTGTTGGTAGTATCCCGCGAGTCGTATCTGAAAACTCTGCAATTGCTTTATTGTTTGGCGTAAGTGTACCGAAACCGTGATTCGCACCCGGTGCAGAAATAAAAGCCCTATTGTTCGCCAGAGCAACACTACCTGTGATGTTTGGCCTCCACACATATCCTTCAAGCGTTTTATTAGGTTGATCAACAAACACATTTATTCTTCCATCGACGACTGTATATTTTTGAACAGCACTAGTATTACCCATTGCTAAGACCCCACTATTCGACCAATGCTCTAGAGCCAAAAGATAGCCACTCGTTAATACACCCGCTGTTTGTGTGCCTCCTATCGACAAACCAGAAAAAGTGCCCCCAGATCCATTAGGAACAATGATAAAAGGTCCCGCCAAAGAAGTATGGTTAGATGTTCCGGCTGTTCCTGTCCATTGAGTGATACCAAAAGTGTTGACTTGACTTCCAAGCAATATTGAGGATGTGTTTTGTCCCAGAGTACCGATCACTCCAGTATTTGCAGCTACAGTGTTTGTTCCACCGTTTGATATATTCCAAATCCCAAAGTTGTTTATGGCAGCAATCGGAGTAGTATTCCCGTTCAAAGTAAATTCAAGAATATTTGTTCCGTATCCAATTGGACCATTCAACCTAATTAGTTGCCCTCTTATAGAGCCCCCAACATCAAGTTTATAGCCTCCATCAGTTGTGGAAACAGGATTGCTTCCGATGTAAGTATTTCCTGTACTTGAAAACGTTCGAATAGGTCCGATCAAGTTTTGAAGTGGCCAGGACCTTATTCCGTAGTTCAATACCCCTGTAAAAGACAACGCATTAAATATCGGATTGACTTCTACACCTACAAGTGTATCATTGTTGGCTGTTGCAAAATGGTTTCCAAGCGCAGCGATGTTATATGAAAGTTTCGCACTCGGAGTGTAAGTACCTGTTAAAAGTTTCGATCCACCGATTTGCTGCCTTGCGGCAGTTATCAATCCACGTGCAGCCGTATCAGCGTTTGGGATATTAAAAATATGTGTAGAACTTGAACTAGAAATATTAAAATCATTGCCGCTAGTACCAGTAGAAAATCCTTGACTTGACCCAGTTAAGCCGTTTATATTCACAACTCTACTTCCACCTTTCAATATTCTTGAAAATGAAATACCATTTATTCTAAACCCAATTGTGCTATCATTTATAACAAATATCGTATCTACCTTACGGAAATTAAAAGTATCAATGCTAACTGTAGACGTTCCTTGTAAACCATATCCGGGAGTGAAAGAGCCCCCGCCGCTGCCAGCTCCGCTACTCAATTTCCAATAATAACCTGTCCACACGTAGATGTTTCCTCGATATACCGAAATAGCATTGGAATCTTTAACGGCCAACTTAGTTGTATCTAAACCAAACAGTTTAAACATGCCTCTTACCTGCATATTCTTGTACGAATAGCCATAGGCATTGTTATCCTGCAGCACTTTCGTTGAATCATATACTTGAGCCTTCAACTGAAAAGAGAGTGCGCAAATAGGAATAAGAAAAATCAACTTCTTCATATCAAAATATTCTATAACTGTTTACATTTCTGTTTTTAGGACGTGTTTCGCTTCCACCAGTAGAACCAGAATTAAAATCATTGGGATTAACTTGGCCTCTGCCCGTTCTTCCTGAAGCACCGGTACCGGTGAAAGAGTTACCTTGAGGTATCAAGTGACTGTGGCTTTTAATTAAATCGTCTTGATTGTTTCCTGGCTTGTTGTTAGTAGTTCCACGATCTGTATCAATGTTTCCATCAACATCAGTATTTCTATCAAAGTAGCCTCCTGAATCTGGCAACCAGAACTTTTGATTTACTGAATCAATGATCCATTTTGTTCTATTTGCAGCATCTGGAATTGTAGGAGAAACACCGGTACCAAGAATTGAACTATCAAGAGTACTTACATACCAATAAAACAAACGAGGATATTCATTAAAGCCAAGCCATCCTCCCGACTCTGAAATTCCATTAGAAGGGGCCATGTCGCTTTTAACTATCTCCCCAACTCTATTCACATCTCCGGTCCATGAAAGAATGTAGAAAAAGCCGTCCTTCTTGAAAGCAATAAGCTCTTCGTTTTTGCCAATCCAAATAATGTTTCTTTGCTGCCCTTTGTGTACAAAGTAAGATCCTGATGGTAGCTGAATGGCAACATAACGTTGTGTTCCTTTGTGAGTATTGAAGCAAATTCTAGTTTGATTTGGAACAGTCAACATATCTGTAACGGTCAATGTGACTATCGTTGCACTTCCATTTACTTCAACTATGTTATTCCAGTGAGTAGAACCAAGTGTAGCATTGGCAGTTACTGGAATTACATCTTTAGGAAATAATGTATTGCTTGAAGCCGAAACTGTTGTTGTGTAAGAAATTTCAATAATGGCAGTTTCCCCATCCTCAAGTGTAATACCACCTAGATAAGTAACTGTACTTCCAGAAAATGAATACTCAGAACCATATTTCAGGTATCGGAATCCTTCTTTGAATACACCAACAATGTTCTTTCCAGCCAAATAAGAATCCACTATCGTAGTACCCGGAACAGGATCGACGGGTCCACCGCCATTTACTGTGTAGAATCTGCGCTCAAACAGAGTTGTGTTGCTCTTTGCATCAATTACATATTGAGCAATCAATACGCCTAAAGCAGATCCATCAGGACTTTCACGAAAATCAAAATAGTGAGTAGTTGGATTTAAACCAGTAAATACAATATTCCTAGTGGCAGGATGTATTGGGGCAAATGTCAAAGATGCAGCAACAACCGAAGGATTGTCAACTTCCCGAGCGATCACTAACAAGTGTCCAGTGATTCCGACTAACCCTATTGATAAAGGAACATTTGCCATATAATGAAAAAAGGTCAGTCACTCTTGCGAGTGCTGACCTTCTTTTAGAGGTTCTAAATTTTTTATTCGTTGCTTAAAATCTGAATGACGTTTGAACCAGGGTTCGCAGTGTCACCAAATAGGCTTGAATCAATATTGTGAACTACAACAAGTTTCTTCGACACGTCTGCATCACTACTGAAATACATTGCCCCTCTATTCAATCCTTCTTTCACAATCATTGTAATTCCTCGCATAGGGTAGTTGTCTTGACTCTTCAAATCTAACTTTGTTTCGCTAGACTTCGAAAACGATTTTCCATCAATTCTGACATTGTTACAAGTCCAAATCGCATTTATCTTTTGAATCATCCAGTCCGGAAGTCCTTTTGATCCGCCCATGTATAATTCAAAGGATGTTGATGCAGTACTCTTTAGTAAATACGATGTTCTTTCATCATCCTCGTAAACCACATCATCGGTATTGGGGACTAGCCGTCCAATCCGTCCTTCAATTCTTGTCTTGAAAACAATTCCTGTTTCAAAGAAAACATTCCCATGATATCTACTGTTCGAATATTCATAATACAAAGTATTGGGCCAATTGGCCTTTAATGAAATCGGTTCACTTATAAGGTTCTTAAGACCAGATCCGGCATTTACAGTAACCCAATAGCAGCCTTCAGAAAGAGTGCTCCAATTGATACTAGCCTCATAAATAAAGAACGTTGGCTGATACTTATTCTGCCTAACCTTAGTTGCCGGCAATGAAATTCTAGGGATTCCATATCGATCAACTACCTCAACCACTATAGGATCAAAATTACTCTCAAATTGATAAACAGTAATATCGCTCGTTTGCTTTTTTTGAAAATATTTGACCTTAGACTGCCAACTAGGTATCTGCTCTGCAAATTGGTATAAATCAAAATGCTTGCTAAGATATTGCGGTAATATTGTAGGGTTAATGTCGTAAAACCTAGTGTCGTTTAGGTCCGATATTTTAAGAATGTTACTCATAGAATTCAATCAATTGTGTTAAATCGTTATCTGGATGAGAAAGCAGTTGAATATTTTGAGCATTGTTCATTATACTTTCTTGAGAAACCTTCATTGAAATTCCTTTGTATTGAATTCCTTTAGTTGTGAAAGTAAAAACAATGCCTGAATTTCCGATTAACAATTGTGTTAAGTTGAATGGGACAACTGCCTTCATTTCAAATAGAATAGGATGGAATATTCTGCCGTCAAGGTCTCCAATCAATACGTCTTCCCTTTCAAAAACAGCTTTTTCAAATGGAGGATTAACGACAAGAGGATTTTGCTTATTAGCTGTAAGAAAAGTGAGTTTCCTTTGTTCCATTCTATAAAAGCAACTAGCTAAATACGATGCATTCCGCAAAAGATTTCTCTTAGGTGTTAAAAATAGGTTATATACAGTCTGCGTATCAAGTATTCCAGACGCATAAGAGTTTAGCGAACGATCTATTTTGAACGACTCTCCTTGCACCGAATCAAGATATGGATCTCTTTCCTTCTTAATAACAAATACATCATTATCAGAACTGGTATCAGACGACTCTTTATACAGGCCTTCAATTCTTAAGAATTCAATACCGTAGCAATCAGCACGATATGGAGATAAAAGGCTAAGTGACGATACTACCTTTTTTATTGGATTTGAATATTCTTGCTTTATATTAAACTCATTCTTACCATTAACTTCATCATAAGTTACTTCAGGATAGCCAATCTTGAGATTATTAAAAATAGAAGTGGTATCAACTTTAACTTTCAAATCAGAAATCTCTCCAAGGTCTACAATTGAAGTATTATCAATGAAAAACGATTTGCTTTCAAGCCTTACTTTCCCTTCCTTTATACCTAGACCAACTCCAAATGTCGAATTAGCCCAATCAAAAAACTGACTTAGTGAAGTTTTTATCTTTGCACCTTGAACTCTTCTTATTGAATCACCAGATGTGATCACAATGTCTTTATAACTGTCCAATAAATCACTCTTTGCTACATTTGCTTTATCTGTAATCTTTTCAATTATCTTAGAGAAAAGAGTCGAAGCATATACACAATTACAGAAAGTAGTATCATACATTTCTGCAACAGTAAGTCTCATCGTAGTATCGTCATTGTAGTTCCAAAAACCATTGTTATTAAATGTAGTTGACATTCTATAAAGAAAGACTCTATGTCCTCTTAGGACATTGAAAGTTTTCTTAATTGAAAAAGGATAAGAAATCAAAGGAAGTGTTTCCATTTCTATGATTCCAATTGACTCTGTAACTACTGGCAATGAATCAGAAGAACCAGTTGAAATAAACCACTGGTTACCAGCTCTTCCAGTTGTACCAGATATTGAGCCTTTTATTTCAATAGTAACTTCAGAATCGGCTGCCGCAGTAAACAAATATTTTTCACTTGTATTTAAGTTCTCGGTAGTTATGGTATTCTGTGCGTAATCTACCAAATCACCAATTGTAGGCTTAATGACTATGTTATTCAAGAATCCCTCACTTCCTATTTGATCGAAAGGTATAATCTGCTTTTGTGGGATTGATTGAGCTGGAAAACTTCTTGAAATTTTGTATGTAGAATTTGAAAAAAGCTTGACTGGATCAAGTCTAACCTTTATCGGGTCCAATTGATCGATATCAAACTCATATACATTTGCTTCTTTAGCTTTTATATCAGCTACAAATCCTCCTTCTACAACATTTACTTGAACAATGTGAGACTCATGGCTGAAGGTCGAAAAATCAACATCCCATTCTGCTAACTTAGAATAGTAAAAACCATAATTAGCAGGATCAAAATAAAGTTCCTTTTTCATTATCACCAGTACACAATCAGCCTCAATTCCGTATTCGTAAAAGAGCTTCTTCAAAATAAATGCGCCATCTTCTACAAAAGATAGTGAAACGCTCAATGATCGATCTAGTCCAAAGTACTTTCTATTTCGAACGTTCAAAATGTTTATATCCTTCCACCCAATTGGTGGATATTTTAGAAAATTAGGAACAGATGACTGTTCAAGGTTTACAAAGTCATTTGTGTAATAACAAGTATTCGTTGCCTTGCTCAATAAAAAAAACTTCAACTCTGATTCCATTCTATTGAGTGTTATCGTTTATGTATTTAGTAATACTTTGACCATTTTCCCAACTTACTGTAAATCCGGCAAATGTGTTATTAATCTTTGCTATTGGACGGCTCTTCATTGTAGCGTTCAAATCATTTAACTTATAGATCATTTCACGCATCATTACCTGATTAATTTGAGCTTCTGAAAAAGAAGGGTAAGATGTTGTGTTATTAAACTCATTCATTACTGAAGGTCCAATTTCATTGATTACTTGACTAGCATCAGGATAAACACGGTCACCTTTTTCAAACTTTGTAAGCAAGTTCCTTTCAGTAGGAAACTCGTACTTTTTCTTTTTCTCTCTCCAAATCGCTTCCAACGTTGTACCATCGTTAACAATACCTGGTCCTTCGTAATCTTCAAACAAACCATGCTTAAATTTTGGTATTGGTTGTGCAACAATTGATGCAATTTGTAAAGCTCCCATAGTTGCAATAATTGCTTGTAAAGCAAAATTTGGAAATGCTTTTACAATTTGAATTGCGGTTTCCTGAACTACTCTAGCTATCGAAGCAGCTCTTTCAAACTTTGCTCTTTGAATATCAATTTGCCTTTGCCTTCTCTCTAATGCTTCTTTTTGAGCTTGAGCACGGGCATTAATTACAGAAATAGCAGCAGCCTTTTCTTGTTCATTCAGTATTGTAGCGTTTGCATTTTCAATATCTTTTTGCTTCTTTATATCAACAGCGTTTATTTCATCTTGAATTTGATTTTTCCTTCTATCAAATGATGCTGTAATTAAAGACTCAATTGTATTAATTGCCTGACTTTGAAGGGCGACAATGGCGTTTCTTACATCTTCTTCGTTCTTAATTCTCTGATCTGCAATATCTTTTTCATTTTGAAGATCAATTTCATTGAGCTCTTTCCGAATCCTAGAAAGTTCTTTCCTTGCATTTATTCGCTCGGACTCGGTAAAATCATCTGACTGAAGTACTTTCTCATAATAATCAAGCTCCGCATTCAACTGTTCTTTCTGAGAATCAATCTGAATCCTACTGATGTTCTTTTGATACTGTTCATAGGTTATCAATCCGCTCTGTAGGGCCTGTGCTTGCTTTGAAAGCCGGTCATTTAATCCTGTCTCTATGATTGCAGCCTCATCGGTTGCCGACTGAGAAAGGGCGTCTAATCGCTTCTGCTTGGCTTCCAGTTCCGCAGCTTTCTGGGCTTCGCCAGACTCACGTATCAAATCAGCGATCGCTTTTGAATTCTCTCTCTCAATATCAAGCCTTTTCGTAATAAACTGCTTGAGAACAACTAACTTTTCAGCCTCGGTTTTACCTTCAACTTGAAGCTCTGCATTTTTCTCTGCTTGAATAATTTGCTCCTTTAAAGAAGAGATTCGAGACCGGGCATCGAGTCTTTCATTCAAAGACTTCTTTTCATTGGATGCAATGTCTTCCTGTACTTTAATCTGAGACTCTAACTCAAGCCTCAACAACTCAAGATTTGCACGGCGATCGCGCTCAGCAAGATCCTTTTTTCGTTTCAAAGCATCTTCTTGGCTTTTGATCTGTTTTTTGCGCTCCTCGTCTTCTTCTTTTCTGGTATCACGAAGATCATTCAACCGGAGAATGTTGACTTCTCGTTGAGTTTTAAAGAACTCAGATTCCTTTTTATTGAAATTCTCAATGAACTTGGTCAACTCTTCGAGCCTTGTTTCATCAAGATCAATCTCTCCTTTTGCCATTTTATCGCGCTCAATGAGTGCCTTCTGTGCATAATCGGTGTTCTTATCAACAAACTCCTGAAGCTTTTTCAACTCATCCTCTCTTAGCTGAATTCTCTTTTCTCTAATCTCCTTTTCGGTAGCACCCTGGGCTTCAAGATCAGCTATGATCACATCACCGGCATTTCGAATTGATTGCAGAGACTGATCAACAGCCTTGGCCCCTGCTTCGAATGTTGAATTGAGCTCTTCATAATTGATCTGAGCTTGATTTGTAGCGGTTGTAAAACTCGATAAGGTCGCTGTGAGTAAAACCAATGCTCCCACTACTAACAGTATTGGATTGGCAGACATAACCGCGTTTAACAGCTTTTGTGCAGCTATGGCGGCATATTTAACCACAATATTCTTGCTCTCTGCGGCTGTAAGAAGATTCAATTGAAAAAGTTCTACCTTTTGAAGGCCTATTTGAACAGCCTGAGCTACAGCATTTTCCTTTTTGAATACAGCACGAATAGCCTCAATTGACTGAAGGGCTGTCTCAGCAGCCTGCAATTTCAGAAGCGTTTGAGCAACCGCTTCATTGTCTACTCCAAATGCAGTGGCTGCACTTTGAGCCAAACCGTAAATACCAATAAGTCCTTTTGCTGCATCACTTGCTGCATTGAAAGCTACATCGTCCGGAGCCGCGTTGTTCAATGCCGTCTTAAGATCGGCTGTCTCATCTTTCAATTCAGCAGTGGCGGCAAACAATTTATTGTAGGCTTCTGTACCTTCAAGGCCGGCCGCGGCCAATTGCTGAAGTGCTTTCGTATTCTCACGAACTTCCTGAGCAGCAGCCGTGAAACCGGTGGCTTGATTGTTCAATAATTTGGTAAGCAATTCTTGCTCTTGCCGAAGAGCGGAAAGTACATCCTCGTTTTTGTTCGCCTCTTTGGTGTATTCTTCTAATTGCTTTTTTAGGGAAGCGAGCACTTCCTCACTCTTATTACCTGAGCGACTAAACTCTTCAATTTCTTTTGTAATACGCGCAATTGCATCGTCGGTACCAGATGACTTCTTTGTAAACTGATCTATTTTACCACCAACATCATTCAATGATTTCTCAAGAATCTTTAATGCGCCGGAGTAGTTACCTACATTCTTCCCAAATCTACCAGTAGTTCCCTCGAGGCTTTTTACCTCGGCATCCAGTTTCTGTATTGAATCAAGCAGGGCCTTACCGTCGTCTGCATTTCTTTGAGCTTCTGACAGTGCATCATAAGAACGTTGCAAACGCTTTAATTCAATGTTCTTCTTTGTCAGAGAACCTTCGGCAGCGTTGTTAAGTTGAATCTCTTCCTTTAAATTACGATTCACCTCGGCTAACTGTAATTTGTTCTGAGCAAGAATTTTGGCTTGTTCAGACTCCATTAAATTGAGTTTTGCCTGTGAGCTTGCAATCTGAGCCATTAAGCGATCGTATTCTTTCTGAGCTGCTGTAATCTCAGAAATACCCTTGACAATCTTTTTCGTGGTGTCAGCACCTTCCAATTGCAGTTTTATTGGCTTTACTGCATCAATCTTATCAGCAAACTGATCAACCAAAGATTCAACCTGTTTCTTTTGCTGATTGATTGCTTCAATATCGAATAACTCGGTTATTTTACCCCTAGTACTCATCTTTTACAATTGGCTGTTTGGGTTTACTATTTTTGGTGAATTCCTTTATCATTCTAACAAACTTTGAAACGGTTACTGTCTTTTCGTCAATCATAAAACCAAAGTATTTTGACAATCTAATAACCATGGAGTCAAAGAACTCCATATCCATTTCTTTGTTCATTTGCTGTTCAACATATCCTTTCAACTCTTTCAAATCTTGCTCAAGCTGAAATCTCTTTGAGGCCAAAGACTGTTCTACCGCTTTTAAACTTTCCATGTATTGCTCTGGATTAACAATATCGAACTCATTATAGTAACCATGATCTCTTAGCTTATTAATCAGTTTCGGATATGGTTTGAATGAAAGACAAAAAAGAATACTTTCGATTTCCTCAATCTCTATACTGGCAATGTTTATTCTCCTTCTAAGCTCCATCACATACTCTGTCTCACCGGTAGACATCAAGTCTACAAACTCCAAATAGATATCATTCCAAACGGAAGAAAGCGTATTCAAATCGGCATTACCCTCAATAACCAAAACTGATAAATCGCCTCCCTTGAAACAGTGTATAAATCGATCAAGCGTTAATTGGTCGCAGGTAAGAAACAACTTGCATGGGAATGATTCCAATATGTCTTGCTGCCGCTTCTTCCATGAAAACAATCTCTTGAAACTCGTTCTTATAGATGTAAACATTCTTTTGATTCTGATACGCATATTCCTGTGCCTCTTTTACTACTGAAGAAATCACTTGCTGAATCTGTTTTTGGGTACCAAAGCACCCGGGGCATCCCTCACTCATATTTACTTTTTTACATATTGAGCAATGTATCTTACAACCTCAACCATTCCACCTTTTACATAACGCCTCTTCAATCTTCGATAATGATTCATCTCAATTATCAATGGCGTTGGCAGTTCATAGACTGCGCCTGGCTCCAACTTTTGTTTCACAGCATATGGAGTTAACATCAGCTCCTCCGCTGAAATCTTTTCAATGGTTGTTATTTCATAGGTGTCGGCAGGTAAAGACTTTGCAGCTTCCCGTAACTTTTTCTCAATGTCTTTTGTAAGTTTTGGCATCACTTAGTAAGTTTAAATGGAGTCAATTTCTCAACATTCTCTTTCCATGACTTGTACAATGGTCCTGAAACTAAAGTCTCTTTGCTGTCATCGCTCAAACCATAAATCTTTCCGTACTTCTTTTGGAGCTTTTCCGACTTTAAATCTTTGCTTCCCATCTCGTATTCAGAGCCTTTAATTTCTGCGTATAGTTTCTTGTAGTGCTCTCCTGTTTCATAAAGTGTTACGCGATCGGTGATTCCGGAAAGTCCTGGTCTGCCTTGCTTCAATTCAATGGTCAGATCAGAATAAGTGGGTGTAATCTCAGAGTTATCCGGCCTTAGTCCTCGGGCCATTTGCTCAGCGTTCAGATCGGCCATTACACTTTCATTCTCAATCAATGACAATTCAGCTAGATGCTCTACATCTATACTTGACAAGTCGGATAATATCTGAAGTACGTCACTCATGAAATGGAGAAAAGGCTACTATTCAGTAGCCTTTTTTGTTGCTTCTAATATCAATTCGTGAGCTTTCACCAGTAACTCCTTTTGTTCCTTCTCGCCATATTCGGAAAAGATTTGACTTGTTTTACACTCATCAATAAATTCCTTTTGCTTGAAGTTGCTGAAGTGTGTGGCATTGAAGCTAACGCCTTGAAACGTTACCTCTATCATTGTTTTTGATTTAAGAGTGAATCACTATGGCTTAGTGTACACGAAGGAAACACCTTCAATTCCAGACACACCCGCAGTGTTCAAAGTGGCTGGGTCAACTAACCCAATTTCAACTTTCGTCGCACTTGGCAACGCAGTATGCTGAGTTGAATCCAACGTAAAAGTGAAAGATTCAAGCGCATCATCACCAGAAACTGAAGTGATTGTTAAAGCAGCTCCAGTATCCAAACGTTTAGCATACCAACGAGCGATGTTACCTAAGCCTGCTTTATACGCAGAATAGATGTTAACGCCGGTGCATGCCACCAAACCTTGAATTTTGAGAACGTTGGCAACTGCTGCTTGTTTTTCAGAAAGAACCACATCAACTGTATTGGTCAATTTGGTTACATCAAAATCCAACTTCAATGCTCCGATACCGCCTTTAAATTCATCAACTGCACCAAACACTAAGCGTGTGTTTACAGTTGCAACGTTTGCAGTGTTACCGAAACGGGGAGCCGGAGTGAAAAGGCTTCCTACTGAAAAGCCGGTTCCTGACTTATCAGCGTTTTCAATGTACCACAAGATGTTATTCTTGTCGATAATGAACACTTTGTCTGCCCAACCATTGAACTTACACATTGCTTGTTGCAAGCACACACCAACAACAGATTGAAGCGTGTAACCTGGCGCGGTTTCGTTCAACAACTCTTCGTATCCATCGCTTAAGTTGCCAAAAGTTGGATCAGCAGTGTTATCTTCTACTACGCGAGCTTTAGGAAATAAAAACACTTTCGAACTGCTTGTTCTGATTGCAAGCATGGCAATCAACAAAGCAGCTTTAAAAGCATCAGAAGAGGCCAAATCTGCGCCAGAAAATGTCTTTCCCTTTGTTGGCATGATGAACGCAGGGGCGGCCATTCTCACATCACATTGACCTTTACCAGTATTACCACCGAGGGTGGCACAAACATTAATACCAGACATGGTTATAATTTGATTTGTGATTAATTAATTAGTTACAATACTCTCGACAAACATTCAGTCTCATGTTTCTTATATGAACAACGTCCACATATGAATTAAAGAGATTGGACAGATATTTGCCGTTTTGATCCTTTACCCCGGCGAACGGCCGGTCAGTTCTCATATGATAGATATCATCTCTATGCTGCTCTTCAAAAAAGCCAGAAGCAGCAATTTCGATTAACAACTGCTCATATATAGGATAGAGAACAGGTATGTAATTTTGATCTATGCGCTTTACTGAATTAGAATTCGGATCAGTTGAATTTGCAATGAGAATTTGAATATTCGTCAATACGGGCTTCCCGATCGCAGATGAATCAAACAATTCATCTTGTTCAGTTACAAGCCAAATAAGCGGGAACTTCTGGTCCTTCAAAGTAGTACTGTTACCAAAATCTTGAATTTCCTTCGTCGTCTCTTGATACGTACCAAAGGAGTAACGAACTGATAAATCAATTCCGTTACCCTCAAAGCTGGTATTGAGATTTTGAACGATCCTCTTAAAAAGGTCTGAAAGCACTATCATATTCCGAAGGAGTTTGTTTTCCTATACCGAGAAAGCGACATACTGTATTGAGCAGTGTCCCACTCTGGATATACGCTCTGATTCATAAACAAAAACTCATTCAACTGACAAACAAACTCAGCTAACTGGTTTGAAATTTCAACAATCTTCAGTCGCGGCGTAGTCACATCACCATTTATTGTGGATGGTACACTTTCCCCTATCGGAGTAGTCTGTGAATACCGATCAAGCATCCAATTGATGTAAACCCAATGAGCAATCATACTGACTTTTGTATTATTGGTATTGTTTCTAGAACCTGCCTCCAATACATTGCCACCGGAATTGCCAACCACTGCATTGATCGAATCAGAATCTTTCAAAGTAAGGAGGTTATCTACTTCAGGAACAATCCCAATCCAGAAATCCGGAAGGGATCTTCGGTTTGTAAACTCACATCCTTTCAAAAGATTCTTCCAACGAGTATCTACATTAGATTGAGTAATACCGGTAACGAAAGCCTTATAAAGCCGATACCCCATAACATCAACAAGAAATTCACGTTCGTAACGCTCAATAAACCAGTTTAACCTTTCGAGCGTTGCGGCTTGATCGGTATCTGGGATATTCAATTGACCTACGAAATATGACTCATTGATAAGTGGCATGAGGCTTTATTGTTAATTGCTTATTGAACGCTATAGCTATTTTGTTTCTTCCTTCTTCTTTGTTGTCTTCTCTTTTTCTTCAACCAGTGTTCCAATACCCAAGTCAACATATTGTTTCGCGAGCTCTTCACTCATCGGAACAATATCATCATCGGCATGAAACTTTGTACCTTCAAACTTTTCGGGATACTTGATCTTTACTTTTTTAAGTTTAGGATCATCTACCACTACCGGCTTGTGGGTTGAAAGAATTTCTACATTAACACCAAGATTTGTTTCCATTTTATTCAAAATGTGCCATGGGCAAAAGCCCATGGCGGTTAGAAAATTGTTGTTTGGGGTCTGTTTTCTAACTAACTATTAGGTAGTAATAGCAGTCTTAACGGTAGCGAAGTCAGGACCTTTCACGATTGCAGGCACTCTTAATGCACTGATATAATCGTAATAGTACTGTTCAATTACAGTGCTGAACATGTTTTGAGCGAAGTCGGTACCATTGTAACCTACTCTTACAATCAATCCACCACGGAGAATGGCATTGTATTGCTTGAAATCACCAACAATCAACTGATCTGCTGTCAAATCAGGGTTACCAACAAACGCAAGATTGTCCAATACAGAAGGACGATCAATGTATTCACCGGTAGTTGATTTAGTGATACCCATTCTGTACTTTTTGAAAGTACTCATTACCGCAGTATTGGCAATTGCACCAAATGTATTTGAATCCACTTGAGCGGCCAATGCAGCAATAGCATCAAAGTCGTTACCGTTCGGAACTACAACACCTTGTTTAAAAGCAACTGCAGAGTTGAATGCCTGAGCGTTGGTAATCACGTTCGCCAAGATAGCAGAGTTGATTCTGTTTACTAAGTCAACGCGGCCTTTACCCAAGATATCATCTTGAAGACGGGCAAAGTCAAGAGAAAACTCTTCACTAAAACCAATCAACATAGCTTCCTTCTTGTATGTAGCAGTTTTCAAAGTGTAAGCGTACTGAACCTGTGGTTTTGTTGCACCTTCAGCTACAGTTGAACTAGAACCTTGTTTAGCCTGCTCTTCATACCACATAGCAAATGGAAGATCAAAACCTGCATTCTGCAAATTGATCAAATCCAAAATCCATGGAGTATTCCGGTATTGTGATACGATTGGAGACTGAGCACCCAAACGAAGCAAAGTAGCTGCATCAATTGACTGAGCAATAGATGAAGTGTTACCTGCACCACCAACGTTTGCGGTTGTTGAATGCGGTCCGGCAGCCTTTTGTGTAGGATCAAATGGGGTCATTTTAAACTTACCATCAGTTCCTACATTGATCATGAAATACTTCACACCGCTTCGATTGTTGTAAATCTGCTTCAACTCATCCTCACTGTACTTTAAACAATCTGCAATGCTCTTTTCTTTCGTTCCTTTAGTGCTCATGCTAGCGAGAATCTCATTGATTGAGGTTCCTTGCTTTTCACAGATCTCGTTGATCTTTTTCAAGCCTTCTTCCTGAGCTTTCTTAAGTCCTTCGAAATCTTCTTTCGAAATAGTTTCTTTTGAAACGGATTCTTTGATTTTAGTAGAAGCCGTCTCCATTTCTTTAGCGACCACTTTCGCCGCCTCGGTTCCAAGTTTGGCAACAATTGCCTCAAACTGTTCTTTTGTTAATTCCATTTTGATTTAGATTACTTTAATGAATGTTGTTTCTTCAATGGCTTTCATAACATCAAATGCACTTTCTGATTCCTTTTCAGTGCCTGCCGGCGGCTGAAATTGAGTAGACTCATCTTCGATGCCTTTATTTGAATTGCCTATTTCCAATGTTGGGGTGAGCATGTTGCTGCCGAAAAGAACAGCACTATTCTCAATCAATTTGTATTCTGGTACCACCCAGAAATAACCGCGCTCAATACATACCTCGGGATTAATTACTTGCTCTATGTATTTATTCCAGAAATCAAACTCTTTCTCTGAATCCGGATCATTGATAGCAAGCTCAAGCTTCATGTATTGAAGACCAATAGAGTGTTGTTTTACTCTACCTTGTAAGTACTTGTAATAAATCTTTTCATCACAAGACTTCAATATGTTGGTTTCGAAAATCAAACACTGAGCAGAACCAGGTTTATTAACTCCTAAGTCTCTCAATGCAATGTCTTCGTAGTATATGCTCTTCACATCACCTAACTCAGATTCAAGAGTATAGTCGTGATTCTTAAGATGAGGAATTAAACCTTTGCGCTCTTTCATTGATTTCTTCGCTGAATCGCGCAACAAAACGTCCATATGGCTATCACACCACAAAGAAGTATTTGCAACAACCTTCACCATGACTTCACCGGTATCCTCAATAGTTTTTGGCGTATTGAAGTTTGCCTTTACAACAATGCCTTCTTTAGTCACTAATGAATTGTCATAAAAAACAGCATCGGAATGCTTGATAATGGACTTCTTGCGTTTTATCAAACTTTCCTTATTTGATTTCAGGTAACTAAACAGTTCCTTCCCTTTCAAATTCTGCAACTGATTCATTTCTTTACTATTTGATTGGTCTTAATAGCAGTTTCCTTTTCCTTCATAGACTCCTGCAACATGGCTTTGTCTACCACTTGAGGTACTTGAGGAACAGAAGTACTACTGCTGCTGTTGTTGTTGCTGTTGTTGGTTTCCATCTTGTGAACTTTGATTATTGTTACCAGCAGCCATTCGAGCTGCATTTTCAGGAGTTAAACCGAAAATGATCTCTAAGGCCGCTTGACGTGATTCATTTGACATACCTTGCGCGGTGAGTACTTGAATAAGACTTTGAACACCACCTACTCCAATGATAACGGCAAGTGGGACATTTGAAGGCTTTGGATCAGTAGAGCGAATATCTCCGATTGGTCCAATGGCCGGTTCTCCCAATTTCAAAAGCCACTGATTCAGTGTTATTAATCCGGCATCCCATTCAAACTTCAATGCTTCATTCAAAGTCTTTCTAGATTCAGCTTCTTCCTTCTTGTTGTTCTGTAAAACAGTCAACTTGGAATAATCCTTTGTAAGAACTAAACCGAATTGATCTAACTGAAAGAACTCTGATAATTGCTGATAGAGGCTTTTGGCCTCTGGTATAATTGCATCCTGATAAACCTGCTGCTTAAACTCTTTTGTATTGCTTACTGAAGGTCCTTGAGCGGAATTGATTAAAGGGGATGGGAAATTGTACTGATCACAAATTCTCATGATATCATCCTCAATTTCCTCAAACAGCATTAGATCCTTTGTAGGATAACCCATCTGCTGCCATTTCAAACTAGCATCGGTAAGAATTACCTGCCACTGAGAACGTTTTAAACCGTAACGGCTAAAGTCTTTCTGAAGCTCTTCTTTCTGAGTACTAGTGATCGCCATGGCCGCGTATTGACTTTTACCGGGATCATGGGATAAGATTCCCAATGCACCTCGGAAGTTGATCAATACATTGCGTGATTCATACGCGCCAATAATATTATTTATCGGAAACTCTAATGACTGGATTCTTGATCCGGGCAAAAGAGAACTGTTGAAATTCAGAACACTATCTCTTACAATAAAAACCTGATCAGGATTAAGAGGAACCTGAAAGTTTCCAATATTCAACTTCACGGACTTTATGAGATTCAACTTCTTGTCGTTGAACTTAGAAAGATCAATATCAGTCTTCTCTTCAATCTCTAATCTGTGTGGGGAAATTACCCAAATGTGCTTTGCATCTATATTATCGAAACCATATGGAACTACAGGAAGTAAAAGACACCATCCAAACAATTGAGTGTAGGCGTACATTTGAGCTTCAAACTCAGGCCACGTTTGAATTGGGTTTGGCCTTCTCATCAAAGCTTTCAGCTTTTCAACGTTAGGCCCTTTGGCTTCGTTCCCTTTTGAATCGGTGATAGAAATATCCCCGTTTACATAAGCCTGAACCTTCTTGTTTATGATTGCCGTAAGAGGCGGACACTTACTGTAAGCCTCTCTAATGCTCATGGTGCCGGTAAAACTGAAATGAACATCATTCAGTCCATCGGGCGAAAAGTACCAACTTGCATTTGACATTCCTCTATATGAGGCGGGAACTAAAGGCTCGTTGACAAACAAAGATTTAAAAGCAGATCCTACTGCTTTAAATCGATCAATCAATGGTGGTTTGTTGTTTGCCATAAAAACAAAAAGGCCAGTCATTCTTTCGAATGCTGACCTTCAAGAGGCTCTTTATTGGTAAATGATGTGATTACTTGCTAGCGAGTGACTTGTTCTGTCCTATGGTATTGATGACCGAGCATCTGCATTTAATCTCAACTACTCCTTGTTCAATCTTTGCCATGCATATCTTCTTGCCACAATTAATGCAACGATACTCCTTCAACACCGGTTTTACTACTTTTTCATTGCCTTGAATTTTATTGTGAACGACTGTCATAACCAAAATTATCGCTTCAATTCACTTTTGACGAAATTCAATTGATTTTTTTTACTAAAAACTACATTCGTTAATGCAGAATTATTGCACAGTTATTTTCAAGTGCTTTCAATCTTACCTTCTTGCAAATAAACCAAGTAGTGTCTTTGGGCAACGATGAGAGCTGAAATCAATTTCTGTTCAGGTTCTGGATACAATACAATCTCATCCATCATGAGCTCTATCACTATCAAAAGCTCTTTGATATCAGATTCTGTGATAAGTTGATGAATCTGCTGAAGTGTGTATAGTGGTGCTTTAGGCAATGTCAATGAAAACTAATTTACGACTATCCTCGCATTGTCTGAGCAAAATTACCGTAACGTGCTCCATCCCATGCGTGGTTATGTTCGTCTTTTGGTTGATTGGTTATGATTGTTCCGTATGTAATCCACTGATACTTTTTTCGCTCAGCCAACATATTGACTGAACGTCGAGTCACATGAATTGTGCGCTCTTTCATTTTTAAGATTCCGGCTCCTACACTTCCAGGTCCCTTCATTGCCGGCACCGCAAATATTCCCAATTGTCGGAGCTCAACAATGTGCGCTTCGACGTGATCGCAGAATACAGGCTCTCCCGACTGATAGCCATTGGCCAAAAGAACTTTTGCAATCTCTGTCATTGGTGTTCCCGGGTGGTAATGGCATTCATCAAAGTAAGAGTTCTTTTCATCGTGGGCGCATTTTATCAATGCAGTAGGATCGTTTGTAAATCCAAAATCCAAGCCCCAATACTTAAACTCAACTTTGGGAAACTCTTCAATGACCACTACATGAGGATAAATCAAAATCTCTTCATTCGGCTGAGGGTCTTGTTGATAGAGAGAATTGAACGTTGTTTTGTTGGTCTTAGAAATCTTTATGATACGCTCTTTAGAGTGCTTTTCCGGCCACAAAGCTTCACCTGTTTCGCGTTTGTCATATGGTACCTGATCTTCAGTCTTGATCGCGGGAAAGATAATCTGTTCCCAATCTGAAGGCTCTTGTTTTAGTATTCGGCCAACAAGATCGTTTTCATCCCAGCGGGTATTCATAATCAATTGTTGGGAATCATTATGTAAACGGGTTAGGAATACATCATTGTAATTGGTCCATATCTTTTCTGATACTGCCTCTGAGGTTGCCTCTTCCCGGTTCTTGTACAAGTCATCAATGATCAAAATATCAATTGGCAAACCGGTTATTTGGCCGTCACGTCCAACAGTTATCAAGCTACCCTTCTTGTCTACAATCTCAAACGTGTGGTTGTTGCGTGCATAGTTCGCAGCATGAACACCTGTAATCTTTGAGCCATTCAGCTTAGTTTCCGGAAACAAGCGAAGGTACTTTTCGCTATCCATGTAGCGTTGTATCTGACGGTTGAACTTCTGAGCAAATGTATCATTGTACGTAACGTGGCCTATCCTCCTATCCGGATTCTTGCCAAGCAAATAGGGAGGAAAGATACGGGAGGCAATCTGAGACTTACCGTGTTGAACCGGTAACAAGATCATCATCTTTTTGATTTCCCCCGCTTCAAATGCCTGCAATCGCTCAATGATGTACTTGTGGAAGTCCTTCATGGTATAATCCGGCATGATGTACTTCACAAATAATTTAAAACTATCGCGCTTCTTTCGAAGGGACAGTTCTTCAGCAACACGAAGCTGAGCAATCAAACTCTCTCTTTCACTAATCTTCGTCATCGATCTCAGCTTGCTTTTGCTTTAACAATGCTTTCAATTCATCATCGGACATATCCTTGAACGGATCAGCGATCGATACTTTATTCGGGGCATAGCTGCCATATCGCTTGTAATACTTATCAATGGCACTCAATATATCGTTGTGCTCCGGTCCAACTTTTATTTTGATTGGTTGGTTTCGAATGATGAAAACCCTTTCTACTTGATGCTTACCGGTAATGATTTGGGAAAGTACCTTATCAACTTCTAACTCAGAAATCACTGAACCCTTCGCAGCTTCAATGATCTCCTTATCCCTGACTTCATTTACTAAAGTCTTCTTTCTGTTTCTTGATTCTGAAATTACTTTCTGGATAGCTGCAACATTCAATAATCTTTTTCCACGGGTTGCCGCCAATTTACGATCGGAGCCAGGATAGGCTTTCTGATAGGCTCCAATATGATCATCACTTGCAAGGTATTCATTCACAAAGACTTGCCACTCAACCTTGATCCTATTCGACATCGTTCTATTTTTGAATATAAAAATAGTCGACAAGGTCGATTTTTCGACTTTGAGAATTACAAATAATTGATTTACAGAATATTAAAGATTTTCCACTGTATTTAATTAACGCTAACAATAATCACACTTTCCTTTTGTAATCATATCGCAATAAATAAATATTAAGACAAGCTAACAAAATGTGGAAAAGTCATACCGTTCAACAATTCTACAAATCAGTATTTTCGTTCCGTTACTTTATTTTATCTCTTCCCCATCATTTAGATATCGCTGAAGTAACGGGGTACATCTTTCGCCTGCTAAGACATTCAATGTTTAAAGAAGGAGGACTTAGGTATTCGAGTCAGCGGAAAAAATAAACTTCACACACCAAAATCTTTGTGGCTACGTACAACTTTTGCCGAAAGGCAAAGGGTATTACTGTATGAAACAAAATGACATGAAACACAAAATCACAAGTATTCCACTATTTGATGGTATTTACATTGACGGTGGAATTGATATAGTAACTTTACCGAAACAAAAAAGCCATCTCATTACTGAGATGACTTAAACAAAATTAGTTCCCGTGGTCTAATGGAAAAGACTCCGGCCTGCTAAGTTGGGAATGTCAGTTCGAATCTGACCGGGAACATTTTAGAGAGCGTGACCGAGGGGTCAGGTACCTTCTTTGCACGGGGGGCAACACGGGTTCGAATCCCGTCGCTCTCTCTTTTTCGAAGCACAATGTAATGAGAATTCGTATTTAAAGTACAAATGGACTCTTAAAATTACATGAGCGTTACAATTCGGGGTAAAAATTGGGGAAAATAACACGATTTGGCGGGGTTTTTCCCATTTTGAGGCCAATAGAGTGCTGTATTTTTGGTGCAAGATAATTATCACATCGTGAACGATGGGCCCTCAGGATCACCCCTGAGGGTTTCTTATGCTATCAAACCACTCCCACTCTTCTTTGGTGCCATACCCCCAATCATGAGATAGCACCTTAGGTATGTGGCCCAAATTGATCAGTAGAACAACAACATTCAAAACAAATCCTTCAGCATATTTGCCACTAATCCCAAAAGAGCCGGCAACTCTAAGGTAGCCGTGTCCCTCCAAAAAGAAATCGCAAGCCATCTCTCCATGAAGTCCGTTCTTGTTGAACTTTGAAAGGTTGGTTATCACGTACCGGAAATCGTCCAGACTTATTGGCTTTGTTTTGCTTGCTATGTAAAATGAATATCCCATATTGATTTTTTTTGAGGATGCGGGGAGATAGCTTTAGTGTACAATTATAGCTACTTTGTGCGGCTGTGGTTTAAAAATAATTTGATGCTAGCAATCTGTAAAGGATGAAGTCCAGTTGACTTTTCATTCAAAATCTCAACGAATCTGCCGATCGAGATTTCTTCTTTCAATAAGCTGTTAATCAATGGTCTTACTTCATCAATGTAGAAAAGTCTATTTCTGTACTTCTCAGGACCTAACTCTTCTAGTCTAGTTTGATTCACATCCGATGCAGGCATTTGCACGTATGCTCTTATTTGTTCGGGGGTTCTTTTGTTCATGAGTAAATCCAGTTACGATCCGCCAACGTATTAATGTGCGAGGCCGGGTTAATTATTTTGGGCGTTCGTCTTTTGCTGTTTTAAGAATTTTTATAAACTCATTAAGACTGTCATAGTCTAGATTAATGGTATCATTTCCTTGTTCAAGTAATATTGAATCACTTAATACATTGATAAGAATCGCCTGATTTGGTATTCCATCTTCTTGGTCTTGCCAAAAAACATATGCTTTTTTTGCTGCTACTGTTGTTGCCATATCTAAAAGCGGTTACGACCGCTAACGTTTTGAAGTAATTTTATTTACAACCGATCGAGCTATTATAGACACAAGTTGCTTATCAGCTTCTGTCATACATTCAAACAGCTCTGGCTCATTTTTTTTCAAGCATGTTGGACACATCCAACCCGGATCTTCACTTTTGAATTGATTCGTCCGGTGAAGAACTATACTTGGCTTCTTGCAGCTAATGCACACTATGTCTTGGCTCATTGCTCTTTCGTTTTTTTAATAGTCTTTTCTAAGTAATCAACCATATCCCCTGAAGCCTTTTTGTAGCCTTGTCGATAGGCATCAGACTCAAGTAGAATCACTCCAATAAAGATTAAAACAAATGCCAAACCTCTTAATGGTTGTTTGACTTCTACACTTATTGGCTTCAAGTGAAGAGTAGTACTCGAAACAAACAGAAAAAGTACTGTTAGTAAAACCGCATAATAAATGATAGAGTACATCTTCATACAATTTAATTTAGTTCAAATGAATGATCCTTTTCCTGAAGAAAGCCACATGGAAGCAGAAAGAAAACATCTTCTTCCGGAATCTCCTTTCCCAATAATTCCATCTCTTTAATGTCTTCTACTGACAACGATGGATCAGTTCCCATCTGGCCTACTCCACTATCTTGATTACATGGAGAATAAAATCTTCCATCGAACTCCTGGCCCATGGGAATAATTACTTTCATGTTGGGATCAACATTTTTCAGCTTTTCAATTAACTGTCCTACGTTCATATTACATCTATTTTTATTTTATTTGATCAATTGGTATAAGAAGCTATTTCTTGCGTTAGCTGTTCTGACAACTGAATTACCTCTCCTTTGTACTGAATCATATCATACTCATTGCGGTGAATTATAAGAGTCTTCTCGCCATCTTTTTTACCGTACCCACTCCCGCAATACTGCAAAACATAGTAAATTCCTTCTTCAGTAACCTCTATTCGGTATGAATGACCGAAACTTCTCCGATGCTTGCTTAAATCGTACTCTTCACCGTTTGGCATTAAAATGACATACTCACCACTATTCCAGTATGAATGTGCATCAGGCAATTGAAGTGTTAATGTTCGTATTTGATTTAAATTGACGTGTCTCATACCTTACTGGAATTAAGAATTAAACAAGCTTCCTGAAAAGTGAATCCCATGGCCACTAAATAAACTCTGCGCTCTCTTTTTTCAATCACTCTCTTCGCAGCTTCGCTCCTTTCCCCGAGATCCATTGATGCTATTGCTATTAGCCGAGGAACACTACTTTTAGGACCGTACCTATCTAATATTGATTCTAAAGTGATTATCAAGCTGTCAATTTTTGATTTTGAAACAAAGCGATCGAGAAAACCTCTATCCACACTTTTGGAACAGTTGGCTCAACCGAATTACCAATAAATTTCTTTTTTTGAGTTTCATTGCCGGCCAACTTATAATCATCCCCAAAACCCTGAATCCTTAACAACTCTGGTACTCGAAGCATTCGCATCTTAATATCACTCAAACCATAATATGCCATAAAGTGCTTGATCTTCACGACAATCTCGGAATCACTATCATACACAGGAATATGGGCGGCATCTCCCAAAATGCTGATCAAATAAAGAGGGGACTTATCTTGTCTGGCAATGATAACAGGACAAGGATTTTCTACAGAACTGGTATGACCTCCATGAGACGGATTTAGAATGTAATGGTGCCGTCTACTTGCCAAAAGTGTTGGTGAGGGTTCGTTAATAGAAGACGGCTTATTTCCGTAAGATGTGGGCATTATGAACGGTTCCACTTGCACCAATCGATGCTTATCAGTAGGCAACAATGTACCTGCAGGTTCATCTACACTCTGATTTTGTGATTTGCTGCCAAAATGCTTATCAATAAAAAATTGAGGCTGTACAAGACTGCACCTATCTTTTGTCGTCAATGTCGGGCTCGGTTCACTCACTGATGAATTGTAGCCGTTCCCGTAATACTGACTCAAAAACTCTGGCTGTACTAAGCCTAAACGGGCTTGAGCAGCAATAACAGGAGCTGGCTGATCAATGCCCGGAGGAATATGAACACCCTTCTTTGACTTTGAATTATACTTCAATAAAAACTTAGTTTGAACAAGAGCTTGCCCATCTATAGTTTTAATGGTACCGGCGGGACCATCTACAGAGATATTTTTACCTGAAGGCTTGCCACTGTAATACTTGGTTATAAATGATTTGTCTCCCTTAGCAACAAACTTTTCAAGGCCTGCATATATTCTTTCGAATGTAGCATTAACCAACGGCTTTTTCCGATTGAAAATACTTTCGCCTTCATCAGTAAAATCAAGCACTTCTTTGACAGCTTTCCATGGTTTCAAGTTATTTGTGAATAAATCGGTTCTACCAACATTCTTTGCATGAGTAGCAGCCGGCCAAACAATTGGAAGACCATGCTTCGCAAAACAACCAAACAAACGGTTTCTTGACGTGTAAGAACCAAAATTAGCACTGTTCAACTGCTTCCATTCATCTTGAAAACCTATCTTTTTTACAGTGTTACACCATCTAACCCAATCTTTGCCATTGTCACGAGATTCTGGAATTCCTTTGAAGCATGGCTTAAGCAGTAAATCAAACTTGCAAGTTCCATCTTCATTTAAAATATATAACCCGTCATCATCAATCATTGCTACTTCAGTTTCTTTTAACTCAAAATTGCAGCATTGATAACCATCATTTGTCTTTTCAACAAATGCACTCATTGGTCCCCAGCTCATAAACTCAACTACATTTTCAATTTGAATAAAGTCTGGTTCTAATGAATGAATATATTTAAAAAGATGTAGTGCTAAAGTTCGACTATCAGCATCCCGCGGCTGTCCTCCTTTGGCCTTGCTGAAATTTGTGCACTCTAATGACGCCCACAAAATCAACTTTGCATTAGGGTACAATTTTCTATACATGTTAACGATATCAACCAATGGCTGTAGTTTCAGTGTACGGATGTCCTCTTCAAAGTGAATTACATCGGGATGGTTCTCCCAGTGGCTTTTAATAGCAATCGGGTCATGATTAACACAGGCAATCACTTTTACAATCTTCTTTCCATTGACCCTGGCTCTCTCAAAACCAGTCGTTGTGCCACCGGCACCACAAAACAGATCCACTACTAAAAACTGTATATCCTCGTTGACGTTTAACATGAAATAAGTTTTAATCTACGTATCCAATAATTTTTGATTCTCTGATAGTTTTCTCATGCAGCTCAGGCCTTTGCACCAATGTCAGGGGCTTTCTATTCTTAATCACATGGTTATTATTCTCATCAATCAGATGCAAAAGAAAAAATCCTTTTGAAGTAAGCTCTTGGTGATGGTACCTGATTGCTTTTCTTCCATCCTTAAGTTTATAAATAACACCGCTTCCCATCATTCATGATTTATGCTTCAACTAAATCAAATAGAGTAGGAATGTTTACCTCTGCCTCCGCAGCTCTGCAATAACTTGCTCCGTCCAAGAAGTAAGAGGGATTCAACTCAAAAGCTACTCCATATCGATTCTGCTTGATCGCTCGCACAGGGACCGTCATTAGACCGCCAAATGGATCCAATACAATGTCTCCCGGATTACTCATTTGCTCAATTACTCGATCAACGATATCAAATTGAAACGGGCACAAATGCATCTCTTTACCTTTACTCCATTGAGATCCGTTCAAAGTCAACATTCTTGTAATGTCTGACCATACTTCTTCAGACCATGAAGCGGGCTGAAGTAGCATGAAAGAAGTAGGGAGTTTACCATGCAACTCAAGTGTTTCGGCTATTTTAACATGATGCTCAAAATCATATACATCATTCAGTGTGTAGTCTCTGAACACTTTGAATATCTGATCGTGATCAAGTGATGCAATCTCTTCCGGATTCAAGTAACGATTCCCATTTGATCGGGCGAAAGCATGAGCATCAATTTGCCATCGAGATCTTGTGTATCTTTCCTTTGACTTTACAACGGGGATATCTGCATATGAATTTGAAGTGTCAGTAGGCGGCTTTCTAAATAATAGCAAGTATTCGGGCATTCCTACACCCATTTTTGAACCGTCTTTACATTGCTCAGTCCAACCCAATCTATACGTTTGATTGTTTTCCCTTACTACATCGGTAACAATAGTTTTCATTCCCATGTAACCAAAACCGTGCTTAATGTAATGCTGAATAGTATGTAAGTGAAAGGGGTACACAGTTTGAAAGCCCAATCCTGTCATTCCACCGGGAACAATTCTATCCTTAACATGAACTGCACAGATTCTACCCGGCATCAGCGATCGGAAAAGCTCAGGAGTCAAATAATCCATTTGCTCAAAGAATTCATCATTGTTTTCCGTATGCCCAAAGTCTGCATAGTTAGGAGAATATTCATATTGAGTTGAAAATGGAATTGAGGTAAGAATTAATCCTACGGAATTTGTTGCTAGGTTCTTACATTCAATAACAGTATCATTATTAACAATGTGATACATTTTACCTTTCACCTCTACTCTCTCAACTCCCATTTTGCGCGTTAAATGTTGGGCCATTGCTGCATGGCTTAGGCCGTACTTCTTAATAATCTCAGTCATGATTTTTTCTTGTTGATTGTGTTGTGTCCACTTTCTTTCTAGCTGCCTTCTTATCTCTCTTTCAGCCTCAGTGTAAATAATATCAATTCGACAACGATTCTTTTGTAAGAATCTGAGTATTCTATGAATGGATTGAATAAAGTCATTGAATTTGAATCCAATTCCTAAATAAATAGCCCACGAACAGTGACGCTGAAAGTTGCAACCAGATCCTGCAATTACCGGCTTGGCTGCTAGTTCTTTGAACTTGCCATATGAAAAGTCAGTAATGGCTTGCTCTCTCTCTTCTAAATCCTGAGAACCATAAATACTAACAACCTCTGGCAAAGCTCTTTCTATAGCTATACGCTCTGCTTCTAAGTCATGCCATATGATACGGTGAGCATCGGGATCTTCGTTTCTTATTTCAAGCATCTTATTGATTCTAGCTTTAAGGCTCTCTCGTTTTTCTTTTGGAGCATCGGAAATTCCGATCGCTAAGTTTTTGAAGAGCCGAGCCTGGCCGCTTTTCTCTACACCTGCAGTGCTATGATCAATTGGCAGTTCGTGCCAACGAAGATCAAGCGGCGGAAGATCGTAACCAATGTCATCTTCCTCATTTCCGGTCAGATCAGAAGGTTTTGAAACAAATAAAGCCCAAGATGCTACCCATAACCAAAACTCTTCTTCTTTGTGCTTGTGAATCGTTAGCTTATCTGCTTGTGTGCTGTCTCTCTTAAAGAATCTGGTTTTTGCTTGTGAGACATCCATAATTCCTAAAAAATCAGCGTAAGCAAGTAACTCTATATAATCGTTGGGAGATGGAGTAGCGGTTGCAACGAATCGATATGGAACACAATCTGTGCCTCTGCGATCGCCTAAAGGACCAGCATCACCGGTGAAGAGGCGCATGAATTCCCGAAATGTTTTTGTACCTCCGAATCCTCTAAGGACTGAAGCCTCATCAAGTGAAGCAACACTAAACAATCGGGGATCAAGTTTTCCATCACGAACGGTTTCATAGTTTGTGATGTATATTCCAGTATCAGATGCTTCTTCAATTCTTCGAATAAACTTAGGGCCTTCTTTCCACTTCAATATATTTACTGCATCTTGAGCAAATTCTTGTCTAACAGATAAAGGAGCAATGATCAAAGCCCTTCCTCCAATCTTACTAAGTACTATTCGAAGCGTTTCAAGCTGTGTAACTGTTTTGTGAAGTCCAAACTTTGCAAAGCAAGCTCTTCTACCTCCTTCAACTAGCCATTTAACCATTAATCGGTTATGTGGCTTCAACAGTGGACTTATTTCATCAATGTCAACACTTAATCCCGTTGACTGTGCGAGTCTGACTTTGCGTTTCAAAAAATTATTGTAGTCAATTGTCCCCATTGTAATTAACTTGTCTTTAGTTATAAAAGGATTGCTTCTCTATGAATTCAACGAGTGTATCTTCAAAGTCTTTATCAACTCCCCACTGAATTCCCCAATTCTGAATAACAAATTGATCTGTCAATTCTTTACTGGCAGCCAAAACAGCTCCTTCTCCTTCATGGCCTCCCCATGTAAAAGAACCGTTAGCCACGTAAGTATTTTGTAACTCAACACAAATTTTGTGATGATTTTCAGCCCATTCAATCATAGAGTCTGAATCAAAAGGGATGTAGTCAATTTGTCGAGAAATACTATTGATAATATTGCTGAGAGAGGTGTAGGCTGTTTCTTCATCCATTACAAAGCCCATATCAATCAGGGTTTTGCCATAGTCACTCTCAACTTTTACTGCATCAAATCCAAAGAATCCAACCTCAACTTCTGTTAGCAAATCACAAAGTGATTCGTAGTTTCGTTGAGAATATTTTAATGGCCCATGGTTATTGATCGATGAAGACATTAGGTTAGTGGCAACTTTATACAGATTCCCAACCCTACCATCTTTTAAATTTTCAGCCTTAATGCTATTAAGTTCTGCCTTAAATTCATCTTCATTTGATAATGTAGTATCAGGCTGCAAAGGACCTCTTAATCTACTTTGAATTTCTTCGTCTTGTTCGTGAATATAAATTTTCACGTCCTTAATATCAGAGGTTATTGACTGTACAACCCCTCCTGAAATATGTAACAAAATGTTTGACATCGAATTAATTTTTTAAACGTTTACATTCTAGATAATACAACAACCGGTTTTTACCATGCTGATTTAAATCAAATGCGGATCTATCTGGGAAGTGTCTACGGCGTATTTCTCTCAATCGATTGTAATCGTCTTGAATTTGTGATAGTAGAAAAGCATGCTCAGACTCTGTTAGCTTGCCTTTTATCTTCATCATTTTTAAGATGAATAAAACGTCTGTTGGCGGACACTTCTTTACTGCATTGATCAATCTATCAAATAGAATCCGGCCATTTGATTGTTTAATAACTACCATAGTACTGCGATTATATACCATTCATTGAGAGAGTATTGTCTTTTCCTATTCAAGGAGAATAAAGCGATTGGAGCATTAAAAATTCTATCACTTGATTTCTTGAATACAATAAAGCATTCGATTACATGTGCAATCTGGCCGTGAGATTTTTTTACGATTAAAGCTTTGGTTTTAACCGTATCAAAGTACCAGGGATGGGCAGAGCTATCAACAAATACTTGAGTGAATGATAATTGAGATAATAATAGAAAAGTAAGTAGGAAAATATACTTCATATATCGAGTTTTTAAAACACGATACATGATTCGGTTTGTTGTGGGTTTTGATGGGACGGATAATTGACTATGCAGTCACAGAAGAAAATGAGTTCTTGAGTGCAAGATAATCCATATTTACTTCATCTTCTGAAAGCCACAAAGATTTTGGTTTGAACTCAAGTAAATCTTTTTTAATATAGAAACTCTTGTTGTACTGGCGCATAATGGTTACACTATCAACCAGAAACTTAGTCCAATCAAATTTTTCTTCATGCTTTTTGAAGTGATTGAGCTTTCCGATTTTGTAAGCATCAACGTACTCATTTGTAATATGCATGATTTCAAGGGATTGATCAGGGTAAATAACGGGTTCCATTGATGCCCAAGTACGGATACCGTTATCATGCAAAATTTTCAAAGCATCAAAACGCTCCGATGGAAGTGAAGCACCTTTTTCCCATTTTCTGCTATCGTCTGGGTTAGTGAAAGTCAGGGATCCACCCACCTGAATATTAGGGCCAAACTTTTTAATAACATCCAAATCTTCAAGAACTCGATACCCTCCTTTGCTTAAAATGCTTACCGGAATTTTGTAATTAAGGAGTATTTCAAGCACTCTTCTTGTTAGTTGGGTTTTTTGATTGAACGAGCTGTAAGGATCGGTAGTGAATGAAAGAAATACTTGCTTCTCTGAATTTGCAAACTTCTTGGCACTAGATTCAACTTCTTTCAAAAGCTTCTTTTCTTCTTTGATGTAAACATCTGAGTGCACATAATCTTTATTGAATCGTTTCATCATGATTGGAACGTAGCAGTAAACACAACCATGATCACAACCTTTTATGTAGTTGAGTGCAAGCGGTGAATATTCACGGGCGGCACCCTTTGGTTCATATATAGCGGACATATTTTTTTTATTAAAGTTTAAAAGATGCCCCTCCCGTAGGAGGGGCGTTTGATCTATACAAGGGACATTGCTACATCAAAAGCGGTTTCAATTCTTTTTGCACCATTTTTGAAATACAGGTCCGTCATTTTTTCTTCTTGTGATTTGTAAGGTTTCACCCATCCGAGATATCCAGAGATTGCATTGTAGGCTCCCCATACTGTGCCATTGGCTGCATCAGTCAATTGCGTTGGATGGCTTTTTGCAAAATCCATGATCTCATCAACAGTTTTCACAAAACGATTTGAATAACCGTTTTCCAATTCTTCTTTAGTAATTACTTGAGAAGCTGGTCTCATCACTGTCTCAATGTACTCTCTCAATTTTTTATCTGTGATTTTTACAGATGCCATTTTATTGAAAGATTCGGTTAATTCAGTGGTATATGATGAAGTCATTCCCATGATTTGTGAAGCTGTTTGCAACTTTGCCTTTGCATTAGAAAAGTGAAGGATCGTGATTTTGTTGCTTAAATTTCTAAGTGCTGCCTGAAGTGTGTTGTTACATACTACGCGGATAGCTGAAAAACCGATCTGAATAGCACCTCCTTTCTTTCCGTGGTGACCAGAGGTCAAAATCAAATACTGTTCAACTTGTTCGCCATTTACCAAAATGTCTTTTGGTAGTTTGGCTGTGATGAAAATTTGTTCTCCTTTTCCGAGGGCACCGGCAGTTTGGAAAATTGCTTCGCCTTGATCAATAATTGAGTCAAAGAAAGAGAAAGCATCACGGTTCTGAACAACGTGGTAAGCTTCTGAAACAATACCAAGAGGCACGTTGTTGTCTGTTCTAACGGTTGCAAAATAACCTGGAATGATAGCACCGCCGGCAACTGTGATTTTCTTCTTTTTTACTTCATAATCTAGGCCGCCTAATTCGATGGCTTGTTCGGCTGTCATAGCTGATTCAACATACTGGCCGAGTCCGTGCCAAGCTTTTTCGCCTACTGCTGCAAAGCTTACTTTTCCTGTTTTTTCGTTGGTGTGCAAATTGTGTCCCATTGTATCTATTTTTTAGTTTAAAAATTATGAGCTTCATTGCTCATATATCGTTTTGAATACATACACAATATACTCACTTTCAACGTTTTAGCCAAATATTTAACCGCTTTTTTTTCGAAAAAATGAAAAATAATTTTTGCGATTTTGGGAGTAAAATTTGACCTTTTTTACCCCTTTTTTGGCTAAATAAGCCTTCATTTTCTCAAATCCGTTCGTTGAAAAAAGGGAAGGGCACTTTTCGATCATTTTGCGGCTATATCCGAGTTCAATTAATAGCTGTTTATTTAGCCCTCCTTGCATGGTTTGAATAAATGTACACACTACAGGCCCTTGATAATTTGAGGCGAAAACAAGCTCTAATTGATTGTATGGTGAGCCGTATGCATCAAGATCAATTAAATCAAATTTGGTTAGGTCCATCTTGCCCATAAATTTGGTGTTATCTCCTTTGAGATACACACCAACCTTATCTGGCTTTTGATCAATTCGAAGTACTTTGATTTTCTTATCTGGGTTTCTTCTTTTAATCTCCCCCCAAATTGCACCGTCTCCCGCAAAAGCCTCTAGCACTCTAACCTCTTTCATGTCTTTGATCAGATCCTGTCTAAGATCAATTTTAACCTCAAACATTTGAGCATCATTGTCGGTCTGTTTCTTCTTGGCCATATCTACTAGTTTGAAGCTTGTTCAAATTCAATACCGGGTACCGCTTTAATTTTCTCCAAATACTCTTCAATCTCAACGAGCAGCTCGGGAGGAAAAGAAATCAAAACATGAGTTTGATCATAAGGGCGAAGTGCTTCCTCTTTAATTTTTTTCTTTTGTCCATCTTGTTCAATATCGATTCCCCATTCGTTAGTGTCGATATCATATGCCTCTGCTTCTACTCTTAACACATCCTCATCTAGAACATAGTTCAATGCTTGAGTTTGGTTGTCCGCCAAAGCCATTTCTCTGCCTTCTGCTGAATTCAAATCAATATCGGGCCTTTTGACTGCAACCAACGTATCGGCATCGGCTTCCACAATCAATACTTTTTCAAACCCTGCCTCTTTAAATGCCTCTGCGGATTTGTTTCCTGCTATGGTTTGATTGTTTTTATCAATTAAAATGCTTCTACCGGCTCCAAATTTTTGAAAGGACCTGTTAAGTGCTTTTTTACCTACTTCACTACCTTTATTAAAATTCTTGTCATCTGGTACGATGTCGGCTATTTTAGCAGCTAAGATTTTCTTTTTCATTATTGTTCATTTAGTGTTACATGAATCTCTTCACCTTTCAAAAGGTTTTCAAGAACTACTTCCATAAAATTTCTTTGATCAGGTGTCAATAGACTTAATTTAGAATTCAATTCAGCAATAGCCAGTACATCAGATTGCATTTCATCTTTAAACTTCATCCTTGTTCGATCAGGTATCGAAGGATCAGTGATGATATGCTTTATAATCCAATCTACTTTTTTGGAGTAGATAGAAAACATACTTGCACCTTTCGATCGCGGATCACTTCTTATAAAGTCCATCATGTACTCATGTGAGATTTTTAAATGATGAAAGGCGGCCATTGCTGAAGGATTCATTTATATGAGTTTAAAGTGAATACTGAAAACATATATTGGGAGCTCCATTACTTCTTTTGAATATTTACTAATCGATGCATAAAGACTCAAATAAGAAGTTTGAGGAGAGCTTGTTGCAACTTCAGAATTATCGTATGTTTTCCAAAGCCACGGACCTACCCTTTCAATACCTTCAGCGATCGCATCGTCCTCAGATATTGAATGAAGTTCTTCTAGCTTTACATCAGTGATCTGTAACCAAAGCCGAGCATCTGTTCTTTTCATAAACAAAGGGCTTACCCATTTTACACTTTTGGGATCATCTTGAAAGTTTGCTCGGTAGTGTTTTGTTTTCCCATCAAAGTGAATCGCTTCTTTAACATACAACTTGTCGCCAGGGTTGCCATACTTACAAGTAACTATCTGATCAGGACGTGAGTTAATCTTTAAAAGCCATTGGCCTTTATCAACCTCTATCACTTGCTTTATTTCTCTATTCCTATCAACAAGAAACTCTCTTCTCGTGTTTGTTTTGGTTCTTGATTGAATTGATCTGATCATGTGATCCTTAAACAGAATTCCTTTTTCCATTGTTAACACTTGCTTTTTTGATTTGAATGAAAAAAACAATCGGCCAACTTATTGCAGCCAATAAAGCAATCCGATACGGATGCTTAAAAAACTTATTATAGTCTTCACGGTAAACATTAATCTTCACAATTCCGATAACCAATTGAATTATGAGTCCTGACAAATAGAGCAATAAAAATGTCTTCATATGAATAAGCGGTTAGTTTTTAATTCATGATTTGACGTAGATATTCAAAAAGCCATTTTGTAAACAGTCTGCAAAAAATGCATGCAAATCATTGCTGTCTGGATGAATCAATTTATCATAGACCAGTATCTCTTTAAAATAATCAGGAAGATCATCGGGAGGAATAATGCCACGTCTGCATCTCTGATAGAATGCTTCAACATTCGCTCTGTAATCATTTCTGATTTCTTCTTCAGAATAAATCCTTTGTGTTGGATTATCTTTCATGCGCTCTTCTTGCATACTTAACTGTTTTCTCTCTTCCGAGTATTGTGCTAAAACCTGAACAATCAATTCCAAATTCATGTTCTTACCCCAGTCCTTCACCCCTATCCCATTCTTTCTAAAAGCATATACAACCTCTTGAAAATTTAAATTCGGGAACCCTTCTACCAGCTTTAAGGAAAACTCTTCTATCAAAATCTTGGTGTATATTTTATCATCCGGAACACTCCAACCTGTAATGACGTGAATTCTCTGAATTGCCTCGGCTGCTTTTGTAAGCACTTGCGGTCTGCTTAATTGGCCGATAACCGTTTCTGCATACTTTTTCTCAAGAATCGTGACTTCCTCCCTCGTTAAGGCTGCCAAGGGCTTCTGAAATGATTGCGAAACCTCCAGACTTCTTTCCGATTGTGTTTTTTGTAACAGATTGTTGATCGAGTTCATTGGGCTGCTTTTTTAACCAGTTTCGAAAATGCACTAACTGCTTTGATCGGGAATTGTAAAACTCATCCTTCGAAATAATCAAAAACGATTTCCAATACTCATTGACTCGATCGGTGGAAAGGTTTCGTCTCATGGTGAGGAAAACAAACTCTTTGGTTGCGCCAATTTCTACATCGGTCAAAGGCAAATCTCTTTCCCCCTGCACCCCCTTTAATACACTTTTATTTTCATTATCAATTTCAATTTCCATATGTGAATCATATGATTCAGATATGTGTTTCATATCTTCCCTTTTTTTCGAGGTCCTATTATTACGCCTAGATTCACTATAAGCCTTTCGTTTTGAAATACTTGCAACAACCCACTCGATAAAAAAACCGGATTCATTTTCGCTCAAAACTGTTCTTAGCTCTTTTTTCTCTTCCTTAGAAAGCTTCTTTGTAAAGAAATTGTACTGTGCGTGTGAAATACATATGTTTCTCATATGTTCACACATGATTCTGTCATAGGCTACCTGAACTTTTTCAGACAGGCACTGAGTATCCCTCAAGTAATCTCCGGGATAAAAAATGAAACCTGGATCTTTGCTACTCATTTAAGTCTAGTTAGTTCTACTTATAAATTCTGTTACCTGCATGCAACTCATCAGCAATACCAAAAGGGGTTCTCAAGTTCGTGTATATGGGTTCCGGCCGCTTTAAGGGAAGTTTTGGTTCAGGAATAGATTCTGAAACAAACACCTTCTTAAATGACTTCTTTAGGCCTAATTCCTTGATCCTGCTCCTTACCCGATACTTAGGCATGTTTACTCTCGCACAAAACAACTCAAACTCCATAGACTCAGACCAACGCAACGGGAAGGATGGAAACTCTTTGATCAACTCCATATCAATATCAATAGGGCTATCCTTTGTTCTAATTCTCCTCACATCCTCTTTCGACAATCTACCCAATACAACATCATAGGTAGAAGTAAAACTCAAACAAAGTGCATCTGCAACCTCTCTAATACTCATCCCCGACTGATACATACTTCGTGCTTTCAAAACTGTTTCTTGATCAAACTGCTTGAGTCCTTTTCGTATCATGCTATTAATGACTTATAGATTTTAACGGCTTCTTTCAATGGATTTAGTAAATAATACCGGCAAACATTGTACTTCACTCCTTTCTCCTTATTCTCATAAGATTCAACCTTTGCATGGATTGAAACACCATAGTACCTTTTCAATTGGTGAATCCTCGCCGGTGGATAGGATGAATTGGTAAGTTCGCGAAGCTCAATAGATGTAATACTCCTTTTTTGAATCAACCAATATAAGGTTGAAGAAAGCTGTGATTCTGGTATTGGTATAGCGACTTTCATAGAATCCTAAAATTTATGATAAGCTAAAATCAAGAGTAGATTCTTCTTCACTTATGAGTGTCTCCATTATTCCTACATATCCTTTTGCTTGACCTGATGGAAACAAAACCATCATGCTTTTATCTTGATAAAATCTACAAATCAAGGATTCTGAAGGAAACAACTTTGCAGCAATCATTATCCATCTCGGATTAAATGCCACCATAGACCTCTTATCGAAAAGCTGATTAGCTATTTCTTTAACAAGAGAATCGACATCAGGAAATTTCAAATCAGTATCTACACTTACTGTAGCCTTCACACCGCCATTCTCGTAATAAATTGAGTTGTCTTGATCATTCACCTCGATCAAAGTGGCCTCCATTAATTCTTTCCAGAGATCTTTATGAATTAACATCCCACTCATTTTTTTAATTGCCTCTTCAGGAAGGGATGAATATTCTCTCAAATTCATCTGGGCGACTAAATGAGCATTGGTTGCAGTTGCAATCCCATCCAAAACTCTCACACAATTGAGTGCCGGTCTCAATCCGTCATCCGAACACGCCAAATGTATTGGAGGTAGTGTTTTACGCATTTTTCGTTTTTTTATGTTTAGAAATTATGAAACCCTTTTTTTCAGCCCATGAGACATTATTCTCAACGAACGTGTTGCAATAGTTGCAGCTACGCTTGAGTTTTGTCTTATCTAATAAGTTGCGCGCCGATCGCTTTTCAATGTGATGAAGCCCTTCTGCTATTCCTGTACAATCCGGACTTTTGATCTCACACATCTTATTATCAGCAAGCATCTCCTTTACTAATTTGTTGTACTTAACTTGGAGCTTCTGCCTCTTTTCGGAAAACCTGGCTATTGGTTTTTTCTGTGCAGTGACAGCCTTAGAACGATCACTTTGTGAGCTAGAAGGTTCTGAAGCATAAATTCTATGAGATATGCAATAGCCATTTTTTTCAGGATGTCTTTTGCACAACGGGAACTCACATACTATGTCCATGATCAATGGTAGTTTGAAATTTTAAACTCTTCTTTTAATGCCGAAATGATTGTTCTCAGGGAATCAATCGAATGAACCAATGTCCTGCTGATTCTTTCGCTCAAGTCATACCAATAATGCTCTTGTTGACAAATTGTATTCACATAGTCTTTAATGAGCATTGGCGAAAAGTGCTTCTTGTTTTGAAATTCATCAGCAACTGATTCGTATGCAAGTTTCTTTCTTTGGTTAAGGCATCGCTTTGATCGAGCCATTTGTTCATTTACATAGGGGAGATAGTTACAAAGAATTCCTAACGTCTGAATGTACCAGTCAAGAGACTGCGTATGTATTAGATTTTCAGTACGTTCTTTTATGTCGTTATATACTTTCTCAAGCTGTTGAATGTCCCTTTCAATTTGCATTTGTGTTAGTATGGTAATAGTGATAGATCAAACTCAGTTCTTTTGGAAGCAACCTTCACAAGTTTTCCGGTCGCTTGCGTAGCCTTTTTAATGAACTGTTCTTCGTGGCTGTTGTTTTCACTCAAATGAATCAATACAATATTCATAACTTTTGAAAGATCATTAGCTTTTAAGAGTTCAACACAAGTCTGAATTGACATGTGACTTTGAATGATACGATCTCTCAAAAATTTGCGGTCCTCCTTTAGTTTACGATCAATTATTTCCTCACAGTAATTTGCTTCTACTACTATCTGTGTCAGTTCAGGAAACTTGTATTGTGTGTAAACAGTATCAGTTAAAAATAACAGTTTTCCAATGTCCTTGTGCCGAATGATATAGCCAAAAGGCTCTGCGGCATCATGTAATACATCAAATGGCTGAATCGAGAAACCACCAATATTGTAATGGCAAAATCTTTTAATTGGTTTTGATCTGTGTGATTTCTCTATATCAAGAGCAGCTAATGTACCCGGTGATGCATAAACATCAATACCATATGAAAGTAAATTGGCAACATACTTAGAATGATCGCCGTGTTCATGCGTTATTATAGCCCCAACAACTCTTTTCAAATCGAATTCTAACGCCACCTGCACATCATGGAACTTACAACCTGCCTCAATAATCAATGCCTCAGTTCCATTATCTAAAATGTAACAGTTACCACTTGAGTTGCTGCCAATTACTTTCAATTTCATTTTAATAACCAGGCCCGTCTGAGGGCATATTTTGATTATCGTTACTTTTATTCGTCTCTGCAGGTTTTGTACCTGTATTCGGAGATGGTTCAGAAGGCTTAGCTTCTTCTGGTACCGGCGCAGCTTCTGATTTTACATTTTGATCAGGAGTCTCAGGAATAACAGTACTATTAGCATTTGCAGATGCCTCCTTTTTAGTAAAGGTTTTGACATCAATCACCTCTGCATCTGTGATATCATGAAGCTCTTCAACCGTCGGCATCCCCATACTGATTTCAGGTGCAAAAGAATTGGTCCAAAAACTTGCAGCTCTATATCGGAGCATTACCATTGGCATAGTTTTCCACTTCGAACCATCTTTAGTGTACCAACCTTCCATAATCGCCATAGAAAGTGTTACCTCAATTGATTCTAATGGAGAATCAGACTTCAATGGAGTAGTAAAGGCGGTAACACCAACGTCTTCAATATCCTCGGTAAACTCTTTCTCTTTTGGAAGCTTCCTTTTCGCAACACCGTCCCACTCATACTCAATGTACTTGAGACCTTTAAGGCTCTTGCCTAGCTTTCTCTCTTTGAATTGAAGAGGCTTAAAGCGGCCACAAGTGTTTACTGTAGCAATAAGAAACTTGCTTGAGAATGAAGGCCGACCATATACGATGTACATATTCTGCATGATCATCAAAGGAGATGCCTTCGTTCTGATGGACATTTCGAGGGCAATCATGCAATTTGCGATCGCTTTCTCTTTTGAATTCTTTTCATTGATTCGGTACATATCTGGTACCAAATCAGAACTGGATAACATAACGCATACTTTTTGCATGCGCTCAAATTGTTGAGGATCGAGATAGTTGAACGAGTCAGGGACTACTGTTAGTTCCCTTATTGGCTCGCTCACTGTTTGATTTGTATTCATCTATTTTTTAGTTTAATTGATTGCAAATAGTTCTTTAGCCTTTGGAAGTTCAATTCTTAGCTTCTTGTCCGGCTCAGATACAACGAGACGAATGATCTGTGCTTCTGAATCGATCAATTCAGTTACCGACTCCGCGTTATCAATAAATACAGGGGCAACCACGCCATAGAATTTTGACAAAGAATTGATAATGTCAAGACCGGCATTGATCTTAGATGCATTGTTAGCATCGGGGAATGGAACACCATCAACGAGCGTGATACATGCAGGGAATTCGTTACCATCATTGGTAGTATCAAACATTCTAAACTTGACAAGCGAAAAGAATTGGTTAACATTCTTCTCAACGATATCCATTTCAAGTTTCTGAAACTGTTCGATGTGAAATTCCTGCTGTTCAAGCAAAGCAAGATCAGAAGACAATTGACGCTCTTTAGAGTTCAATTCGTTAATACGGTCCCTACTTTGTTGAATGATTTTTTCTTGACCTAACTTAGAATCAATCTCTTCCAATTGGCCTTGATAGATTTTCTTATCGGCAGAATAGTCTTTTGAAGGTGACTCTTTGCTATGCTGTAATGCTTCAATTTCAGACTCAATAACAGAAATATTAAGATTGTGAGACTTAATCTCTGAATCGTTTTCTACAAGCCTTAAATAATCCTGGTTCTCGGAATTCGAAAGACTTGTATGCTCAATTTCAAGCTGTTGTATTTTTTCATTCAATGCAGCTAAGTCTTGAATAGCTTCTTCGCGTTCTTTATTCGCTTGAATTAAAAATGCCTGTTGTTCGTCAAGACTTTGCTTTGTTAGCTTTCCTTGGCTTGTGTTTTCAGCAATTTGTTGAGCCTTGAGTTGATTGAATTGATTCAATCTTTGCTGCTCTTCCTGCTCAAATTCTTGTGCCCTTTGTGATTGAGTTTTTAAGATGATTTGTTCATCATAGCGACGTTTACAAACAGGACAAGCGCAATCCGCTTCATCAAAAACCAACTCTTTTCTCTGAAACTGTTGTGCATTGATCTTTGTCCAAGCGGCTCGAAGTTTTTGAAGCTCATCAGTGAGTCTTTTAATGCTGCTTTCGATTGAAAGAATTCTTGGACTTAAATTCGCTAATGCAGAATCAATAATGCGCTTTCGATTTTTCAATTCAGCAATCTTAGTTTCCCGATCGGTGCGATTGGCAAACATAGCCGTTTTGATTTCATTCTTACGCTTTTCAATTTCATGTTGAAGAGCATATACTTCACTCTGCTTTGATACAATTAGGTTGTTCAAGTCCTTAAATGCGTCACGGTCCTTGGAGATAATAGCATCTATCTTGATCAATTCCTGTTGAATTGATTCGCGTTGAATCCGGAGATTGGCAAAGTCGGGAATGTCACGAAGAACAAGGTTTGCTTCATCAATACGAGCGGGAATCAAATCCAACTCAGCTTTGATCTTATTTTTCGAAGCATTGATTGATTTACGAAACTCTTCAAGGGTTTTGTACTGCTTTAGTTCTTCAAGCAGCTTCAAGAAATTAGGATTGGTACCGGCAATTGATTCTTTCGTGATGGTGCCGGCCATTTCTGTTAGAATGGATCTTCTATCCTGCCACTTCTTTCCGTTGAAGTAAGAAGTATTGGTAAGAAGTTTAAACACACCTTCATCAATCAAAGAGGCTATTGATGCTTTAAACTCGCTAGCTTTTTTGGGAACACCGTTCCAAAAGTAAATTGTTTCGTTGCCAGAGAACTCTGAGTTCTCTTTTCCACGGGGCTTTCTCCATACTTCACGAAGGGTACGAACAATGTTGTACTCTTTGCCATCGGCTACGATGTCGGCTTCTACCGTGTGTTCAATCTTATCAATGACACGATCGCCTTCAATGGTTTTGATTTGGAAATTAGTGTCATCTCTATCAGTTGAATCTTTACCAAACAAGAGCCATAACCAGGCATCAAAGATGGTAGTTTTACCGGTCCCGTTATCGCCGTAAATGTTTGTTATTCTGCTATCAAAGTCAATTGTAAGATCTCTGATGCCTTTGAAGTTTGTCAACTTCAGTTTTTTCAAAACAATTTTCATAATTTTGAGTTATCTATTTTTTAGTTTAAAACTAAAATCAGGGGCTACTTTTCGAGGTGCGCCCCTCTTTTGTTTATAATAAGAGACTTTTGTTTTAAATTGAGCCCGAAGTAGAAACAACGGGCGTTTAACTAAACCGAATCACGTAACAGTGAATTCGCCAACTGGGCAGGATTCGAACCTGCATGAACACTCAAACCTTTACGCTGCCATTACTTTACGAGTATTTTCACGGCTCCCGCTACCGAGTTCATATTGTGTGCCTACCATTCAGCCACCAGTTGATTGAGCCCCATGAGTGGAAACAAACGGGGGTAGATTATGAATAACACTTTGCTTATGCCAACTAAAACCAACTCAATAAAAAAGCCCGGGAAGCGATCACTGAAGAACTTGAACACATTGCTTAAAGCGGGTTCCTTCCCGAGGCTATTGCCGTCTTTCCGGCTGTCCACATGCTTCATTCAGATTATCTACGGCCAAGCATGCTACGGCAAGGCTCTGAACTGCCTTTCTCTTTTTTCCATTTCCTTTCAAAGCGTTGCATCCTGTTTACTCATCTGCAATAACAAGTAAGAGGCACTTTCAAAGTCTGGGTGTGCGATCACCTCTTTTGATGCATCCATCCTGATTTAAAATAAAAATGCATGAAGCAGGGAGTGGATTCGAACCACTGACCATTGGCTTATGAGGCCAATAAGCTACCGCTGCTATACCCTGCTTTATAAACCCCTCTCCATAAAAATGGAATGGGGGAAACGTATAGGCTTGATGCGAGTGAAGGGGTAAAGATTCGAACTTCAAAGCCCCGGATCGGCTCCCCTTCATTTAGTCAAGATGTAGAAACACCTCGACTGCATTTCAACGATTGCTTGCTATGTCGTACTTTTTCAAAAGCACTCTACTAACCAGAAATATTATTGATGCTGCTGCTAATCGTATTACGATTTCCTGTGTTGACATAACTTCTCTTTTAACCAGATTATAGTTTTTCTTAGGTCCGTCCATATGAACCAAAGAAGTGAACACAGGGCAAACAGGATTAGAAAAACGATCTTGACTATCATAGGGATAAGATTAACTTCTGAACAATCGGCCTTCACTTGAAACACAAGTAAGAGCTTCAGCTTTTTTCAAACCGTGCAATGTGGTGCGGAGAAATGATTTCTCTTCTGTGGACTGAGCTTCACTCAATCTCTTCGTGTAATGCGCAATTTGAAACTGTCGGAAAAAGTCTTTATCAGACTGCTGCTCTAAGGGCAACGATTCCAGTGACATTGTATTCATAACCACCTGATTTGTTTTTTCGATATTGAACCAAATTGTTATTTCTTCTGTAGCGAAGCTGCTCTTTGGTCCAACCGGTGAGTTTTAAAATGTCACTGGCCGTCACATAGCGGCTCTGCTGCTGCTGAATTACTTGATCAAGTTTGCGGTGTAGTGCCTTGATTTCTAGTCTCAATTCCTTTAAATCGTTGTCCATACTACTAAGCGGGTATTGTTAGTAAATCAATTAGGCCGTAGGTTTACACCGCTGTTTTAATGATTTCTTGGCGGCGTTCTTGAACTTTAGCTCTGAAGTACGATAAGAGTTTCATAGCCATATCAAGATCACGGCCTCTGCCATTCAGGTAGATTGAGATAACCGGTGTAGAAGCTGGTGCTCCCTTTCTATCCTCGGCCGAAATGTTTGGTTTAATAGCTACCAAGGCCTCGTTCGCTAACTCCAAATCGGTCTTGTTTGGCGTGTTTGGTACTTGTTCCATATTTCGGTATGTTTGTTTGTGTATTGTGGAGTAAAGGTAATAAACAATTGGCTAATATTCCAAATTATTGTCAAAGTTTTTTTGAGTTATTTTTAAATTATTTTTGAAACATTGTTGCAGATTTGGTAAGCGAAAAAGACATAGAGCAGTTTTATAAGGACGTAGAAAGCCTCGGACTCAAGTTTCCAGTGGCTTCTATAGCCAGTGCCACGGGCTTTTCAATGCCAACGGTATCTCAAATGCTGTCAAAAAAGAAATCCCCAAGCGAAGGCTTATTGAAGAAGTTTTATGCCTATTTCGGGAATGAGCTAAAAGTTTCACATGAAACAATTGGTAAATATTCGTCTAATAAAGAGTCTGCAAAAGAAAATCCTCTCTCCGGACACATGATAACCATGAGCATCGAAGAAAGGATTTCTGAACTGTTGGATGACAAAAAGACCTTGAAAGAGTCTATTCAGCTCAGTTTAAATGCTCTGCTTGAAAGTCAGCAGATTTTACAGGCCAAGTTAAGCGCAACCCTTGAGCAAGTAATTCAGGTTTCATCCATGTTACAACAGAAGCCTGTTGAAGATTTGCGTGATAGTGTGGGCAAAGCAATTTCCGATCACGTTTTAGATCTTCGTACACCGGGCAAGATCTCCGGCAAGTAATACAGATACGGGACATAAGGTTAAGGATTTAGGTTATGAATAGCGCATAAAGCACAGTGTCAAAGATGTTCTAACTATAAATTTACACATTAATGAAAACTTTCTTTTTAAGTCTGATCTTTTTCGTTGTATCATACAACTCTTTCTCACAACAAAAGAAAAAAGCTAAGCCTGAATTTCAAGGCATCTCTATGGGGATTACAGCAAATGGCTACATATTCAAAGGAAACACATCAGCTTTTGGAGCAGGATTATCTTTTCTGACTGATAGTAGGAACAAAATGCAAGCGGGATTTCATTTTAATACTATCTTCTTCTCAGACAATACAGTTGGTATCCCATTAGGACTTGAGTTTCGAATAAAAACAACAAAAAAGTTAGTAACTCCTATGGCAACTGCCCAGATTGGAATGTTTGCCTATAAGAACAAGAAGACTTATACGAACGGTGTTTTCCACTTCAATACTGGATTTGGATTTCTTTTCGGTACAAATCAAAAAAGAAGCCCTTATGTAATGGCAAAATTCCAGGGGTTTGTTAACCGTATTACTTCTCAGGGATATAAAAGAGATTTCACTACCAATGCTTTCAATTTGGCAATTGGAATTAACTTCAATAACTACTAATATGTCAAGACTATATACAGTATTACTTTTTAGTATGTCATGTTTCGTTTGTATTGGGCAAACAAAAACTAATACCAAAAAGGAAAAGATCAATGTTTCTCTGATTGGTACTGCCTATTTATTTGAAAACAAAACATACGGGGGAGCTACTTTCTCAATGCTCACTACACACAAATCCCCTGCGCAAATTGGTATAGTCGGTGGTCTTGCAAAGATCTCCGACGATGGATTCAGCTATCCGGTTGGATTCAATTTTCGTCTGTCATCAAGCAAAAGCAACATAAGCCCAGTAATTGATGTTCAAGGAGGTGTACTGATCTACAATCAAAAGCTTGCGCCTTCAACTTATATCAAAGGGTTAAGTTTCTTCAATGCAGGGGCCGGAATCGTTTTCGGCAATACCAAAAAAGCTAGCTTCATGATTCTGGGCAAATACCAGGTTTTTACAACTACATTGTACTTGAATAATCGATCAAGCGGGAACTCAAAAGCTGAAGTATTTCAAGTTTCTTTAGGCATTAACTTTCACTAAAAAATAAATCAATGAAAACACTATCCTTAATTGTATCAATCTTAATTTGTACAAGTGTTTATTCTCAAAGCGATTCTTCTTTGATGTTCAGAGAAGTAGTTAAAATGGACTCATTATCTAAAAAAGAAATAGGCTTGCAGGTGCGTGAATGGTTCCATAATACTTTCAAAAACACCAAAAATGTGGTTGATGTCAACGATCTAGAAAATGGACAGTTCCTCGGAATGGGTTCGTTTTCTTATGTTGAATACATTAAAGTAATGGGCCTGAAAACTCCAATTTACGGGAGTGTTCGATATAAAATTAACATTGAAGTGAAAGATGGTAAGTATCGTTTCGAGATTGGTCCTTTTATGGTTGACGATGAAGAAAAGGGAACCAATTACGTATCAGATTATGTGTTAACTACAAGTAACGTGCACCCCTCAACTTTAAAAAGTAATTACGGAGGTAAGAAATTCAAAGAAAGCTTAAATGAATTATGGAATAATATGAAGAAGAGAGCCGAGAACGAAGCTTCGATTCTTTCTTCATCTCTCAAGGCTTCAGTAAAATCAACAAAGACTTCTAACGACTGGTAGTTCTAAGTAAAGAATGGGTGGCTTTTCAATCGATCAGCTACTTCATCTTCACTTTCCTTGTAGTATCGCTGCAGAGTTGTCATTTTTTTCAGGCCGGCTAGTTTCATAACTTCATTGTGATTCAAGCCGGCTTTCAGCAAATTCGTTATAAAGGATCTTCTAGCTGTGTGGTTTGACACCATTTCCCACTTCTGATAATACTCATCTCTCCTTATTCCTCCCTTTGTGACGCTGTACAAAAAAGGCTGATTGATTTCCGCTAGCTGAGCAACCTCCTTTATGTATTGATTCAATTTCTGATCGGAAATTTTGCGAGGGAAGCCTCCCCACTTTTCAAGTATCTGACGAACATATTTATGCACCGGTATGGCAACTACGATATCGGTTTTCTCATTGACTATTTTAATCGTATCTCCATTCAAATTTGAATTGCTGAGAAGTTTTATATCTGCAATTCGAAGGCCGGTAAAGCAGTCAATAATAAACCAATCCCTGGCTAAATCCAATCGATCATTCAGATCCTTGAGGTTGTAAATTCGGTCCAGTTCTTCAATGGTCAAATAAATGTCTGGTGTTTTCTCATCCGGAACTTTGAATTTACGATAACTCATGTTTGAGTGATACCCGGCTTCGTGGGCTGCATCCATAAATACGCGAAGGTTCTTGATCACTTTACCAATGGAATTGATCGAGTAGTTCTTTGAGTTAAAATATGAGATTAACTTGTCATAGAACTGCGGGGTTATGTCATTAAAGTTCAATTTAGGATTGTAGCGAAACAACAAGTCTCTCGAGTGTCTGTACCCCTTGATCGTCTCGGCTGAGAATATTTTCCCTTTTCCAGTTGTTGCGCGGCCAATCTCCCGATCATCAATTATTGAATCTATGGCACCAAAGAACCCCGAAGCTCTTGTTTTTCGATTCAATAGGGAGTCAAGTTCATCTTTGAGTTCTTTGGCTGAAATCGGCTTATTTAGCCTTTTATGGTCACTAATGAATTCTTCTACTGCTACTTCAATTCGATTAAGTATTGTGTTGACCGTACGATCTTTAGTTCGCTCGTTAATCCAGTCGCTAGGATGAACTTTTTCTTTAACCGGGTAAACAAATCGGCCTTCCGGAAGTGAGAGCTTCAGGAAAATTGCAGTAGGTTTGTCTTGTTTGGGCTTGTCTAAGTAGTACGGCATAGAAATTTCACTGACACAGTTACTGACAAATATAAAACAAATATTGACACTTTAAAACACCATACAACACACCGTACAAAATCACAGTTATTTGATTACTAGCTATTTGAGTATAAAATAATGATAATCAGAAGATATTGATTTAGGCCGGTTATGTTCCTGTTCTGGGCACTAAAGTGGACAAATCGAAAATTGACTCGGTTTGTCCATTTTCATTTTGGTTGAAACCTTTGTCCATACTGTATATCAGCGAAACAGCTTCATTCAATCGGGCGGTTCGATATTGAAATCCGTCAAAAACGAGTTTTTCGGGGAATATCGAACCAATGATTTCTCTTTTAGCTTTGTTATCAGCTTTTTCGTAGAGTTTATCTAATGATGTTAAAGTGGCTAAAGCCTTATTCAGCAAAGGTTCTATGCTTTTACCTTCTTGCGATAACTCTATCAATTTTGATTCAAGCCCGGTAATTTTCTTTTCATAATCGGATTTTATTGACCTGTATTCTGACGGCTCAATCTCGTTTGCCAAAAGTAATTTGCGGGCATTTGTAAGCTCTGTATTGGCTTTTTCCAAAGCATCCTTTACTTGCCTTAGGTCGTCCCGCTGTGACTTTGTTTGGGCTTTAAATTCTTCCTGTAAAACCACTTTATAAACTTCAGTCATACCGGCTTTAGGAACTAATTTTTTAAGCTCACTTGAAAATAATTGATTTGCATTTTCAGCCTTGAACCTGGCTCCACATGACGACACACAATGGTAATAATAGTAACGTCCATTTCTTCCCTTGGAAGCACTGCCTGTAAGTAACTTGCCGCACTTTGGACAAATGAGATAGCCCCTTAGTTGAAGTTCATCCATACTTCCAACTTTTGCCCTGTAAGTTCTTTTCTTGCCATTCAAATAATCCTGCACATCGTAAAAAAGTGCTTCTGAAATTATTGGCTGATGCAAACCTTGTACATGCCTTGATTCCTCTTCTTTATATCCTGAAAGATAAATGCGGCCGCAATAGACAGGGTTACGTAAAAGATTCCAGAAATTAGAGCGGCAGGTTTTTATCCCTTTTTGAAATGCTTGCTTCATTATTTGCTCAATATTCAACTGACCTTCGGCAAGAGTTTCAAAAACCCACTTCATAATACTTGCTTCTGGTTCTACAGGAGCAATGTATTTTTTACCATCCTCTGTTATTTTATTTGCATAGCCGACAGGTGCAACTCCCATCCATCTGCCTTCTTTCTTTGCCTTTCTCATTCCAAGTAAAACATTCAACGCCCTGCGGTCGTTCTCAACTTCCGGGGCTGCTAAATAAAATGCCAGCATCAATTTATTTTCGGGTACTGCTAAATCCAATGGCTGTTCAATTGCCTGGGGTTCTACACCCAGCTTGCGAAGAATATTTATCATCTGGTACGCATCACCTGCATTACGACTAAACCTGTCCCATTTAGAAAATAAAACAAAATCAACTACATTTTTCTTCTTCTTTAAGTCAAACAACAAACCATTCCACTTAGGACGGTTAAACGTCTTTGCAGAATGGTCTTCAAAAATTACCTGCCTAACTTTTATCTGGTTGTTTTCGCAATACTTCCTTAAACGTTCCTCCTGGTCCCGTTGTGAGTAACCTTTATCGGCCTGTTCATCTGTACTCACCCGGATGTATAAATCTGCTGTCATGTGCCTCTGTTTTGCGTTAATGATAACTTAGCAAATTTAAACATAAAGTCGAGTATCAGGACAGCCTGCTCCAATGAGATATGCACATTATGCCTCTTTAAAATTTCAATTACCTGTTCCGGTTTCACACTTGCCATATCACACCTCCTCTTATTGAAATTTGGTTTATTATTATGTTTTCATTTCTATATTTTTCAAGTGAATTACACTTGCTTCAAACTGATTGGAACAAGGTTCATAAATTATATAACCATATTCCTGTAGCTGATTTATACATTTGTTATAGGTCTGCCGGGCATTTATTTTGGCGGTCTTCATAATTAAAGCTCTCTCGATTTTCACTGGATTATTTCCACCAGTAATATTCCATTGCTGCAGTAGCGCCATGTAAATGCTGATATGCGAAGCGCCGATACGGGTATCGGAGGCTATAGCAGCATAAAAGCCTGTTAGTGGTGGAAAGATGTCCATACTTTTTAATCCTGGTTAACTCTGTTTCGTTTTCCTCTGCCTGCAATTCGCTTTTTCTTCAGTAGTCCACTACCTGATGTACCATTAGATTCTTCTGGAATTGATTCATCACCACTATCAGATTGCTTTCTTTTAAGCTGCAATTGTTTTTCCATGTATTTGTTTTGCAGAAAGCGGTAGGCCTCATCTGTTGTTATACCACTACCATCTTCAGAAATATAGAACCGCTGGTTAACATCTGCTTTATTCTTAACAAGTGGGATTGAGCCAACTATTTCCTGATGCAACGTACCTGCCCAAAACTTTTGTTTCAATGTAGATGCAATAACTTTTCCCAGTTCTGATTTTTCAAGTATGGAAAGGCTTTCAATTATACCTGAAATTCTCGATTCTGTTTCCCAGGTTGATTTGTCTTCGGAGTTCCATGACTTTTTATCATCAAGGCTGAATGCTTTTTTCCAGTCAATAGCCGCCATCTGTTTTTCTAATTCTGCAGGGTTTACGCCATCAACAGGCAAGGCTAAACCGCCATTTGCTTTTTGCAGCGTTACATCATAGTATTGCAGACGATAGTTATCAGTTTTTTGTAACAGTTCAAAATACAAACTGAAAAGCATTGTATCTTTTTCTTTAATCACTCTCTGAAGCAGATAAAACTTAGCAGGTTTAAAACAGATTCGTTTTAACAGTAAGCTACCTGCATCGTGAAAGCCAAGCACCTCTAACTGCTTACTCAGCTCCGATATATTCTGGATATTCATTGCATAACATTTGATAATTATTGAAATGATTTAGGGATGCACTATGACACCCCTAAACCTTTGCCTTTACTTTCCCGTTTTTTAGGCAGCAGGCTTTGTCCGTTCTTTTTCTCCAGCTTTTCCTTTTCAACTTTAGGCTCCTGTTTCAACTCTTTTTTTTTATCATTTTCCTGTCCTGCCTTTACTTCTTTGCTGCCTTTATCTATTCCAGATTTGTATTGCTCCAGTGATTCTTTGGCCACCATCTTCATGTTTGAATCGTACATCGTAACTTTTTTATACTGAGGGTCAGCTTCCATAAACATCTTGTGGCTGCTACCGTCTTTTTCAATAGTTACTGATTGTACATTTCCTTTTTCCAATGATTGCATTAATGCCTTTGCTTTTTCAGGGTCGTTCAATTCTGCTACTGCAAATTTTTCCACGGCAGCTTTCAAATCATAGCCATAGTTTTCATGGAACTGCTTTACTTCAAAATTGTTGTTCTTGTCTTTGTTTTCAAAGTCAAGCTGTATCCAGGCTTTATATGGCTGGCCTTCTTTGGTGGTAAGGTCTTTGTGAACAGCCCGGCCATCCAGCAGGTTGTAGGCTTCTTTTGCTGTTACACCTTTTCCTTTGTTCAGGTAAAATGTTTGCTCATTTTTCTCGCCATTGCTTTTTTCTAATGAAGCATTGTAGTTGTTGAAAAAGTACATGTCCGTAGAATCGGACTTTCGGAAATTGAGTGTGGCCTCAAATGGTTTCTTATTAATTTCTGCTTTGAAGTGCAATTGAAATTCTCCCTTGCCTTCACCCATGTTTCTTTCCAACTCTGCTTTAAGTGTTTCACCAAAGCCCATGTATTTGATGTTGTCTTTCAAATACTGAAGATTTTCATTGTTCATAAAATTTGTTTTTAATTGTTTATCGAATAATGATAATTGCTGTGATTCAAAATGGTCTATTAATGCGTCTGTAAAATCATTGCCATCTTTATTAAATAATCCATTTGCATCAGGGTCAAGATTTAGCTGGCGATGAAGTTGTTCCCCGTATGGAATTTGATTCAAAATATCTTTTACTGAATTGAAATGAAGTACAGCGAACCTGTCACGGTCACTTATATTGTTTTCTGCAAATTCAACAGCTTCATCCCTTGTTTTGAAAAAATGTACATCTCTCTCATCTATAAAATAAAGGCTGTTGTTATAGGCCATGTACTTTTCGCCTTTCGATAATGCAATAGTTACCAGGTCGAGTACTTCATCTGCTATGGGATGTTCTGTTATCATTTCAAATCGGGCAATACCTTTGACTTCATTATAGCCTTATTATTTACTCTTAACAGAAAATGCCTGCCTCCGTTCTTCTCGGTTATTTGAACGACCAAATACTTTTTGTCAGGTATGGTGAATTTTTCCAGCGCCACAACAAAAACTGAATAGTTGTTCCCTTTAATCTTACTGTGATTACCCGTGATGTAAACAGGCTTTTGTTCCACTTCCTGCACTGCCGTTCTTTTACTTCTTTTTTTGTCTTTAATAAAAAATCGAAGCAGGTCCACATCGTAATCAACTGTGCCATCATTATTGATGTATAGATGATAGTAAATGATATTATCTTTAATGTAAATTCCCTTAATGCCTGCCTGCATGTTGTATTTCTTATCTTTTATTTTTTTTATAGTCCTTTCATTGTCCAATATCATATTGGCATAAGAACTGATAGTAGCTGTCCTGTTTACTGGTAGATAAAGTACCCATACGGCAGGTTTACTGTCATAATTAACTGTAAAAGCATATACGCTGCCATCATCCGTTACCACACTGAGATTTGTTTCTGTAAAATCTTTTGCGGCTGCTTTCACTAATAATATTTCAGGTGCTTCTTTTACCTGCTGCGCCAGTACAGAGCTTGTACCCCTGTCAACATGCTTAATGGCGAAAGGAAATACAAGGCTTGTTGTTTTGTCAGTTGTAATATTCAACTTTGTTTGTGCATGACTAAACATTACTATAAGGCACCCACAAATCATACTCACTATTGTTTTCATTGCTTTACTATTTTATGTTCATTAATCGGTTTCAGTATTTTTATCTTTCAGCAGAACTTTATATCCTTCTTTAATCATCACTTTAACCTGTTTCACTTTACGGGTTAGTAATTGCTTTGCAGTATTAATGCCTGCTGCTGCGGCCTGAGCTTTTAACGATGGGTCAAGTGTGGTAAGCTCCATTAACTGTAAACTGTTATCTGCGGAATTTTTTGCTACATCCCGGCTGATAGAACCAGGAATGTAAATGCCAGTTAAACCATCCAAATCGTAGAGTTCTATTTTTACAGGGAATAGTTGATTTTTATAACGGATGGAGTTTATTTCTGCTTCCAGCCGCTCATTGTTTAATGATGCAATTCCGTTAACAGGAGTTCCTTTCGGGATGAGTACACCATTTATAAAAACATCTGTAGAAAGCCGTAACTGAATAACAGCACCGTTTACTAATGACTGATTACTGTGCACCACCGCTTCAATTGCAAATCCCTCATTAGTTTCTTCACTCTCTTTTGTTACTCCGTAGAATTGATTGCTGGTGTTTAGTTTTTTCTTTATCGTATCAATCAGCGTTACATTCGCCAGTTTGGGTGAAGTGGTTACAGCAAATACCACCTGCTTATGTTGCAAAGATTTTTCTCTGAGTTTATCCTTTACCCGTTGCGGATGCTGTATGTCTAATATTCTCTCCAAAGTTCCGTTGAGCTGCTGCATTTCAGGGTCGCCGGTATTGGTTTTATCCATAGTTAACATCATGTTTTCAAGTCTGTCCACTTCGTTAGAAAATTCATCACCCTGATTGGGCAATGAACTTTCTTCAACATTTGTGTTTTCAGTTTCAGGTTGTTTATTGATTTCCTTTTGTAATAATGCTAATTTTTGCAGCAACTTTTGTTCAGGGTTATTTTCAGCTATTTCATAAGGTGATGAATTGAGACGCTGATTATATTTTGAAGCCGAGTTTTGAGTAAGCAATTCCAATTCATTCACTGGTATGTAACCCGTATCTTGTTTTTGCTGGTAATACGGGTCAGTCCGCATCCATTCTTCCAACTTTGCCGAATCTTTATCAGCCTTATCATAAAAACTAAGTTTATCAGTAAGGTTTTCATCTTTCATTTTAGCATCGGGAAGGTTAAGGTTTAATCCTTTTTGTTCGTTTGCAAGAACAGGTTCATTACCTTTTCCTCCACCTAATGCCCAAAACGCCATTGTGAGAAATGGTATTACCAGCAGCGGTAACACCAGCATCATTTTTCTTTTCCGCAGGAAGGCCTGCGACCTTTGCACACTGCTCATACACTTCATTTTTGTTTTTGTGATAAATAGATTTGTTCCAGCACCTGCACACTATCCATCAAACCCGGCCGGGCCTGCAGAATGCTGTCGTATTCATTCGTTCTGTTCAATTTTAAACTATCCATGTATTTTCTAAAATCCTGTATTTGTAAATAAGTTTGTTCATCTATAGTTGCCTCCGGCATTATGGTTTCATCTCCCGATTTATTAAAGTGCTTTGGAATATCCATTTGCTGTATCTCTAAAGCTTTCTGCTTTCTTTCAGGACTGAAAACACTGTTTACAATAAGATAAATACTGTAGCCACCTGCAGAAACGCAGAAAAATATCAGTAGTAGTTTTAATCGTTTAAAATCTGTGTTCATAAATATCCTGTTCATATTATCTGCAAATAGTTGTTGTGCTTTAATGCCGACACCGGCAATTTTGCCGGCCACTTTATCAGATACGGTAGTTTTATCATCTGACTGAACCTCTTTCTTTTTCTTCTTGAACAACCACATACTACCTGTTTTGAATGTTGATGTCAGTATTCTCCAACGTCCGCCATTTTTCAATTAAAAAGCCATGTGAATTATTATCACTACGGGAAACATTTCTCAGGTATCCTTCGGTAATCAGATTCCTGGTTACAATGGTGGTGGGCCGAATAATTTTCTGTTCCCCTTTATACCTGAAATAAAACGGATACACATCTGTATTAATAATGATGCTATCCATTGTGATTTCCTGACTGATGTTGCCCGATATGAGGTTTGAATAATACCCATTCTCTTTCAGGTTATCGTATTGTTGTTTTGCCGAATTGTCTGCCAGGTATAATGCTTTTGTAATGTTGGCCTGAATAACTTTATCATCAGGGTCAAGAGAAAAGAAGAAATGATGAAACATTTTTACATGGTCTTTTGCTTCCACTGGAATATTATCTTTCCTGTCGGCTGCATAGGCTTCTAATGCCTTTCCATTTGCCAGTATAAAAACCTTGTTCTGAGATTGAGACGATAACTGATAGCTTTTGTAAGCAATAAAAAGGGATATGATAACACAGGCAGCTAAGAACGCCACACTGAATAGCCGGATATACCTGAAAGTGGTGTCTATATTTTTTGTTTTCTGAAACATTGCTCACATTTTTCCAAACTCACAATTGTATATTCTGCAATTACTTTACCAAGAAGGGGAATTATATGGTAAGTGAGGTAGGGCTAACTGGTGCGTAAACACTTGCTAAATGAATATTCTTAACTTCATAAATCAAACATTATCGAAATTTTAATGAAAACTGAACCAATCACTATACGACAGATTTCGAAGAATCAGTTTAATATTTTTATGCTGTTTACACGGCATCCTGCTGTACAAAATTTTGCAAGGGAGTTAGAATACTATTCAAATGACGACAACTCTATTTTAGGAGTGGTTCTGTTAGATTTATATGACAGGGATTTTAGTTATGTGCTTTTGGTGAGAGATGAAAACAGACAATTCCGGGAGTTTGACACCAAAGTGAGTTTTGCCAGCAAAGCTGAAGCCGTAGATATGCTGAATAATTCCATGAAGTGGCATACAGCACAGAATCTTAAATCTGTTGTGCATAACCTGCCAGAAAGAGGAATGGATTTATTCAATATTGTAGTGAATCAGGAAAAAATTCATCCCTATTTTACAAGACTTAATGAGGATACTCAATTTATCCCTTCAAAGAGGGCTATCATAGAAATTGCCAATCACCTTTCTGATATTGACGGAAATTTTATCGAACAATTTCAGTCGCTAAATGGATTTGATGCCAGGCTTTGGGAAATTTATTTGTTTGCCTCGCTAACTGAGCAAGAGTTTTTAGTCAATAGAAAGCATGAAAGACCTGATTTTATTATTCAAAAATATGATGCTGAAATTGGAGTTGAAGCTGTTACATTGGGAAGGGATAAAAACAATCCGCCAACATATTTGCCTAATGAAGAAAAATTAACGAGGCCGACAGATATTTTGACAAAAATTAAAAATGAAATACCCCTTAGATATGGAAGTACCCTTTTTTCAAAATTGAGTAAAAAATATTGGGAATTATCACATTTAAAAGACAAACCTTTCTTATTGGCTGTGGCTGACTTTCATGATGATTTTTCAATGACCTGGTCATACATTTCTTTGGTTGAATATTTATATGGACAGCGAGAGGAGTTAATTTTTTCGGAAGACGGTTCCGCTTTTGCCAAGACTGAAAAGATAACACACTATACTAAACCTACAGGTGCCAAAATAAATTCAGGATTCTTTTTTGAGCCAGATTGTGAAAACATAAGCGGCGTATTATTTAGCACAACAGGAACAATTGCCAAGTTTACAAGGATGGGTATCCAGGCAGGCTTTTCATCCAGCAAACAAAAAGTATTGAGAGTTGGCGACCGGTATGACCACAATTCTAATTCATTTACTCCAATATCATTTTCATATATGGTTGATGAAAATTGTACTGAAACATGGAGTGAAGGGTTAAATTTATTTCATAATCCCAATGCTAAACATCCCATTGATATGGATTTATTTCCAAACATTGCCCATCATAAACTTAAGGGAGAACAACTGATTAGCTGGGCTCCTGATTTTCATCCTTTCTCTTCGATTAATATTAATACAATTGTGAAATAGGCATTTTTAATAAAAAATCATTTAATTGATTATCAATGTAATAATTTACTATTTGCATGAATTTTAAATTAAAAAACAGTTAGTTGTCAAAAATTATTGTACTTTTGTTCAGTAAATAAAAAGTATATGAGCAGGTTACAGCAATTAAAAAGGCAATTAAAGCCGGGTGAGGTTTATCGCCGTACTGAGCTGGCCAATTGGTCTAAGTCGGTTGACCGGCACCTGGATGAGTTGGTGCAGGAAGGGACTTTACAAAAACTGTCTCAGGGGCTATACTATTACCCAAAAGAAAGTGCTTTTGGCAAAACACCGCCTGACGAAAATATGCTGGTTGAAAGTTTTTTAAAAGACCATCGCTTTTTGCTTACCACACCAAATATATATAACAGCCTGGGTGTAGGTACCACCCAATTGTATAATGAAAGAACGGTGTATAATCATAAACGGCACGGAGAGTTTAAACTGGGTAATAAAACATTTCAGTTTAAGATAAAACCTCACTTCCCTAAAAAAATAACACCCGAATTTTTATTGGTTGATTTAGTAAATAATCTTGAATCACTGGCGGAAGATAGCAGCGAAGTATTGAAGAAAGTGGCTGACAAAGTTGAAGTGATGGATAAGAAAAAGCTGAAACATTCAGTGGTGGAATATGGCAGCGTAAAGGCAAAGAAATTATTTGCTCCCTTACTACAACTTTAAACAACCTTTCAAAATACGGCCATAGCTTTGTTTAAAATAGCGATATTGCAACCAGTAGAAATACCAATAATTAAATTCATTCTTATACGTATAAACACTTATGATTTTATTTATAAAGAACATGGTTTGCAATCGTTGTGTAACGGCTGTTAGCCAGGAGCTTGAAAAACTTAACTTGAAAACAATCAGGATTAATTTGGGAGAGGTTGTGTTGCAAAAAAAGACTACAGCAAAACAATTGCTTCAATTAACTGATAGATTGAATTTGCTGGGCTTTGAAATTTTGGATGACCAAAAGCAAAAGCAGATTGAAATAATTAAAGGGCTACTAATTAAAAAAGTTCAGTCAGGTGATATAGAGGAGCATTTTAGCATTATTCAATTTTTAAGCTCCGCACTGCATAAAGACTATAGTTATATTTCCCGGCTATTTTCAGAGGTAGAAGGCATAACCCTTGAACAGTTTTTTATTCTTCAAAAAACTGAGAAAGTAAAAGAATGGCTGGTGTATGGCGAACTAAATTTGAGTGAGATTTCTTACAAGTTAGGTTATAGCAGTGTGGGGCATTTATCCTCTCAATTCAAAAAAATTACCGGGCTTACACCGAGTCATTTCAAAAAATTAGGTTCTTCTTATCGTAAGCCCTTAGATAAGGTTAAAATCAAATAGGTATAACTCTTTTCCATAATTCTATAACATTTAGTGATAAATTGAATAGAACTTTGTGTTGTTAATTATTAAGTTATGACACATACATATTCCGTAACTGGCATGACCTGTACCGGTTGCCAGGCTAAAGTACAAAGCCTCTTATCAAAAGTACCAGGAGTAAAAAATGTAACCATTGATTTGCCCAAAGGAGAAGCCACTATTGACATGGACAAACATATCTCAACTAATCGGCTAAAAGAAGCATTAAAGGATTATCCCAAATACCAACTTTCCGAAACTAACCATCAACTTCATGCGGCTGTATCGACCGTGCAGGATGAAAAAACAAAATCCTGGTTGCAAATCTATAAACCCATACTGCTGATTTTTGGATATATCACAGGTATTACATTGCTGGCAGAATGGGTGCAGGGAGATTTTATATGGATGCGTTGGATGAATCATTTTATGGCAGGGTTCTTTTTGGTTTTCTCCTTTTTTAAATTACTTAACCTGAAAGGATTTGCTGAGAGCTATCGCATGTATGATATTGTAGCAAAAAGGTGGAACGGGTGGGGCTATGTTTATGCGTTTACTGAACTGGCTTTAGGCTTAGCTTTCTTAACCGGGTTCAATCCAATCCTTACCAATATTGTTACCTTTGTAGTAATGACGGTAAGCATTGTTGGGGTTTTACAAAGCGTTTTTAACAAACGAAAAATAAAATGTGCCTGCCTTGGTGCTGTATTTAATTTACCCATGAGTACCATCACCATTATTGAGGATGGATTGATGATTTGCATGAGTGGGCTAATGTTATTAACAATGTTGTAATGACTGCAATAAAATCAATAGGACAGTTTTTCTGGAAAATCTTCAAAGCTATCTTTGTGCGAAAAAAGGACTGTTGCAAGTGAATATCCAAATATTATCAATTATTACATGCCCTGTTTGCAGACACAAAGAGGAAGAAGTAATGCCAACAGATGCTTGCCAGTATTTCTATGAGTGCAAAAACTGTAAAGCCCGACTAAAACCAAATAAAGGCGACTGCTGTGTATTTTGCAGTTATGGTAGTATTGCTTGCCCTCCCATGCAGCAAGGTAAAAGTTGCTGCAAATAAAAGATGAACCAAACATTTAAACTCCAAATTCATGATGGTCTGGCTGTGTACATAGGCAGGCAAGTTATCACTAAATTACATTTACATCATGCTTTGGAGATAGTAATAGCTTTTGATAAGCCTTTTTTGCTTTCTACAAATGGCGTAGAATTTGAAAAGAGTGAGTGTAGCATCATCGCAGCCGATTTACCCCATCAGTTCTGCGGGGAGGACGATTTTTATATTTTTATCTACCTTGATGCAGAATTATCACTTGCTTTACAACTTGAAAAAAAACTTCAGCTTAAAAAACATGGAGTCATTCATTATTTGGATAAAGAGGTTGCCGAAACCAGAGGAAGATTTATTGATTGGTTTAAATCTGATTCAACAGACGGTAAAGATTTTGTTGAAATTATTCATTTCCTTATTAAATCAATCACCACTTTCGGTACTAAAAAAACAGGCATTGAACCTCGAGTTATGAATGCTTTGACTTGCATTCGATCATCTCTACATAAAGAAATTACTTTAGAAGCTATTGCTTCAAAAGTCTTTCTTTCTGAAAGCCGTTTTGCTCATTTGTTCAAAGAACAGATAGGCATTCCTTTTCGCAGATATGTGCTTTGGTGCCGGATGCAGGCAGCCTTAAAAGCCGTAATGCAGGGGCAATCATTTACACAGGCTGCATATGAAGGCGGCTTTGCTGATGTGGCCCATCTGAGCCGCACATTTACAGAAATGTTTGGTGTTTCGCCTTCGGAAGTCCTTAAACAATAGCAGGTTTATTCAAGCTTTTTAGCGCATTGTTGAACATTTTTGCTGAATTAAAATGTTCAATAAATGAAGAAGCTGTTTCAATTCAGTATCTATCCCGTGATAATGGCAGCAGCATCCGCTATCTTAATATTTGGAATCCAATCAGGCTATAATCAATACATGGTTACTATCCCCGTAATATCTCTTTTTGGATTATTTATATTGTTGCTTGAAAGATGGATGCCCTATGAAAAGGATTGGGTAAAAGGAAAAGGTGACTGGAATTTAGACCTTACTTATTATATAATTAATTATTGTATTAAACTGGCTGCTCAATATCTGCTGATTTTACTGGCACAAAGTATCAGTTTTTTTAACTGGTTTCCAACAGAACAACCATTTTGGCTTCAGGTAATTTTAGCTTTAACTATCATTGACTTTTTCTTGTTCTTTGTACACTGGCAAAGCCATAAATATAAGTTTTTATGGAACCTTCATGCCATCCATCATAGTTCCGAGCGGTTATATTTCCTGAATGGTGATAAACGGCATGCGCTGCATCAATTGATTGAGGGTGGCCCTGGCATTATTGTTTGCATGGTTATAGGAACGCCACCAGTTGTTATTATTACAGCCCTTGCATTGCTGGCAGTTAATATGTTTATGCAGCATACCAACCTGGATTACAAATCGGGCATTCTAAAAAAAAATTTTTGTGTGGCAGAATTGCACAGGTGGCATCATCGTGCCGATCATAAAGATGCACAGGTGAACTATGGAGCATGGCTTACCGTTTGGGACCATATTTTCAGAACTGCTTATGACAATCCCAAAATGCAAACAGAATTGGGCGCAATAGGCATTGCGGAAGAAAGAAACTTCCCTAAAAATTACTGGAAGCAGTTTTTATATCCCTTTAGCAAAAAAATACAAAAGAAATCTAAAACAACCTTGCTGCTGGCTGTCTTTACAACCTTGAGTATGAGTTCTTTTTCACAAACAGCGGCAGATGATATACTGGGCAATTGGCAATTGCAGGATGGCAGTAAACGAATTAATGTTTATAAAGAAAATGGGAAATACTATGGCAAAATATATTGGGTAAAAGAACCGGCAAAACAGGCAGAAATTGGTAAAAAGGTATTGTGGGACTTAACTTATGATGCAGGTGATAAAGAGTGGAATAGTGGTGAAATACAACTTCCGGATATGAACCATTCAGCCAATTGCTATATCAGACTAAAAGATAAAAATACTGCCATAGTAACCGGATATCACGGGCTGCGGTTATTTGGTAAAAGCAAGACCCTCAGCCGTATCAATTAATACAGGTTTTTAAAATAAACAGTCCTTCAGGCAACCCTTTTCTTAATCTAGTTGTACCATTGACTAAATATCTTTACAGAAAAAATTAATTTTTGCCTTATACCAATTCTGAGCTAAGGGAAATGCTGAATGGTTGCAGAGCCAATGACCGGCGCTGTGAGAGGATGTTATTTGAATGGTTGAAGGAATTTGCAGCAAATATTTGTTTTCGTTACGCTTCGCACACAATAGAAGTTCAGGATTTGGTGTGCGATGGTTTTATAAAAGTGTTTAAGAACCTTCATTTATACAATGAAGAACTTTATGGCTGTAATGAAGCTGCCTTTAAAGGTTGGTTTAAAAAGGTTCTCATTAACAACTGCATCAACTACCGCAAGAAGTTTCATCCCAAAATAATGTATACCGAAGACGCACTACTTATGCTTGCCGAACTGGAAGACGATGCAGAATCTGTGCTTGATACCATGAGTTACCAGGAAATTCTCAACAGCATTACATTACTTCCCCCAGCTTACCGTATGGTATTTAACCTGTATGTGATAGATGGTTACACTCATGTGGAAATCGCCGATATGCTGGGTATTACAACGGGGACATCTAAGTCCAACCTGTTTAAGGCAAAAAACTGGCTTAGGAACGAACTTCAAAAAAAAATGACGGTTAAAAAATATGTCTGAATGTAACGACCATAAACTTTTTGAGCTTAGCAAGAAAGCAGCAGAGGACTTTCATGATTCGTCTCTTATTCCTACCTGGGATAAGATGGAACAGCAATTACACAGGGAATTGCCGGTAAAAAAGAAACGGAGAAGGGTTGTCTTCTTCTGGATGCTATTCTCTGTTTTTATTGGGGGAATTGTTTATCTGTCTTCTAATGACTGGTACAATGTAAAACACACAAATCTTAAAGAAACGCAACTTTCTTCTCCAATCAAAAAAACAGATGAGACTAACCAAAGTAATACTCAGAAAACCATTGCGACTGAAAATATTCAAAACACCCTTAATAGGGCCCCACAGTTACAACAGGTGAATGATTCTAAGGAAAATACTTTAGTCTATGAAAATGGAAGTGATAATATATTGCTTTCAAAACATTCTGATGAAATTGATAAAAGAAAAACCAGCATAATTAAAAAAGAATCACGACCCTCTCACACTTCTTCAACTTTACAATTATTTACCAACAACAAATCAGATATTCCTACAGAAACCAACAGTCTTTTGATGAGTTCTACTAGCGATACACTTCAGCAAAACGCCGTGGCTCATAAAGCAATTGATTTTAACCCCGAAGAAATAACTGCAAATCCAACTAACGGAGTAAATAATTCTTCAGTAACTACTTTCTCTGGAGCTGATTCAACATTAAATCTTTCCATATCAACTTCAAAGCCTCAAAAACAAATTAAACGTAATAGTAGATTTTCAATTGCGGCCATCGCCGGCACGAATTTCAACGACGTAAAATTCAACCACATATCAAAGCAAGGATTGGATTATGGATTGCTGATGGGTTACAGGATAACGCCAAACATAGAACTCCGAACCGGGTTGTTAATATCTAAGAAATATTTCAATGCAGATGGTAAGGTAATTTCTTTTGACTCAGCAAAACTCAATTTACCTTCATACAGCAGCATCAACCTTCAGCATGCAAATGGCTATTGTCGTTTTATTGAAATACCTGTTATGTTCCTTTATCATTTCTCACCACAAAAGAAAACAGGTTTTTATGCCGGAGCCGGTTTATCCATCAGCAAAATGAGAATGGAAAACATTGATTATACCTTCCTGATAGATGCCAGTACTGTTGTCGAACGGACTCATGCAGGCATATACCACAATATGAACAGTTCTTTTACCTCCCTCACATCCAATTTCTCTATTGGTGTAAAAAGAAAACTCTCTCAAAACTGGAGTATTGCTGCAGAACCATACATCAAACTACCTCTTACAAAAATAAATGACAGCAACTTAAAGCTTACCACTTTCGGCGCAACATTGATATTTACGTTTCATCCTGCATTGAGAAACAGAAACAAATAAACTCCACCTTCAAAACCAACAATTATGCAAACAAGATTAATTTCCCTTCTTATTACTTTATTTCTTTTTGCCTGCAACAGCAATGAAAAATCAAATCATACTCATGATGAAAAAACAGCACATACCGGGGAACACAATATGCCAATGACTGACAAGGGATATGGTTTTGGCGATGATAAATACATTGATATTGCAAAAAATGGCATGAACGAACTTGCCAGCGGAAACGTTGAGGCATGGCTTGCCGGCTTTTCAGATGATGCACTGTTCCGCTGGAATGGCGGGGATAGCCTCGCCGGCAAACCGGCAATTGCTGACTATTGGAAAAAAGAAGAACTCAAATGATAGAGTCACTTTCGTATTCAGATGAAGTGTGGTTGCCAATTCATGTAACCAAACCATCTATACCAGCACAGTTGCCAGGTAACTATGCACTTTGCTGGAGTATGGTGCATGCACGGTATAAGTCAGGTAAAGAAATGAATCAGCGTATGCACATGGTATTTCATTTTAACGATAATGACAAAATTGACAGGGTAACGCAGTATATAGACCGTGTTCCAATTAATAATGCGCAGGTTAAATAAGTATATGTAAGGGAGCAATTATTTAAAGTTATCATCTTCATTTTCCTGAAGAAAATTAATTTATTAGTCAGGCAACCCTGCACCTGATGTCACTGTATCATACTTTAACAATCAATAATCTAAACCAAATAAAAATGAAAAATTTAAAATCCAATGTGTTTTTACTGGCTGTTATTTCTATGGCTGTTTATGTATCTGCCTGTAAGAAAAAGAATGACATGCCGATGAATGAAAAGAATATTGACTACCCGGCAGCTTATGTAATAAATGGTGAAAGCAGTACCATTTCAGTTATCAAGTTAAGCAGCAACACAGTTACTGACAGTATAGATTTAATGAACAGTGCCGGTAGCATGATTATGTGGCCCCATCACATCTACCATCATCAGTCAGGCCAAAACCACCACTTGGCAATTGGAGTACCAGGAATGGACTTAAGTGCAGGCCATACCGGGGGAATGCCCGGCATGAAAGGGATGGTTGTTGTTATGGATGCTGTAACAGGAGTATTAAAAAAGAACTTAGAAGTGCCGGTGATGAATCACAACGCAGTTTTTTCACCTGATGGGTCTGAGATATGGACTTCACAGATGGATATGTCAGGGAAAGTATTGGTTTATGATGCTACGACTTACACATTAAAAAACACAATTAATGTGGGAGATGAACCTGCAGAAGTTACTTTTAGTGCAGATGGAACGAAGGCGTATGTATGCAACGGTATGAGTAATTCAGTAACCGTAATTAATCCTTCTACAAAAGTTGTTATTGCTACTGTGAATGTAGATATGAATCCCGTGGGTGCATGGCCTTCATCAATTGGTAAAATGTTTATTGACAATGAAGACGGCCAAAGTATTTCAGTGATTGATGTTGCCTCCAATACGAATCTTGCCACAATAATGCTGGGCTTTAAGCCTGGTTTTGCGGCTTATAATTCCACAGCCAATGAATTATGGGTAAGTGATGCTACCAATGGAAAGGTTGCTTATTATATTGACATGGGTGGCAATAGCTGGATGAAACATGGTGAATTTGCAACGGGGGCTGATGCACATGCGATAGCCTTTAATGGCAACTATGCTTACGTCACTAACCAGGGGGCAAATACTGTATCTGTCATAAATGTTTCTACGCATACAAAAGTAAAAGACATTCCGGTTGGGAAAAAGCCTAACGGAATTGTATTCAAATTGTAGTATTTGGTTTTCAAAACCTGTTTTAAAATAAGGAGCTTCTAAATTCCCATAGGGCTTAATGTTAAGAGATTGAGTTTACTCAGTCTCTTTCATTTTATGCTCTTTTCATACAATAGCGTATTTTGCTGTAATATTTTAAGTATGAACAATAGCATTACCCATATTATCCGGCAATACAAAGAAGATAAGCAGTCAGTTTATAACACCTGGTTTATAAATAACGAAGAAAGGCTAAAGGCTTTTCGTTCCATTCGGCGTGGCGTGATGCAGGTGATTGATGATATCAAGAACAAAAGGTTTCCAAATGATTTTAAAGGCTCATCATTAGAGTTCGTACTGACCTGCATTACAGAACAAAAGCAGGTATTTGAAGGAGCATCCCATCCTTTTTACTGGAAACCAAAGTTGAGGATTCCAGATATTTATGAGAACGAAAATAATAAACTGGCTTTCGGGCAGTTTTTGGAAAACTGTCTCAATGCAAAATCAGAAGAACAAATTATTAAGGAAATTATCAGGCTTGACAGTTTAAAAATAAAAGGACTTGGGCCTGCTGTTGCCAGTATCCTTTATTTTCTTCACCCCACCATCATTCCTCCTTTTAATACTGCCATCATTAATGGTTTCAATTCTTTGTTTAAAGATAAAAAGAAGCTTGGTAGCTGGAGCGAATATCTAAAGTTGAGAGAAGTAATGATTGATACCAATAACCAGCAGCGTTCGGAATTATCATCCGACCTGGGGGCTATTGCAGGGTTGTTATTTGAAATAGGGACACAAAAATTAATTTTAGGCAGTGATGAATATTTATCTGAACCGGAACGTAAAAAACTGGAAAAGTTAATAGAAAAAAGGCAAGCGGATGTGCAGCAGGAAAAAGAAGAGGAAAATCTACATACTGAAATGCAATATCATTTACTGAAAATCGGTAATGCTTTGGGCTATGATGTAATTGCAGCTTCCAACGACCGTTCAAGGTCATACGGCGGAAATAGTTTTTCATTTATGAGTTTGCAACAGTTCCCTGAAATTAATTTGGATAAAGAAACTTTAAATACAGTAAAGTTGATTGATGTATTGTGGTTTCAAAAAGGCACTAACAACGTAATTGCAGCATTTGAAGTGGAAAAAAGTACCAGTATTTATTCAGGCATTCTCAGGTTGACCGATTTGAGTTTTACCATAGCCGATGGTGATGAGGTCTTTTATTTAATTGTACCAGATAAAAGAGAAAAAGATGTTTGTATGCAACTATGTCGTCCGGCAATAAAACAAAATAATGTAATCATCAAATACATCCTTTTTTCCGAACTACGCAGCCATTGTGATGCACTTTGCAAATTTGGTGAAAGCCATCATATAATGGAAAAGATTGCAAAAACTGTATAAAATTAAAAAGCGGCAGAAGAATCTTCGCCGCTTTTCTTTTAAAATTTTGCACCTACCGATATAAAGAATGTTCTTCCGTCGGCTGGTAATGCACCAGGCCCGGGATAACCACCAGCACGACGGGTGAAATATCTTTCGTCAAAGAGATTATTCATTCCGGCTTTCAGATTAATTCCTTTAGTAAACTTATAGGTAGCTGTTAAATCAGTTACCGTATAAGATGGTATTAATCCTGTATTTCCGTTTGAAGATGCTGTAACGGTATTATTTGCATCACTGAATGTTTCTCCTACGGTGCTTATTTGTGCTGTTAACAAAAAACCTTTATAGCCTGCTGTAATGCCACCACGAAAAATATTTGCAGGTGCATTTTCTACTTTCTTTCCCTTTGTATTGGCATCTTTATGGTCGCCACTGTACTTGGCATCTGTGTATCCGTAAGACCCAAAAATAATTAAATCTGCATGTTTGCTTTTTCCAAATGCCCTGATGGGATTAAATTCTGCATACCCCTCAAACCCTTTGCTGGTGCTGCTGCCAACATTAGTAATAAGCCGATATGACGGTGTTCCGCTAACAGTAACTGTACCTACACGGTTATCATACTGCAAGTAAAATCCGCTTATGTCAAACTGAAGAAAATTTTTCACCTTGCCACGGTAACCTAAATCAATATTATATCCTTTAGCGTCTTTTAAATCCGGGTCAACAACATCCGTTGTAGGCGGTGCCTGCAGGTTGGCAAATTGTATAGGGCGATAAGCCTGCGAAATATTTCCATAAACTTCTGTAGCTTTTGTAACATGGTATTCTGTACCAATACCTGCAAGTATAAAACTTCTGCTCCTGGTAATGTTTTGTAAAATTATTTCCGTCCCGCCTGAAGTATATCCATTTCTTCCGGAAGATGAACCTTCCAGCCACTCATACCGGATTCCGGGAATAATTAAAAATTTATCAGTTATCCGAAAAATATTTTCTGTAAATACAGCTATGTTTTTTGAAGCAAAAGTTATATCACGGGGATAGTTTCCGGTTATAGATACGTCATAGCCTGTGCCGGTTGTTCCTTTGCCATCTGCCTGCCTGGTGGTAGTACCGGTATATAAACGGATGCCACCAGACAGTGTATTTTTCATTTTACCTAAATGATAGTCGGTAATAATCCGGCTTTCCAAACCATAGTTTCGGTATTGGTCAAGATTAACTACCCTGTTGTTATAAGTAAGTGTTGTGGCATTGATGCTGTCCTTAGTAGTAATGGATTGTAAAAAGCCTACACTGTTCCTGTTTCCAATCGTTCCAAATAGTTTTGTATTCCATCGGGTCTTATCATTGATTTTAAAATTGGCAATCAGTGCCGGAGTAGTCCATGTAATGTCAAACCAGTTGCGGCTGCGAAAACTTTGTTGGGCATCCTGCTTTATTTGTGCGTCAGTTAATCCACCTGGTTGCTGGCTCCTGATATGCGAACGCATTACTTCTGCAGTTAGCGAAAACCTGTCGGTAAAATTATAGGTTACCGTTCCATAACCTGCGTTTGTATAATACTGACCGTTCTGTCTCCAGCCATCACCATTACGATGGTCAAAGAAAGTATAGTAATGAACCTTGCCTTTTTTCCCACCAATGGCATTATAACTATTAAACAATCCATTACTGCCAACAGTTTGCTGTGTTTCAAATTCAAAAGTCTTGTTTATTTCACTGCCATTACGAAGAATATAATTTACTAATCCACCAAATTGGGGACCGTATTGTAATGAACCCTGTCCTCTTACAATTTCAATTCTTTGCACTGCCTGCAACTGTGGATTGTAATATGCTTCAGGATAACCGAATGGGTCGGCAGCAATGTCGTAACCATTTTGCCGCACATTAAATTCCCAACTGCGGTTAGGGCTTAACCCTCTTGCAGCAATACCAATCTGTATGCCGCTGGGGTCGCTTTCCCATATATGAATGCCTGGTACTTTTGCCAGTACCTGCCGCATATTATTTGTTACTACATTTCCCTGCACATTATCGAGCACAATCAATGCATTTTTTTTACCGGCATAAATATTTGTTCCAACAATCTCCGGCATTTGCTGATAATCGCTTTTGCTATTCCTTCCTACCACAGTTACGTCAGGCAGGTTTTTTGCCTGTATGGTGTCTTTTTCTTTTTTACTATTCTGTGCTTGTGCAATGTTTACTATCAGTATAACTAAACTTAAAATAATCCAACCTTTACGCATATAACTCTGGTTTTGAGCGGCAAAAGTGCTGATAATGCTTAGTTTAACTGTTACTCCTTCGGGAATTCGATTTATATAATCGGGAAAATTGAGGCTGTTTTGAGGATTTTTCAGACAACTGGCAGAAAGGTCTCAATAAGACCTGTAATCTGCCAAACACCGGGATATATTTACAGTATAAAGTTTTAAAGCAAGGCAACCTTTTGATGATTTGTATTGTATCATATTTTAAAATCTGAATCTTTATGAAATTATTTCTACTACTCTTATCTTTTTTGATTGGTGGATTGGTAGTGCAGGCACAGGTTTCCGGAGTAGATTCTGTGCCAGTACGATTAAGCACACTGGATGCAAGAAGCGACGGAAATAATGCAAGGCTTGATTGGAAAGTGGTTTGCTTTCTCGATTATGCAAAATTTGAAATTCAACGGTCTGCTGATGGCAGTAATTATACAACCATCAATATTTTTGAGGCCGACTATTTAAGATGCCGCCAACCTTTTGACTATAACGATGCCAATATTAACGGCAAGGCTTTTTACCGGATAAAAGTTGGAGACATTGACGGACGAATTTATCATTCAAAAATTGTTGCTGTAACTGGTAAAGAAAAAGGCTTTGAAATTAATAGCCTTACACCCACTGCCATTACAGCAAATGCAATATTAAGCATGTCGTCCGCTAATACAGGCAATGCTCAAATTGAGATACTCAATTTCTACGGGGTAATTGTAAAACGAGTATCCGTAAAACTCAATAAGGGCAGTACGGATTTGACACTCGATATGGGTAACCTGGCCGCCGGAAACTACATTTTATCTCTAAATAACGGATTTTCAGACAGAAAAACAGTAAGGTTTACAAAATTATAAGAGCGGAATTTTATAAAAACTTTCCATAATTATATAAATCAAATTCAGGTTGGCTGGCTATCTTTGAGCATTCAAAATGCTATTTTTCAATAAAATAACCCTATTTTTACTACTATTAAATGACACGAAATTTATCCATAAAACTAAAAGCACTATTCCTGCTGATTGTATTTGCTTCAAATACGGCAGTAGGTTTTGCCTGCGCTTTAGGTGTGGATATGGGTTTTAATACGCCTCATCACAGCGAAATTGCAGAAGCTGTGGAAGTGCATGTACATGATGACGGAAAAAAGCATGTGCATGAAAAAGAAGTTCCAGAATCAAATAATCATGTTCATGAAGATGGTACTAAACATCAACATGATAATGAGCCAGCGAAACAAATTCCGGCAGATGATGGACAGTCGTTTACTAAAAGCCCGGGCGGATGCTGCAGCAACGAAGTACAAAAATTTCAGAACTTAGATAAGAATGTTACTGTAAATGCCGGTATAGATATTCCGGTGTTTGTAGCAATCATCAGTATTTTTTCAGGTATCGATTTATTGAACGGAATTAAAGACTTACCTACTAAGTATAAGGCCCGTTTTTATTATCCTCCCCCGCCTGATATACGCATAGCGATGCAGCGTTTCCAGATTTGATTATTGTAAAACAGATGAAGCTTTTGACTTCATCCAACTTCATTTTGCATTTCGCAATTTGAGGCTATTTGTTTTACCGTAATCAATTTTTATGTTTAGATATAGTATTATAGTTTTCCTTACAGGAGTCATCAGTTTTTCGGCAGCGGCACAGCAGGTGCTTACAGAAAATGAAGCTGTATCCAAAGCATTAGCTAATAACAAGAATACTCAGGCCGCATCACTGCAAGTAAAACAGCAACAGCAGTTACTGAAATCAGCTATCAATCTTCCCAATCCGGATTTTTTCCTTGAAAGCCCGACGGGTAAGTTTTATACTGGAAGTATCACTCAGTCATTTGAATTCCCAACAGTGTACAGTAATCAATACCGTTTGCAAAAGCAGCAAATTGGTGTGGCACAAAAAGAGAAGCAGTTAACAGAGACAGAATTAAAATACAGGGTTAAAGTTTTATACTTAGAAATTCAGTATGCTGATTCGCTTACAAGACAACTGTATATCCAGGATACATTGTATGAAAAGATAAAGCTGTCAGCCATCCGCCAGTTTAAAGCAGGGCAAATTGATTACCTGCAACAAACATTTGCTGAAACACAATATGGGGAAATTCATAATCAGTACCAGCAGTCGCTTATAAGAGCCGCATCTTTAAAAGCACAGTTGCAGTGGTTTACAGGTATCAAAGACTCAATTTCGGTAGAACCGTTGACCGTTGTACTTTCTCAGACGCAGTTCGCCCTTGCACCTGATTCCACAGCGTTACTTTCAAATCCCGCCGTACAGCTACTACAGCAACAGGAAAATGTTGCCAAACAAAATATTGCATTACAAAAAAGTAAGGCGCTGCCCGGTTTGGCTTTTGGTTACTTTAACCAGGGAGAAAGAAATACCCAATGGTTTAACCGCTTTAGGGTTGGCGTAACAATCCCATTATGGTTTGGCCAGTATAAAAGCAATATCAATGCTGCCAAAACAGAGCAGCAGGTTATTCAAAGCAAACAACAGGGCTTACAGCAGGACTTATCTGCACAGGCTATTAATGCAAACAGCGAAATGCAAACTAACTGGCAGTCAGTTCAATATTATCAGCAAACAGGGTTAAGAAAAGCACAGGAAGTTATTACTACTTCGCAGCGTTTTTTTGTAAGTGGCGAAATTGATTATATCAGTTTGCTGAGAAACAGCAACGATGCCTACAATGTTTATCAAAAATACCTGGAAGCAGTAAGAAATTATAATCTCAGTGTTATCAATCACAAATATTTAATGGGTCAGTTATGAAACGATTAATCATTCAATTTTTATTAGGGTTATTACCGGTACTTGGATTTGCACACGGCGGCGAAGACCACGGGGATGCAAAAAAAGCAACTGTATCGCCTGCAAGCTACTTCTCGTCTGAAGCCGCTTCAGAAATTTATGAACTGCTGTTAAAGTACAGCCCGATTGTACCGGGCAAGGAAGCATCGCTTCGTTTGTATTTAAGTGAATACAATACCAATAGCCCTATTGACAGTGCTAAGCTGGAAGTAACAGTGGCCGACAATCCCAACATAAAAATTACCGTTGTGAGGATTGATAAGGGAGTGTTTGAATTGAAAGGCATATTCCCGGAAAAGAAAGCATATAATCTTGTAATCAATATTAATAGTTATGCAGGCATTGACTTAATTCAGCTAAACAATATTGAAGCAGGAAAAGAACTTGCCCCGCCAACAATTGCAAGCAGCCCCCACTCTCATTGGTACAGTAGTAATTGGTTTTTTGGTTTAACAGGACTGTTGATTGGTTTACTCATTATGTTCTTTGTAAATAAAAGCCGCAGCAGGAAGATGGTTGCAGGTGCCATCATTCTTTTTTGTCTTTTACCAACGGCCACTTACAATCCGGCATCTGCACATGGTGGCGAAGACCATGGCGATGCGGCTGGAAAAACTGGCGGTGGTGGTTCAACGACATTTATTGTTGAAAAAGAAACACAATTCCTTTTTAATATTCAAACAAAGAAAATTGGCACAGGTGATTTTAATGAATCATCCGTTTTATTGGGAACTGTAACTGCCGCTCCGCAAGGCCGGGCTGTAATACAGACGCCGCAGGCAGGCAAAATTGTTTCATTAAGAGTAGCCCCCGGCCAACGGGTTGGTAAAGGACAGGTGGTTGCTGTAATAGAACAGCAGGTAGATGCCGGAACGCAAATCAGTATCATCTCTCAAAGCAATAGTGTAAATGCAGAATTTGAAGCAGCCAAAGCACAATATGACAGGTTGCTGGGTATAGCAGACATTGCAGCCAAAAAAGATATTACCGAAGCAAAAGCCAGGTTTGAAAGTGCCAGGAAAAATAAAGCACTCTTTGATGCAAACACCGGAAAGAATACCGGCAGTACAAAAGCAATAACCCTCACTTCACCTGTTAGTGGTGTTGTAGGCACATTTAATTATGCTATTGGTGCTGTTGTAAACAGCGGTGAAACCTTGTTTGAAATAACCAATCTTGACCAGGTGTTTGTAGAAGCCCAGGTATTCGCAACAGATGCTGAAAAATTAAAATCAGCAACAGGGTTTACCACCATTTCAAATGCGGATACACTGGTTTATAAATTGAAAATGATTAGTGCTGCTCAATCTGTAAATACAGGAAATCAATCCCAAAAAGTAGTATTTGAAATCATCAATCCTAAAGGCCAGTTCAAAATCGGTGAAAATGTGAATGTTCGGATGACGGGAAATAATGTTATACGACAAGTTGTAATACCTAATGAAGCCATTACAGATGTAAATGGTAAGCCCGCCGTTTTTATAAAAGATAAAGCGGAACAGTATAGTATCAGCTTCGTAGTAAAAGGGCAAAGCAATGACAAATTTACCGTTATTGCCAAGGGTACTGAAGATGGCGAACGGGTTGTTACCGCCAATGTGTATCAAATGAAAATGATGTATTTAAACCAATAATTAAAATAAACAAACATGAGAAAGTTTTTTATGATGTGCCTGCTGCTGGCAACTGTTACCGTAGCGTTCGCACAAGGCGGCGATAAAGAAGCCGTAAAAGTAGTACTGAACAATTATAAAAAGGCAATTGAAAAGCTGGATACCACCGGCGTAGTAAATCTTTTTGTAAAAGATTCTAAAGTATATGAACAGGCAAGCAATGAGGGCACTATCGGCCACTATCTGGAGCACCATTTAGGCCCCGAACTGAAAGAGTTCAAATCTTTCACCTTTAGCGATTATAAAGTGGATGTAACAACTGCAGGCGAGTATGCCTTTTCAACAGAAACCTATATCTATACCATCATTCTTGCCAAAGATGGCAAGGAAATAAAAAGCCAGGGAGTGGCTACCTCTGTTTTAAGAAAAACAAAAGACGGTTGGAAGATTGTACAAACACATTCTTCATTCAGAAAAGCAAAATAAATATCAAACTATAAAAACAAAAAAATGAAACAAATCAGAATCTTCCTATTAATGGCAATAGCAGTTTTTAGTTTTACTGCTGTAAATGCCCAATCAACAAAAACAAAAAATAAAACTGTAGTTGCGGATACAGTTGTTTACCAATGCCCCATGAAATGCGAAGGTGATAAAACCTATGCTAAAGCAGGTAAATGCCCTAAATGCAATATGGATTTGAAAGCTGTACCAAAACCGGTTGCAGCCATTTACCAATGCCCTATGAAATGTGAAGGAGATAAAACTTATAATAAAGCAGGTAAATGTCCTAAGTGCAATATGAACCTAACCAAAGTGCAGGCAAAAAAATCATCAGACAATCATACCGGTCATAATCATAATTAACTAATCAATTAAATAAAACAAATGAAACAAGTATTAAAAATTACGATGGCAATTTTCGCTATCAGCACTGTTGCAATTTTTGCAGCATGTAACAACAGCGGCGATACAAAAACTTCTGCGACAGATACAACAAAAACAGAAATGTCACATGAGGGCGGCGACCATATTTTTGCCTGCCCCATGCACCCCGAAGTAACCGGAAAAGAAGGCGATACCTGCCCAAAATGCGGAATGAAACTGGAGCATAATGACAATGCTGGTGGCCCAAGCAATGTTAATATGCAGTTTACATATAATCCAGCATCTCCAAAACCGGGAGAAGAAGTTACTTTATCCATGACTCCAAAAATAAAAGATAAACCAACTGAGCAGGTTCCTTTGGATGTGGAACACACAAAAAAAATACACCTCATTGTAGTGAGTGATGACCTTAGCTGGTTTGACCACATACATCCTGAACTGAACGCAGATGGTTCTTACACGGTAAAAGAAAAATTTCCAGCTCCCGGCAAATACACCTTGTTTGCTGATTATAAGCCAAGCGGTGCCAATCATACAGTTGACTATCTGAATGTAACTGTGGCTGGAACAGTACCCCCGGCAAAAGTTTATGGGGCAGATAAATTAACCGGTGCAGCAGGTGATGGGTTCTCTGTTTCACTTACTCCTGAAGGCGGCAAATTTTTAACCAATATGGCTATGCATATTAATGGTGTGATGATGCTTAATGGTAAAGAGGTTGACGTAAACACTTTAGAAGATTACCTCGGCGCTAAAGCCCACATGGTAGTGGTAAGCCTTGCCGACAAAAAATATTTGCATGTTCATCCAAGTGTGGAAGGCGGCAAGTTTGATTTGCATACCACTTTTGAAAAGCCCGGTGTGTACCGTGGGTGGATACAATTCCAGAGTAAAGGAAAAGTTTACACCAGTGACTTTGTAATGAACGTAGCAGAAGGCAATGCTGATACTATGAAAGGAATGGATATGAAGAAGGAAGAACAGGAGAAACATTAATATCAATTTATTTAGTAACAATAAAATTTAAAACAATGAAAAAGATAACAATTCTGATGGCGGTGATGATGATGACATCCTTCGCAACATTTGCACAACACAGTGGCGGCGACCACAAACATGGTTCACCACATGGCGGAACAGTTAAGTCTGCCGGTGATTTTCATATTGAAGTAAGTGTAAAAGACGGTATGGTAATGGCTTATTTGCTGGACGCTAATGAAAAAGCAATGAAGAATACGGGTGTAGCAGGAACTGCTGTGATACAAATGGCCGACGGAAAAACGTCAACTATTACATTAATTCCAAGCGGTGCAGAAGGCTTTATGTACACACTGGACAAAGCTAAAAAGTACAATAAGGCAATTGTCACTTTTACAACCAGTGGTAAAACTGCATCGGCTTCTTTTGACCTTACGGCAAAGGCCAAGCCTGCAGCAGATGGACATAATCATCAACATTAAAACGATACCAAAACATAGCAGGTATTACTGCCTGCTATGTTTTAAAATGCTACTGCCTTAAAATGTGTAATAGTGATTAAAGAATTTATTTTATGCTTAACAGACTCATACACTTCTCTCTTAAGAACCGTTTACTTGTAGTAGCCATGGCTGCCCTGTTAATGGTATACGGCGTTTTTACGTTGGTAAACCTGCCAGTAGATGTGCTACCTGATTTAAACCGGCCAAGGGTAACTATTTTCCTTGAATCTAATGGCATGTCGCCAGAAGAAATTGAAGCGCAGGTTATATTACCTGTTGAAACTTCTTTAAATGGCGCACCTGGAGTAGAAGTAGTAAGGTCAGTAGCATCTCCCGGACTGGGTTTGGTATTTGTAGAGTTTGACTGGAAGACAGATATATACAGGGCCCGGCAGTTAACTGCCGAAAAAATACAAACGGTGCAGTTACCTAATAAGATTGTGCCTGTAATGGGGCCAATCAGTTCCGTTATGGGACAATTTATGATGATAGCTGTTTCATCCGATACCACATCCCCTGCAGATTTGAGGACACTTAGCGATTTCGTTATCCGCAGAAGGCTGATGAGTGTTAAAGGCATTGCACAGGTAATTCCCATCGGCGGTGTCCGTATGCAGTACCAGGTTTTAATTTCTCCCGATAAATTACGGCAGTATAATTTGTCTGTTGGTGATGTTGACAATGCTTTACAACTTACCAATATCAATACAACCGGCGGTTTTGTAAATGATAATAAAGGCTCTGAGGTATTGGTTCGTAATCTTGCACGGGCAAATACTTTAGAAGATTTGGCCAATACCGTAGTAGCCAACAAAAATGGAACACCGGTGCTGCTTCACCAACTGGCCGAAGTAAAATTTGGCGGGCCAATAAAAAGAGGTGATGGTTCTCTGAATGGCAAACCTGCGGTAATCCTGAGCATAGAAAAACAGCCGAATGCCAATACGGTTACACTAACAGCAGAAATCATAAAAGCAATTGATGATATAAAAAAATCAGTGCCATCTGATGTAAAAATTAATACTGATGTGTTTCAGCAAAAACACTTTATTGAAAACTCTCTTACCAATGTGGAGCATGCGTTAAGGGATGGGTTTATCCTCGTTATTATCATTTTGTTTCTCTTCCTGCTTAATTTCAGAACCACCATCATTACACTTACTGCTATTCCTTTATCACTTATCATTACAGCTATTGTTTTTAAAATGTTTGGAATATCTATCAATACCCTTACACTTGGCGGTCTTGCTATTGCCATTGGAGAGCTGGTAGATGATGCTATTGTAGATGTGGAAAATGTATTCCGGCGATTAAAAGAAAACTGGACAAGCCCCAATCCAAAGCCGCTAATGAAAGTAATTTATGAAGCCAGCAGTGAGGTAAGAAATTCCATTGTTTATGCCACTATCATTGTAGTCCTCGTATTTCTTCCATTGTTTTACCTGCAGGGGATTGAAGGGAAAATATTTGCTCCATTGGGCATTGCCTATATCACTTCTATCATAGCTTCTTTAGCTGTATCACTCACTGTTACACCGGCTTTGTGCAGCTACCTGTTAGGCAAAAAAAGGCATCTCGACCACGTTAATCTTACTTTCTGGAAAGGAAGAAAAAAACACACCCATACATTTGAAGAGGCAGAGCAGGAAAAACCGCATGGACGGACGATTGAAGAAGAAGCTCTATATGCATCTTCTCATGATGACAGCACTTTTGTGAAGTTCTTAAAGCGGCAGGATATTAAATTACTTAAAATTGGATTAAAACGTCCTAAAGTAGTTATTGGAATTGCAATCGCTATGATTGTAGCTTCCATGAGTATCATCCCTTTTTTGGGAACAGAGTTTTTACCCCCATTTAATGAAGGAAGTTTTACCATTAACCTGTCCCTGCCACCGGGCACTTCGCTGGAGGAAGCCAATAAAACAGGAAGTATTGCTGAAAAAGAAATTTTAAAAGTAGATGGTGTGCAGCTTACTGCCCGCCGTACAGGCCGTGCTGAGTTAGACGAACATGCCGAACCGCCAAGCAACTCTGAAATTGAAGTAGCATTATACCCCGATAGAATTGGTAAGAGGGACAAAATACTTGCCCAGATAAGAGAAAGACTGTCCGTATTAAAAGGCGTAACGGTAAATATAGGGCAGCCTATTTCCCATCGTCTTGACCATTTACTCTCTGGTGTACGGGCACAGATTGCCATTAAAATTTTTGGAAACGATTTGGCTGACTTACGCAGTAATGCTGCCAAGTTAAAAGATATCATTAATACAGTCCCAGGCGCAGTAGATGTACAGGTTGAAAAGCAGGTACTGGTGCCCCAGCTAAGTATAAGAATAGACCGGGCGGCTGTGCAGCGGTACGGCTTGCAGGTGGGTAAAGTAGCCGAGGATATTGAGATTTTTTACAACGGTAAAATAAGTACCCAAATATTAGATGGGCAAAAAACATTTGATATAGTGCTGCGTACCACCGACAGTATCAGAAGCAATCTTGATGAAATCGGCAATACACAAATAGCTACCTCTGATGGTGCGCTGATTCCACTAAAACAAATCGCCCAAATTGAAATGGAAAGTGGTGTCAATTCTGTATATCACGAAAACACTTTAAGACGAATTGTAGTTTCCGCCAATGTTCAGGGCAGAGACCTTGGAAGCACGGTAAAAGAAATGCAGCAGAAGGTGAATGAACAATTACAACTTCCGCAGGGATATTTCCTGCAATGGGGCGGCCAGTTTGAAAGCCAGCAATCAGCTTCCAAGCTTATTACTATTCTCAGCATATTTTCTATTGCCGGCATCTTCTTGGTATTATACAGTCATTTCAAATCAAGTCGTATTGCGCTGCAGATTATGCTTAATGTGCCGTTGGCGTTGATAGGAAGTGTGGTAGCCGTATTGCTTACCGGCGGTGTTTTTTCGATTGCTACTATGGTCGGTTTTATTACACTTACGGGTATAGCATCAAGGAACGGTATTATGATGATAAGCCATTACATACACTTGGTACAGCATGAGGGTGAAACTTTCAGTGATAAGATGATTATCCGTGGTTCGCTGGAAAGATTAGTGCCGGTATTAATGACTGCCCTGGTTGCGGCATTGGCTTTAATTCCTTTAACGATGGATGCTACTGCACCGGGAAAAGAAATTTTATATCCCGTTGCTACTGTTATCCTCGGCGGTTTAATCAGCTCTACTTTATTAGATATGATTGTAACTCCTGTTGTATTTAAACAGTTTGGCAAAAAAGCATTAGATAAGTATATAGCTGAACAGAATAAAAAAGATATGGAGTAACAGAGAAATAAAAGTAACCCTTACTAAAGGATGGTTGCCAGTAAATAAAAATGTAAAACATGGGTCGGAGCCCTGCTTTAGTTTCTTTATTTAAAAAGAAACGCTTTGTGGAGCAGGGTTTCCGCACCCACCAATTTGGAATTCCGTTTTGAACCTGGTTTAATTCAGATATTAATTTTAAAATAAAGCAACTGTAGTGGGGCAAACAAAATACATACCGGCACTTCGCTTCAAATGGTTAACTCCTTTGTATGATTTCTTTATAAATCTCACAATGCCAGAAAAGAAAATTAAACAGGCATTGATTGAAACAGCTAACATTCCGGCAGGAGTGAAAGTATTGGATTTTGGATGTGGCACAGCTACACTAACTATTATGGCAAAGGAAATGCACCCTGGAGCGAAGGTTACAGGAATTGATGTGGATAGAGAAATATTAGACAGGGCAATTCAAAAAGTAAAAGAAAAGAAGTTAGATGTTTTTCTACTGGATTATGATGGAACACATCTTCCCTTTCAGCATAATGCTTTTGACAGAGTAATATCCTGCCTGGTTTTTCATCACCTTGATACAGATACAAAGCAAAATATGCTGGCAGAAATATTCCGGGTTTTAAATAAAGATGGGCAGTTGCTTATTGCAGATTTTGGCCGTTCTAAGTCATGGATTCAAAGAACACTTTTCAATATCATAAGAGGACTGGATGGATTTAAATCAACAGATGCAAATGCTAAAGGACTATTGCCTGAATTAATTTCAGATGCCGGGTTTGAAAATGTAGCCATTAAAACCTGTTTTAAGACCATATTTGGAGAAGTACAAATAATCAGTGCGAAAAAAATATAATTATAAATAAAAAATCTCATGAAAAAGAAAATTTATTTACTGCTTTTAATAACTGCGACAGCATTCTCTGTAACAGCGCAGGAACAAAAGAAAGAAGAAGTTTGCTACAACCCAAACCTTGTTAAAGACACTGCTAAAAAAAGTATTAATTCTATGGCTTTCGCTATCCTTAATGGCGATAGTATAAAAATTAATTATCACTCACCCGGTGTTCGTAAAAGAATTATATGGGGCGGATTAGTTCCTTATGATGAGGTATGGGTAACCGGTGCACATGATGCCACTACCCTGGAAATGCCAAAAGCATTTGTTGTAAATGGTAATGAAATACCGGCCGGTAAATATGCTTTCTTCTCCATCCCCGGTAAAAAGGAATGGACGCTGATTATAAATAAAAACTGGAAACAGCATCTTGCCACAGAGTACGATGAAAAAGATGATATAATCAGGATTAAGGTGAAACCGAAAAAAGTTAATCATACAGAGCGGTTGCAATATTTTATTGAAACCGGGAAAAACGAAACTGGCAAGATTGCTGTGGTATGGGAAAAGATAAGAGTTGAGTTTGATTTCAGATTCCTTAAATAATCTCTGCAGTAAATTATTGAAATATGTTCAAAGACTTCCCTTCATTACATCCATTGGCGGTACATTTCCCCATTGTGCTTATTTTATTAGCTGCTGCTTTACAGGCCGTGCTGGTTTGGAAAGACCTGAAACAAATTAAATGGGTCACATTGGTTATTATGGCTGGTGCTTTCTTTTCTTCTCTTGCCGCCAGCACCATCTTTCATGCAGAGCCATCAGCAGATGCACCCAAAGCAGCATTGGAAATGTTTGAAGCCCATGAAAAATATGCACAGCTAACACTTTGGATGAGTGGCATTACTTTTTTGCTAAAAAGCATCGGTGTGTTTTTTAAAATTAACCGGCGTTCATTTGAAATTATTGTATTGATTGCCGCTATCATTGCTGCTGTTTTTCTCTCCATTGCAGGGCATCATGGGGCAAAACTTACCCATATTGCAGGTGTGGGGCCTATGGGCAGGTATTTAATGAAAGGCCATGGCGAGGGTGGAGATATGAAAGACATGAAGGATATGGATATGAAGAATGATAGCTCCATGAAAATGACCGATACCATGCCCGGTATGAACAATATGGATAAAATGCCGGGTATGGGTAACATGAAAACGGACTCGTCTATGAATATGAAGGACATGAAGAACATGAACATGCCCGGCATGGATAAAAATGCAGGCATGAAAGATATGAAGGGTATGAAAGGAATGGATAAGATGAAGGACATGAAGAATATGCCTGGTATGGACAACATGAAAGACATGAAGGGTATGAAAGGAATGGATAAGATGAAGGACATGAAGAATATGCCTGGTATGGACAACATGAAAGACATGAAGGATATGAAAATGGATTCTTCCATGAAAATGAAAGATATGAACGATATGCCGGGCATGGATAAAATGAAAATGGACTCATCCATGAAAATGAAAGACATGAAAAGCATGGATATGCCCGGTATGGACAACATGAAGATGCCGGCAAAAAAACCAATGGACACCCTCCGCTTTCCAGACAATAACCCTTCCCGGAAAAAGAATTATAAACAGGATAAACAATAAATGACATCATCATGAAAAAAATGCTTTCATTTATATTGTTGATTCCGGTTTGCACTCTTGCACAAATGAAACATTCCATGCCATCAGCTAAAGACGAGGGAGTAAAAAAAATTACATCGTATAATTTTCCTTTGAAGGCAATACAACCTGCACCCGGAAAAATTTATCAGAGTAAGAAAGTGGAATACGACCTGTATGTAACTGATACGATGGTGAACTTTACCGGTAAGCATCGCCATGCCATTGCTATTAACGGCCAGATACCAGCACCCATTCTTGAATTTACTGAAGGCGATACGGCCATCATCCGGGTGCATAACCTGATGAAGATGGAAACATCCATTCACTGGCATGGAATATTGTTACCCAATAAAGAAGACGGTGTTCCTTATTTAACAACTTCTCCTGTGGAGGCAGGCAAAACTTATACGTTCACTTTTCCATTGATACAAAGCGGCACTTATTGGTATCACTCCCACACTATGCTGCAGGAGCAAAGCGGTTTGTATGGTTCAATCGTAATCCATCCCGCCCGGCCAGAACCTGAATTAAAAGAATATGTTTTGCTACTGTCAGACTGGACGGACGAAAACCCACACCAGGTAATGCGTTACCTGAAACGTGGAGGCGAATGGTATGCCATTAAGAAAGGTGCCTTGCAAAGCTATGGCGAAGCCATTGCTGCAGGTTCATTTAAAGACAAACTAAAACAGGAATGGCAGCGTATGCCTGCTATGGATGTATCAGATGTTTATTACAATAAATTTTTGCTGAACGGGCAGGAAGCAAATGAATTTAATGATGCCAAACCAGGAGAAATAGTCCGGCTTCGGATTATTAATGGTTCGGCTTCTACCTACTTCAATCTGCAATATGCAAACAGCTACATGCGGATAATTGCCGCTGATGGCATCAATGTCACCCCTGTCAATGTAAATAAACTGGAAATCGCTATCGCCGAAACTTATGACGTATTGATTACAGTACCTGAAACAGGCGCCGCAGAGCTGCGGGCTACTTCATGGGATGTAACAGGATACTCATCTGCTTATTTTGGCAACGGCCCTGTCATGAAAGCCCCGGATATCCCAAGGCTGAATTATTTTAAGATGATGCAGGAAATGGGTAGCATGAATATGAAAGGAATGGACATGGGCAATATGCAGGGCATGGATATGAAAGGCATGGACATGCCCGGTGATACTATGCCAAAAAAGAAAGAAATGGATATGCAGAATATGGAAGGCATGAAGATGGATGGTATGCAGGGCATGGATATGAATATGGAAATACCTGGTGAATTTAATTACAATATGCTGCGGGCACTGCATCCCACCACTTTGGATTCAACTTTGAAACCAAGAGAAATTAAACTAACCCTTACCGGAAATATGTTGCGGTATGTATGGTCGTTCAATTTTAAAACTTTATCCGTTGCCGATAAAATCCTTATCCAAAAAGGTGAACGGGTAAGATTTGTTTTAACCAATAATACCATGATGCGGCATCCATTGCATTTGCATGGCCACTTCTTCCGCTTCATTAATGCACAGGGCGAATATTCGCCCATGAAGCATACGTTCGATATCAAACCAATGGAAACAGTTACTATAGAATTTGAGGCCAACGAACAACAAGACTGGTTTTTTCATTGCCATATTTTATACCACATGATGGCAGGTATGGCCCGGATTGTAAGTTATGATGGCAGCGAACAAAATGAATTTGCCAAAACTGGATACCGGAAATTAAAAAAGGAAGATAATATGCTTTATCCCTGGTATGACTTATCAGTACATTCCCAGGGTGCATGGCTGAGTGGGAATATTTCAAATAATAAGATGGCATTAGAATTTGAAGGCCGTGTAAGCTGGAAAGGAAACTATGAAACAGAAACGCATTTACTTCGTTACCTCGATAAAAAACAATACTTCGCCTTTTATATAGGCTATGATTACCGAAAAAACAAAACGCTTCCATTAGCAAACAAGCCAAACTCAAAGGATAACCGACGGGTTTTTGATGCAGGCTTTTATTATTTATTGCCTATGCTTATCCGTTCCGAATGGCGGATTGACCAAACAGGCCGTTTAAGGCTGCAATTGGAAAGACGGGATTTACCCCTCAGTAATAATTTCTTTTTTGATTTCAGGGTAAATACCGACAAGGAATTTAATGTAGCGGCAAGGTATATGATTGCAAAATCATTTTCCATCAGCACAAATTATGACAGCGATTACAAATGGGGAATTGGATTAACATGGCACTATTGATTTCTTAAAAACAAATAAAAATGTTTTATGGAACATAATCACTACAATCAACAACGGTACACCTGCCCAATGCATTCTGAAATTGTGAAAAACGAACCCGGCAGTTGTCCCAAATGCGGAATGAATCTCGTTCCTGTTGATGCAAAAGAAAAAGAACATTCTCATTTGCAGCATCAACATACTGAATCCAAAAAAGAAGCAATTGCTTCACATGAAGGTCATGTTGCCCCTGTTGTTGAAATGCGAACGTCACAAGGCTTCCAGAAATACACCTGCCCCATGCATCCGCAGGTTGTGCAGGACGGGCCTGGCAAATGCCCTTTATGTGGAATGACTTTAGTGCCACTTGCAAAACCTGGTAAACACGATGGCCATGATGCTCATTCGTCAGGAATAGCAGATTTTAAAAAACGTTTTTATGTTGTGCTGATTCTTACGATTCCCGTTATGCTGTTATCGGAAATGATTCAGCACTGGTTGAATATTCATTTCAGTTTCCCCGGTTCAAAATATATATTGCTCGTTTTATCTTCTGTTGTATTTTTTTATGGTGGCTGGCCTTTTTTAAAGGGATTGGTTGGTGAAATGAGAGCCAAGAATCCCGGCATGATGACATTGGTAGCATTTGCTATTTCTGTTGCTTACATATACAGCGTAGCTACTGTATTCGGGTTAAAAGGAATGGATTTCTTTTGGGAACTGGCCACTTTGATTTTAATAATGCTGCTGGGCCACTGGATTGAAATGAGATCCGTTGCCGGCGCTTCAAGAGAATTAGAACTCCTTGTACAATTGATGCCGGATGATGCTCATTTAGTCAATGGAGAAAATATAACAGATGTAAAAACAGAATCCCTGAAAGAAAATGATGTGATACTCATTAAGCCCGGTGAGAAGGTTGCAGCAGATGGCGTTATCGTGGATGGGGAAAGTTACCTTAATGAATCCATGCTCACCGGCGAATCAAAACCAGTGGAGAAAACAAAAGGTGATAAAGTGATAGCTGGTTCAATAAATGGAAACGGGGCTATAAAAGTTTCTGTGTCACATAGTACCGGGGACTCATACTTATCCCAGGTGATAAAGCTGGTGCAGGATGCACAAAAATCAAAATCCAGAACACAATTAATTGCAGACAGGGCAGCAAAATGGCTTACGCTGATTGCTATTGTAGCAGGCATCACCACATTTCTCGTATGGTATTTATCAGGAAAAGACTTAGCGTTTTCCATTGAGCGGATGGTGACAGTCATTGTGATTTGTTGCCCCCATGCTTTGGGATTGGCGGTGCCACTGGTAGTGGCAAAATCAACAGCACTATCTGCAAAGCATGGTTTACTGATAAAGAACAGAACGGCATTTGAAAACTCAAGAAAAATTACCACACTGGTATTTGATAAAACAGGAACACTAACCTTTGGCAAATTTCAGGTAGTACGGTATGTAACGCATAATGATAAATATACACAGGAACAGGTGCTCCAATATGCAGCGGCACTTGAACAAAACTCAGAACATCCTATTGCTACGGGGATAACTGCTAAAGCTAAAGAACTGAATCTGGAACTTCCTGCCGTTATGGGTTTTGAAGCTATCACTGGAAAAGGTATAACTGGAATAATTGACAGAAAAGATGTAATGGTAGTTAGCCCCGGTTATTTAAAAGAAAAGTTTTCATTCCTTACAAAAGATGATATGGTTAAGGCAGAAGAGACCCTTGTATTTGTATTAATTGATGATGATATTGCCGGTTCTATTGCGCTGGCTGATGAAATAAGGCCTGAATCTTTTGAAGCAATCAAAACACTCCGTCAGAATAATATTAAATCAATTCTATTGACTGGGGATAACGCAACAGTGGCTAAAGGTGTAAGTAACCGTTTGGGTATGGACAGTTTTTTTGCTGAAGTATTACCACATCAAAAATTAGAAAAAATAAAAGAACTGCAGAAAAAAGGTGAATATGTTGCCATGACAGGTGATGGGGTAAACGATGCTCCTGCATTGGCGCAGGCCAATGTAGGAATTGCAGTTGGTTCAGGTTCTGATATTGCCGCCGAAACAGCAGGAATTGTACTGGTTAACAGCAATCCCAAGGATGTTGTTTCATTGATTCAGTTTGGTAAAGCCACTTACAGAAAGATGATTCAGAATTTGATTTGGGCTACAGGTTATAATGTAGTGGCTTTACCATTGGCGGCTGGTGTGTTATACAAAATGGGAATATTGTTAAGCCCTGCTGCCGGTGCCGTTTTAATGAGTGTAAGTACAGTTGTGGTAGCGATTAATGCAAGTATGCTGAAAGTAAAATAGCGTTAGCGAATAAAAAAGGATGGAAATTATTCAGAAGGTTATTCATTATTTTCTTCACTTTGTTTTTCCCTTAGGAATAGCTTTTGTCTTTTTCAGAGAAAGATGGAAACAAGCTTACCTGATATTATTGTTAACAATGTTGATAGATTCTGACCATTTATTAGCAATCCCTTTTTATCATCCCTGCCGTTGCAGTATTGGTTTTCATCCCCTGCACAGTTATTTCGCAATAGTTATATATGCGTTGTTATTTTTGTTTTCAAAATTCCGTATCGTATCTGTCGGATTATTAATGCACCTGGCTACAGACTATATTGATTGTATTTTTATTACTCATAATTGTAAATAATATTACTGTTTATGGCAAAAAGCAAACACTACTACATCCGAAAAACTCACCGCTGGCTCGGTGTTATTTTAGGCATCCAGTTTTTATTATGGACAATTGGTGGATTGTATTTCAGTTGGAGCAATATGGATGAAGTGCATGGAGATTTTCAAAAGAAAAATGCACCGCTCTTATCATCCGATATTTCATTAGTAAGCCCAACAATGGTACTGGATACTATCAGGAGAGTTCATCGGATTGATTCAATTGTTTCCATTCAGTTAATTGAAATTTTGGGTAAGCCATTTTATCAGGTTCGTTGTATCAGTGCTATCCACAACGAAACAAATCATGAACATGATATGCAGGCAATGAACCATCTTGCCGATGCAGAAACAGGTGACCTACGGGGGCCATTGACAAAAGAGGAAGCCACTGAAGTTGCAAAAAGGCGATTTAATGGCGAGCCGGAAGTTAAATCTGTTGAATACCTAACAGGTACAAATAATCACCATGAGTACCGTGAAAATCCTTTGCCTGCTTACGCTATTACATTTGAGCATCCGTCAAAAGCCACCGTTTATGTTGCCAGCGAATTAGGAACCGTTCAAAAATTCAGGAATAATAAATGGCGAATATTTGATTTCTTGTGGATGATGCACACGATGGATTATGAAGGCAGGGACAATTTTGGGAATAATCTGCTTCGATTCTTTTCAATTTTTGGATTGGTGACAGTGTTAAGTGGATTTGCATTATTCTTTGTGAGTACCAAACGCAAGAAGAAAAAAACTACACATTTCCCAACTCTGAATTAGTATCAATATCCGGGCTTTTGTTGTAAACTTTTATTGCAATTTAAAAAATGAAGAAGGATATTAAGAAACAAAGTGCTAAGAATAAAAGGTCAATTCCAAAGGTTCTGAAATATGCGCTTTGGATTATTCTTGCTCTTCTTATACTTGCAATCTTTGCTCTTGTCATGCTTCTACAGAATATACATATTGAAAAAAATAAAGGTTGACCTTATCCGAACCGAAGGGATTTTCAGTTTTTTGAGAAATAGTCGGCAACTGGGGTGGTTAAGCATGGTTTAATTGGCTGATTTGCAACTGTATTGCTAAATTATACATGCCTAAGTGTATTATTTGCAACAAAACATCCTATTTTTGCAACCAATGAAATTATTCTTCTCAATAGTATCTCTGGTAATGCTTTACATTTCCTGCCTGCCCTGCGGCGACAGAGAGGAATGTAACATCAGAGCAGAAGCAAGAATTTCAGCAGCTAATGACAACCACCAGCAGCATAAACATAATACAGAAGCCTGTTCTCCGTTCTGCTCATGTTCCTGTTGTGCTGCCTCAGCCTTTTACTCTCCTTTCGCTAAGGCTCAGATAAATAAAGTAGAATTTCAATCAGAGAAATATCCCCGCTATAATGTAGCGTTCAGTACAGAAGCTCAAAATAGCATCTGGCAGCCTCCCAAATTTTCTTAATCTCCCTCCTTTATTGAATTTGCTGTAAGTCTTTATTGGCTTATTAAGCTATTGTATCATTTATTTCCCATTGCTGGCAATGGCCACCGCCAAAAAAATTACAAAAGGCAAGAAAAGAAAAAAGCCTTTAGTGATAAGAATAATCAGAATCATTCTTATTGGAATTGCCTGTGCCATACTTATTGCCGCAATGGTGGAAAGAACAATTCATTTCTTCAGGTATCATATATAACCAAACAGAATTAAGACATGCTCAATAAAATCATTCAATTCTCCATAAAAAATAAATTGGTCATCGGCCTGTTTACACTTGCGTTAATAATATGGGGTGTTTATTCGGCAAAAAAATTGCCAATTGATGCCGTACCCGATATTACCAATAACCAGGTACAGGTAATTACACTAAGCCCTTCGCTTGCTGCACAGGAAGTAGAACAGTTAATTTCTTTTCCGGTGGAACAAACAATGGCCACCATTCCGGAAGTGCAGGAAATCCGTTCTATATCAAGATTTGGATTATCTGTAGTTACTGTTGTATTTCATGATGATGCAAATATCTATTGGGCCCGTCAGCAAGTAGGCGAACGGCTGATAGAAGCCCGTAACCAAATACCAAATAATATCGGCAACCCTGAGATGGCTCCTATCTCTACGGGATTAGGTGAGATTTATCAATATGTTTTACATGCAAAAAAAGGATATGAAGATAAATACGATGCCATGTCGCTTCGGACGATACAGGATTGGATTGTCCGTCGTCAGTTGCTTGGTACACCCGGCATTGCTGATGTAAGCAGCTTTGGCGGTCTTTTAAAGCAGTATGAAATTGCATTGAATACTGATAAGCTTCGCAGTTATAATCTATCCATAGCAGATGTGTTTAATGCCCTTGAAAAGAATAATCAGAATACTGGCGGTGCATATATAGATAAAAAACCCAACGCTTATTTTATCCGCAGCGAAGGGTTTATTAAAACAATCACTGACATTGAAAAAATTGTAGTTACAAGAACTTCCGGTGGTGCACCCGTGCTGGTAAGGGATATTGCAACGGTACAGTTGGGTCATGCCACGCAATACGGGGCATTAACCCGTAATGCAGAAGGGGAAGTAGTTGGTGGCATTGTTTTAATGCTCAAAGGAGCAAATTCCAGCATTGTAATTAATAGTGTAAAAGATAAAATAATCCAGATTCAGAAAAGCTTGCCGGAAGGTGTTGTCATCGAACCCTTCCTTGACAGAAGTGCTTTAGTTAGCAGGGCGATTGGAACTGTAAAAACGAACCTTATTGAAGGTGCCTTGATTGTAATCTTTGTATTGGTGGTTTTCCTTGGTAATATCCGTTCCGGGTTAATAGTGGCTTCGGTAATTCCGCTTGCAATGCTTTTTGCTATTTCGTTGATGAACCTGTTTGGTGTGTCGGGTAATCTTATGAGTTTAGGTGCTATTGACTTTGGGTTAATTGTAGATGGCGCTGTGATTATTGTGGAAGCCACCATGCATCAGTTGGGCCATCGAAAGCCCGGAAGAATGACACAAGACCAATTGGATGATGAAGTATATAAATCAGCAGGTAAAATGATGAACTCGGCTGCGTTCGGGCAAATTATTATCTTAATTGTGTACCTGCCAATTCTTGCATTGGTTGGTATTGAAGGCAAAATGTTTGGCCCGATGGCACAAACAGTTTCATTTGCCATACTTGGTGCATTCCTGCTTTCACTTACTTATGTGCCCATGATGAGTGCACTTGTTCTAAGTAAAAAAATAAGCCACAAGGAAAACCTTTCAGATAAAATGATGAAGTTTTTCCAACGGCTTTATACGCCATTAATACGTGGCGCATTGAAGATGAAATTATTGGTGGTAAGCATTGCTGTGGGAGTATTTGTAATCAGCCTTATCATTTTTAAAACCTTAGGTGGTGAATTTATTCCCACATTGGAAGAAGGAGATTTTGCCGTAGAAACAAGGTTGTTGACAGGTAGCTCACTAAGTCAGACAATTGAAAAAATAACGCAAGCTTCCGATTTACTGATGAAAAAATTTCCTGAAGTAAAAGAAGTGATTGGAAAAATTGGTGCCTCTGAGATACCAACCGACCCTATGCCCATAGAAGCATGTGACATTACCATTCTTTTAAAAGATAAAAAGGAATGGACAAGTGCACATAACCGGGAAGAACTGGCTGAACTTATGCAAAAGGAACTGGAGAAAATTCCCGGTGTTTCCTATGGGTTATCTCAACCCATTCAACTTCGTTTTAATGAATTGATTTCAGGTGTGCGCCAGGATGTAGGTATTAAAATATTTGGAGAAGACCTTGATGTATTGGCAGACCTGGCAAAAAAAATCGGTGTGATTGTACCTACTGTAAAAGGCGCAGAAGATTTATATGTAGAACAGGTGACTGGTCTGCCACAGATTGTGGTTAAACTAAACCGGGATAAGATTGCACAGTTTGGCTTAAATGTAGAAGATGTAAATCGTACCATCAGTGCCGCTTTTGCAGGCGAAGCTGCAGGTATTGTTTATGAAGGCGAGAAACGGTTTGATATGGTGGTAAGGTTAGAAAAAACAGGCCGCCAGAGTATTGATGATGTAAAAGGATTATTTGTAGCTGCCCCTGATGGTAACCAGATTCCATTAGAACAGGTAGCCGATGTCAACTTGCAGTTAGGCCCTAACCAGATTCAACGTGAAGATGCAAAGAGACGAATCATTGTCGGCTTTAATACAAGAGGCCGTGATATTTCGTCGGTTGTAAAAGAAATGCAGGAAAAAATTGAGAAGCAGGTAAAAATGCCCCCCGGTTACTTTATCACTTATGGAGGGCAATTTAAAAATCTTGAAGAAGCTAACAAAAGATTATCTGTTGCAGTCCCCGTTGCATTAGCATTAATTCTCCTGCTTCTTTTCTTTACGTTTGGTTCAATCAAATATTCATTACTGATTTTTACAGCTATTCCCATGAGTGCTATTGGTGGTGTATTTGCTTTATGGTTCCGGGGTATGCCATTCAGCATTTCTGCTGGTGTTGGTTTTATCGCATTGTTTGGGGTGGCCGTGCTAAATGGCATCGTACTTATCAGTGAGTTTAACCGGTTAAAAAAAGAAGGCATGACAGATATAAATGCAATTATTTTAAAAGGAACATCGGTCAGGTTAAGGCCGGTATTAATGACCGCAACGGTTGCATCTCTGGGGTTCTTACCAATGGCATTATCTACAGGCTCGGGAGCGGAAGTTCAAAAACCGTTAGCAACAGTTGTAATAGGCGGATTGCTAACTGCCACTTTTCTTACGCTGGTAGTCCTGCCGGTGTTGTACACCTGGTTTGAAAAGATAGGGGCAAAAAAGAAAAAAATTGCCGGGGCAAAAGGCGTGGCCTCATTACTCATCCTGTTTTTTGCCTCATCTTTTGCTGCAAATGCACAACAGCCAAAGACAATCATAAATTTGAATGATGCGGTATCATCTGCTATGAAGAATAATCCTTTGGTGAAAGTGGGAACACTGGATATAAGTTACCAGCAGCAGTTGAAAAAAACAGTAAAGGATTATGGCAAAACAAATGTGGGCCTTACGTTTGGGCAGTACAACAGCCGCATTGCTTACGATAATAATTTCAGCATTAATCAGGGTATACCTAACCCTGCTTACTTCAAAAGTCTTATAAGGCTTTCTGAGTCTAATATTAAAAGCAGCGAACTGCAATTGAAGGTTTATCAAACTGAACTGGCGGCTAATACAAAGACGTCGTACTACCAGTTAAGTTTTTGGATAGAGGAAATAAGGTTGTTGAAAGAACTGCTGGCTATTTATGAAAATGTGTTGAAGGCATCAGCGTTGCGATATAAAACAGGTGAAACCAATGCCCTGGAAAATTATAATGCTGAAAGCAAAGTGAATGAGATAAAGGCACAATTGAGAAATGCGGAAGAAGATTACCGTATTGAATTAAACCGGTTGAAAGTGTTTACTGCAGATTCTTCTGTTACGGCCATTGCCGACACTTTACTTGTGGAGAAACAGATACAGGTTAATTTTGATACGGCTGCCATTGCTGCCAACCCCACACTGGCATTTATTAAACAGCAGATTGATATTGCAAACAAAGAGAAAGCTGTTGAGCAGTCAAGATTAAAACCAGATTTCTCCGCAGGCTATTTCAACCAGTCGCTGGTGGGCTATCAAACCGTAAACGGAGTAGATAAATACTATGGCGCTGGTCACAGGTTTCAAGGTGTTAATTTGGGCATCAGCATTCCCATATTTGCCAGGGCACAAAAAGAAAAAGTAAAAGCGGCAGAAGTAAACCGGGTACGCCGTGAAGCAGAACTGACCAATTATCAATACAACCTGCAGGCAGAATTGACCAGGCTGTTTGGTGAATTGCAGAAGCAAAGGGTTCAAATCAACTATTACCGCAATACAGCTTTGCCACAGGCCAATCTCATTATTACGCAGGCGCAAAAAGCTTTTACTGCCGGTGAAATCGGTTACTATGAATTGACGCAATCACTCAACAATGCTGTAATTGTAAAACAGGAATACACCAAACTTTTAAACCAATACAATCAAACCGTCATTGCTATCGAATTTATCGGCGGCATTAATTAAAAAGAACGGGCTAAAATAAAATAATATGAAACAGAAATTTTTAAGTTCACTTGTTATACTTACGGCTGCCATAGTATGGCTTTCATCCTGCTCTTCCAAAAGTGGTGCAGAAGCTACCCCGGTAGCAGAAACAAAAACCGAAGAGGCTGGCATGGTGGACTTGTCGGAAGAACAGTTCAAAACAGTCAACATTCAGTATGGCGCTGTAGAAGAAAAAAACCTCAGCAGTGTTATCAGGGCATCAGGAGTACTGGATGTTCCCCCGCAACAGTTATTAACGGTTTCTTCTCCCTATGGAGGCACATTAAAAAGTACTGATTTGCTGCAAGGTAAACCAGTAGTAAAAGGCGAAGTGATAGCGGTACTCGAAAATCCTGAATTTATACAGCTTCAGCAAGATTATCTCGATTATAAGAGCCAGTTGGTATATCTGAAAGAAGAATTAGAACGGCAACAGGAACTGGCAAAAGAAAATGTAAATGCAAAAAAAACATTGCAAAAAGCCAGCAGTGAGTACAATAGTATGACGGCAAGGGTGCAGGGTTTAAAGTCAAAACTGCAACTCATCAACATTAATCCTGAGAAAATTAATCCGGGAAACATCTCCGGCAAGGCAAATATTTATGCCCCTATATCCGGTTATGTTACTAAGGTATTGGTGAACATAGGAAAGTTTGTAAACGCTAACCAGGAGCTATTTGAAATTGTAGACACCCGTCACCTTCATGCAGAACTTATCATTTTTGAAAAGGATGTTCCAAAGTTGAAAATTGGACAGAAAATCCGCTTTGTATTGAACAATGAAACAAAAGAACGTTTTGCAGAAGTGCATTTAATTGGCCGTGAAATCAGTGCTGAAAGAACAGTCCGGGTGCATGGACATCTGTTACTGGAGGATAAAAATCTGTTACCTGGCATGTATTTGAAAGGAATAGTAGAAACAGGTGTTGCTACCACCACCGCTCTGCCTGATAAAGCCATTGTACAATCAGCAGGTAAATCTTACATTTTCATTGCAGCAGAAGAAACAAAAGAAGAAAAAAAACCTGCCGATGCAAAAAAAGATGAAGCTGCTGAAAAGCATATTCCGTTCAAAAGAATTGAGGTAACAACAGGTGTTTCGGAAAATGGGTATACCGAAGTGATTTTGCCCGAAGGCTTTGACAGGAAAATCAAAGTGGTGATTAACGGAGCTTATGATTTATTGTCGAAGATGAATAATGTAGAGGAAGAAGAATAAAAATAATATGGGTCGGAGCCCTGCTTTGTTTGTCCCGTTTTAAAAATGCCCGCCCGGATGACCAGTCGGACGGGGAAAACCTTGAGCGGCAGGGTTTCCGCACCCACCCAAATAAAACATAAAAAACTTTTCAACATGAAAAAGATATTATTCCTAATCGCTGTCACAGTTATAACTATCGGTAGTAGTTGCACCAATACTGGCGAAGAAAAAAGACAAGAGATACAATCAGAGAAACACGATTCCACTCATAAAGAAAGAAAGGAATCAGATACTATGGGCATGAAAATGGGCGGCAATGAATTGGATTCAAAGAAAAAATAAATCATCATTTAAAACTTAAAATTATGAAACAGTTATTTGCAGTTCTTGTGATGCTGTTGTCAGCATCAATGCTGTTTGCTCAGGATGTAATCACCCTGCGCAACGGCGAAACTATCAATGGTAAAGTAGCCGAAGTGGGCACAACAGAAATCCGTTATTACAAAGCTGACAATGCAGACGGGCCTGTGTATGTGGCAAGCAAATCTGAAGTGGTACAGATTGTTTACGCTAATGGCTCAAAGGATGTTTTTAATACACAAGCATCAGCCAATCAAAATGCAGCAAATCAAAATTATTCCAAGCGGTACCGGAGAGGCTACAACAGGCCGTTTCTGTATCCCATCATTACACCGCATATTGATTTGGGGCGACATATTAATGTGGGACATCGCAGTTATGGCGGGCATCATGGTGGAGGTCATCATGGAGGCCATCAATAATACTTAGCATCTCTTAAATTTTAAATCAGGAAATGATGAAATGGACAGGAAGAAGAGAAAGTTCAAACGTGGATGACCGCAGGGGCTTATCCGGTGGAAAAATTGCCGCAGGCGGTGGTGTTGCCGGCATTGTTATTTACCTGCTTTATACTTTATTAAGCGGTAATAATATTGACCCGTCACAAATTCAGCAGCAACTTTCCGAACAAACAAATCAGTCAGCACAACTAACTCCTGAAGAGCAAAAGGCCGATGATGAAAGGGCATCATTTGTAAAAGTAGTATTGGCAGAAACAGAAGATGTATGGAACAAAATATTTTCCGAAAAGGGAAAACAGTATTCTGAACCTACGTTGGTGCTGTTTCGTGGTGTGGTGGAATCTGCCTGTGGTAATGCCAGTGCAGCATCAGGGCCGTTCTATTGTCCCGGTGATAATAAACTATACATTGACCTTTCCTTTTATCAGGACTTGCAATATAAACTCAATGCACCCGGCGACTTCCCGATGGCTTATGTGGTGGCACATGAAGTGGGGCACCACATTCAGAACCTGATGGGTACGGCAGACAAAGTGAACCGGCTGCGTCAGCAGTTAAGCGAAACCGCATTCAACAAGTATTCGGTAATGATAGAATTGCAGGCAGATTTTTATGCCGGTGTTTGGGCACATCATGCACAAAAGATGAAAGACATTTTAGATGCAGATGATATTGATGAAGCATTGAATGCAGCCAGTGCCATTGGGGATGACAGATTGCAAAAACAGGCAACCGGGCAGGTAATGCCTGATGCGTTTACGCATGGCACATCTGCACAACGTATGTATTGGTTTAAGAAAGGATACGAGACGGGGGATATAAAACAAGGAGATACATTTAGTTCCCCTGAATTGCAATAAATGCTGAATGAAGAGTAAGTGAATTGAAGATAAACTTAAAACTTATGTTGCAAATACTGGCTACAACGCATAAAAATATCATTGCCACCAGGGCAAACGATATTCTGGGAATAAGTGATTACGAAAAAATCCATCCGCTTATTCATAACATTATTGGAGAAGGCAAAAAAGTGAAATGGTATTTCGAAATGGATGACTGCCTGATTTCAAACTCAGTTGGATTTTGGGAAGATGGAATAATAGAATTGAACTATGGGAAAATGAAATTCACTCATTCGGAAGATATAGAGAGAATTGCCATAGTTGGAGCGATGAAGTGGAGAGATTGGATGCAATCAGTTATGAAGCCTTTTAGTGAGGCAACCATCAGGTATTTTAGTTTGGCCGAAAAAGAACAGGCTATGGAATGGATTATAAATCAGGATGAGGTTGTCTGAAATTATAGGAATTGATAATTCTCATGCCGTTAATAGAATTTATAAATGTTGAATGGATTTATTCAACAAATAAATTGAGAGAGTTATGCAAACCTGAATTATCAGAACGCAATTTTCTTCTCTCATTTTAATTGCATTAATAAGCATTTCGATGTTTATGCTTTTAAGAAAGAAGATTAAGGTAACGCTGCCAGTGGTTCTGGCAGCGTCTCTTAACCAGTTTTAATTAATCTGGTAAAATACTCAGATTAGGTTGTTAATTATAAAATTATTAAACGCATTTTACGATGGTCATTTCAACTTCAAAATTAAAATATGACTTCCCTGCCGGGTTAGTAGTATTTCTGGTGGCACTCCCTTTATGTTTGGGAATAGCATTGGCTTCAGGGGCACCTTTACTATCAGGAATTATTTCCGGCATCATTGGTGGTATAGTGGTAGGTCTTTTAAGTGGGTCGCATACCAGTGTGAGCGGCCCGGCCGCCGGGCTTGCTGCCGTGGTACTGGCTTCTATTACAAAGCTGGGTAGTTTTGAATTGTTTTCGGCTGCACTCATAGTTGCAGGCATATTACAATTGGGAAGTGGTCTTTTAAAAGCCGGGTTTATAGCCAACTATGTTCCCTCGAATGTAATAAAAGGATTGTTAGCAGCCATTGGAATATTACTTATCTTAAAACAAATACCGCAGGCCTTTGGTTATGATAGTAGTCACCAGGATGATTTTGCCTTTGTACAGGCAAATGGGGAAAATACTTTTTCGCATTTGTTCAATACTTTCTTTCATGTTACACCAGGCGTTGTAATTATTAGTTTGGTTTCCATACTTGTGTTAATTTTTTGGAATAAGACACCGCTTCATAAAATTAAATTTTTTCCTGCTTCACTTTTTGTAGTGTTACTGGGTATTGGTTTAAACGAGGCGTTCCGTGTATTTATTCCGGTATTATATCTGCAACCCGTACACCTTGTAAATATTCCTGCAACCAGTTTTTCTGACCTCTCCTCTTTTTTAAAATTTCCTTCGTTGAGTGCCTTTGGAAATTTCACTGTCTGGTTAACGGCACTCACTATTGCCATTGTAGCCTCGCTGGAAACACTGTTAAACCTGGAAGCCGTTGAAAATATAGACCCACATAAACGGCAATCATCTCCTAACCGGGAACTGGTGGCCCAGGGTGTTGGCAATATGATTGCCGGAGTTGTTGGCGGTATTCCGGTAACTTCTGTTATTGTTCGCAGTTCGGTTAACATTAATGCAGGTGCACAATCTAAACTGTCTGCCATTATTCATGGCATATTTTTATTGCTGGCTATTTTGTTCTTAAGCCCTTTTATCAATTTAATACCCTTTGCTTCACTGGCTGCTATATTGATTGTTACAGGTTATAAGCTTGCCAAAATATCCATCTTTAAAGAAATGTATGCAAAAGGATGGAATCAGTTGATTCCATTTGTGGTTACAATTACAGCAATCATATTTACTGACTTGCTTATCGGCATATTAATTGGTTTAGCCTTCAGTTTATTCTATCTCTTAAAAAGCAATTACAAAAATCCATTTACTATCGAAAAAGAACAGCTATATACTGGAGAAACCATACGGATAGAATTACCCAACCAGGTATCCTTTTTAAACAAGGCAAGTATAAAGGATACGCTTTGGTCTGTTCCTGAAAATACAAATGTGATTATTGATGCCAGCTATGCCGATTATATTGATAATGATATTCTGGAAATATTTGTTGATTTCAAAAATGTAATTGCGCCTGAAAAGAACATCAGACTTAATATCATAGGCGTTAAAGAAAAATACCAGCTATCAGACCATGTTCAATTTGTAAATGTACTTAACCGGCACGACCAGGAAAGGCTGACACCACAGCAGATTGTTGAGCTATTAAAAAAGGGAAACGAGCGGTTCAGGCAAGGCAAGTGGACCGAAAAATATTTTCGTCACCAGGTAAATGCTACTTCATCGGGGCAGTTTCCAATGGCTGTTATTGTAAGTTGTATAGATTCCAGAACATCATCCGAAATTCTATTTGATTCCAATCTTGGCGATATAATCTCCATTCGCATTGCGGGCAATATTATTAATAAAGAAATTATTGGAAGTATAGAACTGGCCGTGAAAAAAATGGGGGTAAAACTGATTGTTGTGAAGGGGCATTCCAACTGCGGTGCTGTGGGAGCAGCGATACATTCGGTAACTGGCGGTAATATAGATTCAATTACACAAAAAATAAAACCCGCCGTTGATAAAGCCTGTTTACTGAATGTTCAACTGGCCTTGGAAAACGGAAAGGCTTTTGCTGAAAAAGTGACGCATTTGAATATAGAGAACTCAATCGCCACTATTCTTGACAATAGTGATTATATAAGAGAACAAAAAAGTAAAGGAGATATAGGTCTTGTATCAGCATACTATGATACTGCCTCAGGCGAAGTTTTTTTTACTGAGATGACTAGTATAAATGAAAAAATAAATAATTAAATAGTTACTGATGGATATAAAAATTGAATTAATTATTGTTGCCAAACTCATTGCCTCATTCTTGCTGGGTGCTTTTATCGGTTTTGACAGAGAAAAGCATGGCCGTGATGCCGGTATAAGAACTTATGCCGCCGTTTGTATCGGTGCTACATTATTTACTGCAGTCGCAGCTCATCTTGTTAGCGATGTTGCTGCGGCATCAAGAGTGATAGCTAATATTGTTACAGGTGTGGGTTTTCTTGGGGCTGGTATTATTTATCGCAACAGCAGTGCCGGTACATCACATGGTTTAACAACAGCAGCCACTGTTTGGTGTACTGCCGCAGTTGGTGTAGCAGTAGGTCTCAACATGTTTATTATCGCCATTGTTGGGGCAATTGCTTTGTATTTTTTGCTATCGTTGCATCATCAGCACTGGTATGTAAAATGGAAAAATAAAATGATAAATAAGCACAACGAAAAAGATAGTACCGATTAATTATTTACTAAAATGTTTCTATAAATTTTATGTCATCTTTAAACTTAACTTCAGCCGGTGCCAAACACAACAAATCGTTGAAAATTGTATTTGGTATCACTGCTTCTTACCTGATTGTAGAAGTAATCGTTGGTTTTATTTCTAACAGCCTTGCTTTACTTTCAGATGCTGCCCACATGCTTACCGACGTTGGCGGGCAAGCCCTGGCTTTATTTGCTATCTGGATGGCATCCAAGCCACGGAATAACCGTAAAACCTATGGTTATTACAGAACCGAAATCTTTTCAGCATTAATTAATGCTTTGGTGCTGATATTTATTTCCGGATATATTTTATATGAAGCATGGCAACGGTTTAAAGAACCACCTGCTGTGGCAGGCGTACCTATGCTGATAGTTGCCGTTTGTGGGTTAATTATCAACCTAATTGCAATGAAAATATTAAAGGCTGGTTCCGAAGAAAGCATCAACATAAAAGGTGCATTTTTGGAAGTAGTAAGTGATATGCTGAGTTCAGTAGCAGTTATCATAGCCGGGATTATTATTCTTGCCACCGGCTGGCTGTATATTGACCCCATCATGAGTGCATTGATTGGTTTATTTATTTTACCAAGAACCTATAACCTTTTAAAAGAGTCGGTGGATATACTGCTGGAGGGAGTTCCGAAAGATGTTGACTATGCGGCAGTAGAAAAATTCATTTCCGAAAAACCAGGTGTGCTGTCAGTTCATGATTTGCATATCTGGACACTGACATCGGGGATTAATGCATTAAGTGGTCACATAATAATGAGTGCAGAAACAAATCTTTTAGTCATAAGCGAGGTAACAGCATCCATTAAAAATGAATTATCAACAACATTTAAAATAACGCATACAACCATTGAAGTCCATATAGATAAGGAAGGCTATGTCGCAAATATTATTTAGGCAACTTATAAGTCGGAAACATAAAAGAGCAAAACATAACTCGTTAAAACAGTAAAACTGTAATTATGGACGGATTGAAATTGGATAAATGGCAGAAATCTTTCGAAGCAGAAGTTAAAAGTTTGCAGGTAGAGTATGATGCATTTCTTTTACCTGTAAATTTTGAGGATACCTACCAATTAAGAATTGATGAAACAAACCAGACACTTTCTTTATGGGTAGATACAGAAAATCTTCCAAAAGAAATTGAAGACAGGTTATCTGAATTGTTATTAAAATCGGAGCCGGAAGATTCTGTATAAGTGGTTTTGTGGCTGCTATTTAAAAAGCAGTTTTTTTTATTAAAGGAGATATAGTAGAATTAGCTAAAAAGGGCGAAGATAAAACTCAGCAGTAGCAATTAAATATTAACAAAATTAAGCGCAGAAGCTATGTATTTATACATTCATAAAACACATAAAAATGAACAGACTCAATTGCTGGAAGTGCATAGTGATGCTTGCATCCGTTTTAGGAATGGTTTCAGCGTTTACTGCATAGTAATAAATAAACAATCATTTTGAAAGGTTGCAGATAGAAATATCTGTAACCTTTTTATTTTTAAAACAAACCGTGATGGAAAGCAGAAAGCAACATTGGGAAACAATATTCACCTCTAAAACACCAAATGAAGTAAGCTGGTTTCGGGAATATCCAAAAACTTCCATAGAGTTTATGGAGTTATTCAATTTGCCTTTAACTGCAAACATCATTGACGTTGGCGGTGGAGATAGTAAGTTAGCAGATGCACTTTTATACAAGGGCTATAAAAATATTTGGGTGTTGGATATTTCAGCAGCAGCATTAGAAAGGGCAAAAAACCGGTTGGGCGAAAAAGCTGGTTTGGTGCATTGGATTGTTTCTGATATAACTGAATTTGAACCACCAGTGCAGTTTGATTTTTGGCACGACAGGGCAGCCTTTCATTTTCTTACAAGCGATGAGGCTATCAGTAAATATGTAGCTATTGCTGAAGCAGGTATTCGTAACAAAGGGTATTTAGTGTTAGGTACATTTTCAGAAAACGGACCCGAAAAATGCAGTGGCTTACAAGTTCAACAATACAACGAGGCATCTATGAGTGCAAGATTTGAGATAGCATTTGACAGGATTAAGTGTATTACAGAAGACCATACGACACCTTTTAATACGGTTCAGAATTTTCTTTTTTGCAGCTTTCAAAAGAAGTAACAAATGTACAGCATCATAACAGGCACCATATTATTAGGCATTACTCATGCTCTTATTCCAAACCACTGGTTGCCATTAGTGGCTATTGCCAGGTCGGAAAAATGGGAGAAATATGAATTGATGCTGGTAGCTTCTATTACAGCATCGGCTCATGTGCTGGGCACTGTTATTCTTGGCTTTGCATTGGGAATGATTGGTTCAAAACTGGCGCATCAATATGAAGGATATGTGCATGTAATTGCACCGGTGCTATTGATAATATTCGGATTAATCTATTTTACTGTAAACCTGCCGCACCATCATCATGCTGCCAATAAGGATGTACAGCAATATAAAAAATCGAAAACCAAATGGGTGATGATTTTTGCAGCCACCATGTTTTTATCTCCCTGCCTGGAAGTGGAAAGCCTTTTTTTGGCAGCAGGCGCCTATGGGTGGGATGATATTTTACTGCTGGCTTTGGCGTATGCAGCCATCAGCATCACAGGAATTATCACTCTTGTAATGGTTGCATTTAAAGGAGTGCAGATGATGAACTCACAATTTATTGAGCACAACGAAAAACGTATTACCGGTATGGTATTAATTATAGTAGGCATTGTTACATTTTTTTTACACTAAATAAAGTTTTATGGCACATAAACATGATGAAACAAAAATTGCAGAGCAGGAAGCCTGTTGCAATCTGGATGAAAAATTAAACGATGCAAAAGTGGTATCCATGCATAGTGATGACGACGGGCATAATCATGGTGAAGAGGAAGGCCCGGGAATAAAGCCCTGGTTACCAGCAATAGCCAGTTTTACACTTTTGATGCTGGGCATTGCTATGGATAACTGGATAAAACCAACTCCATCCTGGTTTTCAGGTTGGGCTCGGCTTGCATGGTATATTGTTGCTTATGTTCCTGTTGGTTTACCTGTGGTGATTAAAGGAATAAAAACAGCTATTAAAGGAGATGTATTTACCGAGTTTTTCCTGATGAGTGTGGCTACTATTGGTGCTTTTTATATTGGCCAATATCCGGAAGGTGTAGCGGTAATGCTTTTCTACGCAGTGGGAGAATTATTTCAGGATGCTGCTGTTAACCGTGCTAAGAGAAGCATTAAAGCATTGCTGGATGTAAGACCGGACAGTGCTGAGGTGTTGAGAAATGGCATTTACGTAAATCTACCACCTGAAAATGTAAAGGTTGGTGAAACCATTCAGATAAAAGTTGGTGAAAGAGTGCCGCTGGATGGAGAAATGTTAAGTGACGGAAGTTCATTCAATACATCAGCATTAACCGGAGAAAGTAAACCTTCTACTTTCTCCAAAGGGGAAACAGTACTGGCCGGAATGATTAACCAGGAAAAAGTAGTGGAGCTAAAAGTGATAAAACTTTTTAATGATTCTTCGCTTGCAAGAATATTGACACTTGTACAAGATGCAACCACAAGAAAAGCAAAAACAGAGCAATTCATCAGGAAGTTTGCAAGAATATACACTCCTATTGTTGTGTTTCTTGCAATTGGCATAACAATAATACCATATTTTATTGTTGATAATTATGTTTTCAACACATGGCTCTACCGGGCTTTAATTTTTCTTGTTATCAGTTGCCCTTGTGCATTGGTGATTTCTATTCCATTGGGCTATTTCGGAGGTATTGGTGCCGCATCCCGGGCTGGTATTCTATTCAAAGGCTCTAACTACCTTGATTTAATGACCAAAATAAACCAGGTAGTAATGGATAAAACCGGAACACTTACCAAAGCTGTTTTTAAAGTGCAGGAAGTGGAGAGTTATGACATTCCACAGGACGAATGGTTGCCACTTGCTGCCGCACTGGAAGCAAAATCCACCCATCCTGTTGCCAAAGCTGTTGTGGAGTATGCAAATAAGAGCTTTAGTAAAATACAGGTAGATGCACTGGAAGAAATTAGTGGCCACGGGTTAAAAGGAGAAGTGAATGGAAAGGAAGTGCTGGCTGGTAATGCGAAGTTAATGGATATGATGAAAGTGCCGGTGAATGACGGATTAAGAACGATAGTGGATACAATTGTAATAGTGGCAATTGACAGAAAGCTGGCAGGCTACCTGACTATTGCCGACGAAATAAAAGAGGATAGTAAACAAGCAGTAGATGCGTTGCACAAACTGAATGTAAAAACAACGATGCTGAGCGGAGACAAACAAGCCGTTGTAGATAAAGTTGCAAAGTATTTGGGCATTGACAAAGCCTATGGCGACCTGCTGCCCGAAAATAAAGTACAAAAAGTAGAAGCCCTTAAACAGGATAAGGTGAATGTAGTGGCTTTTGTAGGTGATGGTATTAATGACGCACCTGTACTTGCCTTGAGTGATGTAGGGATTGCAATGGGAGGTTTAGGAAGCGATGCTGCTATTGAAACAGCCGATGTGATTATACAAACTGACCATCCATCCAAAATTGCTACTGCAATACAAATTGGTAAAGCAACCACAAAAATTGTCTGGCAAAATATCGGGTTGGCTTTTGGGGTAAAATTAATTGTATTGATTCTTGGCGCCAGTGGCCTGGCTACTATGTGGGAAGCTGTATTTGCAGATGTGGGTGTGGCGATGCTGGCAATACTAAATGCAGTAAGGATTCAACGTATGAAGTTTTAGCAATTCGAAAATATAATCGAATGGACGCCATTGTCAAACAAGTTTCGCAATATGTGGAGAGATTGTTCCGGGATTATTTTAACCCCAGGCTTTTGTATCACAACGTTGAGCATACCAGAAATATAGTAAGGCGTGCAGATGAAATATGCAAGTACTATCACCTTTCTGCTAAAGATTACCAGATAGTAACGATTGCAGCATGGTTTCATGACGTTGGACATCTTATATCGGGGTCTTATGAACACGAAAGAAAAAGTGTTTCTTCAATGAAGCTATTCTTGATATGTTCAAATATGAGCGAAACGACAATAAATGAAATCGCCGATTGTATTATGAGCACAAAGTTGCCGTCGAACCCTGAAAATTTACTACAGATGATTCTTTGTGATGCAGATACATATCATTTAGGTACGGAGGAGTTTTGGCAATCAGATATTGCAATAAAAAGAGAAGTCGAAATGATGATGGGAGGCACCATTGATGGATGGGACAAGAAAACACTTTTTTTCTTACGGTCGCATCAATTCTTTACCGGCTACTGCAAAGACCTTCTAACAAAGGGGAGACTGGATAACATCATGCTTCTTTCGGAAAAGATTACTTAACAAGTAAGTTCTGTACTGTTTTCTAAAATCGTTCAGAGCTTCGTTTTAGATAAGTTAAAAAGACTGGTTATTAGTAAGGCGGGAATATTGTTAGGCAAAATATCATATTGGCAATTGTGGTTGAGGATATAGTGCTGACCTTGGGGTTGGCCATTTTAAATGCGGTAAGAATTCAAAAAATGAAATTTTAAAACTCTCATATGCACAGTAAACAGTTAAAATTATTTTTTACAGTATTGCTTCTGATAATTTCGTTTACTCTTTTTTCTCAAAAAGAAAGGGTCAGGGGAATTTACAGAACCAGTGAAGACTTCGTAAAAGGAAATCTTTCTTTTGACAATAATTGCAACAATCAGAATTTAAGAATCAGGCTGAATGATTTTTTTTCAAAGAAGTATATTACAGTTAAGAAAGGCGATAGTAGGTTAAAATATTTGAAGAAAGATATTTTCGGATATAGAAATTGCAAGAATGATTTTTTTCGTTTTAAAGGGAAGACTGAACTTTTGTTACTAAATGCGGGGGAACAAATTCTTATCTATAAACATATTGTTTCAAAACCGCCTACGGGCAGAACTAATGTGACGAATTATTATTTCAGTTTGGGTAATAATTCCTCGGTTCAAACGCTTACAATCAAAAATTTGAAGAATGCTTTCCCGTCTAACTTAATCTTCAAAAACTTTATTGATGCGAATTTTACATACAACACCGACTTAGCTGCATTTGACGAAGCAAATAAAATATATAAGATTAACATGTTGTTAAAGGAAAGCCGAGGTGAACTATTCCACGATGAAGAGTAAATAAACAGGGAACCGAACGCTGCTGGAAATTTACCCTATAAATGTGATTTCTTAATTATCATTAAAAACAAATTATATGAACTATTATTTTACAAAAACTGTAGCAGGGAACTTTCAGGATATTATTGAAAGAGTAACCGAACCATTAAAAGCCGAGGGGTTTGGCGTGCTTACTGAAATAGATATAAAAGCAACATTAAAAAAGAAACTGGATGCAGACTTTTATAATTATAAAATTCTTGGTGCTTGCAATCCAACTTTTGCATACAAAGCGTTACAAGCTGAGGATAAAATAGGAACGATGTTACCATGCAATGTGATTGTTCAGGAAAAAGAGTCTGGGAAAATCGAAGTTTCTGCTGTTGACCCTGCCGCTTCCATGCAGGCAATAGAAAACCCCGGTTTGAAAGACATTGCTGAACAGGTACGGGAAAAACTGAAACGGGTTATTGATTTTATTTAATAACTTTTTTACAATGAAAAAGCTTAATGAATTAATGCAGGAAATAATCCTGTTGACGACAAAAATGGAAACCGACTATCCGGAATTATACCGCTACCTTGACGAAACCCCATTAGTAATTTGTGATACTGAAGAAAAGGCAATATGCCTGGCAGATATGGAGAAATATCTTGAATCCCTAAAAGAACAGCTTGAACATCACATATCAACACATACAAGCCGGTCTAACATGCCATCCTAATCAATATTAATCAATAGCCTGGGGAAGACAGGATTGTATTCAATTTCGTGGAAAATTCCAGGAATTTATTACCTTGCATTCCGGATATGAAAATTATTGCATCAATAATGGCTTTTGTGGTTTTGTTCCTTTCAGTGGAACCGGCTTTTGCATTGTTGAAGAAAAAGCAATCAAATGAATGTTGCAGTGGAGGTTGCCACAAAACGGGTAATGAACAGAAACAGGAACCATCTGGCGACAATAATTCCCAAAACAATAATTGCAACCCTTTTCAATCATGTGCAAGCAATATTTGCAGCTTCACAGTAACTTCTTCTTTTTTCAGTATCAAGGAGCCTCACTTTTATTCAAATAACTTTACTCACTTTTCCGAAAACTTCCGCTCACAATTTGCTCCTGATTTCTGGCAACCGCCTAAGATAGCTTAATGAATTTTCTTATCTGGTATTAGATTTTTTGCTTTGATATATTTTATTAAAGCAATTCACTATTCATTAATGCTAAAAATAATTTCAATGAAATCAAAATATTTCAGTGTATCGGTATTGCTGTTGGCAATGTCGTTCACAGTGGCACAGGTTAGCTGTGCACAAACACCTAATCCACAATCAAAAACTTCAAATCCTAACGATACAACTGTTATTGTAAAAGTATCAGGCATTACCTGCGCTGGCGATTTAAAAATGATTGCATCTAATGTAGAAAAAATGAGTGGCGTAAGTAGTTGTAAACAGTTGGGCAAAATGTCAACTTCCACAAGCTTTGAGGTAAAGTATGATACCGCAAAATTGTCTTATGCCGAAGTGGTAAAAGCTATTGAAGGCACGGCAAGTTGCGACCACCCCGACCAGCGGCCATATAAAGTAAAGACAAAAAACTAAAGCAATTAACAAATACTATTGGCACAAGTGTATAAATACTTGTGCCAATATCTAAACTCAATCAAATGAAAAAATTATTCATTTGCTTGTGCTTGTTAATGTTTTACTCATTTACCTATGCACAAGCCGATACACTGCCACATGTACTTATAAAAAAAATTAGTGGTACTAAACTGTATGCTTCGGAATTAACAAACAAAAACAAACCAGTTTTAATAGCTTTCTGGGCTACCTGGTGTAAATTCTGTTTGGCAGAGCTTTCGGCAATTTCATCTCAGTATCAATTGTGGAAAGATTCAACCGGTATAAAACTGGTTGCTATTTCTACAGATGAAGGAATAACTGAAGAATACATTAAAGACTTTACAGAACGCCGCAATTGGCCTTTTGAAATCTATTGGGATTATAAAAAATCTGTCAAAAAATCACTTGGCATAGAAGAAATACCGCACCTGTTATTAGTTGACAGCAGTGGTAGAATCATTTGGCAGAAAGTCGGATTTAACCCCGGTGATGAAACAATCATTTTCACAAAGCTTAAAGAGCTTTTACCTACTAAAAAAAATTAAAAATGAAACTACTGTATATAATAATTGTAATAATACTTGCGATGCCTGGCATCTCAGCTGCACAATCACTCAAAGGAAAAGTTGTATCTGTAAATAATATTCCACTTGCAGGTGCAAGTGTACATTGGTTGGGTTTGCCTCAAGGAGCTATTACCGACAGCCTTGGAATATTTGAATTGCAATTTTCAAAAGGCTCAAGTAAAAAACTGGTCGTTAGTTATGTAGGTTACCGGTCTGACACTATTGCAATCAACAATGAAGAAGCAGTGGAAATCAGGCTTGCGGAGGGTAAGCAATTAGGTGAAGTTATAGTAACTGGAAAACGACCCGGGATTTATATTTCAGAAATCAGCCCCATAAAAACCGAAGTAATAACAAAAGTGGAATTAAAAAAAGCCGCCTGCTGCGATTTGGCCGGTTGTTTTGAAACACAGGCGTCAGTTCAGCCACAAACTACCAATGTAATTACCAACTCTAAAGAATTACGAATACTTGGTTTATCCGGTGTTTACAACCAGGTGCTGATTGACGGGATGCCGATGATACAGGGACTTTCCTATACTTATGGCATCAGTAGCATACCGGGTACACTGGTTGACAATATTTATATTTCTAAAGGAGCAAACTCAGTGATACAAGGTTTTGAAAGCATAAGCGGTCAAATAAACGTAGAAACAAAAGAGCCTGATAACACCGATAAGCTTCTGTTGAATTTGTATGCAAATAGTTTTTTGGAAAAACATCTGAATGCCAACTATTTATTTAAATATAAGAAATGGAGTAGTCTTGCAGCATTTCATACTGTGCAACCTGCCAACAGGATTGACAGGGATAATGATAAGTTTATGGACCTCCCCTTGCTTACCAGGTATGTGATTTCAAACAAATGGAAATACGGAAATGACAGAGATTGGGGTTGGAGTTCCAGAATTGGTATCCGTTATTTGAATGAACAAAGAATTGGCGGGCAAACTAATTTTAATATCAATACAGATAAAGGCACTACAAATGCTTACGGCCAGATTGCAAATATTCAGCAACCTGAGTTATGGACAAAAACCAGTTATCGTTTCAATGATAAACATAAAATAACATTCATTGGATCATCATTTTATCAAAATCAGCACTCGTTTTTTGGTACTACAAAATACGCAGCCAGTCAAACAAATATTTATGCTAACCTGCAGTATGAATTATTGTACAAAGAAAAACACATACTAAGAACAGGTATAAGTTACAGGCATCTTTCTCTGAATGAGGATATTTCTTTTACAGCAAATCCATTAAACAGAACCTTTGCAGGGAGATATCAAAGAATAGAAAATATCCCTGGCATTTTTGCAGAAAACATATTTAACTGGAAGGGTGATAAGTTGGTTTGGATTACCGGCATCCGTGCAGATTTTCATAATCAGTTCGGCACTTATATTACCCCAAGAACTTTGCTTAAATATGAAACAAAAGAAGGTTCAACCTTCAGGGCATCCGTAGGTACCGGATGGAGAACCGTAAATCTGTTTAGTGAAAACATCGGCTTGCTGGTTAGCTCAAGAGATATAGTTTTTACAGAACAATTACGACCGGAAAGAGCCTTAAATTTTGGTGCAAATTTTACTCAGAAGTTTGATGGTAAAAATATTGAAGGATATATCAGCATTGATTATTACCGAACCCAATTTCAAAATCAGATTTTTCCTGATTATGATGCCAACCCATCTAAAGCAATCATTTCTAATTTTACTGGTAAATCAATTTCTGATGGTCTCCAGGTTGAAGCGTATTCAAAGTTTTTCAGTCGTTTTGAAGCCAAAGCTGCTTATGTGTATTTAGATGTATATCGTAAAGTAAATGGAAAAAAAATTAATCTTCCGTTTAATCCTGCACATAAAATTCTCTCAACCCTTTCTTATAAACCATTAACAAATAAATGGCATTTAGATGTAAACATACATTGGTATGGTGTACAGCAATTGCCCAATACATCAGCTAATCCAGCGGAGTATCAACGGCCCCAAAAATCAAAATCGTTTACACTTGTTAATGCACAGTTCACCAAAACATGGAAGCAGTTTGAAATATATGCAGGCTGTGAAAACATTTTTGATTTCCGGCAGCAACAGCCAATCATAAGCTGGCAATATCCTTTCAGTGCTTATTTTGATATATCGTCAGTTTGGGGACCAACAAGAGGTAGAGAGATTTATATAGGTGCAAGATTTAGTATAAAATAAGAGTTCAATTTTACTCACTGGAATTGATATGTAAAAGTGTTTAGGCAATGTTCACCAATATACTATTGGCAACTTTGTAACTTATAACAATTTCTTTTTCAGGTTTTATCTGGAGAGTATAGGTCTGGTCAAATTCTTCAATGGCTTTTACTTTTACAGTGTTACCCAACGAGATGCCTGCTTTATCCAGGTAATTCAAAAATGCTGGTGTATGGTCTGTAACACCAGTAAACGTACCCTTCTCCTCAATTTTAAGAGTAGATAGCAAGACAGCTTTCGATTTAGGAAGAACCCCATTGGCATCTGGTATTGGGTCACCATGGGGGTCGGCTTTGGGGAAGCCCAGGAACTTATCTAATTTGTTAGTTAGGTCTTCGCTGTGTATATGCTCTAATTGTTCGGCAAGGTCATGCACTTCATCCCATTTATACCCCAATTTGTCAACGAGGAACACTTCCCAAAGCCGATGGTTACGAATAATGCCCACAGCTACTTGTTTACCTTTCTCTGTTAGTTTAAAGCCTTTTGATTTTTGATAGGTTACCAGTTTCTTTCCGGCCATCCTTTTAAGCATATCAGTTACAGATGGGGCATGCACCCCCATTACCTGGGCAAGAGAGGAAGTAGCTACTACTTCACCGTTGGTTTCCTGCAATTTATAAATGGCTTTTAGATAGTTTTCTTCTGTAAATGAATGCACGGGTGTAAAATATTTATATGAAGATAATGAAACAAGTATAAAAATATAATTAGATTAGTCTAATTATTGTATTAAATTCGCCTAATTATTTGCCTTTGCCTGCGTAGAATTATGAATAAACTTAAAGTTATATCAGCATTAATTTTAGTAATTATGGGTATTGTTGCCTGCCAAAAACTGTTGCCCAAAGCCCCGACTGATAATGAGCTATTAGATGGCCCTGTTGAAGGGCTCAGCTATGAGGAGAACAGAAGGTTCCTGGCGGGTGATGTGGCCTTTAATGACGAAGTATTCACTTCTCAGAAGGGTTTAGGCTCCATCTTCGTGGCTACCAGTTGCGGTAGTTGCCATGCTGGTGATGGTAAGGGGCATCCTTTTACTACTCTTACGAGGTTTGGGCAGACTGACAGTACAGGTAACCAATTCCTGCATTTGGGTGGCCCGCAATTACAAAACAGAGCATTGCCCGGTTATACACCGGAACAAATACCTGCAGGTGCCACGTTTTCAAAGTTTACACCGCCTGCCAACACCGGTTTAGGGTTTCTTGAATTGGTCTCCGATGCAAATATATTGTCAATAGCTGACCCCAATGATACAAATGGAGATGGTATTAGCGGTGTGCCGAATTATGAGTACCTGCCTTCTTTTATAACCCCGTTTTCGAATGCTATTCCAAGAAATAGTAAATACATTCACCGCTTTGGCAAAAAAGCGGCGGCTTATAATCTGTTGCACCAAACAGTAAATGCCTACAACCAGGACATTGGCATTACTTCAACATTTCAACCAAAAGATGTTTACTCTGGATTGAATATAGACCCCGAAGTTTCTGATGTAACGGTGCATAATGTTGTCTTCTACCTGCAAACATTGAAAGCTCCCATTCAAAGAAATCAAAATGATGCAACCGTTGTTCAGGGCAAAAATGTTTTCATGCAAGCCGGTTGCGAAAGCTGCCATAAGCAAACATTACAAACCGGTTTCTCAAACATAGCTCCATTATCCAACAAAACATTTCATCCTTATACCGATTTGCTATTGCATGATATGGGGCCGGGCTTAGATGATGGCTATACAGAAGGCAGCGCTACAAAATCTGAATGGAGAACGCCGCCACTATGGGGTTTGGGTTTATCTCCCAACTCACAAGGCGGCCAGTATTTTTTACTGCACGATGGAAGGGCAAAAAGCATTGAAGAAGCAATACTCTTACATGGCGGCGAAGCCACAACAAGTAAAAATAAATTCAGCCTGCTTTCGTCAGCCGACAAACAAGCCTTGCTTAAATTTTTAGAATCACTGTAAATACAATGGACAGAAAAGATTTTATAAAAAGCTGTGGCTTTGCCTGCTTAGGCGGTGCAGCTATTACTACCTTGTTGCAAAGCTGTAGTGCTGCAAAAATAATAGGTGGCAAAATTGCTGGCGATGATTTAATTGTACCACTAACCGACTTTGAAACAAAAGCAGGCAATGAAAAGCATTATAAAAAATATGTGGTAGTACAGAATGATATTCTGCAATACCCTATCTGCGTCTATCGTATCAATGAAAATGAATACACCGCCCTCTGGATGCAATGCACACACCAGGGTGCAGAGTTGCAGGTGTTTGGCGATAAACTACAGTGCCCGGCACACGGCAGTGAGTTTACCAACAGTGGCACAGTACAAGGCGGGCCGGCAGATAGAAAACTAAGGACATTTCCTGTAACCATTGAAGCCAATAAATTAAAAATTTCATTGAAAGCGATATGATAAAATTTTTCTCCTTCATAACAGCTTTACTTTTTTCTTTGTGTGCCGCTGCACAGATAGACCCAGCTTTATTAAAGCGAATCCCCAAAGATACTATAAAGCCAACCTTGAATATGGATGCTGTTTATAACCGCCCCTTTGTGACTGTTGGTAAACTGCCGGTATCAGTAGGCGGCTATATGGAAGCCAACTGGCAACAACTGGCAACAGATGGTATTTCAGAAGGCCACCAGTTTCAATTTAGGCGAATGACCTTATTTGTTTCATCAACAATCGGCAAGCGGTTAAAATTTTTAAGCGAAATAGAATTTGAAGACGGCGCAAAAGAAATATCAATAGAGTTTGCAGCATTAGATATTGAACTGCACCCATTGATAAACTTGCGGGGCGGTATAATACTAAACCCCATTGGGGCATTTAATCAAAATCATGATGGCCCCAAGTGGGAATTTACTGACCGGCCAATAGCCGCTACACAAATGTTGCCCGCCACCTGGAGCAACGCAGGCTTTGGCGTATATGGCAAGCATTATAACAAAGACTGGATGTTTGGTTATGAAGCCTATCTGTCCGGTAACTTTGACAATACCATCATTGATAATGCAGAAAACAAAACCTTTTTGCCAGCCGCTAAAAATAATAAAGAAAGGTTTGAAGAAATGAATAGCGGCTTGCCATTACTAACAACAAAGGTTGCTGTAAGAAATAATAAAATTGGTGAACTGGGTATATCATATATGGGTGGAGTGTATAATAAATTTCAGGATGATGGATTGCAATTAGATGATAAACGCAGAGTGGATGTTTTTGCAATTGATTTTAATACCACATTATCTAAACTAAACACTTTTATTACTGCTGAGTGGGCATGGATAAAAGTAAATGTGCCATCTACCTTTACACAACAGTACGGCAACAAGCAACAAGGGGGTTTTGTAGATATTGTGCAGCCATTGATAAAGAAAAAAATGCCGGGCTGGCCAAATGCTACGCTTAACCTTGCCTGTCGTTTTGAATATGTGGATTGGAACAAAGGAACATTTACCAGCACCGGCGGCAATATTGCAGATGATTTGTGGAGCATCCTGCCTGCCATAAGTTTTCGTCCCACTGCACAAACGGTTTTACGATTTAATTACCGTCACCAAAGCCAGAGAGATTTACTCGGCAACCCACCGGCAAAAACGGGGGGATTTAGTTTTGGGATTTCAACTTACTTTTAAATTTGAGCTTTCTTTTTATTTAAGCATTTGCTTAAATAGTTATTTCCACTATCTTTGCCTTATGAAAAACAATACTTGCATCAGACTATTTGCAGACCAGGAGCAAATAATGAATTGTAAAAGCAAGTTGAGGATTGCACAAAAGTCTTTTGCAAGCCTGTCTAATATATTGGCTTTAGCTGGTAATGAAGTAAGGCTGAAGATTATCTATTTGCTCGAAGAAGAAAAAGAATTATGTCCATGCGACCTTGCAGATATTCTGGGCATGAGTATTCCAGCAGTATCACAACATCTAAGAAAATTGAAGGATGGAAGTATTGTTGAAACCTGGAAAGAAGGGCAAACAATTTATTATTCTCTTTCACAGGAAAATCTAAAGATTTTAAAGCCGTTCTTCAAACATATTAATATAGAAACTCAAAAACTGGAAACAGTATGATAAGTATAAAATCATCAGGCACATTTACCGGCGCAGGTGTTCTTTCCGCTATCGCAGCTTCGCTTTGTTGTATCGCCCCTGTTATTGCATTGCTTGCCGGTGGCAGCAGTATTGCCGCTAGCTTTTCATGGATAGAACCAGCAAGACCTTATTTGATAGGATTATCAGTTGCCGTATTAGCCTTTGCATGGTATCTTAAACTAAAAACTGCTAAAGTAAATGATATAGATTGTAATTGCGAAACAACTAAGAAGATTTCATTCTTTCAATCCAAAACTTTTTTGGGAATAGTAACTGTATTCGCTATACTAATAATGACTTTCCCGCTGTATGCAAAACTGTTTTATCCAAAACCAAAAGTACAATCAGCATTTGCTGTAGTTGATAATAAACAACAGGTAAAGTTCACTATACAAGGCATGACCTGCGAGGCATGTGAGGTACATGTAAATAATGAACTGTCTAAAGTAAATGGAGTATTAGCTTATAAAACTTCTTATGCCACCCGGAGCAGTTTAGTCACTTTTGATAAATCAAAAGTTAGTGAAAAGATAATAGAAGTAGCAATTTATAAAACAGGATACAAAGTAAAAAGCTATGAACTGATAAATAGTAGCATTTTTTCTGAAACAGGAATCAATAATACTTGCAGTGATTCGTCATCTTGCTGCGACAAAAAATAAATTTAATGGAGAAATCAACTATACTACAGTCAACAATTACTTGTCCGCAATGCGGCTTTCAAAAAGAAGAAATAATGCCAACAGATGCTTGCCAATACTTTTACAAGTGTACAAACTGCGAAACTGTACTAAAGCCAAAGCAGGGTGATTGTTGTGTATTTTGTAGCTATGGCACTGTTGCTTGCCCACCTATACAAATGAATAAATCTTGTTGTTCATAGTCTTGTTAAAATAGTTTCTTACTTATTTTAAAATTTCGGCCTTAATCATAATAGCAGAACTTTCAAATTCTAAACTCAAAAGTTTCAGAGGAATTTTATCCGGACAATACTTAGTTGTTTCAATTAAGTAAATAACTCTAAGGTTGGTAAGCGGCTTCAGCCATATCAAATATTCCCGAAGATGCTCAGCAATTTGCTTAACTGTTGTATTGGGCTTCTCTTTTATTACCAGTATTAATACACCATTCTTTTCATTGGTTAAATACTTTGATGCTTTCAGCATTGCACCTAAATATCCTTTTCGGCTAGTGCCTGTATCACATTCCATAATGATGTACTCATTCCCCTTTTGCAGAACAGTGTCGGGCTTATATCCTTTAGTGAGCTGCCCACCTGAATTGAGAATTGCATAACCTTCGGCACTGTGCGAAAGATTCTTAAATAATTTGTCTTTCATTGCATCGCTATAAAAAGTAAATTTTATGCATTTTAAAAGTCAATTCTAAAAGCTATTTCAAGTGTGTCAAAATGGAATTCAAAATCAGGTTTGCTCTTGCCTCAGCAAAGTCTTCAAATTTATCTTCCGTCCATAGCGTTTCATCAGCAGGAATTAAATGCCGTTTTACAAAGGCAGCTTTATCATTTACATGATTATTAATCCAATCCCCGAACGGACTTGCATTTTTTAATCCCCGGTTAGTGCTGAAATCTATCAGTTGAAAGTTTTTGATGCTGTTGATTTTTGATGATTCAACTTTTAATGACTCTAATATTGATTTAGGCATGATGTGGTCAATATCATTTATCCTGATAGTCTGTCCCCTGTCGTACATAAGATAATAAACAAATGAATTTTCTAATTCATCGAGATTATATATAGTATATGTTCTCGTAAATGTTATTGGGTGGTCAGTATAAACCTGAAACAATTCATCGGTGGGAAAATCTTTGTTTTTATAGTGCTGCATCTTATCCAATAGTTTACGGATGCCAGTTTTGTAGGGTATCCAGCCTGCACCTTTACTTTTGAAAACTCCGTTTATAAGTGAATGATAAATCCACCTTTCCATTTTGGGATGCTCCGTGTTTTTAGCATCAAAATTTGCAAAGAATTTTTCCAATTCCACAACGCTTATCTGCTTATGAAAAAGGTGATAGGCGATGAAAAACAGTGGGATAAAGGAACGGTTGGCGTCTTTATAATAATAATACAGTTTGGAATTAATAAGAAAATCTTTAAGGCATTTCAGTGTAATTTTTATTCTTTCCCTGTTCTTAATCGCAAACTGTGCATCCGCTGCTTCAATTGCAGCCATCTCTTTTTTGTGATTGTCCTGCAACAAAAATATTAACTTGATAAGATTGTCCTGTGTTAATCCTATTTCTTCATAACTCTTTAATGTTTCTTCCAGAAAGCCTTCCATTTCCCATTCAAAACCTTTGAGTACTGATGCTACTAAATCAAAAGAAGAAAGCTTTGTGCCGCCATCGTTCAACCTTCGGAATAACTCAACGATTCTTTGTTTATTGGTTATTTTATCAAAAGATTTATTCACTGATACTTTTGAAATACCAAGACAATCTGCTGTCAAGGTATTCTTGTAAAACGCTTTTATGTTTTTTTCAACATGTTTTGTTTGAATAGTATCCTGTATATTTTGTGTCTTTATTATTTCTTCAGCAACCTGGTCTTCATCGTTGGTGTCTTTTAATCTTTTTAGCAAGGAACTGGCAAGATACCAGTTATGTTCAGGTATTGTTCTGTCTTCATTTCCCTTTGATTGTTTCGGAAGTCTACTTTCTTCCTTTTCAAACTTAAATTCAAATTCAGTATTATAATCACTGAACAAGTCAAAATATAACACTTTGCCATTAAAACTCCCTTTTAGCCCTATATAAAAGGATTGCAATCGCTGTTGCCCGTCAATAACGAAATCTTGTAATTGGGTTAGAGTATCTACTTGTCTTGAATTTATGATACCACCATCTTTTGTAAATGTCCTGTAATTAAAAAGCGGTTTACTTCCCTTTTCTTCCTCAATCACCATAATGCCGCCAAAAGAGTCACCTTTCAATAGTGTATCAAACAGCAGTTCCATTTTTTCCTCATCCCAAACCAGTCTTCGCTGAATAACGGGGAGAACAAATTTTTCCTCTTCTATTTCGTTGATTACGTCTGATATTTTATATGATTTCCAGATTGCCATAAACAGTTAGTTATTGAATTGCTAATTTAGACTGATTTTCTTAATTATCACGGAGACCCGGCACAGTCCTTCTGTCTTTTCAAACATTCTCCTTTATTATGACAGATGACAGAACCACTGTGCCGGTCAATGAAATTGGGAATTGAGCTTGGCTATTGGCAGATACAACTAAACTGTCCTGCCAAGCACAATTCCAGGTAGTCAAAGAAGCAATATAATTTTGCAATTTAAATCTGAATACTACATGTTGATTTTTGCTTACGGCTCAAATATGAATTTAAACAGGCTTATAAAAAGGGTTCCTTCATCAGTAAAGATTACCAACGCATTTCTTCCGGGATACAGATTAGTTTGTAACAAAGTAAGCAAGGATGGTTCTGCAAAAGCGAATATTATAAAGACTGATAATCTTGCTGAATTGGTTTGGGGAGTGTTGTTCTCTATTAATATTAATGAAAAATCTTTCCTCGATAAAGCAGAAGGTTTAGGCATGGGTTATAATGAAGACAAGTTGACTTTTTTTGATGATGCCGATAATTCTTACAGGGCGCAGGTTTACATTGCCGATAGTAAAGCAATAGACACTAATTTGTTTCCTTATGATTGGTACAAAGAGTTTATAGTGTCCGGTGCCATCCTAAATAAATTACCTGCTGAATATATTTCCCAAATACAATCTATTAGCTCCGTTCGTGACCATGATGAAGAAAGGCGAACTGAAAACTATGCTATTCTTTCAGGCAAGTAGTATTTTGTTGTTACCAGCTTTAAAACGTTGTGCATCTTCTGTTGCGACGCTCCGTTCAACTTTTTGTTCTTCTATCATCAATAGACCCGGCGCAATCCCTTCACCGTTTATTCTATCGTTACCCCTTCGTCATAACGAAACGGCGAAACCATTGCGCCGGATAAGGATAATTGGGAATTGAGATTGGCTTTTCTTCCAGATGCACAAAAACTATCCTGCCAAACACAATTCCAGATATTTAAGTATTCCAGATACTTTAAAGAATGCTTTTCTCATCTCTCAAATAAGAATCTGCAAATATTATTAAGCCGTTTTGTAAGAAAATGGGTAAAAGCGAAAGCGAAGTTATGCGGCTGCTGTAATGATTTATCAAAGAGCAAAAAGACTACGGCATAAACAAATATATCCCACACTACTTAAGATTTTATTTATTCCGTTTCCTTTTTGCTTCCCTGCAGCCGCCTTACTGTAATGCTTTCTTTTTTTCCATTTTTTCTTTTACAAAACATTTTTTTTCATCATCAGAACACAATTAAATAATCATTTTTTTAAACATTTAAAATTTCATGTTATGGAAATCATCGGACGAGTAACAGCAGACGCTACCGTTAGCGAAACAAAAGCAGGGAAAAAAGTAGTGAACTTTTCTATTGCTATTAATGACACTTACAAAACAAAAGGCAGTACCGAGGTACAAAAAATTGTAACCTATGTTAATTGTGCTTACTGGATTAATCCCGGCATAGCACCGTATTTAACCAAAGGCTCATTAGTTGAGTGCAATGGCCGTGTTGGTGCAAACGCCTGGACAAACAAAGAAGGCGAAGTAAAAGCCAGCCTTACTTTCCATGTAAACAGTATCAAGCTGCATGGCAAACCAAATGGCGGGAGTAATACACCTGCACCAGTTGTACCAATGAACACTGCACCAGCAGCCCTTTCAGAAGTAGCAGAAGACTTACCATTTTAATCAATTGGCATCCCGTCGAAAGGCGGGATGCTTTTCATTTTTTATCAAACAAAAATTTACAATTATGGCACACAATATCAATTTTAATGAGCAAACAGGTAAACACAGTTTCTTTTCTGTAAAAGAAAAAGCATGGCACGGTTTAGGGCAGATAGTGCAGGACTATCCCAACAGCGCAGCAGCATTGCAATTTGCAGGGCTTGATTTTGAAGTTTGCAAAAGACCAAATATTCATAGACTGGACAATGGCAATGAGATTATATCTACCAGTTCATTCTACACTTACCGCCCTGATACCAACGCCATATTAGGCGACCGTTTAGGAAAAGATTATGAAGTGGTACAAAATGCAGATGCCTTTAGTTTCTTTGATGCGATTGTAGAGGGTGATGGCATTCAATACGAAACCGCCGGAGCATTGGGCAAGGGTGAAAAGATTTTTATTACTGCTAAATTGCCGGGTTATATCAAAGTAGGTAATGATGATATGATTGAAAAATATTTGTTCCTTACTACTTCGCATGATGGGTTTGGTAGTATCATGGCGGCATTTACTCCTATAAGAATTGTTTGCAACAACACCCTTAATGCTGCTTTAAAAAACTGTAGCAATGCTATTAAAATACGCCATACTGCTAATGTAAAAGAACGGTTGGAAGAAGCCTATAAAGTAATGGGCATATCCAATCAGCTTTCTGTACAATTAGAAGGGATTTTTAATCAATGGGCAAAAGTTCGTATTACAGATAAAGAAGTGCAGAAATTGATACAGCTTGCAATGGTTCCAAACAAAGAAGTATTGCAGAATATTGAAAAAGGAGAACTGGATGAATTGAGTACCTGCTTTAAAAACATGTGTGATGATGTGTATGAATACAACATGACCAGCCCATCGCAACAATATGAAACCACAAAGGGTACAGTGTTTGGCACATACAATGCCATTACCGGCTATTTTCAAAACGTAAGGAATTATAAGGATGATGAAGCCAAAATGAAATCATTATTGTATGGTGGTACAGCACAATTAAGAACACAAAAAGCCTTTCAGCTTTGTGAGAGTTTTGTAAAGTGTGAGTTCGCAGGTAACTGGAGTTAAGTAAAATTTAAGGGGCATTGTAAGATGCCCCTTAAACTTGTAAAAAAGCTGCCCCGCAACATTGTGATAGAGTTTATAAAATGGCGGTGCAGCTTGGTTTTTTTGTTGAATTATACTAAAGTATATTTACGGGGCTAAATAGTGTATGCAAAAACTTTTTCAATATTTCCACAAATTCAATCCTCTTACCAAGGATGCGTTAAATGCTATTGCTGAAATAAGCGATATTATAGAAATTAAAAGAAATAAAGACCTTCAATCAATCGGCCAGACCTGCAAAACAATTTACTTTATCAATAAAGGAGTGGCAAGAATTTATTATTTCAAAGACGGGATAGATATAACAGAAAGTTTCTCTTTTGAAAATAATATCATAGCAAGGGTAGAAAGTCTATTTACAGGCAAACCAAGCCGCAAAGCAATTCAAATATTAGAGGATGCCGAGGTAGTGGCCATTAATGCCAACCAGCTATTTAAACTTTATGATACTTACCCGGAAATTGAAAGGCTGTTTCGTAAAATATTTGAAGCTGCTTATGTAGAAACGGTAAACCGTATTGAAGGGATGCAGTTTCACTCCGCAGAAGAAAGATACAATGCTTTATTGAATGAAGCTCCTAACGTTTTAATGAAAGTTCCGCTAAAGTATGTTGCCTCTTATTTAGGAATCACACAAGTAAGCCTCAGCCGTATCCGGGGGCATCGCTGATTATTTATCTTATGTTAAAAGAATAGCCGTTTATTGCTTTCACCTTTGTGCAATAAATAACACAAATGGCAGAAGCAAAAACAATTGATACAAATACGCTTTGTACCTGGTTAGAAACCGGACAGCCCGTTTCCATACTTGACATTCGGCCATTAGCAGAACGGATGGAATGGTATATACCCGGCAGCATACATATTAATGCCTACGACAAACTAAAGAAAAACGACACCGAAGCATTGAATGGGTTGCATCTTGACAAAGCCATTCCGGTTGTTACTTTTTGTGCAGGCGGCAGAATGAGTTTGGTAGCTGCCAAATTATTGCAGGCACAGGGCTACAATGTTTTTTCTTTAGATGCAGGTATGAAAGGATGGAGCCTTGCATGGAATACGGCTGAACTTGCTTTTGACAAGTTTAAAATAATTCAATTCAGACGCACAGGTAAAGGCTGTTTGTCTTACATGATAATTTCAAAGAATGAAGCAATGGTAATTGATGCTTCATTAAATATAGAAGCCTATGAAAAATATTTATTGTCAGAGAAAGCTGTATTAAAATATTTGGCAGAAACACATATTCATGCCGACCATCTTTCCCGTTCAAAGCAACTGGCTGAATTACATAATGCCCCGTTTTATCTTCCAATACCGAATAAAGCAGCCTTTAAGCATACTGCATTAAAAGATGGTGACAAAATACAACTGGGTAAAATAATTATTGAAATTATCAGTACACCTGGCCACACAGCAGAAAGCACCAGCTACTTAATTGGTAACAAAATATTGCTAACAGGCGATACGCTTTTTATAAATGGCGTTGGCAGGCCAGACCTGAAGGCGAATAATGAAGAAGCAATTCACAAATCAAAACTGCTTTACAACACTTTACAAAAGCTATTAACATTGGATGAAAATATAACTGTGCTGCCAGCACATACAAGTCAGCCTGTAGATTTTGATAACAAACCCATTCAAACAACAATCGGAAGCATCAGGCAAAATGTTGCCATACTTCAACTAAACGAAGAAGAGTTTATCAAAACAATTCAACAGCGTATTCCGCCAACACCTGCCAACTACTTAGCGATAGTTGAAAAAAATATCAAAGGTGATTTCAGCGACATAAACCCTGTTGATTTAGAAGCAGGTGCAAACAGGTGTGCAATTTCGTAATGCAGCAGAAAACAAACATACAATTAGGGCTAAAAGAAAACTGGAAACAATTTTGGTTATTGGTATTCATCAATGCCTTAGTGGGTGGCATGATAGGTTTGGAAAGAACATTGTTACCTGAAATAGCAGAAAAAGAATTTCATCTTACATCTACCTCAATTATTTTATCCTTCATAATTGTATTTGGTTTATTCAAAGCATTCACCAATTACTTTACTGGTGCATTGGCTAACAGGTTTGGCAGAAAGAAGTTATTGTTAGCTGGTTGGTTAACCGGTATTCCTGTTCCTTTTATTCTGATGTTTGCTGATAATTGGAATTGGATAATAGTTGCCAATATTCTCTTAGGAATCAATCAGGGTTTAACATGGAGCAGCACAGTAGTAATGAAAATTGATTTGGTGGGAGAAAAGGAAAGAGGCTTTGCAATGGGTTTAAATGAATTTGCAGGATATGGAATGTTGGGCTTGGTAGCATTTGTTACCAGCAATATTGCAGCCAATTATGGATTAAGACCCTATCCGTTTATAATAGGAATTGTATTTGTTATTGCAGGCACATTATTATCCTGGCTTTTTGTAAAAGACACCAGCGGCCATGTAAAAAAGGAAGCAGAACAAAGCAACAGTGTTCCACTTTTAAAAAATGTATTTGCAGAAACATCATGGCTCAATAAAAATTTAGGCTCCGTAACACAGGCCGGTTTAGTTAACAACCTGAACGATGCCATGATTTGGGGAATAATGCCGGTGCTACTGGCACAGAGAGGATTCGGCATTGAACAAATAGGAATAATAACTGCGGTTTACCCGGCAGTGTGGGGATTGGGGCAGTTAGTAACCGGGAAATTAGCAGACATTTATTGCAAAAGAGATTTATTGTTTTGGGGAATGTTATTGCAAGGCATTGCAATTATACTAATTGTATTTTCAAGCAACATTATTCATTACATTACTATCTCAGTTATTTTGGGAATTGGAACAGCCATTGTTTATCCAACGTTTCTTTCTGCTATTGCAGAAGATACCAACCCACAACAACGAGCAAAGAGTTTAGGTGTTTTTAGATTTTGGAGAGATTTAGGGTATGTGATTGGTGCATTACTTACAGGAATATTCACAGATTATTTCAGTATTGAATTTTCAATAGCATTCATAGGCATCCTTACTTTACTTTCCTCTATTATTATTATCTACCGGATGTATTGCAAAAAGGAAGCAAAAAGTCTCTTAGGGAATCCTACTTCCTGATTCCATAATAATCATAATTTTTTCTTCATTAATTCTCCCACAAAGTCCGCCTTTGGTCTCCGGGGCGGCAATGAAACTCCGGCATAAAGAAAACTGCTCCATCATTGCCACAGATACTATTTATTCCGTTGCTTCATTGCCTTGGTCGCCAAAAGGCAGGTGCGGTTCCATAATTAATTTTTAAATCTTTAAAATGAAATGTTATGGAACAGTTAGCAATGAATTTTCCGGAATGGACAAGAGTAGCTGAAGTAGAATTGGTTTATAAAACAACCGTAAAGCCATCTCAACGGCCAAAGATAAACAGCGTTAAAGATTGCTATGAGTTGCTGAAAGAATTATGGAATGAAAACACCATCGAGATGCAGGAAGAATTTAAAGTGATGTTACTCAACAGAGGCAACAAAGTAATTGGAGTTTATGAAGCATCATCAGGTGGTTTAACAGGCACAGTAGCAGACCCAAGATTGATTCTGGCTGCTGCTATTAAATCTTTGGCTGTATCAATCATTCTTTCTCACAATCATCCTTCAGGTAATTTAAAACCAAGCCGGGCTGATGAAGAATTAACTCAAAAGATAAAAATTGCTGCTTCTTACCACGATATAAGAGTGATAGACCACATCATTATCACCAGCGAAGGATATTACAGTTTTGCAAATGAGGGGCTTTTGTAGCCCCTTTAAATCATTATGCTTCATTTCTTTAGCTTAAATATCTTATTTTAGAGGTATGACCTTTGAGGAAATACTTGTACAGTTTAAAACAGCAAAACCGCTATTGCTGATGAGGGCAAAAAATGCCCCGTTCATTATTTCCTTTTTTCACAAGGTTTTTGCAGATGCCAATATTACCACCATCACAAATAGTGAATTACGGAGCAAACTGGAAGGCTATATGGAAGAGCTTTCTTATGAAGAAAAAGACGAAGAATTGGAGGCCGGGACTCTATTTGACGATTTTTCTGTACGGGCAGCCCAATACATTGATAAGTGGAGTAATAGTGGCTTTCTTAGTAAGTATCCAAACGATGATGGTGAAGACTTACATGAATTGACTCCCGATACAAGAAAAGTATTAAAATGGTTGGGGGATTTAGAAAAGAGAAGTCATGTAGGAACCAACAGCCGCTTTAAAGACATTTTCTTCAAACTTCAGAAAATGATTGAACAAACCAACGAAGATGCAGAAGCAAGAGTTGAAGAACTGCAAAAGAAAAAATGGGAAATAGAAAATGAAATAAACCTGCTGAAATCCGGAAAGAAGCCATCTGTATTTGACGAGACAGAGATTAAAGAACAGTTCTACGACTTAAATAAAATGGCAAGGGAATTACTGTCAGACTTTAGCGAAGTAGAACAAAACTTTGAACAAATTCGTAAAGACATACAACGAAAATACAATGAAAAAGATGTAGCTAAGGGTACATTACTGGTATTTGCCCTTGATGCTCTTGACGAGATAGAACAAAAGCCACAAGGCAAAAGTTTCAAAGCCTTTTGGGAGTTTTTAATGGATGAAAGAAGGCAGCAGGAATTTACACAACTTACAGAAAGGCTGTATCAATTATTGAATGAACAAGGTATTGACTATAATAACGACAGGTTTTTAAAACACCTGAAACGTTACCTGCATGTATCAGGAAGAAAAGTAATTGACTCCAACCGGAAACTGAGTGAAAAAATAAGCAGGGTGCTTTCTGAGAAAAATCTTTTAGAAAGAAGAAGGGCTATGGAGCTTATTGCCGATATACGACAAATGGCATATACACTTATTGAAATGAAAATTAAGGAAGATGATTTTATAGTTATTGAAGATGAGCCATACATTAATCTTTTTGACAGATGGGAACCCGGAGATGAAAAGGATGATGTTTCAGGCATACTGTTTCCGGATGGTACGAATGAGGAAGGCGAAGCCGACTTTAAACTTCTTTTTGACCAGTTTACCATTGACAAAAAGAAATTGCAGCAACGTATTGACAGGATGCTTGAAAACAAAACCCAAGTTACGCTTAAGGAAATTGTTGATGAGTATGGAGTTGAAAATGGGTTAAGCGAAATAGTCGGTTATTTTTCAATAGCCACTTCGGGTTCACATCACTTGATTATTGAAGAAGCAAAAGAGCCGATATTAATAGGCGAAAGAAAAGTAAATGTGCCGATGGTAATATATACAAGGCCACAAATAAATTAATATGGAAACAAAAATTTCAAGAGCCCCATTTGCAGCGGTAATCATTAAGCTGTTACAGGGGCCTGTATATGCAGACGATAAAAATATCTGGCGGGAATTACAAGCCTGGTCATCTGCCATACAGGAGTATTTTGGCAAAATAGGTATGACCCTTGAAATTGCCGAGCAGGATGGCTTTGCAAGGATTATACAACCGGAAGCCGGTGAAAGCGATGAAACTCCTTTGCCCCGGTTAATGAGAAAGCAATCCCTTACTTATGAAGCCACCCTGCTGGCAGTCATTCTCCGGGAAGGGTTGGAAGAATTTGACATCAAAAGTGATGGCACTAAATTCTACCTCACACAAAAAGAAATTAAAGAGCGGATAGAATTGTTTTATAAAGAGCAGCCCAACAAAAGTAAATTATGGAAAGACCTGTCAAGGCCAATTACCAGTTTACTCAATATTGGAATTTTGAAATTAAACCGTGAGGATGCCGCCAATAAGGATAACAACCAATATGAAATCAAAAGGATTATCAAGGCATTTATAAGTAATGATAAATTGGAGGAAATAAAGAATAAGTTAAGCAACTATGTCAACTCTGTTCAGCAATAATCAGTCAGACAATGGCTACCGGTTAAGATACCTGGAAGTATTTAACTGGGGCACATTTAATGGCAAAGTGTATAAACTGCAGCCTGATGGTCGTACATCCCTGCTTACCGGGGCAAACGGCAGTGGCAAAACAACATTGATAGATGCCCTGCTCACCTTACTTGTACCAACTCATAAGCGTTTTTATAATCAGTCATCCGGTGCCGAATCAAAAAAGGAAAGGGACGAAAACTCCTATTTCTGGGGTTATCATGGAAAAATATTTTCTGAAGCAAATCAAAAAGCAGATACTGAACAACTACGTACCAAAGCAGATAATCCTTATTCGGTTTTGCTTGCCTGCTTTCAAAACTCCGGTACACAACATACCATTTCATTGGTACAAGTACGATGGTTTGGTAATGGCGGGTTGCAAAAGATATTTATAGTTTCCCCTTATCCACTTACTATCACAGAACACTTTGGCAAAGACCATTTTGATTTTAAAGGTGATTGGAAGAAGAAATTAGTAAAGCAATATGCCAAAACAGAAATTTATAACAGCTTTAAAGAATATGCAGCAAGGTTTAGTGAACTGTTTGGATTAAGAGACAAAGCATTGTCACTTTTTAGCCAAACGGTAGGCATTAAAGTACTGGGTGATTTAACAAATTTTATTCGCCAGGAAATGCTGGAAGAAGCTGAGGCCGAAGAGCAGTTTAAAAGCCTGCATACTCATTACAGCGATTTATTGATTAGTCATAAAGCCATTCAGAAAGATGAAAAGCAGCTTGAATTACTGGCTCCTGTAATTCAAAACAAACAGAAGTTGGATGATTTACGAATTAAAAAACAAAAGCTGGATTTTGTAGAAGAACAAATGCCTTTCTTTCTTGGCAAAATAGAATATGAGTTATTGGAGAAAGATGTTGACAGGTTGGAACTGGATATTGAAATAGCACAAAAAGATAAAGAATTGATTTCAGCTTCAGTTGATACACTTGATAAAGAAAAAGAACAGTTGATTACGCAAAGGGCAGCATTGAATATTGACAGCCAAATTTCTCTACTAAATAAAGATATTGATACAGAGACAGACAAAAGAAATAGAAAAAGTGCAGAAAGTAGCCGTTACACTGGTTATTGCGAACAGTTAAAATTGGATACTCAAATTGATGAGTCGGTCTTTAGGGTTAATTATGGAAAAATTCAGGAACTAAATACATCTGTTCCGGCGGAAATAGAAAAACTTTCAGAAAAGAAAGTACGATTGAATATTGAACAAGAAAGTAAAGAGATTAAAATAGAAAATTTGCAGCAACAGATTACTTCGCTGTTGGCAAGAAAAAACCGCATACCAGACGACCTGATTAATGCAAGAAAACGACTTATAGACATACTCAAAACCACTGAAGAGGAGCTTCCATTTGTAGGTGAATTAATTAAAGTAAAAACAACAGAACAGCTTTGGGAAGATTCAATTGAAAAATTATTGCACAATTTCTCCATGCAACTGTTAGTTCCTGAAAAATTCAGCAAAGCAGCAAACCAATTCATTTATAATAATGATATGCAGACAAAACTTGTATATCAAAAAATGGAACGAAGACCATCTAATAGTATTGTTCGCTGGCCAGCAGATGATGATGCCCTGGTAAATAAATTGGAACTAAAAGAATCAGCGCATACCAAATGGCTTGAAACTACCCTGCTTGACAGGTTTAATTATTACTGTACAAATGATTTGGAAGTTTTTTATGGTTCGCCAAAAGCCATTACTTCTAATGGGCTGATGAGAAACATAAACCGGCACGAAAAAGATGACCGGCCCGGACGATGGAATAAATCAAAATACAGGCTTGGTTGGGATAATAAAGCAACCATCCAATATCTTCAGCAACAGAAGTACAATGAAGAAAAGTTACATACTAAACTGTCTGACGAAATCAAAGAACTAACACCACTTATTGCTGCTTTGCAGGCAAAGCGTCAAACCATTTCCAGCCTCATACTTATAAAAAACTATGATGAAATAAACTGGGCACAACATGCCGAAAAGATTAATGATTTAAACAAGCAGGTTCAGGATTTAAAAAAATCATCTGATGCGTATGAGCTAATTATAAATCAACTTAAAGAAGTAGAAACGAACTTAAAGCAGGCAAATGATAAAAGGGATAGCCTTATTACTAAACTGAGCAAACTTGACGATGAGTTTAATAAAAAGAATTTACGTAAACTCAGCCTGAACTTTGAAGACTTGCAGGATGCAGGAGAAAAGGAAATTCTCTTCTTTCTTACTGAAGAAGAAATTTCGTCTTCGGACATTAAAACGCTGGCTCAGTTTGAAAACTTGATGACACAGGCTGCTATCAAATTAAAAGCAAGGCAGAAATCAGCCGGGGCTACAGTGAATAAGCTTGAACTGGAGACTACTTCTTTAATTGCTGCATTTAAAAATCCCGGAGAGAAAATTACTAATGAATTTGCTAACTGGAGTGGTGATGTAATGAACATCAGCGGCGACCTTACCGGGCTTGCTGACCTGGAAGAATTATATAAAACAATACAGACCCAAAGATTGGTTGAGCACAAGCGAAGATTTAGAGATTATATGGATAAAAGTATGCTGGATGCATTAACCAGTTACCGGGCATGGCTCAATAATGAATTAAGTAAAATTGAAGACATGATTGAGGAACTGAATGTGCCATTGAAAAAAATAACATTTAACCGCAATCCTGATACTTATTTGCAATTGGAGTGCAGGCAGCTAAGGGGAGAAAATGAAATAAATATATTCAGAGGTCAATTGAACGCAGCCATCCCGAACACACTTGATTTTGCTACTCAGAAAGACGAAAATTACCGGCTTGAAGTATTCAACAAAATAAAAGAATTAATCACAGAATTGCAGACTGAGGAAACATGGCGGCGAAAAGTAACAGATGTTAGAAACTGGCTTTTATTCAGTGCCAGGGAATATTCGGCGGTGGATAATAAGGTAGGTCAATATCATGATAATACCGCCAGCTATTCTGGAGGGCAAAAAGCACAGTTTACCTACGCAATTTTAGGAGCAGCTATTGCACACCAGTTTGGTATTTTTCAACAAGGTAAACAACATAAGAGCCTTCGGTTTATTACGGTAGATGAAGCTTTTAGCAAATTAGACCCTGAAAAAAGCCAGTTCCTGATGGAATTTTGTGCCCAGCTAAATCTTCAAATATTAGTAGTTACTCCTCTGGATAAAATTAATATTGCAGAACCCTACATCAATGCTGTTCATTTTGTAGAAATAAAAAACAAGAAAAATTCTGTGTTATATAACCTTACAATGGAGCAGTATTATGAAAAGAAAGAAAGCTTTAAACAATTAGCTGAAGTTAAAGAATGATTACGCCAAAAGAACTATTTCAAAAGTCAGATAAACAGTTTTTTAAAATTGTAAAAGCCATCCAGAATGGTGAAGAAGTATTTCCAGTATCAATTCCAGCCAATAAAAGTATTTCCGGCACCAATTTCAGTGAGTTGAAAGCTGCCATTGTTCCGTTATACCAGCAATCAAAAGAAGTTAAAGGCAAAGGATATTCCGTAGAATGGACACTGAAAACAATTGACGGTACAAAACAAAAACTGCCAGCTAAAATCTATTTTGATACAATAGATGATTATCTTTTTTATACCAACAGGATAGCCGATTATTCTGATATTGAAAAAGCGTTTCAATTACTGACAGAATCATTTCCGGGATTAACGCAATGGGCAAAAGATAATAGCCCTTTCTTGCTACATCAGGCTAACAATATGCTGGATTTAATAAAAGTCTGTAAATATTTTTATCAGAATAATCCACCGCATAATTTGTATCTAAGAGAACTTCCTATTGAAGTACACTCAAAATTTATTGAGGACAACACTGCAGCTTTGAAGAAGCTATTGGACAATATTCTACCGCAGGATTGGATAAACAAAAGTGAAACAGATTTTTCAGGACGCTACTTGGTAAAAAGGCCCAATGTATATGCACAAATAAGGCTATTAGATGATAGTTTGAAGCATATAATAGGGTTTGATGAATTGGCATTAACGATTGACGATTCTGCTTTGCTAAACTGGCAACCTGAAAAAGTATTTATTATTGAAAACAAAGCCTGCTTTCTGTCTTTTCCTAAAGTAAAAAATGCAGTGGCAATTTTTGGTGAAGGCTTTAAAAGCCGTGTAAGTAAACATATTCCCTGGCTAACCAATACACAACTTTATTGCTGGTTCGACCTCGATGCTGCAGGATTTGAAATGCTGAATATTATCCGCCAGTATTACCCTTCATCCATCAGTTTACTGATGGATGAAAAAGCATATCATCATTTTAGCCAGTTTTCAGTGACTTCCACATATAGAAAGCTATTGTTAGACAAACTAAATGCTGATGAATTAAAACTGTACAATTTTTTGCAAACAAATAATAAAAGATTGGAACAGGAAAGAATAACGAACAGCTATATTTTGGAAACACTTCGTTTAATAAGCCAGTAAACAAGAATTATTGGTTGTCAATTTTTAACTTTAAAGCAAGTAAAATATTCTTAGCAATCCCTGTATTTGCTTCAGGCAAATCATACCAATTACCATACTTCGTCTTATATAATTTGTAGTTTACACCAGCGGTATCTGTAATAGAATGCTCATCTAAAACAGCTACCGAAGTACCTAAAATATTTTTTATTTCTACCTGTTTTATGGTGTAGGTAAAGCGGTTGTTATCGCTTAAAATAATCTCCTTACTTTCTTCAGTTCTTACATCCATTTCCATGTAGTAAAAATAACCATTCTTAAGTAAATAAAACTTTATGGATTGCTTGACTAAAAATCAACCAAGCAACTAGCAATATTGGTACAGATTTTACACTTGTTTTACTGTGAATTTGCAACAGTATAAAATATTTTCACCGGATAGATTTTGTAAAGGTATAATGTGCCAGGTCTTGCACATGGCAAGATGTACAAACGTTATACGTTTGGGGCATCTTGCCCTTCACTCCGGAGTCGTTTCGGGGTATTGAAACAGAAAACTTAAAACCATGAAGAAGTTAGAAAGTGAAGTGAGAAAGAAAATGGTAGTGGTGAGGATGAATGAAAGGGAGATAAATCAGCTTACAAAGCTTCAACAAAAAACTACCGAAAAAGATACCAGTGCTTACCTGCGGAAAGTGGCATTACAAAAACCTGTTACCGTTAAGTACAGAAATGAAAGTGCCGATGATTTTTTGTTGGATATGTTGCACCTGAAAAAAGAACTGAATGCTATTGGCAACAACTTTAACCAGGCCGTACACAAACTGCATATCCTGGATAAGATACCGGAGTTTAGGGTTTGGGTGCAGCAGTATGATGGATTGCAAAAAGTATTAATCAGCAAAGTGGAAGAAATAAAATTACGAATGAATCAACTTTATGAGCAATGGTTGCAAAAATAACAACACCAAAAAGTATTGAAGCTGCACTTAACTACAACGAAAAGAAAGTGCAGAAGGGAAATGCTGTTTGTCTTCATGCCGCCAATTATCTGAAAGATGCAAAGGAGATGAATTTTTATCAAAAGCTTTCTGGTTTTGAGAGACTAAACAGTTTGAATGAAAGGGCGACTACCAAAACCCTGCATGTTTCATTAAACTTTGGCCCATCAGAAAAACTTACTGAAAACAAGCTGTTACAAATTGCATCCGACTACATGCAAAAGATTGGATTTGCCAATCAACCATACTTAGTTTACAAACATGAAGATGCAGGGCATCCGCATATTCACATTGTAAGTACTACCATCAAACAAGATGGCAGCAGAATTAACACCCACAACATCGGCAGAAATCAATCTGAAAAAGCAAGAAAAGAAAGAAAAGAAATTGAGCAAACGTATGGGTTGATAAAAGCAGAAAGACAACAGCAATTAGCGAAGTCTGCAATCAAAGCAGTTGATATTGAGAAAGCCATCTATGGGAAGTCGGAAACCAAAAGAAGTATATCCAATGTGGTGAGTGCAGTTTTCAGTCAGTACAAGTTTACTTCTCTGCCTGAATTTAATGCTGCATTGAAACAGTTTAATGTAATTGCCGACAGAGGCAAAGAAGAAGGCAGGATTTACAAAAATCGTGGATTGGTTTATCGGATATTGGATGCTAATGGAAATAAAGCAGGTGTTCCAATCAAAGCAAGTTCTATTGGTTGCAAACCAATACTTAGTAACCTGGAGAAGAAATTTACAGATAATGAAACAGCAAAAGAATCACTAAAGCCATTTGTAAAAATCAAACTGGATGACTGCCTTTCACAATCGCCTGCAACCATGAAAGAACTGATGGAGCATTTGAAGCAGAAAAATATTTACACCCTGCTTCGCCAAAATGCTGAAGGCAGGTTGTACGGAATAACATTTGTTGACAACCAAAACAAAGTTGTTTTTAATGGAAGCGATTTAGGTAAGGGTTACAGTGCTGCTGCGTTGCAAAGCAGATTGACGGCAGGCACTGAAAAATCGCAGAAACAAGATGAAACAAAAGGCGGCGGTTCCGGTGGTTCCATCCAAAAAGAAATGGTTCAGCAAAAACAACAGGACAAAACAATTCCACTCACAGCGAAAACAGAAAGTCCGTTAGATGTGCTGCTATCCACCAAAGAGCAATACGACAACACACCTAACAGCTTGCTTAAAAAGAAACGAAAAAAAAAGAAACGAAATTTGTAAAAAATAAAACGATGTTATGTCACACACAGGAGAGAATGAACAGGGACTGCGGAAGATAGTTGACCTGACAAGATTTGCCAGCATCTTTATATTGTTGCTACATTTTTATTATTACTGCTATGTGGCGTTTGAGCAGTGGGAAATTACAAGCACCATCACTGACAGGCTGATGAAAAATATTTCCAACACAGGTTTATTTCAAAATCAGCTTACATCAAAGTTTATGGCGTTGGGGCTGCTGATAATTTCTTTGTTTGGTGCACAGGGTAAAAAGGATGAAAAGATAAACTGGAAAAGTATTGCAGCATATTTGGTGATTGGTTTGCTACTATATTTTTCAAGCCAACTATTTTTCAAATTGCAATACGATGTGCAAATAGTGGCCATAGTTTACATGATTGCCACCGGCATTGGCTTTTTATTGATATTGGCAGGCGGCAATTTACTTAGTCGCTTAATCAAATTAAATTTAGGTGATGATGTATTTAATTCACTAAACGAAACCTTTCCACAGGAAGAACGATTAATCAGCAATGAATACTCCATCAATCTGCCTGCCCGTTACAATCTGAAAAGCAGGGTAAGAAAAAGCTGGATAAATATTATTAACCCTTTCAGAGGTTTGTTAGTTATTGGCAGTCCAGGTGCCGGTAAAAGCTGGTTTGTAATTCAGCATGTCATTAAGCAGCATATTGAAAAAGGCTTTGCCTTGTTTGTATATGATTTTAAATACGATGATTTGAGCAGGATTGTTTACAACTGGCTGCAGCAAAACAAACATAATTATTCGGTAAAGCCGTCTTTCTATGTAATTAACTTTGATAACCTTTCTGTATCACACAGATGCAATCCACTTGACCCAAACAGCATGAATGACATTACGGATGCCACAGAAAGTGCCAGAACAATTCTGTTGGGACTGAACAGAGAATGGATAAACAAGCAGGGAGATTTCTTTGTGGAATCACCCATCAATTTTGTTACGGCTGTTATTTGGTTTTTAAGAAAATATGAAGACGGAAAATATTGCACCCTGCCGCATGTAATAGAATTGATGCAGGCAGAGTATGATGAATTGTTTCCGGTATTGAACACACAACCGGAAATTGAGGTGCTGGTGAATCCGTTTATCACTGCTTACCAAAACGATGCTATGGAACAATTGGAGGGTCAGGTAGCTTCTGCTAAAATTGGTATGGCAAGGCTTGCTGCTCCGCAATTGTACTGGGTACTATCCGGCAATGATTTTACATTAGACATCAACAATCCAAAGCATCCGAAAATAGTTTGTGTGGGTAACAACCCGGAGAAGCAACAGATTTATGGAGCTGTGTTATCGCTATATGTTTCCCGGCTGGTGAGGCAGGTAAACAAAAAAGGTATGCAAAAATGCAGTCTGGTATTTGATGAGTTCCCAACTATTTACTTCAACAATATTGACAGCCTGATTGCCACAGCAAGAAGTAATAAGGTTGCTACCACATTAGCCATGCAGGATTTTAGTCAGCTCAAAAAAGATTATGGCCGGGAACAGGCAGATGTAATTGTAAACATCACCGGCAACATCATCAGCGGCCAGGTAATGGGTGAAACTTCTAAACTGCTATCTGAAAGGTTCGGAAAAATAATGCAGGACAGGCAGAGTGTTTCCATCAACCGCATGGATACATCCATTAGTCATTCCAAGCAATTAGACAGTGCCATACCAGCGTCTAAAATTGCAGCCCTTTCTTCCGGTGAGTTTGTAGGTATGGTTGCCGATGACCCATTAGAAAAAATAAAACTCAAAATGTTTCACTCCGAAATTATCAACGACCATGATAAACTAAATGCAGAAGTGAGTAACTACCTGGATATTCCTGCTGTATCCAATGTTACTCAGCAACAGGTGCTGGATAATTACTACCAGGTGAAGATGGATATTAAGCGGTTGATTGGGGAGGAAGTTGGGAGGTTGAAGGCGGAGCAGACTTAGCGTTGTCAGGAGTTATCTTTGCAACCTCAATTCTCCAAAATAAGTTTCATGGCAAAACGAAAAACTATTAATATTCATAAATACAAATTAACAAAGAATCCTATCAGGGCTATGCGGCAAACTGTTTTAGATTTTCTCGGCGACAGGGTTTTTGAGTGTCAATCGATTCAGGGTTTTGCATACGAAAGTTTAATGTGTTTTTACCCAATAAACAGGAACCTGAAAAATGAGATACCTTCTATAGAGAAAGCCTGCAGGCAAATATTTACACTTTTCCCAATCCGAAAAGCAAAAATGTATAGCTTAAATAATGATGGCATCTCTACTGAAATAATTTCAACCAAAAAAGAGCCAACACCTGTGCAACAATTCTTACAAACATACCTTCAATTTGAAACCTCACCCGGCATTACCTTAAAGTATCTTGAAGAACTGGTAAAAAAAGATATGGGTGAACTAAATGCGTTAATTAAAAAATATGAAGCTGAAGAATTTATTAAAGACCATCTTGTTAAAAACAGATTTCCAAAAGGTCATGAAGAAAGAATTTTATACGATTACTATTACAGGTGCATCCGTGAACAAAAAGTAATTACTGAATATTTCCTTGGTGGAATTAAAAAGAGAGTAATAGCAAAAGCCAATTATTGGGGTGGCTCTGCTTTAAAACAAGTATTCCTATGGACGGAAACCTACAGAGACAGACCTTACCACTACGCTACTTATCTTTCGGCTGCTTACTTCGATTGCAATAAAATTGACTTGATTGCCAATAAGGTTTCAAACTATCCAGTTGATGAATCAAACAGGCTTCAAAAAATGTATGAAAGCAATACAGCGGCTTTTTACAGAAAGCTATTTAAAAGAGAGAAGCCAGCACAAATCTGGCAGGAGCTAAAATATTACATTTCCCATTTGCCTCTTAAAAACGACAGGATGCCAATTTTTGAAGAACTTGAAAAACTGTTCAAGCGAAAATACTGGATTGGTTTTTATGCACTTGCTCTTACCCAAATTGAAGGTATTTTTTCGGAGATATATAACATACTTAATCCAAATGCCGAACAAAACAAGAAGGCTCTACCAGATAAAGTTGAATATGCAAGGGCATTCCATGATATGAGCCATTACTATTTTGATTACTATCAATATCATGTTCCCCGGCTGCGGAATAAATTTATGCACTATGGGTTTGATAAAGACTTCAAGTTTAAATCTTTTGACCTGTTGTTTGACTTGCGCCATTTGCTAAAGATGTTCATGGAATTGAATAACCCTTTTGTAAAAATCAAGCAAATTCATATTAAAAGAAAATTTGAAGATTTTATTAATTATTCTGACTTCGCCAATTATTTTGTACTCCTTAATGGTCTCACAAAAAAACAAAAAGAGGAGATTAAAGTGGAGATAGAAAATTTTGAAAAAGATTTTCTCATTGAATACTGTAATGCAGAATATGTTTGCCTTGAAGTGATGCAGGACTTGCCTGGAATAGCAAATTCCTTTTTAGAGGAAGCGGACAAAAATTTGAAAAGTAATTGTAAGCTATTTAATTTTCATGAACGGAATTTCAAATTATTAGAGGCCTCAATCAGTAATGATGTGGAGCTGGCTGAACTTATTGCTGATTGTTTTTTGCATAAGCGAAATGAGTGTGATGCCTTAGAATCATTTTACGGCTTTTTAAGTAATTTCAAAAAATATCTTCCTTCTATAGATAAAGAGTATTCAAAGATATTAAGTACTACAGCGGGAAGCTATAACATATTACTTTCAAATATTCACAAATTGAAATTGTTGATAGCAACGCCTGAATAATAATTGGAGTGTAGTGGTAATAACGATGTTCGTAGTTAACTCATTCTAACAATTTCCCCAGTTCATCAGTATCAGGCAATATCCCTTTCATTTGCACCGGCGTTTGTTTACTGGTTTTGTAAGTAGCCACACCCATCGCTTTATCAAAGCTCTTAATGGCAAACTCAACCACGGTGTTATTTTTCTCTTTGCAAAGCACAATACCAATGCTGCTGTTTTCCTGCTGCAGTTTTATTTTTTCATCCAGCACATTCAGGTAAAAATTAAGTTGCCCTGCATCCGCTGGCTTAAATTTTCCTTTCTTCAGTTCAAAAGCAACTAGGCATTGCAGGTGCCGGTTAAAAAAGAGTAGGTCAATAAAAAACTCATCGCCATCCACTTCAAGCCGGTATTGGTTGCCAATAAAGCAAAAGCCTTTGCCCATTTGCAAAATAAAATTGCGAATGTTTAAAACCACCTGCTGCTCAATATGGCGTTCATCGTCCAGTTCATCACCGGCAATAAAATCCAGCAGATATTCATCTTTAAAAACTTTCAATGCAGATGGTTTTAGAGATTGAGCCAAAGTGCTATCAAAATTATTAGGTAATTTTCCCTGCTTTTTAAACAGGTCGGCATCAATCTGGTGTTCCATAATGGTAACCGACCAGCAATGAGCAGCGGCATTTTCAAGGTAAAAGAACCGCTCCTCAACCACTTTACAGCGATTTAGCAACAGAATGTGGTGGGTAAAACTGATACCGTAAAAGGCATCCAATTGGCCTGTTGGCAACGGCCCAATTAAATCAGGTTCGGTGCCGGGTACTGAAAAATCTGCCAATTCAATTTGGGCCGTTGCTGACGGCCTTATTTCCAGATTCTGGTAGGCCTGATAAAACTGCCGCATTTTCTTCAGGTTCGTAAAAGAAAAGCCTTTAAGGCCGGGCAGGTTGCTTTGTAAGTCAACTGCAATCTGCTCCAGCACTTTGGCACCCCATTTTTGGGCTTGCACCTTTTCTGAAAGCATTTTGCCGGTTTTGTAGTAAAGCAACAGCTGTTCCCTGTTAGCCAGTCTGGCAGCCTGATAGCGGCTCTTAATAATCTCCTGTTTTAATAACTGAATAAACTCAATATAGTTTTTATCTGTTTTCATACCTCTCAATTTTATAGTTTTCAACCGCTCAAAATAATTTAAGAAAACCCTGTATAAGCCGACTCAATTAGTTACCGTACATTCTATCTGCACACGACTAGATTTTTAATCCCTTGCCGCTACTGGTTCTTAATTTGGGCAACAGTGTATCATCTTTAACAGCCTTTAATTTCTTGTCATATTGAATAGCAGTTTTTTTCAAATTTGTTTCATAGTTGCCTAAATCCTCTGATTTTTCCTTTTTGCTAAATTCATTTTTCGCTAAAACTTTCTGTTCTGAATGGGCATTCCCCAAAATCTTCTGAATAATATAACGGGCACTTTCAATAGATTTCCGGACAAATCTTTCAACTCTGTTGGGGAAAGCTATTTTTTCAAGGCGCCGCACTTCCGCCTTTAAAATCTTGCTGGCAATTTTCTCGTCGTCATTTGCAGGTATTTTATATTTGGCATTAATTTCTTTATAGTGCTCCAGCTTTGCCCTAATGAGGTAACGGTAATCCGCCACATGATTACCAAATACACCTTTCAAATTATCTACCTTATTATTCCAGACATTTATTTCGTTCAAAATCCGGTTGTTATTTTTCATTTTGAAGATGTTTTGATTATTGCCAACTCTATTCTTTTATGCCATCCGTTCCAACTTTTTCCCTTGTTTTGTTAACTACTAGTTTGAGTTATCCACTCCCGAAGGCTGCAAAAGCAAAGACTTACAACATCTTATGCAGTCATAAGATTCGCAAGTCTTGTCAAATCCGGTATAAAGTGGTTCGAGAATTGTACAGTTGGGGGCACGAAAAAAGACTTTCTAAAACAGAAAGTCTTTTTTTATGTCGTAAATACCCCGTCTTATTGTCGCTTTTCCGCTCGCTCTTCTATCTTTTTTTGGTGTACTTTTCATATTCAAATAGACACTCATGAAAAACACTAAAACCTGGCGAGCAATAGGATTTACATTAAAAGGACTTTTGGTACTTTTTTTTCTTTTCGATTCAGTAATGAAAATTATGAGGCATCCGGAGTCTATTAAGGGTTCTGTTGCCCTTGGAATTTCAGAAAGCCTTATACAGCCGATAGGTATTATTTTACTATGTTTTACTATCGTATTTACAATACCCAAATTATCAAACATCGGAGCTTTACTGTTAACGGCTTTTTTGGGCGGCGCTTGTTCAATAATGGCAAATGCCAATGTCGCGGGCCATCCCTATTTATTTCCTATCATTATTTGTATTCTGATGTGGGTAAGCCAAGAGCTAATAAGTGGCAAAACCATGAACTTATTTTTGAATAAAAATGTTACTGCATCAACTTAAACAACATTTCCTTCAACAAAGAAGCATCCGATGTTCCTGCATCCTGAATACCAACTGTTCTCAAATTGTATTGATGTAGTAGCAGCAAAGCGCGCTCCACGCCTTCATTTCGGTAATTATTGACCACAGCGAGGTAGTCTTTTACAAAGAAGGGACTTACTCCGATAGCAGCGGCTACCGATTTTTCATCGCGGCTCTTTTCACCTAAAATCATGTAAGCTTTACTAAACATGTTATAGAGCGTAGGCAATACTAACTGGATGGGTGCCGCTTTGGGATTGCTTTCAAAATACTGTACAATTCGAATGGCTTTTTGCAAGTCTCTGTGAGTAACCGCAGCCTGCAATTCGAATGGATTGTATTCTTTACTAATTCCGATGTATTTCTCGATATCGTCTTCCGTAATAGTTTTTCGGTCGGCTAAATTCACCAATAATTTCTCGATCTCATTCACAATTCTGGCAAGGTCATTTCCAATGTGGTCAACGATCAATGCCACGGTTTTAGCACTAGCTTTATAGCCTTTGGAATCGAGCATTTCAGCCGTCCATTGAGGAAGCTGATTGTCGTACATCTTTTTGGTAGTGTACACTTCAGCAGACTTCTTCAGGGTTTTAGCCAATTGTGTTCTGCCGTCTACTTTCTTTTCTTTATAAGAAACCACGAAAATGGTAGAATTCAGCGGATGAGCTATATAGGGTTCTAATTTTTCAATATCCCGCATTTGCTGCGCTTCTTTTAGTAGAACCACTTGTCGTTCTGAAAACATCGGATAGCGTCTGCAGGCGTTTACGATATCAGGCCATTGCGCATCCTTGCCATAAAAAACCGTCAAGTTAAAGCCTTGTTCAGCCTCAGTAAGTATTTGATTTTCAGCATAATTAACGATCTGGTCGATATAGTACGACTCTTCGCCTTCCAACCAATACACAGGTTTGAATTGCTTTTTTTTCCAACTTGAGATGATAGATTCTACCGACATTTTTCACGAAATCAGGTCGCAATATTACATCAAAAACTGCTGTCCTTCCAGAAATTTTACCACCAAAACTAATTGAAACTGAATGCTTTTGAATTATAGATAACTAAATTTACTTATATGAAAAAACGTTTTTGGCATGGTTTTGGAAAAACCATGGTCGTACGAAACAAACTCATTAAACGAATAAATAAACATTAATCATGAGCACTACCAATTATCCATCTGCAACACCTCAAAGTCCAGCTCCTAAAAAGGATTCAAAAAATCTCATTATTGCTTTATTAGCAGTAGGTATTTTAGGTACTTGGGGATATTTTTTATGGGACAAAAACAATTCCGATAAACAAGTTGCACAACTGCAAAAGGAAATCGTAACCATCGATTCTTCAAAGAACGAACTTGATATTAGCTACCGCGCTGCATTAGGTCGTTTGGATTCATTAACCGGACGTAACAACGAGTTGGAAAATCAACTTTCTTCTCGCACCGGTGAAATCAGTTCATTGAAAAAGCGTATCGATGGTTTAATGAAAAAGCAAAAACTCACTGAAGCTGAAAAAATTGAAGCTGAAGAATTGATCAAACAATTGAATGAAAAAATCAATGGTTTGGAAGCAGAAGTTGAGCGTTTGAAAGCTGAGAATGCACAATTGTCAACTGATTTAGGCACAGAAAAACAAAAATCAACTCAACTTACTACCGATCTTCAAACTACTACTACAGCTAAGCAAGAGTTAGAGAAGAAAGTAGACGTAGCTTCTACCCTCAATGCTTCTTCTATCGCTATCACTCCGGTAAACGAGCGCAGAGGCGGTAAAGAGAAAGTAACGAGCACTGCTAAGCGTGTAGATAAGTTAGTGATCTCTTTCGATGTTGATAATCGTATTGCAACTACCGGAAATACAGATGTATTTGTATGCATCACTGGTCCTGATGGCCAACCGGTATCTGTTGAGTCTTTAGGTTCTGGTAAGTTCACTACTCGTGAAGAAGGTGAAAAATCATTTACTTCTAAAGTACCGGTAGCATTTGAAGCAGGTAAGAAAAGCCACGTTGAATTTGCTTGGAAACAAGGCACTGCCTTCAAAACCGGTAAATACAAAATTGAGATCTACCACAATGGTTTCAAAATTGGTGAAGGATACAGTGAGTTGAAGAAAGGTGGCATCTTCGGATAATCGTCAATCCACAGTTTAGAATAGAAAAGGGGTCCCGCTTATGCGGGATTCTTTTTTTGTGGTAATGTTGAAGAATACCAAAACAAAAAATAGATATTGACTTAATACTCCTATAAGATGGCTTTGATTCCTGCCCTACCAATATGCACTACCCTGCCGGTACCCGGTTGCCTTCCCTCATATTGAATATTCATTTCAAGGCTATTCGACAAGCGCTTGGTTAAATCAATCGACCATAAATAGTTCTTACCCGGCGTTAAACCATCTAACATGATATAGGCAGAGGGTGCATTCAAATTCACAGGACTAGCATTGGAACTAAAGTCAATACTATTATAGGTGAATTTTCCTTGAATGGATGTTTTCTGGAGTATCGTGTATTTTATCTCACTTATTATAGCATTGGAAACAGCCCTTTCTTGATCTCCTACTGAATTCTTTTTGTTCGCATACTTGTAACTGGCAGCTATGCGAAGGTTGGATTTTCGAATAATGCTCAGTCTCGGTTCAATACTGTACAAATCGATATTGTAATTTCGGTTGCCAAATTTTGGATTGGAACTCACAAGCCTGTTGTATCCCCAACGGCCGGTTCCATCAATAGTAAAGGTTTTATTGATGATCCAACGCGCTCTTGTAGTCCAATCTTGTACCTCCCTACTTTCATATCCATAGGTAAGAAGACTCTTATTGCTTGTTTTCACACTATTAATATCAAATCCCCATTTGGTACTGAATCTGTTAAACGAAAATGAGTTAGCAAATACTGAATTCAATACAATTAAAGAAGTGTCGTTTAACTTGGCACTAAAGGGATCGAAAGAAAGATCGCCGTTGCTTTTTGCTTTCTTACTCACTTGGTAACTACTTTGCAAATTGATCTTCGATATGAACTTCTTAAAACCTTTAGCATTCAATGGATCAATGGCATTTCGTGGATTCAAACTAAACTGATAATTGAAATTATTGTAATTGGCTTTGATGTATTCATTAGTGGGCGTAAAAATGAGAATGTATTTTCGCTGGTCTGCAAAAGCCGCTTCTTCAAATTCGTTTAATTGCTGAATGCCATCGTTGTTGTAGTCGATCCATGTATAAACCCCTTGTCCGGCCGGTACTTCCAAATAAGCCAAATCACGCTTTTGTTCTTGTCCTGCTCCAATTTCATAGAGAAGATTTCCCGTGATCATTCCTTTGAGAATATTTGCTGCATATTCTGTTCGGCTTAAGAGGCTATTGTCGGCCTTTAACCCGGTTATACCATCTTTAATGATCGACAAACTTCGATAAGTGGCACTCATTCTAAATTGATGTGCTTCGCTTTTTAGAAGTTCTGCATTAAACTGATAGTTTTGACTACGATCGGCACGCAACAAACCTTTGCCAAGAGGATAGGCGTCGGTTCTTGTGAAATAAGAAATGCCCCATTTATTGGCCTTGGAGTCGTCGGAACGAAAACCCAGTTGAATGGTTTCAAATGAAAAACTTTGTACAGAGACTGAATCTGTCTGTTTAGACCGAATATCGTTTCGCTCTAAATTGTAAGAACCACTGATCGTATAGTTGGAGAGCTTTTTAAAAGTTCTGCTGATTTGTAAACTGGGTCTCCAAAAATATCCTTTGTACATCGGCAAATCTACAGAAGCGTAGGAAGCGGTATTGTTTAACCGCCATTCTTTAAGTGACTGTGATTGCTGTAAACTCTGTTTCCATCCTTTGAAGCCATCGCCTCTTGTGTACTGTGTAGATTGAAGCTTAACGGTTCCTGTTTTGTTGTCTTGTATTCCAACTGCGGCGGTAAGAATTTGTTCGTCTACAGGTATTGTTTGCTGTAAAGGCAGGCCCCAGTCACGGGTGAACTCTACATTTCTCAGGCGCTCCAGTGGTTTGAATCGATGAGAAACCCATTCATAGCCAATGTCAGCAGTTAATTTTCGTTGCGTGCCTTTTATTGGAAACTGATTTTTGAGCTGCCATTTGGTAGCGAGTCCGGTATTATCAGATTTGTCTTTTGATGAGAACAAATTCACATCGTATTTACTCATGGCCCCCTCTACAATTAGCTGTGTTGTCTTCGAAAATTGATAATCCCCACCTAGCGAAAGCACCTGAGTTCGTTTTGGCGAAACCAGAAAAACGGCCGGTTCGTACTGACCTTGTTTCACTCCATTTATTGGCTCTATCCATCTATATACTTTCCCGTTGGCACCGTTAAAATCGGGCATGTAATTCCCCTTCCCTTCTCCCACGTTTATGAATGACAAGGTGTATTTTGCACTATCGGCATTGGTGGAGTAAACATATATTGAATCGCGACTTGCACCGCCGTTGTAAACAGTATCTATTTTTTTATAGAATATCCGACCGGAAGCAAAAGTATCGAGTACTGCATTGGGATAAAATGCGTTCTGCACGCTATCGCCCAATTGAGCAAGAAAGTTCTTTTGTGCCGGATCAAGGGTTTGGTTGATGGGCGAATTCTTTGCATCGCTATTGGCAAAGTACCCCATTCTAAATGCACCCTTTTTACCAAAACTGAGTTCATTAGCAAGATAAATATTGGCATTCAAGTAATTTCGATCCGCATATTCAAACTCTACTTGAATCCTTTTATCCTTTGTAATCATGCGCTTGGGCATGAAAGTGATTTCCGCAGTGTTGTAGTTGATTACATAATCTTGGTCTTCCCCTCGTTGCATTAATTCACCGTCAATAAAAACACGTTCTGTATTTGCAAGAACCACGAAATAGAATTCGTTGTTTGCCCCGGTTAATCGATAAGGCCCCTGGTTGCCTTCCAAGCCTTGAAATACATTTCGGGTGAATTTTCCTTTAGCCACCGATCCACTCACAATGGTTTTATTGGTTGTGTTCTTACCCACCGGATTGGTAGTTTCAAATGCAGCACCTTGTAAGCGTTTATAGAAACTCAAAAAATAACTTTGTTGCTGCCTGATATCAATATCGCCTAAACTCAATTGCCATCTCTCCTTTTTGAATTGAAGAAAAATGCGATCAAATTCGTTGAGTTGTTGCGTATTGCCATCGGGTTGAATGGGAATGTTGTTATCGGTAATGGCAGCAGTTATCTCGATACTATCGGCCAAGTACCCGCTCAATTGCAGATTTAAATTGGAGGTAACCACGGCGTCTTGGCTATTACCAAAAGAAAGACCTCTTCCGAAACTACCGTTATAATTGATGTTGCCGAAATTGAAGAACCGACTGTCTTTATCATCGCTTCCAAAATTGGGTACAAAGGGCTGCGCCATGAAATTGTTCATGACTGAATCGTAGTTCATGTGATTGGCAATAGCCGTAAGCTTTCCGGGGAATACTCGGTAACGAATAAGCACTGAATCAAAAAAGGGCAATTGTAAAAACCGAATGGAAGCATTTGCCCAATCCACTTCTAAGGTTGAGTCGGGTATACCCACTACTACAAGTGAACGAGGAACGATGCTAGAACTGTCAATGCTGGTAAACTTGAGAGAGGGCTTAATGTATTTAGTGCGCTGATTAGACAGAATAGACGATCCCTGTTGAGCTTGAATGGTATTTATGCCCAACGATACGATCAAAAGCAGTATTAACTGAGCAGCGCGCAAAAAGTTTCTTTGAGTATAAGCGTTTAAATTTACAATTTATTGCCCTAACACACTGTTTTTCAACCTATTTAGCTTAAAAAAGGTGCCCGAACATTGCAGCGTTTTTCGAATTCTACTTGTCTATTGCTCCATGAACCGCCATGAAATACACCTAATACTAGTGATTACTAGTCTTTTTCTATGTTCTTGTATTGAAAGAGCATTCCTTCAAAACCCTCTCCAATCAAATACAAATACGTATAAATCAATGCCTTTGGTAAGTGATTCGGTAAAATCCGCGAATTATTTGTCAGGCAGCATTTATACCGGTTTAGCCAACTCACGTGTTCGAGACGTGAATTCTGGATTATTCGGCAGTTTTTATAGGACCAATCGCTTCGAAAAGGTTCAAACCTTTTATGGTGCTTCACTCAATATAGGAGCTTATCGAGTAGGCAGATTTTTCCCTTCAAATATTATCACCTACAATCCTGATCCTAACTTCGACTCATTGATCAATGCAAGAGGAGGCCGGAAGTCTTATGGTTCTTATGGGGTGTTTGGTGGAATCAATTTTGTAGACTCTTATAAAGATGGCAGTGAATGGCGTATGTTAGGATTGGAAATGTCGGCGAATAAAGAGTTCGGACAGTACGCCAGTTATCGTAAAAACTTGCCCGATTCTATCTCCAATGTACTCGATCGCAAACAAGACTTTTATACCCTGGCTCTTACAACAGAATATATAGGCCGTAGCGGAACCGATGGTGCCGCAGGTGTGAAGCTCGCTTTGGGGTCAAAGTTAAGTCCGGTCGACTTTTACTATAACGGCACTTACAATCAGTCCAAAGTTCTGCCGATGTTCATGTCTATGGCTTTGCATTATACCCAACGAAAAACAACAGGGTATGGCCAATTTGTGATTGGATACCATACCCTGAGTCTTCATTTCGGAATGAATTTCCGTTTATGATGTTTGGAGTTTTCTGGCTTTTTTATCGGCTAAGTATTCATCGAAACTCATGAGTTTATCGATGGTTCCGGTTGGGGTCAGCTCAATTACACGGTTACAAACGGTTTCCAAGAATGTATGGTCATGCGAACTCATGAGCACCACACCTTTGAAGTTGATCATACTTTCGTTGAAAGATTGAATGGACTCCAGATCGAGGTGGTTCGTAGGTTCATCTAACACTACTACGTTTGGATCTTGCAACATCATTCGGCTCAACATACAACGCACTTTCTCTCCCCCACTCAAAACGCCTGTTTTCTTCAATATTTCATCTCCACTGAACAACATTTTGCCGAGAAAACCACGCAAGAATGGCTCATCTACATCGGTTACATGAGGTGGCACGTACTGACGTAACCAATCCATCAATGGAAGGTCTGTTGTAAAATACTCGGCATTGTCGTTGGGTAAATAGGCTGTGGTAACGGTTGTTCCCCATTCGAAGGAGCCACTATCGGCTTTGATCTTACCATTTATAACTTCGAAGAAAGTTGTAATGGCCATTTGATCATCTGCAACCACGGCAATTTTATCTCCCTTATTAACAGTGAAGGTAATATTGCCGAAGAGTAATTTCCCTTCGTGAGATTTGGTAAGTTTTTCAATATTAAGAATTTGATTCCCAACCTCACGCAATTGTTTGAATATTATACCGGGATATTTACGGTTAGAAGGCGTAATGTCTTCAATTACCAATTTATCCAAAGCCTTCTTACGCGAGGTAGCTTGCTTACTTTTAGAGGCATTGGCGCTGAATCGAGCGATGAAGTCGAGCAAGTCTTTGCGCTTGTCTTCCATCTTCTTGTTCTTATCAGCAATTTGGCGAGCAGCCAATTGGCTACTTTCGTACCAGAAGGAATAGTTACCGGTGTATACTTTGATTTTTTGACGATCCACATCGGCTACGTGAGTACAAACGGCATCAAGGAAGTGACGGTCGTGTGATACTACAATAACGATGTTTTCATATTGGGCTAAGAACTCTTCCAACCATGAAATGGTTTCCACATCGAGGTTATTGGTAGGTTCATCAAGAATCAAGATATCGGGGTTTCCGAAAAGAGCTTGAGCTAATAGAACACGTACTTTTTGTGCGGCATTGATATCTTTCATCAAGCTTCCATGAATGGCTTCAGGGATACCCAATTCACTTAGTAAACTTGCTGCATCACTTTCGGCGGTATAGCCCCCCATTTCACCAAACTCTCCTTCTAACTCACCTGCACGGATACCGTCTTCTTCTGTAAAATCTTCCTTTGCGTAAATGGCATCCCGTTCTTGCATCACCTCCCATAATTTCTTATGGCCCATGAGTACTGTATTCAAAACAGTAATTTCATCGAACTCGAATTGGTTTTGCTTTAATACAGCCATTCGCTCACCTGGGGTGATATCGACTGTACCTTTGTTGGGCTCAATTTCACCCGACAATATTTTTAAGAAAGTAGATTTACCGGCACCATTGGCACCAATAACACCGTAACAGTTTCCTTTTGAAAAACTTATGTTTACTTCATCAAACAGTACTCTTTTCCCAAAGGAAAGAGTGACATTATTCACCGAAATCATGCGTTGGAATTGCGTTTTAAGGCCGCAAAGGTACAAAAAAAACAGCCAATCATCGGAATTCATGATTGGCTGTTGATAATATTCCTAGTTATGTTATTCCACTTTGTTTTCCAAAGCTAAAATGAAAGCGTACTTTAAGGCCGTTTCTTTCAAAGGCTGAAACCTTCCGGAAGCTCCTCCATGGCCTGCATTCATGTTGGTTTTGAACAACAACAAGTTGTTCCCGGTTTTTTTGGCACGCATTCTCGCCACCCATTTAGCCGGTTCGAAGTATTGCACTTGCGAATCGTGCAATCCAGTAGTAACCAGCATATTAGGATAATTTATTGGACCAACATTATCGTAAGGCGAATAGGATTTCATATAAAAATAATCTTCTTTGTTTTTGGGATTCCCCCATTCGTCCCACTCGTTTGAAGTAAGTGGAATGGATTCATCCAACATAGTTGTTACCACGTCTACGAATGGAACGTCGGCAATAACCCCGTGCCAAAGATCAGGACGCTGCGTAACAATGGCGCCCATTAGCAGCCCTCCTGCACTTCCGCCATTCGCATACAAATGGTCTTTACTGGTCCATTTTTCACTGATGAGAAACTCAGCACAATCGATAAAATCGTTAAATGAGTTTTGCTTTTTCTGCATCTTTCCATCTTCATACCAAGTACGACCCATTTCTTGGCCACCTCTAATATGCGCTATTGCATAAGCAAACCCTCGGTCTAACAAACTCAAGGCATTTCTATTAAAAGCAGCATCGGTACTATATCCATAAGAGCCATAGGCATATTCTAACAATGGAGCTTTACCATTCTTTTCAAATCCTTTTTTGTAAACTATTGATATGGGAATTTTCTTTCCGTCTCTTGAAGTTGCAAAGATGCGCTCTGTTACATAGTCTTCTTTTTTGAACCCGCCCAAAACCTCGGTTTGTTTCATCAACTTCTTCACTTTTGAATTCATATCATAATCAAAAACAGAATTCGGAGTAGTGAGAGAAGTGTAATTGTATCGAAGAGTGGTAGAACTATAATCATAGTTAGCACCAACGTAGGCTGTATAAGCAGGTTCACCAAAATCAAGATAATGTTCTTGACCTGTTTTCCAGTTTTTGATGCGCAATTGTAGTAGGCCTTCTTTCCTTTCTGTAACAACCATAAAGTCTTTGAACACTTCCAAACCCTCCAGTAATACATTCGGATTATGAGGAATGAGATCTTTCCAGTTTTCAACACCAGTTTGTGAGACAGGGGTTTCAACCAACTTGAAATTAATGGCATCTTTGTTTGTAACGATCAAGAACTTATCGTTCCAATGATCCACATTGTACAACACATTTTTCATCCTAGGTTGAATGGACTTAAATGCGTCCATTGGCTTGTCGGCATCGAGGTACCACATTTCAGAACTCAAGGTACCTCCGGAATAGATCATGATGTATTTCTCACTTTTTGTTTTGAGAATACCTATATAGTTGGAGTTGTCTTTCTCTTGGTAAACAACAGCGTCGGATGAAGCAGCTGTACCCAAAGTGTGACGTTTGATCTTTTCAGATAACAGTGTTGTTGGGTTGTTCTGCGTGTAGAATACCGTTTTATTATCATTAGCCCATTCCACTCCACCGTCGGTATTGGTGATTAAATCAGCGTATTCAGTGCCGGTTTCCAAGTTCTTGAAATGTATCACATATTGACGACGAGAAACAGTGTCTACACCATATGCTATGATTTTATTGTCCGGGCTCACATCGTATCCTGCTACAGAATAATAACTATGCCCTTCAGCCATTCTATTTACATCCAATAACACTTCTTCCGGAGCATCTAAAGAGCCTTTCTTTCTGCAATAAACCGAATAATCTTTTCCTTCTACAAATCGAGAATAGTAATAGTACCCATTGTTCAAAACAGGTACTGATTCATCTTTTTCTTTTATTCTTCCTTTCAATTCAGAGAAGAGCTTGTCTTCGAACCCTTTAAGTCCCGACGTCATTGAATCGAGATAAGCATTTTCAGCTTCCAAGTACTGAACCACTTTGGTGCTATCGGGTCCTTTTTTAAAGTAATCATTCATCCAATAGTACTCATCATTACGCTTGTCGCCATGCATTCCTACCTCTTTGTCTTTTTTCTCTGCAACGGGTGGGGTAAAGCCGGTGGGCCATTGAAAATTTTTATGGTTCATTGATGTGGGTTCTTTACAGGCTGAAATTAAACATATAGCTACCAGCCCGATGGTGCAAGTTCTAGTCATATTTTTGAAAGTCATTAAGTTAGCAATCGTACTTTAAAATAGGATTTTTTCAATTATTGAACTTACCGCTGAACATTTTCCCCAACTACCTTTGTTCTACATATTTTCTTTATTTTGTAGTCGAAATTCTGCTTATGTATAGAAAAGTAAATATGCTGTTATTATTGTTTGTTATGGTGCAATTTACCAATGTTTATGCACAAGATGCACCAAAACACTTTGCAGCCGATCGAATTCAGAAATCAAAAGAAGTAAGCTTTCAAAAAGACCTCGTTTTTTCACTGGGAGTAAGCGGCGATCTTCCGCAAGGAGATTGGAAAAAATATGCCTCATTTGGTTTTGGGCCAGAAATAGGCATTTGGTATCATATAGACGATCATTGGACGATTACCGGACGCGGGGTGTACAGCTGGTGGCAAGGCAAGAGCTATGTGAATTCTGCGGATCCACGCGCTCGATACGACAATCAGCAACAATTGCTGCTCAATCCCGGAATTCGATACAATTTCAATAAAACATTCTGGGTGAATCCTGAAGCTGGTTACAGGTACAATAGGTTTGGCAGCATTAAAGAAAGCGGTGCAAACGGTGGGCTTACTATTGGAGCTGATATTTACGGTCCGGAGACAGTAATGGGCTTGGGACTTGGTTATCAGGTACTAAATTTCAATGGCATCAGTTACAATCAAATTGGCATCCGTTTCCGAGTTTACATAGGGCTAAAACGAGAGCAATACGATATTACAGAAGAGTAATCAATACTATATCAATAAAAAACCGAGTCCATCAAGAACTCGGTTTTTTTATTTACTTACAAGAAACTCTTATTCGGCAGTTGTGAAACTAGATGAGAGGTATTCTTGGTTCAATCGTGCGATATTGCTGATGGAAATTTCCTTAGGACAAACCGCTTCACAGGCGCCTGTATTTGTACATGCTCCAAAGCCTTCTTTATCCATTTGAGCGATCATATTCATTACACGTGTTTTGCGTTCAGGCGCACCTTGAGGTAGCAAAGAAAGGTGAGAAACCTTTGCAGATACAAAAAGCATTGCAGAAGAGTTCTTACATGCGGCTACGCAAGCTCCACAACCGATACAAGCTGCTGCAGCAAAGGCTGAATCTGCCTTTTGCTTTTCAACTGGAACAGCGTTTGCGTCTACTGCGTTACCGGTGTTAACTGAAATGTATCCACCTGCTTGAATAATGCGGTCGAAAGCAGAGCGGTCAACAACTAAGTCTTTGATAACAGGGAAAGAATTGGCTCTCCAAGGTTCAACCGTGATGGTATCGCCATCTTTATAGGCACGCATGTGCAATTGACAAGTTGTGTTTGCATGCCAAGGACCATGTGGGCGTCCATTGATATACATTGAACACATACCACAGATCCCTTCGCGGCAGTCGTGATCGAATGCAATTGGATCTTTTCCTTCTTTGATCAATTGTTCGTTCAACACATCGATCATTTCAAGGAAAGACATTTCAGTTGATACATTCGAAACCGGATACGATTCGAATTTACCATCCGTATTTGCATTTTTCTGTCTCCAAACGCGAAGTGTGACATTGATTGTCTGTTCCATGTCTTATTAATTGGTTAATTTGAAAGTTTGTCAATTAGCAAATGAGAGAACTACTTCATAAAGCATCAGAATTCATTAGAATGCATATGTGCTTCACTTCACTTACAAGTCTGCCCCCAATTATTAATTATCAATTTTTAATTATTAATTATTTATAGCTTCTCTGACTCGGCTTCGCTACTTCAAAGCTCAACTCTTCCTTATGCAGGTTCCATTCATGGTTGCCTTTGAATTCCCAAGCAGCCACATAAGAATAATTTGCATCATCACGTTTTGCTTCGCCCTCTTCAGTTTGACTTTCCTCGCGGAAGTGTCCACCACAGCTTTCGTTTCTATTCAAAGCATCTAAGCACATCAATTCACCCAATTCGATGAAATCGGCAACACGACCGGCTTTATCCAATTCAGGGTTGTATTCGTTGATGTCTCCGGGGATTCTCACATCGCTCCAGAATTCCTTCTTCAAAGCTTGAATTTCAGCAATGGCTTCTTTCAATCCTTGTTCATTGCGAGCCATACCGCATTTCTCCCACATAATTTTACCCAAGCGTTTGTGGAAGCTTTCTACAGTTTGTGATCCTTTGATATTCATTAAAGTATTGATGCGCTCGTTCACTTCTTTTTCAGCAGCAACGAAGGCTTCATGATCTGTAGAAATTGGTTTTACTGCAATTTCATCGGCGAGGTAGTTACCAATGGTATAAGGAATTACGAAATAGCCATCGGCTAAACCTTGCATCAGTGCAGAAGCTCCTAAACGGTTTGCTCCGTGATCACTGAAATTTGCTTCACCTAATGCATACAATCCTTTCACTGTTGTCATTAGTTCGTAGTCAACCCACAATCCACCCATAGTATAGTGTACGGCCGGATAAATGCGCATTGGCACTTCATATGGGTTTTCGCCGGTGATCTTTTCGTACATATCGAAAAGGTTACCGTACTCTTCTTTTACAACTTCTTTACCCAAGGCCACCAATGTAGCTTCATCGGGATTTTCGATACCGCGCTTGTTTGCTTCCGCTCTACCGTATTTGTTGATCAGGTTAGAACGGAAATCCAAGTATACGGCTTGTTTTGTGGTACCTACACCATAACCTGCATCACAACGCTCTTTTGCAGCACGAGAGGCCACGTCGCGAGGAACGAGGTTACCGAAAGCCGGATAACGACGTTCGAGGTAATAATCTCTTTCTTCTTCAGGAATATCGTTTGGTTTGCGGTTATCATCTTTCTTTTTAGGAACCCAGATACGTCCGTCGTTACGAAGCGACTCAGACATCAAGGTCAATTTAGATTGGTGATCGCCGGAAACAGGAATACAAGTTGGGTGAATTTGAGTAAAGCAAGGGTTGCCAAAGAAAGCTCCTTGTTTGTGTGCTTTCCAAGCTGCTGTAACGTTGCTACCCATGGCGTTTGTACTGAGGTAGAAAACGTTTCCGTATCCGCCGGTACAAAGCAATACAGCATGACCAAAATGGCGCTCTAGTTTACCAGATACCAAGTCGCGTGCAATAATTCCGCGTGCTTTGCCATCAATCTTAACAATTTCAAGCATTTCATGACGCGTATACATTTTCACGTTACCCAGTGCTACCTGGCGCTCTAAAGCTTGGTAGGCACCTATTAGTAGCTGCTGGCCTGTTTGACCTGCAGCGTAGAAAGTACGTTTAACTTGAGTACCGCCGAAAGAACGGTTGTTCAACAAACCACCATATTCGCGTGCAAAGGGAACTCCTTGAGCCACGCATTGGTCGATGATGTTCACACTCACTTCTGCTAAACGGTGTACGTTTGCTTCACGAGCGCGGTAATCGCCTCCTTTAATGGTATCATAGAACAGGCGGAACACGCTATCACCATCGTTTTGATAGTTCTTAGCGGCGTTGATACCACCTTGTGCAGCGATACTGTGAGCACGACGAGGGCTATCTTGGAAGCAAAAAGCTTTCACACGATATCCTAGTTCACCGAGAGATGCGGCAGCAGATGCTCCGGCCAAACCGGTACCTACTACAATCACTTCCAATTTACGCTTGTTTGCAGGGTTAACGAGTTTACAATGACCTTTGTAATCGACCCATTTTTGTTCGAGGGGACCTGCTGGAATTTTTGAATTAAGCATAATTCAATGATGGTTTATGATTAAGTGGATCTTTTTAACAGATGCCAACTTAGATAATTGTTTGTAATAAGAGAACTATTGTTAAAGTTTGGCTGCTCTAGCAGCGGTGCTCATTACTCAATCTTAACTAACCCAACCCAAGTACATGGTTACCGGCATCATGGCGAAGGCCAATGAAATGATCACCGAGTAGCCAATACCTACCGAGTTTAACAAAGAAAGGAAGCGATCGTTGTGAACACCCATTGTTCTAAACGCACTTTGAAATCCGTGAATAAGGTGCCAGCACAAAGAAACGCAAGCCAATACATATACTATAACCACCCACAACTCACTGAATGTAGACTGCATCAAAGCGAACATATTATGTGTAGTAACTCCGTTTGATAAAGTCACTTCTTCTACACCAGTAAAACGACTGGGGATCCAAAAATGTTTCCAGTGAATGATCAAGAAAATTAATAAAATGGTGCCTAAAAGACCCATGCTGCGGCTGTACCACTTGCTTCCTTTGTTTCCTAATTCAACTGCGTAGCCAACTTTTCGTTTAGCACGGTTTTGTAGTTCCAAAGACAATCCTTGGAAAATATGGATCAGGAATCCAATGAAGAGTCCGATTTCCATAATTCTGATAACAACGGTAGCTCCCATAAAATGAGCTGCTTTGTTGAACATTTCACCGCCATCCATTGCCCAAATACAGGCATTGATTCCGGCGTGAACAATCAAGAAACTGATGAGGAAAAGACCGGTGAGCGCCATTACGAGCTTCTTACCTACGGACGAATTGAATACTTCAGACCATTTCATTTGAAAAGCTTTATGTTTTTCTGAGTGAGTACCTGTAGAATGCAAGGTAATCGTCTCTTTGTCAACAAATTTTCTGATAACAATTGCTTAAGAACGCTTTTATAACAGTTTCCTTGCGAATTAGTTATCAAAAACTTTAAAATTTCCACAAAATTAAGGTAGGCCAGCGAAAAATCACAGATGAATTGAAACTTTATATTTCACAAGCTTCCCACCATAATCGTGCTCACTTATTGTAAAATGCGTATCTTAGCTCCCCAAATCTCAACCGCATGAGACACGAAGAGGATTTTGAAGCAAATTTGGCAGGAGAAGATGGTAAATCGGAAGAAACCAAGAACAGTTGGTTCAAGCGTATCAAAAAAGGTATCTTAACCAGCACTGCCGAGAAAAAAGAAACACCCGAAGGACTTTGGAGCAAATGCCCCGAGTGCGGCTACATTTGTACCGTAAACGACTTGCGCGAGCAATTATTCGTTTGTCCGAAATGTAATTACCATCATAGAATCGGAAGTTCCGAGTATTTCGAAATATTATTCGACGACAGTCAATACGAAGTGTTGTTTGAGGAAATTCGAGCAAAAGACTTCTTAGGTTTTACCGATTTGAAATCGTACCAGAAACGATTAGAGGAAACTTGGAAGAAAACGGATATTACCGATTCTATCCGAGTGGGTAAGGGAAAGGTGAAAGGTGAAGACCTAGTGGTGGCTTGTATGGATTTCGAGTTCATCGGAGGTTCCTTGGGAAGCGTAATGGGTGAAAGAATTGCACGAGCTGTGGATCTTTCTATCCAAATAAAAGCTCCACTTATGATCATTTGTAAATCGGGTGGTGCGCGGATGATGGAAAGTGCCTTCTCATTGATGCAGCTGGCAAAAGTGTCGGGAAAACTGTCTCAATTATCCGACGCCAAGATTCCTTATATCTCTTTCTTAACAGATCCGTCTTTTGGTGGTATCTCGGCCTCTTTTGGAATGTTGGGTGATTTGAATATTGCTGAGCCCGGCGCGTTAATCGGTTTTGCAGGCCCACGCGTTATTAAGGAAACTATAAAAAAGGACCTTCCGGAAGGATTCCAAAGAAGTGAGTTCTTGTTAGAGCATGGCTTTTTGGATTTCATTGTACAACGCAAAGAATTAAAAGACAAACTTGCAACCGTTTTCTCATTATTTAAAAACTAATGAACAAAACGAAACTGATAAACTGGCTTCATATTTTGCTCCCGCTTCTAGCGGGAGTTCTTATTTACGTGCTGTTTCGCGTGCCCGTTACCCGATTGCATACGCTATTAGGCATCAAGCATCGCTGGATGGAATTGCCTCCTTTTTGGGGTCGTTACTGGATTCTTTATCATTTCACGGATATGTGCTGGGCGTATTCATTGACATTTACTTTGGCCTTTTTAGGAAAAAACAAAGCTTGGGAAGCAGCAGCAATTTGTACGTTTCTTCTGTCTTTTATCGAATTCGCTCAAGGAAATTATGAGATTGGCCTTATTGATTTGGGTGATTTAATCTACATGGTAGTTTCAGCTTTCCTTGCATTTCTAGTACTTAAAAAAAGAGGGGTTCAATGAAAAGAATCATAGTAATCGCAGTTATTCTGGGGGTTTTCTATTGGATGAATGTAGCGACCTCCATCGAGAAAGAGATGCCTTTCCCTTTGTGTTTCAACAGAACCGAGCAATTCTTGTGGTCGAAGCCCGAATTGCAAGCATTCGTTATGTCGTACTTCAATGATACATTGGTAATCAAAACGAACGTAGACAGTGCTTGGGTTCAAAATATGGACACCATCTGTCAAATATACAGAGATAGCTGTAAAGTAACGAACCTGAAGATTCTTATTGTGGATAGCTCGAGCAGTAATTGGGATACCAGATATGGACATAAGCTATACTTCCGCCAATGTCCTTAACTTTGTAGCCTTCAATTATGGCAATACAAAATAGATCCGTGTATCATGACTATTTCATTGATGACACGTTTGAGGCGGGAATGGTACTGGTTGGTACTGAGGTAAAATCGATTCGGGAAGGAAAGGTGAACTTTGCCGACAGTTTTTGCTTATTCTTCAAAGACGAACTCTGGGTTCGTAATCTTCATATCGCTGAATATCGTTTTGGCACTACCAATAATCACATTGCAGTTCATGATCGCAAGCTCCTTCTTACCAAAAAAGAACTCCGGAAATTGCAAGCCAAAATGAAAGAAAAAGGGTTTACTATTGTTCCGGTTAAGATTTACTTCAATGAAAAAGGACTCGCCAAAATGAGTATTGGCTTGGCAAGAGGAAAGAAAGACTACGACAAACGTGAAACCATCAAGAAAAAAGACGCAGAGCGAGAAATGAAGCGCTTTTTGAAGTAAAAACTCCATAAGTTAAAAGCTCCTTTTACTATCGTAGTTTCCGCAATTTTATTAACAATTCTCCCCTATTTTCCACTAAGGGTTTTTGTTTACAATTGGTTATGAATTATTTATAAATTCCCACAAAAAGAATTCGACGAAACGCTTTGCTGGGCTGCTTCATGGCCTGATTTTTTCTCTACCTTGGTCTAGATGAAGCGTGTTGTATACTTAATCCTATTGTCCCTGTGGGCCTGCCCTATTTCAGCCCAGAGTCTCCAAGGAGCTTGGTATGGGAAAGCCGAAGTAAATTCCGGCAATTCCATCAGCAACTACTTGGTGGAAATGCATTTGGTGCAAAGAGGCGAGTCTGTTACCGGAACCCTGGGCTATTATTTCAAAGACACGTATCAAAGTTTCTTCATTAGAGGGGAATACGACAAAACTACCCGCCAAATTCAATTAGATGAATTCCCCGTGCTTCACTATTCTTCTACCAGTTCAGCCGCCGGTGAATGCGCTATGCGGTTCGTAGGCACCTTGATGGTTTCACAGGTTAATAGTTTAATAAGAGGCTATTTTGTTAGTGATGCGCGCTATAAATACACTTGTCCTGAACTTAAAGTGAAACTGACTTTGAATACCGACGAAAGCCGCGAGCCGGAAGCCGAATGGGCGAGTTCGATTAAGAAAATATGGAAGCCTCAAGATGAGGAAACCGTGGTGAATACGACTCCTACACCTTCAGAAACAACAGCAGTACCTCTAAAAAAACCAGAACAGTCGGAAGAAATAAGAGCTTTGATCTCGAACTTACGTTCTAGAACTAATATCTACAGCAGAGAAATTGAGGTGTATGGCGATTCCGTAAAGATTAGCTTTTATGATAACGGAGATATTGATGGTGATAGCATAACAGTATTCGTAAACCAACAACCGGTTTTGATCAAAAGAGAGATTTCAACCCGCGCATTGAATCTTTACCTTGTTTTCGACGATCGTCATCCGGTACAAGAGATCACGATGATGGCGGAGAATTTAGGCACTAATCCGCCCAATACTGCATTGATGATTATCACGGATGGCTCGTTACGCTATGAAGAATTTCTTTCGAGCAACTTGTCGCAGAATGCTGTAGTAAGAATTAGAAAAAAAATAAGCCGGGAAACGATTTCACCGGCTTTAAGAAAATAAGTTAGAATAACTCGGGCATGTCAGGTTTTTTGCTTTTTTGTTCCCAATTCATTTGAACCGATTTACTGTAATCCAACAGTTTCGCTCCTACAGCCTTCCAACCCATGATTTCAACTACTTTATCAATCTTGAATTTCGATTTGCGAACTTGGTCGCCTCTGCCTTGCTGAACACCTAAAATAGGCTCAGCATCCGTTGTTACAGCTTCGAGTACATTTCCATCACCCTCTTTGATAAAGAAGAATTTATTCTTTAATGTAGTGGTTTCAATTTTGAAACGTTTTACATTGTATTGCAAGTTCTTCTTATCGAGGTAGATGGCTGAAACGATGCAATCGGGATCGAATTTTTCAATGAGAATTACTTTTTCAGCATCAATTTTCTGTGTCAATTCTTGATCAATGATTTCATAGTACCCATCATTGTAGAAAACGAGGATCCGTTCTTCCGGATCGAAGGTCCCGAGGTACTCCCCTTTCGCTTCTGTATTCAACCTTCCGAACTGATCATCGAACCATAATTTTTTGCCACTCAAGGTTGATTTACCTGCTTCCTTGAATTTCACACTTTTGATCGGGTACTTAGTAACCTGGTTTCCAATGGAAGTTCTTCCCTTGATCTCAATTTCTTCGAAATAAAAATCGAATTCCTTATTTCTAGCGGTACAATTTGGGCTCAGCAATACTTTTACAATTTCAGCTTCTCCATTTGGATTCACTGAGAAATAGTTCACTTTGCTTTTTTCCTCTCCTTTTGTAAGATCGTATTCTTTGTCGCGAGTAACTCCCGTAACATTGAATCTTTTCGCAAAGCTAACGCCCGATTTTCCATCTGAATACACCATGTTGTAAGTAGTGCGTTCATCGTTTTTCTGGAAAATGGCTACGTGAATGATGTCTTTTCCGATATAGCTTTTGTCAGAAACCTTTACCACTTTCATAATTCCGCGACGGGTAAATACGATCACATCATCTAAATCGGAGCAGTCTGCTACAAATTCATCTTTCTTCAAGCCGGTTCCAACAAATCCGTCTTCTCTATTCACATACAATTTTGCATTCGCAATGGCCACTTGTTTGGCTTGGATGGCTTCAAAAGCTTTTAATTCTGTTTTACGCTCGCGTCCTTTACCGTATTTGGCTTTCAAATTTTCATAATAAGCCACGGCAAAATCGACCAAGTTTGCAAGATCATGTTTCACTTGTTTGATGGCATCTTCCAAGCCTTTGATTTGGGCGTTTAACTCGTCGATATCAAGCTTATAAATTCTTCTAACGGGCTTTTCTGTCAGTTTTACAATGTCTTCGCGGGTAATATCTCTTTTCAGTTTCTTTCTGAAGGGAACAAAAGCATCGGCAATAGCTTCTAACACTTTGTCCCAGGTTGCATGCTTCTTTTCGAGTTCTTTATAAATCTTTTCTTCGAAGAATATTTTTTCCAAGGAAGTGTAATGCCATTTATCGTTCAGTTCGGCTAGTTTGATCTCCAATTCTTTCTGAAGGAGATCTTTGGTATTGTCAACTGAAATTCTCAAGAGATCGCTTACGCCAAGAAACTGAGGTTTTTGATCTGCAATAACACAGGCATTTGGAGAGATGCTTACTTCGCAATCGGTAAATGCGTAAAGGGCATCAATGGTGATATCAGGTGAAATGCCGGCAGCTAGTTCAATATGAATTTCTATATCGGCGCCGGTATAGTCGGTAACTTTTTTGATCTTGATTTTACCTTGGTCATTTGCTTTTACAATAGACTCCATCAATTGCGTGGTGGTAACACCGTAAGGAACATCACGAATCACCAAGGTCTTCTTATCAAGTTCCTCAATTTTAGCTCTAACTCTCACTTTTCCGCCTCTCTTTCCGTCGTTGTACATACTCACATCGGCCATCCCGCCTGTTTGAAAGTCGGGGTACAATTCAAATCGTTTACCTCGCAAATGTTTGATTGATGCGTCAATGAGTTCGATAAAGTTGTGAGGGAGAAGTTTTGTGGATAAGCCTACTGCAATACCGTCGGCACCTTGTGCTAGTAGCAAAGGAAATTTCATCGGTAAGGTTACCGGTTCATTTTTTCTTCCATCGTAGCTTAATTGCCATTCAGTGGTTTTAGCATTAAACGCAACTTCAAGGGCAAATTTAGACAACCGAGCCTCAATGTAACGAGGCGCTGCAGCATCCATACCGGTGCGAACATCCCCCCAGTTACCTTGAGTTTCTATTAGAAGGTCTTTCTGCCCTAAATTCACCAAAGCATCACCGATACTTGCATCGCCATGCGGGTGGTATTGCATTGCCTGACCAATAATATTGGCCACTTTGTTGAAACGGCCATCGTCCATTTCCTTCATCGCATGCAAGATTCGGCGTTGAACCGGTTTCAATCCATCTTCAACAGCAGGAACTGCACGCTCCAATATTACATAAGAGGCATAATCAAGAAACCAGTTTTTATACTGGCCTGTAACACCTCCGTCTTGTTCAAAAAAACTCTCTTTCTTTTTTGCTCCACTCATAATTTCGAACTTCTAGTTTCAATTAAATTAGGCTGTTGGTATTTCTAACTGGGTTGCGGAAAATAATTTCACTTCAAAATCTTTCCACCCCTTGGAGATGTCGCCATTTACTTCTAAGCGTCCTGCTTCAATGAGCGATTTCAAACGTCCCATCAAAAACACGTCGCCGGTTTTCACTTTCATTCTATTCAGGGTATTGTTCAATAAGCGGGAGGCTTTCTGCCAATCGTTCGTTGCATTTTTTAAAATCTCCGCATCATAGTAGCTTTCTTCCTTGCTTGCAATCTTCTTTCCACCTTCCAGAATACGTACCATTGCATTTTCTTCGGTGAGTCGTTTCCATTCATCCGGATCCACTTCGAATTCACTTAATGTTATAGTACGGTTCAAACGCTTCGCCTTAACAGCTTCTTTTGGTAGAATTTCATGAATGCAAGACGGATAAAACAGTTGACCTTTTTCGTTGATAAAGGGCAGGTTATTGAGGTACAAAACCATTACGCGACCTTGGAAGGCTTTCAACTGAGGCATCAACCAGTAATAGCCGCACACATCGTGTTGATTTTGCCCCATCCAAATCCAAACATCCTCAGCGGCATCTGAGTCTAATTTTTCGATTAATGTTTTCACTGTTTCGCGATCATCGAAACTTCCGGCGGTTTCTACTCCGTAGGGGCTATTTTCGAGAAGGCTTCTCCACCAGTTTACGCGGGCGTCCCACCCTTCTGCTGTGTCTATATTGTTAATGGGGCCAACTGCAAAATCATCTTTTATTTCAATCACTTCGCCTTGCAAACTGGGCTCTAACTCCATTGCTTGTTGCAAGATGGAAACATCGGCTGTTTGAAAAACCACATGTATCATAATTGCGCTGTTTACCTAATTAATAATTAATCTTCTATTAGATCTAATTCTATCTTCAGGTTATCAATGATAAACTCCTGACGCTCTTGGGTATTCTTTCCCATATAATATTCCAAGAGTTGTTGTATGTGTGTTTCGGGAAGCAACATTACCGGCTGCAATCGCATTTGATCGCCAATGAAGCGGGCAAATTCATCTGGGCTAATTTCACCTAATCCTTTGAATCGAGTAATCTCTGGTTTGTTCCCCAGTTTTTTTACGGCTGCCTGTTTTTCAGCTTCGTCGTAACAATAAATGGTTTCTTGTTTGTTCCGAACTCGGAACAAGGGCGTTTCCAAAATATACACGTGCCCGTTCTTCACCAGGTCGGGAAAGAACTGTAAGAAGAAGGTCATGATCAACAAACGAATGTGCATACCGTCTACATCGGCATCAGTTGCAATTACAATATTGTTGTATCGAAGATCTTCATAGCTTTCTTCAATGTTCAGTGCATGCTGCAAAAGGTTGAATTCTTCATTTTCGTACACCACTTTCTTGGTCAACCCATAACAGTTGAGCGGTTTACCTCGCAAGCTGAAAACAGCTTGGGTTTCTACGCTTCTTGCTTTAGTAATGGAACCACTAGCGCTATCCCCCTCAGTAATAAAAATGGTACTATTTTTCGCCTTTTCAGCAATGACTTCTTTGTCTTTACCACTAGGCTCGTCGTTGTAGTGGTATCGGCAATCTCGTAATTTACGGTTGTGCAAATTGGCTTTCTTCGCCCTTTCGTTGGCAAGCTTTTTTATACCAGCCAGTTCTTTTCGCTCTCTTTCGTTTTGTTCGATTCGGCGTTTAAGGGCGTCGGCAACTGAAGGGTTTTTATGAAGAAACAGATCGAGATCTCTTGTTAAGAAATCGTTGAGAAAGTTCTTCATGCTTGGCCCACCTTCATAAACATTGAGAGAACCAAGTTTGGTTTTGGTTTGACTTTCAAACACCGGCTCTTGCACACGCACGCTTACGGCAGCAATGATACTTCCTCTAATATCGGTTGCTTCATAATCTTTTTTGTAGAAGTCGCGTATGGTTTTCACATAGGCTTCACGAAAAGCTTGTAAGTGAGTACCACCTTGAGTGGTAAACTGACCGTTCACGAAAGAGTAGTACTCTTCCCCATATTGATTTTCGTGGGTAATGGCAATTTCAATGTCTTCGCCCTTTAAATGAATGATGGGGTATCTTAACTCGTCTTTATTGGTATTACGCTCTAGAAGGTCTAATAAACCATTTTTTGATACGTATTTCTTGTCATTATAGTTAATAACAAGTCCCGCATTCAAATAACAATAGTTCCAGAACTGCTTATCCAAGTATTCATGGATATAATGGTAGTTTTTAAAGATAGTGGCATCGGGAATAAATGTCACTTTGGTCCCATTTGGTTCGGTGCTTTTTACTTCCTTGGATTCTTTCAGCAAGATCCCTTTCTCGAATTCTGCGGTTTTTTCTTTGCCATCGCGATAGGCCGTAACAATGAATGAAGAACTCAAGGCATTTACGGCCTTAGTACCCACACCATTCAACCCTACGGCTTTCTGGAACACTTTGCTATCGTATTTAGCTCCGGTATTAATTTTACTTACAACATCAACTAGTTTCCCAAGCGGAATACCACGGCCATAGTCGCGAACCGATACCACTCCTTTTTCAATGGAGATGTCTACGGCTTTACCATAACCCATGGTATGTTCGTCGATACAGTTATCGACTACTTCCTTTAATAATACATAGATACCATCGTCGGCGCTGCTACCATCTCCCAACTTACCGATATACATTCCGGGGCGAAGTCGGATATGTTCTTGCCATTCAAGGCTCCGAATACTGTCTTCATTGTATTCGAACATCGTCTTATTTTCTTTCTCTTTAGCCATTATGGAACCTCAATTTTAATTCAACACATTGATAATCAGAGAATGCATTCTTTGGTAGGTACATTATCCAAAATCGGGCAAATATAGGGAAAGGGGCACGGCAGGTGGGGGGGATACTTATTAACCTTTGTGGAAAACAATCAAAACCCTTTAGGTTTTGGCCCCCAAACTAAGGGTGCTCAAAAAACTCTTATATACTTTATTTAGGCATTTGGAGGGAAATCTGGAGTTGGTATTAGGTGCAGAAAATACGGAGTTAAGGGCTAAACAGCACCCGAAAATGGGTAGTTTTTAAAAAATTAAAAAAAATGCTACCGCACAAAATGATGATTATCAACGGAAATTAGTTTTCTTCAGAAAACATCCGGCGTCATCGTAGATTTACTATTGCATTCCGTAATTCCTGTATCTATGTTTGTTGTGCAATCGATCGGAACCCTTTGAGAATAGAGACGCCTTAGTGCAAAGTAAAAACAAACTCTTAGCTCGCCTCCCCTTCCCAAAGATTTCCCCACGCATCAAAATCGAATTGCTCTAGTTGACCCTAGAAATTGCATCGTCCACTCGTATCCCTGAAAAATCAGTTTTTTTTAATCGTAACCTCTTTAAAAATGAAACTGATTTTATCTCGTACCCAAATTGCACTTTTAGTGCTTTTTACAAGCTTAACCGCTAATGTTTTTGGCCAAGCTTGTTTGTCTTCAACAACTATTTATGGTTTGAACAGCAGCGGTAATGTAAGAACAATTGACATTACAACCGGAGCTGTAGGTAGTTCTAACTTGAATTCTTCAAGTGTAGGTGCAAGTGCATCAAACGGTTTAGGCTACAATAACTTCAATGGTCGTTTCTATTATTTCAGAAGAAACCCTAATGGATCTGGCTCCGCTTTCGTGAGCTTCTCTCCAATTGTGTTGTTGAACAGCGAAACAACGCATGCTACCTTCCCCACTTCTGATAGAATTTTAACCGGATGTATAAGCTTTAATGGATTAGGATACTACTGCATTACTACAACCGGAGTATTGTATTATTATAATATTTCTGCAAATACTTGGACAGCAATTACCTCAAGTTTCCGTTTGAGCAACGGAACAGATATCACTTCCACTTTAACATCTTTGAGCGGTGGTGATATTGCGATCGATGGTTATGGTAAACTTTGGATTGTTGCTTCAAGCTCATCAAACTATTGCTTGTATAAGGTTACTAGCTCTTTACCAACCTCTGCAGTTGCGAGTTTAACTGTACAACAAATTATCGCTCCTACAACAACAACTCCTTCAGGTTCTGCTTTCGCCGGAATTTCTTTCAATCAAACCGGTCAAATTTTGCTCGGAACTTTAACTGATAACAGAATCTATAGATTGGAAAATAACTTGACCATGACACTCGTGGCTACCATGAGCTCACCGGGTTATGGCAACGACTTTACATCATGTGCATTTCCTTTGAGTGTATTACCTATTATCTGGAAAAGCTTTACAGTAACTACCAACAATAACACTGCATCGTTGAATTGGGTAATTGATGCTCAATCAAACGAAAAAGAATTCTATGTACAATCTAGCACCGATGGTACAAATTGGGTAGAAATGGGTAAAGTAGTTGCTAAAGCAAAAACAGGTAATGATCTTACTTATAATTTCACAACAGGAAGCATCGTTAATGGCAACAACTACTTTAGAGTGCGTCAAGTAGATATGGATAACAACGTAAGCTACTCTGAAATCAAAGTGGTGAATGTAACAAAAGCAGCGAAGATCAATTTCTGGCCTAATCCTGCTCAAGAATTCATCAACTTACAACACACAAAACAAATTACAACTGCAACAAAAGCACAGATCTTCGATCAAGCAGGACGTTTAGTAAAAGAAGCAACGATCCTTGCTGGTACAACTCAAGTGAACATCTCTAACTTAGTAAGCGGTTCTTACTACATCAGAGTTCAATTTGCAGATGGAGAAGTATTCAAGCAATTGTTTGTAAAGCAATAAAACATTTAAGATTAGAGGTTACAAGCCTGACGGATCAAGGGATCCTCAGGCTTTTTTATTTCCCACAATCACCAGAAAAAATCTCATGAAATTTCATGAGATTTTTTCTTTTTACTAAATCCAACTTGAACCTGTGCACGTATATAAATGCACACAAAATTTCTCATACAGGTTCTTACTTAGATCAATTGCACAAAATCCACTATCTAATTAACCAAGGTTCTCATTTCGATCATTGCATAGGATCCAATACACGTTTCGTATCCAAGTATTCTAGCAGAAAAATCAGTTTGTTTTAATCGTAAACCCAAAAAAATGAAACTGATTTCGTACTCATTTAAAGGAATTCTATTCTCCTTTTTTTCAATTATTTCGAGCTTAAACTTGAATGCACAGGTTTGTAATGGAACAACCGAAATTTATGGACTGACCAACAATGCCAGTGTTAGAAGAATTAATTACACTACCGGAGCTGTTGGAGCTTCAAATTTAAACGCCAACTCGTCTACTACCGCATCTATGTCGAATGGACTCGGTTACAACTCTTTCAATGGAAGGTTCTATTACTTTAGAAGAAATCCTGGCGGCACAACTCCTTCTTTTGTAAGCTTCTCTCCTATCGTTTTGCTGAATGGAGAAACGGTACATGCCAATTGCCCAACCACGAATACTGTTCTCACCGGTTGTGTAAGTTTTAACGGATTGGGATATTATTGTTTAGACAATACCGGCAAACTCTATTATTACAGAATTTCGAACAATACTTGGACATTGATTACATCTAGCCTTCGACTTAGTAATGGAACAGATGTAACTGCTACTATTTCGAATCTAAGTGGTGGGGATATTGCAATAGATGGACTTGGCAGTTTATGGATCGTTGCTTCCAGTGATACAAAGTATTGTTTGTACAAAGTTACTAGCGCCTTACCTACTACAGCTGTAGCAAGCTTAACAGTAAGTCAAATTGTATCGCCCAATACCAATACGCCTTCCGGTAGTGCTTTTGCCGGAATCTGCTTCAACGCTACCGGACAAATCATTCTCGGTACAAGAACAGACAATAGACTTTACCAATTGAACAACAACCTGAGCTTAACATTACTTTCAACCATGTCTATCAGTGGTTATGGAAATGATTTAACTTCTTGTGCATTTCCTTTAAGCGTTTTACCAATTGTTTGGAAAACTTATCAAGTTGTAGCGAACGCTAATGGATCTGCCTCAATCAATTGGCTCATTGCGGCAGAATCAAATGAAAAAGAATTCTATGTAGAAACAAGTACTAATGGAATCAACTGGACTGAACTTGGAAAAGTAAGCGCCAAGCCGAAAACCGGCACCGACTTAAATTACAGTTTCACCACGGCGAATGTGCTTAATGGAATCAATTACTTTAGAATTCGTCAAGTTGATTTGGATAACAATGTCAGCTATTCAGAAATCAAGACCCTGAACATTTCAAAAGAAGTAAAGGTTGAATTTTGGCCCAATCCGGCACAGGAATATGTAAACATTCGATATAACAAGCCAATGGGTATTACAACCAAAGCACAGATATTCGATCAAAGCGGTCGATTGATAAAGGAGTTAACACTTCAACAAGTGAGCACACAAATCAACATTTCGAATTTGGTAAGCGGCACCTATTTTGTAAAAGTGCAATTTTCAGATGGAGACACCTTTAAGCAATCGTTTATAAAACTATAGTAATAAGAGCGTTATACGATGAAGCCTGATCAGTCTTAGGATTGATCGGGTTTCTTCGTTTACAGTATTTTTTTTCAAAACATCGTAAATTTACTATTGCAATCCGTAAAAACTGATGTTACTTTTGTAGTGCAATCGATCGGAACCCTTTGAGAACAGAACACTACTTCACTTTCAGTCAGTAGATTCTACACCCTCCCATTGACTGGTTCCCCCAACATAATCCCATCCAATTTCCCGGTTTAACCAACGCGCACCATTTACCTTATCCCTGAAAAATCAGTTTTTTTTAATCGTAACACCCTTTAAAAATGAAACTGATTCGCATCAGTGCAATTATTGCACTAAACCTTATCAATGTATTTTCAGCAAACGCTCAAGTTTGTCTTACAGCCACAACAATTTTTGGAGTTAGTAGCAATGGTACAGTAAGATCCATCGACTACAACAACGGTTCAGTTGGTTCAACCAATTTAAACACTTCAAGTGGCTCACCATCTTCATCTAACAGTTTAGGCTACAACAATTCAAATGGAAAGTTCTACTATTTCAGAAGAATTCCGGGAACCGGCTCACCTTCAGAGTTTGTTTGTTTTACACCGTCTACACTTGGTGTTGGAAATACAGAAACATTGTTAGCCTCAAACCCAAGTACTGTAGCCATTGTAAGTGGATGTGTAAGTTCTAATGGTGCGGGATACTATTGTATTGATGCCAATGGAGTAATGTATTATTATAGAATTGCTACTAATACTTGGACAACCATCACCGATAAATTTAGATTGAGCAACGGAACGGAGGTCACTTCTGATTTCCAGAACAAAAGTGGTGATATGGTAATTGATGGAAATGGTCGTTTGTGGCTAATTGTGTCAACATCTAGTAGCTTTCAGCTTTATAGAATTGCTGCTTCTTTACCTACTTCAAATGTTAGTTCATTAACCGTAACACAAGTTATGGGCAATACATCTACGCCTAGTGGAAACGCATTTGCAGGGATTTGTTTTAATGGAACCGGCCAAATTATTATGGTAACATCAAATGGCCAGTTGTACCGCTTAGAAAACAACTTGACAGTGACTTATTTGTCTACCCTTACCATATCAAGCTACGCAAATGACTTAACATCTTGCTTATTCCCAATAGCTATTCTTCCTATTATTTGGAAGAATTATACCGTATCTGTTGCGAACAATGTTGCTAATTTGAGTTGGGTAATTGATGCTCAATCGAACGAAAAAGAATTTTATGTTGAAACGAGCACCGATGGTACCCATTGGACTGAATTGGGTAAAGTAGCGGCAAAAGCAAAAACGGGTAACGATTTAACGTACACATTTACTACTGGAAGCATTGTAAACGGCAATAACTATTTCAGAATCCGTCAGGTTGATATGGACAATAACATTGGATATTCAGAAATCAAAGTGGTAAATGTATCTAAAGCAGCGAAAATCAACTTGTGGCCCAACCCTGCTCAAGAATTCATCAACTTACAACACACCAAGCAAATAACAACTGCCACAAAAGCGCAAATCTTCGACCAAGCAGGACGTTTAGTAAAAGAAGCAACGATCTTAGCAGGCACAACTCAAGTGAACATCTCTAGCTTGGTAAGCGGTTCTTACTACATCAGAGTTCAATTTGCAGATGGAGAAGTATTCAAGCAATTGTTTGTAAAACAATAAAAATATAATTAGAGGTTACAAGCCTGATGGATCGAACGATCTTCAGGCTTTTTTTCGTTTCTACACCTTCGTTAATCTTTTGCAGTTCAGTCTACTAGACTAGAAAAATGAACTGGGATACAAGATTTCCTTTACTTGTTTTTAAGTATAAATTGTTTTTCAAGATGTTATTACAAATAATCAATTGAATTACATAGCCTATCAAATTCAATTTTATTAAACTATAAGCTCTAAACACTAAGTATAAACTAGTGTACTTGTATTGACGAATGTTTGACTATACTTTTACGAGTACGTATAAAATTCATCTTAGTTGTACCCGTCAGCTTTGATAATTTAACCCAACCCCTATGAGCCGTTTCTACAAAATATTTATCGGGTTAATTCTGTTGAACCTATTGCTATTGAGCCAATCGATAGCACAAGTTTGTAACAATGCAAACGAAGTGTATGTATTACGCTCATCCGGAAAAGTTCGAACAGCAGATATTAGTACAGGTACTGTAGGAAGTGTTGATTTAAATACCAGCGGTGGAAGTCCCTCTTCAGCAAATGCACTTGGATATAACGCATTTAATAACAAATTCTACTACTTTCGTCGAATACCGGGCACCGGTTCTCCCTCAGAATTTGTATGCTTTACACCGTCTACATCGGGATCTGGAAACAGTGAAACCTTGCTAGCTCAAAACCCCAGCTCTTCGAGTATCGTAAGTGGATGTGTAAGTTCCAACGGTGCAGGATATTATTGCATTGCCGGTGACGGCACTTTGTATTATTATAATATTGCAGCCAATACTTGGACAACGATATCAAATACCTACAAACTCTCCAATGGCACCGACGTAAGCAGCAACTTCCAAAACAAAAGTGGAGATATGGCCATTGATGGAAATGGAAAATTGTGGTTTATTCTTTCTTCAACCTCCGACTATATGCTTTATAAAATACCGGGAACTCTACCTACCTCAGCACAATCGTACATAACAGTATCGGAGGTAGTGGAATCAACTGCTACACCAACGAGCAGTCAATTTGCCGGTATTTGTTTCAATGCAACCGGTCAAATTATCATGATCAATGCTTCCGGGCGACTGTACAGATTGGAAAACAATTTATCATTGACTTTTCTTACTACTATTTCAAATACCAACTATAGTCAAGACTTGACTTCTTGTGCCTACCCAAACAGTGTATTGCCAATATTATGGCGTGAATTCACCGTATCGGTGAATAGCAATAATACAGCCAATTTGAATTGGAAAGTAGATGCCTCTTCAACTGAACGAGAATTTAAGGTTGAATTGAGCAATGATGGATCATCGTGGAGAACAGTTACTACAATACCGCCCTTCACTTCAACAACGGGCATGCGTTCTTACAGCATGAAGTTTGAAAATCTGAGTGAAGGAATCTACTATACTCGTATTCAAGGTTTAGATGAATCGGGCAATACAAGCTATTCTGTTGTTCGCCAGTTTACAATTACCGGCACTTCAAGAGTCCGGATTTGGCCCAACCCTTCGAAGAATCAATTGAATTTATTCATCGAAAACAATATTCCTGCTACAACTCCTGCGTTAATTTTTGATAAAACGGGTCGATTGCTATCTGAACAAAAAGTTCAGCAAGGAAAGAACACCTTGAATATTGACAAATTGCAGCCCGGTACTTATTTTATCAGTATTGAGTCTCCGGGAAATATGACGCCTTTCAAGCAGCTTTTTACCAAAGTGAATTAATAATTGTAAACTCGCATCTTTCTCTATTTTTGCTGTGTTTGAAAGCAGCATTATGATTGGATTTAAGAACATTCAAGTTAAAAAGCAAGGCAAGCTCGTTCTAGACATTGAATCTTGGAGCATTGAGAAAGGCGATCAATGGGCAATTGTAGGTGCTTCCGGTTCCGGAAAGACCACCCTTACAGAAGTAATCATGCACACAGTTCACTTCTCGGGAAGTTTAACATTCGGTAATGATGCTAAAAAAGTACTGGTAAAACAACAGCATCAATTTAAAAACAAATCAAACCTCAACGAGTTTTATTATCAACAACGGTATCAGAGCACCGACAACGAAGATGCTCAAACCGTTCAAGAAACATTAGAACCCTACGCCCATCATCCCCGGTACTCGTTTTATCTAGACTTGTTAAAAGTTGCCCCACTACTTGAAAAACAACTGATTTTACTTTCGAATGGAGAGAACAAGCGTTTACAACTTTTAAAAGCATTGTTGTTAGATCCTGAGTTTCTCATCTTAGACCAACCTTTCATTGGCTTGGACATTGCAACCAGAGCAACCTTGAATGAAACCCTAACCAATATCACTCAAAACGAAATTCAGGTTTTAGTGATCACTACTCCGGAGCATCTCCCCTCTTGCATTACACATGTTGGTGTACTAAACAATGGTAAGTTTGTAGAAAAGGGTGCAAAGGGAGCTATTAAATTCCAATCACCCACGATAAAAGTATCGAATGATCTTTGGGAACATTATTCAGAACTTGTAAAACCGATCGCAACTGAATTCAGCAATGCAATAAAAATGGACCGTGTTACAATTCAATATGGGAATAATACCATTTTAAAAAACGTAAGCTGGACGGTGGAGGCTGGAAGCAAATGGTTGTTGAAAGGAGAAAATGGAGCAGGAAAATCAACGCTACTAAGTTTGATCACAGCTGACAATCCGCAAGCTTATGCGAACCGAATTGAATTGTTTGACAAGAAGAAAGGAAGTGGTGAGAGTATTTGGGATATAAAAAAGAAGATTGGTTATGTATCACCCGAACTTCATTTACATTTTCCGCAGGTGCAAAGCGTTCGAGAGGTAATTGGCAGTGGCCTATTTGATACCATAGGGTTGTTTCGTCCGTTATCCGACGAGCAGGAACTGCTTGTTACAAAATGGATCAAGTTGTTTAATTTACTAGAAAATAGATTGCATTTACTGCAGCGATTGCCATTGGGAAAGCAGCGCCTTACCCTATTAGCTCGAGCTTTGATTAAAAACCCTCCACTTTTGGTTTTAGATGAACCTTGTCAGGGTATGGACCATGAACAAACACAATTCTTTCTCTCTATCATTGATACCATTGCTGCCCATACAAGCACTACTATTATTTATGTGAGTCATGTATTGGAGCAAACGCCGTCATGCATTGAGCGAACGGCTGTTATAGAGAAGGGAGAGTTGATGGTTTTGGACTAAGTAGTCAATGAAATACCTCTAACAAAATCTTGTGATGAGTTGACGGGTTCGAACCGCCGACCCTCCCGGCTCGCTTTAGGCGAGACGGGATGCTCTGAACCAGCTGAACGTAACGCACAACTTTTTCGCATACACACAAAAAAAACCATCAAGATTTTTGATGGGTTTTCTGCTTCGTGGGAGTTGACGGGTTCGAACCGCCGACCCTCCCGGCTCGCTTTAGGCGAGACGGGATGCTCTGAACCAGCTGAACGTAACGCACAACTTTTTCGCATACACACAAAAAAAACCATCAAGATTTTTGATGGGTTTTCTGCTTCGTGGGAGTTGACGGGTTCGAACCGCCGACCCTCTGCTTGTAAGGCAGATGCTCTGAACCAGCTGAGCTAAACTCCCTTTGTTTTTATTGGGAGTGCAAAGATAGGAAATCACGGTTTTACGCCAAATTTTTTTTACTTTTTTTTGTAAAAAACACCGAAAATTTATTGAAAATCAAATCCCACGGCGGTTTTTAGAAAGAAGCATTCTTTTCTTGTGTATGCCCTTTTAAAATGATATTTTTACGAAAATTCCAGGTTAAATGGCTGCAGTCTTTGCTAATACTAGAACACGTGAACAAGAAGATTTTGATGTTGAAACCCTCACTGCCCCACCGGAGAATTGGAGTTTGATTGTATGGAACGATGATGTAAACTCTTTCGAATGGGTTATCGAAACATTGATGGAAGTTTGCGGTCATTCAGCAGAACAAGCAGAACAATGTGCTTTTATCATCCATTTCAAAGGGAAATATGCCGTTAAAAACGGCGATTACGACGACCTTAAACCTCAGTGCGACGCTATCACAGAAAGAGGGATAGGCGCTACCCTGGAAGAAACCGTTTCCTAATTGCTTTTATGCCTATTTATGAATTGGACCACACCAACCGTTTCCCGCCAGTCCATCTCTCCGAGCCTGATGGGTTGTTAGCGATCGGTGGTGATCTCTCTCCCTCTCGACTTTTGAATGCATATCGCAGTGGCATTTTCCCTTGGTACAACGAACCCCCTATTTTATGGTATTGCCCTGACCCAAGATTCGTGCTGTTTCCCGGAGAACTCTATGTGAGCAAAAGCATGCTCCAACTTTTCAAAAAAAAGGCATTTGTTGTAACCATCAATAAATGTTTTACCGAAGTAATGCGCAATTGCAAAACGGTCCCCCGGAAGGATCAAGATGGCACCTGGATCAGTGAAGAAATTATCCAAGCCTACAGTAAACTTCATGAAATGGGACTTGCCCATAGTGTAGAAGTATGGAAAGACAGCGAACTGGTTGGCGGCCTATACGGTGTGCTTTTAGGTAAGGTTTTTTTCGGAGAAAGTATGTTTTCTCGAAGCAGTAATGCCAGCAAATACGGCTTTCTTTCTTACGTTCATTATTTACAAGAACAAGGTGTTGCTATGATCGATTGTCAAATATATTCTGAACATCTAGCAAGCCTCGGTGCGAGAATGATTGAACGCAATTTGTTTATTTCATTGTTAGATGAATTGATCCCTAAAAGCGAGTAGCAATATAGTGGGGTAACATCGCTCTCCAGGTAGGCCAATCATGATTCCAATCGGGTCCCCAATTATCTAATTCATACCAAATACCTTTGTCGTATAGAACCTTTGCAAAACGACCTGCTGATGCAGGATCTTCATGCGCACCGCTTCCGGTAAGAATATGAATATGACCTGATCTACGAATTTGCTCGAGCACATGATGATCCGTTAAATTAGGCATGTAATGCATTGGGCTATTGAAGTAAACATTATCGTCGTAATGTCCTTTGGTATATTCTGTTAAATCGTATACACCACTCATGGCAATCACGCCATTAATTAAATCAGGTCTTTTTAAGAAAAGATTCATACTGTGCAAAGCGCCAAATGAAGCACCACATGTAATGATTGGGGTATCTCCGCTAGTATGTGTTTTTATGAAAGGAATGACTTCATTGTAAACATAGTCGTTCCACTGTTGGTGACGAATTGATTTTTGAAAAGGATCAACATGATTGTTCATCCAGCTTTCATTGTTGATACTATCGATGGAAAACACTTTTACTTTCCCGGATTCAATAAATGGCTTTAAATAATCCATCAACTGAAATCGCTCATACTCCAAATAATCGGCTGCGGCTGTTGGAACCATTAATAAAGCAAATCCGTAGTGCCCATACATTGCAATCGGCATTTCCTTATTCAATGATGGACTGTACCAAGAAGTTAAATATCGATCCATTTGAGTGATTTTTACTAATATAGGAAGAAATCATTTCTACTCAATACAATTCTTTTTTCCATCCTCTTACACGATAGAAATGCAAGGTTTTGACTCTTAAATTTTCGTTTTCTACAAAAACTTTCTTGTAAGGTCTGAATTGCTGTTGTTGATCGAGAAATCCTACAATACATTCCAACCCGGACGCTCCTTTTTCAATTTTCACGTTTGGCCATATATTTAAATAAGGGATTGAAATGGTATCCGAAACTTGCAAGGTTTCATAGGTCATTTTCATCAAAAATCGCTGTGTAAATTTGGTTTCATACAGTTTAACAGAGAAATAAAAATCATTTAGTGGATCGTCTGTCTTCTTGCTGTAAGATGCTACCGCTTCTTTTTTAATTGAAGTGCGTTCTGAGGGAATAGAGTCTACCGAAACTACTGCAGTTTGGCTTTGCGAAGTATTCGATGGTGTAGATTCGTTTTGATTATTTGAAGCATTCGTACCACAGGCCACTAACAGCAGAATTGTGAAAAGTGCGTTAGTTTGAATCAGTGCTTTGCTCATGCTGTAATTTTAAGTTCTCGCTTTTTGTGGGGGCTTTTTTCAATGAAAGAATACACGAGCCCTCTGATATAATCATTCTCAGGATATAAAACAATGTGCTTTTTAATTTCTTCTACATCCAATACTTCTAATTCAGACGGCAAGTATCCCATCCCTATAAACCGTCCTTTTTCAATTAAAATGCAACTCAACTCATTGGCTTGATTACCTTCATCTAACACAGCAAATGTTGGCAGATTTTCATTCATGAACTCCAAAGCCTTCATTACACGCTTATTGTATTTTTCCGAAGACTCTTGTTGAACACAGGCACCTTTACAGGTCTTTTCTTCTAAGCCCACACAATCGATATCACCACTTTGCATAAAGCACAATTTGTTGCAGAGGTGGAACTCCTTGATCAACGATCGCAACAACTGATGTCCTTCCACCATTGTGCTAAAACTGTGAAGTGCCGGAATGTTTTTCTTTTTTTTATCTATCGCAAGTCTATAATACCCATTTCGGTCGTAGTATCCGTAGATCGCATAATTCGCAGTAAATCGTTTTTGGGCATTGTTATAAGGAGGCCATAATCGCTTAATCTCTATGCTTTCTAATATAAATGCCATCAATTCGGTTGGGCAAGATTGGTAGCTAATACTATGAATTGTTCTAAGAAAGTTTTGACGTTGTTTGCCTGCACCATTGTGTGTAAAATGGCTCCGAACTCGATATTTGAGGTTTTTGGCTTTTCCTACGTAAACGATCTTTCCTTTTTGATCGTGGAAATAATAAACTCCCGGTGTATAGGGCAGTTTTTCTACTTCTTCTTTTGGAAGATGTGGAGGTAAGCTTTGCTCTTTTGAGCCTTTTTTGAGCGATTGTTGAATATGAGGCTCCGCTCCGTTCTGAAGTAATAGATTGAAAAGTTGAGCAGTAGCATCAGCATCACCTCCGGCTCGGTGACGACCTTTTATGGGTATGGACAATTCTCTACAAATATTACCGAGACTATATGATGGTAGGTTCGGGAATACTTTTTTAGTTAGGCGTACAGTACACAATTTCGGGCGATTCAAATCGAAACCTGCAGCTTCTAAATGATGTTTTAAAAAAGAATAATCGAAGTTTACATTGTGGGCAACAAAAACAGCTTCTTTTAATAAATCGAAGATTTTGGGAGCTACTTCCTGAAATTCAGGGGCTTGTGCCACCATTTGAGGCGTAATACCGGTAAGGGCCTGAATGTAATGTGGTATGGCCCTAAGTGGTTTTATTAGGGTGGAATAACGCTCCATAATTGATGTTCCGTTGTGTAACACAATAGCAACCTCAGTTATGTCGTTATTAGAGGCATAACCTCCGGTGGTTTCTATGTCGACGATGGCGTACATAATTGAGGTATAAATTTAGGACAACCGGAGTAATCCCGTATATGAAAATTAAGATGCACTATTGGTTGGTTGCAAGCAACTTTTAATGCATTTGAAATATTTAGTCCACCTAGAACAAAGGATCCGTCCCTGTGCATTTTAAAACCATAAATCCATCTTCTATGCAAAAATTAAACTTGCAAAGTGTAGGAAGGAGCATCACGCACACGGCCATTGCTATTCTGTATTTTTCGGCCTTAGCAGTGTTCTCATTCTGGTTCACTAGTTAATTTTCCTTCTTTTACGCAAGGATAAGACAATACCCACGGCATCCGACTGTTGTGGGTATTTTTCTATTTTCTTAAATTCCCAAGGTGGGATTTGCAATTTCCATTCTTATTGCTATTTTTGCTGCAGAACAAGGCATTAGAACACCCTTAGCCTAGTAACAATTGATCGATTCCCTCTCTAAACCGCATTAGAACAGTAAAGTTACCGAATCACATTCCTCTGAAAACCAGTGAGTTAATTTCGTGCCCGGAACTTTTTAAACAAAATGCGTATGAAAAAGTCTAATTCGTTCCATTTGAGTGACACAGCAAGTGTAATCCTTATGGCTATTGGTTTTATGGGATTGGTGATGTTTTTGTCTTACTGCTACTGGTATCTGTAAGCCAATAAAAAGACCACATTACTCTGCAACCATAGAAAATGCGGCTGAATAAGCCCGCATAAAGAACTTTTGCATCCTCCAAAAAGGGGATGCTTTTTTATTTTAGGGCCTTATAGGTCGCTGACTTTCATTAATTTTGCACTCCCGAATAATGCATTCCCACTATGGAGTTAACTAAGAATTTTGAACACCAAACAGCCGAATCCAAATGGTATGAGTTTTGGCTCGAGAAAGGATATTTTAATAGTACCCCCGATGAGCGCCCGGCATATACCGTGGTAATTCCTCCCCCCAATGTAACCGGAGTGTTACACATGGGCCATTGCCTTAATAACACCATTCAAGATATTTTAGTACGAAGAGCGCGCATGCAAGGCAAGAATGCATGTTGGGTTCCTGGTACCGACCATGCTTCCATCGCTACAGAAGCAAAAGTTGTTCAAATGCTCCGCGAAAAAGGCATCCAAAAAGCAAGCTTGTCGAGAGATGAGTTTTTGAAATATGCTTGGGAATGGAAAGAAAAATATGGAGGAATCATTCTACAACAGTTACGCAAACTAGGCTGCTCGCTTGATTGGAATAGGACCTCATTCACCATGGACCCCGATTATTATGAATCGGTGATCAATGTATTCATAGATTTATACAACAAAGGATATATCTACCGTGGCAAAAGAATGATCAATTGGGATGTACGTGCCAAAACAGCTTTAAGTGATGAGGAGGTAATTCGCAAAGAAACCAATCAGAAACTCTATCATTTACAATATGAATTGGTAAATGCTCAAGGTGAATCATTGGGCAAAAAAATCACGATTGCAACAGTGCGTCCGGAAACCATCATGGGCGATACTGCCATCTGTGTACATCCTAAAGATGAACGCTACCTCGACCTACACGGTGCTTTTGCTAAAGTACCGTTGATTGGGCGTAAAATCCCCATTATTACAGATGACTATGTAACGATGGACTTTGGTACCGGCGCATTGAAAGTAACTCCGGCGCATGACGCAAACGACTACCAATTAGGCTTGAAACACCAATTGGAAGTGATCGATATTCTAAATGACGATGGTACGTTAAATGCCGATGCTCAGATTTTAATTGGGGAAGACCGATTTGAAGCAAGAAAGAAAATCATTCCACTTCTGGAAACAGCCGGTAACTTAGTTAAGATCGAAGACTACACCAGTGAAGTAGGCTATAGTGAAAGAACTGATGTTGTAGTAGAACCTCGCTTGAGTTTGCAATGGTGGGTAGATATGAAAAAAATATCAGGACCTGCCTTGGAAGCTGTAGTAAGTGATGATATCAAATTCTATCCGGTTAAATTTAAGAACCTGTATCGCCATTGGATGGAAAACATCAAAGATTGGTGCATCAGTCGCCAATTGTGGTGGGGGCATCGCATTCCTGCTTGGTACGATCAACATGGTAATGTATACGTAGCTGCCAGTTTAGAAGAAGCGAAGAAACAAGCCAGTTCAAAAGGGATCGTAGAAGCAGTATTGAGCCAAGATGAAGACTGTTTGGACACGTGGTTCTCGAGTTGGCTGTGGCCTTTTGAAGTTTTCAAAGGACTAAAGAATCCCGGCAATGCCGACCTGCAATACTACTATCCAACCAATACCTTGGTTACGGCACCTGAAATTATCTTTTTCTGGGTGGCCCGTATGATCATGGCCGGATATGAATATCAGGGCAAAAAGCCTTTCAATGAAGTGTATTTTACAGGTATCGTTCGTGATAAGTTAGGAAGAAAGATGAGTAAGAGTTTGGGGAATTCACCTGATCTCTTAAAACTCATTGACGATTATGGAGCCGATGCTTGTCGCTTTGGTATCATGATCTCCTCTCCTGCCGGAAACGATTTACTGTGGGACGAAAGCAGCAACGAACAAGGAAGAAACTTCAGCAATAAAATATGGAATGCCTTGAAGTTGGTGAAGATGTGGGAATCGAGAGTATCAGAAACAGAAGGCGATGCTTCTACTTTTGCTACCGAATGGTTTGAAAACCGTTTGGAACAAGTAAAACTTCAATTAGAAGAACAGTATACTGAGTTCAAGTTGAGTGAAGCATTAAAAACATTGTATTCACTGATCTGGGATGATTTCTGTAGTTGGTATTTGGAATGGGTAAAGCCCGGTTTCGAACAACCTATTTCAGCAACAGTATATAAGAAAACAGTAGGCTATTTTGAAGAACTATTGTTGTTGTTACACCCCTTCATGCCATTTATTACGGAAGAAATTTATCAGCAACTTGGAAGCAGAAAGGAAGGCGATGCCTTAACGATCAAGCAAATGACTGCGCCAAAATCTTTCAATGCTGGTATCTTAACTCAAGGAGAGCTTCTCAAATCGTATATTTCCGGCATTCGCGACATCCGCAACAAACAACAATTGAAACCGAAAGAAACCATTGAGTTGTCTGTTGAAACAGCTCAAACGGCCAATTTTGAAGGAATCAATGGCGTTCTTTGCAAGCAGGTAAATGCTACCAAGCTCGATTTTGTGAACACAGCTGTATCGGGTTCTTTCACTACTGTAATAGGAAAAGATACTTTCTATATTGTTTCTGAAAAACCTATTGATACTGCCAATCAAAAAGAAGAACTTTTAAAAGAGTTGGAATACCTAAAGGGCTTTCTTGCATCCGTAGAAAAGAAATTAAGCAACGAACGTTTTGTTCAAAATGCAAAACCGGAAGTTGTTGAATTAGAAAGAAGAAAGAAAGAAGATGCAGAAACGAAGATAAAAGTAATTGAAGCAAGCTTAGGCAACTAAAATTACCTAATAATAAAAAGGCCCTCAACGCGCAAGCATTGGGGGCTTTCTTATTGTATTAATTAACTTAACGAGAAATCAAGTTTACTGGCAATACGAATTCAAATTGATGTGGAGACAACCCTTGTAAAGACGCATCCAGCAAATAGCTGTACCGTAGTCCAAAACTTACAGGTTGCTGATTCCACCATTTGGTATCGAAGTAAATCTCCCCACCGGTTGAACGGTATTCCAAATTAACTAATCTGCGTTGCGTATTGTATTCTGCAATTTTGGTATAATCGAAGAAGGCATTTGCGCGAATTCGTTGCACGTATACGATGCTGGCCACTCCTTTGTCGGGATATAAAATTGGAAAATGATAGTTTACTCCTGCTTTCATCATTTGATGGAAATTGCGCGCTACATAACCTCTTGAAAACGGAAACGAATTGCTAAAGAAAATGTCTCGAATGGTATCACGGCGGTGAACAGCTGCATTTATTACCAAGCTATGTGTAGTTGCTAATCCGGGCAAGTACACCGTACCATTGGCTAAGAACTGATAGCCGTTAACACGCGTTGCTGTTTTATAAAATGTAAGCAACAAACTCTTTGCAAAGCGAGGATAGATCTGCATTTTGGCAGTTGGCAGTTGTTGTACATAGCTTAGGTTACTCACAACATAGGTGAAACTGCGTCGGTCAAAGGTATCCTTATACTTACCCAAATAATCGGGCTTATTTAGTACAAAATCGCTGGTCAATCGCAAATTTCGGAAGTACTTCTTACCTGAAAAATTAAGCGGTATTGAAACCCCTACTCTCGATTCAAATTCATTCCAACGAACCAAATCGTTGTTATAGGTGAAAGCTCTATCCTTGTTATAGTTCACACCCATTCGAATCCAGGGAAACCAAGCGGCATAAGTGGCCACATAACCAACCTTTTTTGATTTTTCATTGGTATTGTAGGTAAAGCTCAAATCAGATTGCAATGTATTCAATACGTTCTCACTTATGAAAGTAAGCGTGTATTCCGGATCATTAAAGTCAGGCAACCAACTGTGAAAGTTGAATAAATTGAATGCTTTTGAGAAGTATTTGGTTTTAGAAGGTGTACTGTCGTTCAAAGGCAATCTACCTGATTCAATCGTATTTACACCAAAGTTAAAGCGGGCCGATTTTGAAGGATCAACAGCTTCCCATTTTAACTTGTTCATATCTGTGTTGACGACCTGTTGACCCACAGCCGTAAACTCGGTCCATACAGCCTTTGCACCATTGGCAGCCAATTGATAGGCCCCGGTATTGACCGTTCCCCGATCCATTTTAAAGAATGACTTTCCATCGAAGAGAAACAGATGATCGGCATTGCCCCAGCTCATGGTAAAATAGAGACTATCGTTGTGGGTATTCAAGAATCCGATTACCTGCCATTGAAAAGGCAGCAAAACTGTTTCTTTACCGGTACTAATATCTAGTTTGGTAATACCCATTTGTCCGTCCTGATTTCTTACGGCTACTACTATGGTTTGTGCATTCAAGAATTTGGGACCTGTATAGTAATACTGCTGATTATTTGGGAAGGATTTAATTATTTTGCCTTCAACAGCATCCAATAATTCTACTGAATTTTTACCATCGGTGGTTTGTTGAACTGCTACAATTCGATCACCTTTGGCATTGATATCAGGAGAGAATAATTTGGTGTGTTTGGTGATGGTACGTTGTTCGCCGGTGGTTGCATCCAACAGTCTTATTTCACTATAGTTTCTCCAGCCCCAGCGAAGGTCATAGCCCACCGCGGCATATACAATTTGCTGATTGCGAACTGAAAAATAAGCATCCAGAGAAAGATCTTTCATTCGAATCTTTTTCTCTTCTCCGGTTTTAACGTTCTTACTTACAAAATAAGGAATGCGTTTATACGAGCTGGAAACATACACATAATGATCTTTATCGAGCCATTGCGGATACTCTTCTTCGCTCACAAAATGCTTTTGGGAAGCAGCGAATTGGTGAATGGTATCTGTTTCTGAAACCAATTGATTTTTATAGAACTGTAACGCCTCATTTACAAATTGGGTGTACGATTTACCGGATGCTCTCTTAATACCGGATTGAAAGGGATAGAACAGTCCTTTGAACCGAACGGCATCATTGGTGACCTTGCCCCAAAAATCGGCACCATATTTTTCACGACCGTAGGCTGAGAGCAAGTAGCCAAGATCATAGTGACTGGGAACATAGTCGCGCAGAGAACCATTTCTAAGTTTCATCCATGAATAATTCTTGTTGGCCAGCCAAAGCGATCGATAACTATTGAAAAAATAAGGCAATCGACCTCTACCTTGGTTGGTTTGTTGCGTCTCTTGATACACTGCGTCGCCCTCCCAAAACCAATTTGGAACAGCGGCATTGGCTACTAAGGTAACTGCCAATTGCCCTCCGAATATGTAACTGGCTTTCGTAATGCCTTTATTAAAATTGGCAAATTGTTGCACATGCCTGAATTCGTGGGTAGCTAATTGTTCATACCATGGTAAAGAGCCCAATTCGAAGCTGTTTTGATTCGGCGTCATAAAAAATTCGCTACGCCAAGGCCCTAGTCCTACATACCCATTGGAAACCGTTGTTTGATTTTGGAGAAGTATTGGGATGCGTCGATTCTTTCCACCCAATGTTTGGGCAGTAGGTGCCAAGCTCCCTGTAATAATTGATATTTTTTTTGCAATAGAATCGAGCCCAAATGGATAGACAACTCTGGCTTCTTTCGTTATAATTTGCTTCCAATGAATGGAGGGTGGATTTCCACCGAATTGTTGAGCCTTTAAAACAGATCCAAAACCAAAGACTGAACACAACAGCAAAGTGAAACGCAAGGATGATTTAATCATAACTCTTATTTGCTCAAATGCAAGCTTATTTTTTCTAAAAATGCCGCGTTGGCCTGTTCCATATTGGGTCCATAGTTCACTACCAAGGTGCCTTTTGTACCATCGGAGGCAGCCAATCCTAAAACAATGGCTTCATCTGCAGGGTCTGTATCCCCTTCAAAACGATACCACTCTACAATTTCAAGGTCTTCGGCACTGTAAACCCTGCTATTGGAGCAGGTAATGGCGTGAGCGTCGATTCCAAAATCGTGCTCAAAACCTCTGGAATTTAGGCTGGAAATAGCTTCAGAAACCGTTTCATATACGTACATATAGCTGCTTTTTTACAAGTTACGAAAAATAGCATCGAACCGTTGATATAGCCTTATCCCCATTTGGGAGTTTTTCACCTTTGGGAGAACGCTCTATTAATACTAATTTTGCAAAAAATAAACTAGATAACATGTCAACAACACTTTCTCAAATTGACTTTAGCCTTCAATACAAGGTAAAAGATATCAGCCTTGCTGAGTGGGGACGTAAAGAAATCCGTTTGGCAGAAGCTGAAATGCCGGGTTTGATGGCCCTCCGTGCCGAATATGGTGCAAGCCAACCATTAAAGGGTGCTCGTATCGCAGGATGTTTACATATGACCATCCAAACTGCGGTTTTGATTGAAACTTTGGTGGCTTTAGGTGCTGAAGTAAAATGGAGTTCTTGTAATATTTTCTCTACTCAAGATCATGCTGCTGCTGCTATTGCTGCTGCAGGTATCGGCGTATTTGCATGGAAAGGGCAGACCATTGAAGAAGCTGATTGGTGTATTGAACAAACCTTGTTCTTTGGCGGTGCTGATAAGCCTTTGAACATGATTTTGGATGATGGTGGCGACTTAACCAATATGGTTTTGGATAAATACCCTGAGTTGGTTCCAAATGTGAAAGGTATTTCAGAAGAAACTACTACCGGTGTTCACCGTTTGTATGAGCGCATGGCGAAAGGTACATTACCAATGCCTGCGATCAACGTAAACGATTCTGTAACGAAGTCTAAATTCGATAATAAATACGGTTGTAAAGAAAGCTTGGTTGACGCGATCCGTCGTGCTACCGATGTAATGTTGGCCGGTAAAGTGGCTGTTGTAGGTAGCTATGGTGACGTTGGTAAAGGATCTGCAGCATCTTTACAAGGTTCAGGATGCCGCGTTATTGTAACTGAAATCGATCCTATTTGCGCTTTGCAAGCTGCTATGGACGGTTTTGAAGTGAAGAAAATGGTTGACGCTGTTAAAGAAGCGGATATCATCGTAACTGCTTCAGGTTGCCGCGACTTGATCACTGAAAAGCATTTCCGCTTGATGAAAGATAAGGCGATCGTTTGTAACATCGGTCACTTCGATATTGAAATTGATATGGCTTGGTTGAACAAAAACTACGGTCATACAAAAGATACCATCAAACCTCAGGTTGATATCTATAACATCGACGGTAAAGACATTATCGTATTGGCGGAGGGCCGTTTGGTAAACTTAGGTTGCGCTACCGGTCACCCTTCATTCGTAATGAGTAATTCATTCACTAACCAAACTTTGGCTCAAATTGAATTGTGGACTAACCACAGCAACTATGAAAACAAAGTATACGTTCTCCCTAAACACTTAGATGAGAAAGTTGCTCGTTTGCATTTGGCTAAAATTGGTGTTGAATTGGATGAGTTAACTCAAGAACAGGCCGATTACTTGGGTATTCCTAAGAACGGACCGTTCAAGGCTGAACACTATCGTTATTAATATCAATAACATCGAAATAAAAAAGGAGTTAGTTTCACTAACTCCTTTTTTTATGATCATTTTAATGCATTGTACAACACTTCAACGGGGTGCAAGGCTATTTTGCCGGTTCCGTCTTTTACCTGATGTCGGCAACTAGTGCCCGGAGCAGCAATGATAGTGGCATCTGAGGCTTTTCTGACTGTTGGGAAGAGCACCAACTCTCCTACTTTTACAGATAAGTCGTAATGCTCTTTTTCATATCCGAAACTACCGGCCATTCCGCAACATCCTGAAGGGATAACGGAAACTTTGTATCCTTTTGGAATGGAAAGAATGGAAACCGTAGGTTGAACCGATGAAACGGATTTTTGTTGACAGTGACCATGTAGTAAAATCTCTTGTTCCTTCGTTTCAAACAACGAAGTGTCGATTCTACCTGCTTTCAATTCACGGTCAAGAAATTCTTCAATAGTGAAACTATACTTTGCTAGCTTTTTTGATTGATCGAGCGTTTGATCGGAGGCCAGATCAACGTATTCATCTCGAAAGGTTAAAATTGCGGAAGGTTCCACTCCTACTATAGGCGTTGCTTCAGACACCAGTGGTGCCAGAGCTTTCACATTCGCTTCAACAAAGGTTTTCGCTCGCTTGAGCAATCCTTTCGACAAAGAAGCTCTGCCGCTTTCCGTATGTTTTGGAATCACTACATCATAACCAAGTTTATCAAGTAATAAGATAGCTTTCATTCCAATTTCAGTATCGTTGAAATTGGTGAATTCATCGCAGAAGAAATATACTTTGCTATGATAGTTATTTCGTTTGTTTAGCAAGAACTTTTTGTACCAAGCCTCCAAGGTGAATTTGTGCAAGGTAGGCATGGAACGATCTTTCGCAAAACCTGCAATGGATTTAATCAAATTAGAGGTGGCTGCGTTCTTCACTAAAAAGTTATAAGCCCCCGGCCACACCGACGCTAATTTCGAAGCCGTTCCAAATTGAGAAATCAGTTTGGAGCGGAATGGAACTCCGTTGGCATCATAGTAGTGCTGTAAAAATTCGGCTTTTAGCTTCGCTACATCTACATTGCTCGGACATTCCGACTTACAACCCTTACAGCTCAGGCAAAGATCCATTACTTCATAAATTTCTTTATGATCGAAACGATTCATTTTATCGGAATGGGTGAGAAACTCACGCAAGATATTTGCACGAGCGCGGGTGGTTTCCTTTTCATTTCGAGTAGCCATGTACGATGGGCACATGGTTCCGCCGCTTAAATGGGTTTTCCTACAATCGCCACTACCATTGCACTGTTCAGCATGCTGTAATATATCTTGATTCGGGAATCTAAAATGCGTTTTGAATTCCGGAGTTTGTTGACCGGGAGTATAGCGAAGCATTGCATTCATGGGCGGAGTATCTACAATTTTATTAGGATTGAAGATGTTCTGTGGGTCCCATAAATACTTAATCTTTTTTAGCAATTGATAGTTTTTCTTTCCCACCATTTGCTCAATGAATTCACCTCTTAAGCGACCATCACCGTGTTCACCACTAAGAGAGCCTTGATATTTTTTGACCAAAGTTGCAATCTCGCTGGCGATGTCGTGAAAAAGTTGATTGCCTTCTTTTGTTTTTAGGTTGATAATGGGTCGCAGGTGCAGTTCTCCGGAACCGGCATGCGCGTAGTGAACCGAATAGAGATTGTATTTCTTGAGAATTTCGTTGAATTCCGCGATGTATGCAGGAAGATCTTTCACGTCTACTGCTGTATCCTCAATTACAGGTACTGCTTTTTCGTCGCCCGGCAGGTTACTTAAGAGCCCTAAACCGGCTTTGCGAAGGGTCCATATCTTTTTAGTGTCTGCACCAAACAAAAGAGGGAAATGATAGCCCAATCCCGCGGCACGCATCCTTTCTTCACAAGCTTTGGCATCTCTTTCAATTTCTTCTTTTGTTTCTCGTGCAAATTCAATCACCAAAATAGCACCGGGGTCGCCTTGCACGAAGAAGCGGTTCTTTTGTTGTTCAATATTGTTTTTGGTGCATTCGAGAATATAATGATCAATAAGTTCACTTGCACTAATTTGAAACTCAACAGCAATCAAGTTGGCTTGAAGTGATTCATCGATAGAATTGAAATGCACACAAAGCAGCCCGGTTTCCTTTGGAGGAAGCGGCACCACATTTAGTTTGATTTCAGTAATGAATGCCAATGTTCCTTCACTACCTGCAATAAGAGAACAGAAATTGAACTCAGGTCCACCGGCGTTGAATGGCGCCATTTCTATTAATAAGTCAACAGCGTAACCGGTATTCCGTCGTTCCACCGTTTTCATCGGGAATTCTTTTCTAATTTCAGTTTGTGTATCGTAGTTCGATAAAATTGCCCTGGTTTCTCTATATATGGCAGCTTCCAAACCATCGCCTTCGCATTTGGCATGAAAATCATCTAAGCTTAAAGCTCCAAAAACTGCCTCCGACCCATCACTCAAGATTGCCTTAACTTCTAATAAATGCTCCCTTGTGCTTCTGTACACCACACTATTAGAACCGCAACTGTTGTTTCCCACCATACCACCAATCATGGCGCGATTAGCAGTAGAGGTTTCCGGTCCGAAAAAGAGACCGTGTGGTTTTAGAAAAAGATTCAATTCATCGCGAATAACACCCGGCTGTACACGAACCCAAGATTCTTCTTTATTCAATTCTAAAATAGAGGTGAAGTTTTTTGAAACATCCACAATAATTCCATTGCCTACTACTTGACCGGCAAGGGAGGTTCCGGCGGTTCGTGGTATCAAAGAAGTTTGATGCGTTCGGGCAAAAGCAATCAGTTCTTTCAAGTCCTTTTCTGAGGCAGGAATAGCAACTGCCAGGGGCATTTCTCGATAAGCAGAAGCATCTGTTGCATAGAGTGTTCTCATAGTGCTATCGGTAAACAATTTCCCCTCGAGTCGTTGCGCCAATTTGGCCAAATGTTGTTGCATGATCTTGAAAGCTAATGAGGCACAAATTTACCCCCGAAAACCTGAAAATGGATGCAATCTTTCAGACTTATTCGCATAATTGCCTTCCAATTTGCAAAATACTAACACACGTTTATTTGCGGATTCCCGGTTAATCCGTTATTTTGTTTGCTGAAAGCCAACTCCATCGGCCATTTCACCATCTACTAAAAAAAGAGTCCAATGAGATCCTTTCTTTCATTTGTCCTTATTTGCAGCGCCTTCGTATGTAGCGCACAAGAAGTTCCTGATTTTCCCGACTACCGCAATAAAAAAGAAAGCTTTGCAAAGGTTTCTGAAAAATACATCAAAGCTGATCTCGCCAGTTTCACGATTGGCGGGCTAGATGAAAGTATCGGCAAAACACCCTTGAAGAAAATTTCTCCATTTGCCTATACTAGGAATATGATGAATTTCAAACAGGATGATATCACCGTAACGGTAACCACCGTGCCCTTCAATGCAAGCGGTAAGAAAATTCAGAAAGTTGGTGAACATGTGGTAAAAATTGATGGAAAACCATTTTATGGAAGTTTCGGTCAAATGCCCATAACGGCGATAGAATCTGTAAAAGTACTGTGGGGAAAAGACACCATTGAAATTCCACGAATCGCTTATTTTGATCTGTACAATTTGAATTTCACGTATAAAGATAAGGCCGGTACAGAACGTACGAGCAACGGAGTGTACTTCTCGCCCGATGGAAAACGGATGTACATTTACATGCTCAGTAAAAATGAAGAAGGAAGTTATGAAGTAACTTGGGTGATAGAAGACAAGAAGTATTTCAGAAGGGTGTTGGATTGGGGATTTACGAAGTGAGAAGACAATTAAGAATTAAGAGTTAAGAATTAAAATACAAAAGGCGCCGATGGCGCCTTTTGTATTTTATAGTCTGAGGAGCAGAATTATTAATAGCCCCATTTTTTCATAATAGCCAAATCTTCTTTTACATCATCGAGTGGGCTTCTACCTTGATAGCTCTCTTGCTCAATAATGAAGTGAATGGTACCGCCAGACTTCTTTCCTAAATCAATAACTTCTTTTACGCTAACAATACCTTTACCCAAAATAGTGCTTTCGTATTTTTCATGTCCTTCTTTTGCAAGAATTTCATCTTTAACGTGCATAGATTCGAATCGGCCGGGCCATTTTTTAACAACATCGATGGCTTTTGCGCCACCATTGTAAAGGTTGCCAATATCTAATTGTTGCATTACAAGAGCAGGATCTGTGTTCTTCAAAATGATGTCGTACACCGATTGCCCATTGAGTTGTTGGCTGAATTCAAAATCGTGGTTATGATAGCCAAACTTCATTCCGGAGGCTTTACACAATTCTCCACTCTTATTGAATACTTCCATATAGGACAATATTCCATCGTATGTTTTGCGCAGGCTTTCATCGAGCCATGGGCTGATCACAAACTTTTGGCCGGCAATTGCAGCATCTTCTACGGTGTATTTCCAAGCATCAGTGAATTCCTTTTTGCCGGCATCCCAATGTCCCTTGCCCATTACGGTGTGTCCGCTGGGCATGGTCATTCCCAAATCGTCTAAAATTTTCTTAAACTCTTTTGCTGTGTATCCATAGAATTTTCTGTTGATGTAATTCGCATGCTCAACGTGCTTGTAGCCCATAGCAGCCAATTGTTTTAAAGTTCCCAAAGGATCTTTCATCATTTCATTTCGAACGGAATACAATTGTACTCCGGTTAATTTTACGTCCTTGTTGAACTCAAATAAACCGGACCTCATTACACCGGCGCCGGCTAATAAAACAGAGCCGTTTTTGAGGAAGTTTCTTCTACTTTGTTGCATAGCAATAATTAGTTAGTTGATTAAGAATGGATGCTCTGTAATTTCCTGAATTAATCTTAGAATCTGCAAGTTTTTTTTACAGACGGCTGTCATCATTAGTAGTTTGTTTTTAACTGATTGGGGCGTTAAGCCTTTTTCAGGCGGCTTTATAATTACAATTATTAGTAATTTGAAAGTGGAAGGCTTCGTTCCAGCTAATTCAATAGAATCGGGGAAAATTTTACTAAAAATTTTGGGGTTGGAAACAGGAAGGTCCGATGTGATTTCGTAATCTTGTAAAAAAATACCGGATGTCAGCATCTATAACATGTCCAAATTGTCACACCACATTTGAGCCCAATGAAATCATTCGTGAGGAGGTAGAGAAAGAATTGCGTGTGAAAATGGTTGAGTGGCAAAAGAAGAAACAGCAGGAAATGGATCTGCAATTGCAGGATGAAAAACGAAAAACGCAGCTTGAAATAGAACAACAACTCCGCAAATCGCTCTCAGCCGACTATGATAACAAACTTCGCTTATTGGAAACCACCAATAAAGAGAACGAAGCCCGTTTGAAAGAGGCGCGTATGAAAGAAGTGGAGTTTTTACAGAAAGAACAGCAATTGAAGAACAAAGAAGCGGAATTAGAGCTATCAGTTCAGAAAAGGTTGCAAGAAGAACGTTCGAAGTTGAGTGATGATATTCGAAAGCTGGAAGAACAGAAAACGGCCAATAAAGAATTGGAATACCAAATGCGGATGCGCGAATTGGAAAAGCAATTAGAAGATCAGAAGAAGTTGGCAGATGAGATGAGACGTAAAGCAGAGCAGGGTTCTATGCAATTGCAAGGCGAAATTCAGGAATTGGCTTTGGAAGAATTGTTACGATCGAATTTTCCTTTTGACGCTATCAGTGAAGTTGGGAAAGGCATTCGTGGAGCCGATTGTATTCAAACCGTTCGTAACAATACCGGTCAAAATTGTGGTACGATTATCTATGAAAGTAAACGTACCAAAGATTTCTCCATGGAGTGGATTGAAAAACTAAAAGCCGATAAAAGAAGTTTAAATGCCGATGTTGCCGTGATTGTAACCCAAGCTATGCCTAAAGACATGAAACAGTTTGGAGAAAAAGATGGCGTGTGGATTTGTAGTTTTGATGAGGTATCCGGTGTCACTCATTTGCTACGCGATGGCATCATTCGCATTTACAATGCTACAAAAAATGAGGAAAACAAGGGAGATAAAATGCACATGCTCTACAATTATTTAACCAGTAATGAATTTAGTGAGCAATGGAAAGCTATTAGGGAGGGGTTCATGTCAATGAAACTGTCCATTCAAAAAGAACGCGATGCCATGGAAAAGTTGTGGAAAGCAAGGGAAAAACAATTGGAAAAAGTATTACTCAATGCTGCGCACATAAAAGGAAGTGTAGAAGGTATAGCCGGTCAAGATTCGATCAATTTAAACCTCTTGGGTGATGGCAACGATGAATTGATGTTAGATTAGGCTCAAGGTTCCGATACCACCCAACTAAGAACCAATGGATCAAAAATACGCCCCTGCACTTCTAGTTGCCGGGGTTTTTCTTTTGAAAACTGAAAGGGAAGGTCGATAAAATCATCGTTTTTATAAATCGGTATACCGTTTAGTTGCATGTGCTCTTTGAAGTCGACGCCACCTTTTCCATACCACTTATAAACTGCCTCTTTTGCGCTCCACATTACGGTTGTCAATTGCAAATGCATTTCTTCTAAGTAACGCCAATTCTCCATATAAGCCGCTTCACTTGCATGAAGAAATTTGTGAGCAATAGATTCAAGACGAGGCGAAATGAACTCAACATCTACTCCTACCCGCTTTGTACTACTAGCAATTGCCGCTGCATAATTGCCACAATGTGAAATTGAAAAATGGTATTTCTCATCCGGTAAAAATGGCTTGCGGGTATCTGCAATTTCAATTTCTTCCAAAGGAAAGTCATCAAAAAGCTGGGTCAAAACAAATCGACCTGCGAGGTGCTGTAACATCTTGTAAGGATGTTTTACTTCTTTCTTAAGCGGTACTTTCGCTAGAAAAAACTCCGCATTTTCTTCAATTCTCCAAATGGCTAAATGAGTATGCTGGTCGATATTATGTTGATAAAATAGGGGCATCTTTCGAAAAATCAGGTTTATTTTGCTGAGGCTCGCTGCACCATCAAAATTAGGGAGTAAGTTATGATTTTATCAGATAAAAGAATTTTAGAAGAGATAGAAAAAGGTACGATTAAATTAGACCCATACAATCGATCTTGCCTTGGCAGTAATTCGTACGACGTTCATTTGGGGCAATGGCTAGCCACTTATCGCAACCATATCTTGGATGCTAAGAAGCACAACGAAATTGAATACTTTGAAATTCCGGACGATGGCTTTGTGCTGTACCCGCACGTGTTTTATTTAGGTGCAACATTAGAATATACAGAAACGCACGCACATGTGCCTTTTCTGGAAGGTAAGTCGTCTACCGGCAGATTAGGAATTGATATCCATGCTACTGCAGGAAAAGGAGATGTTGGTTTCTGTGGGTATTGGACACTCGAAATTTCAGTAAAGCAACCCGTTCGCGTTTACAAAGGAATGCCTATTGGACAATTAATTTATTTCCCCGTAGAAGGCGAAATTGAAGTAAAATACAACGAGAAGAAAAACGCTAAATACAGCGGGCAAGCCAGTAAACCGGTAGAAAGTATGATGTGGAAGAACCAGTTTTAATGCTTGTATTTCCGTTCGTATTCTTGCAGCCATAGAATGACCCTACTGTAGGTAATTTTACCATCAGGTTGTTGATTTGCTTTTAGGAATTGGCCGTACCAAAAGTCAATTACCTTTTCTACCGGATTCTCGTACTTCTTATAGAACTGTTGAAGCTCCTTAAAATCATCTTTTACTGCCGGGCTCAAACTACTATCGATTTTTTTCAATTGAATGCTATCGGATCGATACAAATAAGGCCGTCCGTACATATATAAATCAAGATAAACGGAATAGTTAAACAAAGGATCTTTGCTAGCTGCAGCCGCCAAAAAGCCTGAAAAGTTAGCTTCATTTTCTTTTGCATAGCCTAATTGATGTCCTATTTCATGACAAGTTGTAAACGGCAGTACAAATGACGGTACTTTCGTATTCACTTGAGCTTCTCCTGTGAATGGATTGTAGTAACCGGTATATCCGAAATAATTTCCCATCACACCAAACAATGAGGACTTCACACTTGGGTGCTTGTATTCCAAAAAGGGATGTTTGATTTTTATTACGCTATAAGCATCGATGGCACCTGAATAAATGTAGTCCATATTCTTCAGTTGACTTCTATTAGCGTGTGCCGCCGCTTCTGTTTCATTTACCCTATCACGTAGCCAATACATAAGGGAAGAAAGATCTTCTTTTGATATTGCCGTGTCTTTCAATTGAAACTGAAAGGCTACCCCGGCCCTATTATAGTTCAGTCCCCAAAACACATTAAAAACAATGTATATAACCAGTACGTATTTCAAAACACCGGCACCGGTTTCTTTCCAAAAGTCTCGGTTGCTTTTTTGTTGTTTAAGACGTGAAAACCACTTCAGGATCACTCTTGTTAATAAAATAACAGCTAGGGCGTATAACAAATCACCCAAACTAAAGGGAATCCAACCTGTTAGAATTCGAAGTAGGTTGCTAATAAGTGGGTAAAAGGATTGAGAATAGGTGGTTTCAACAAAAACCGGATTTAAAGCCCAGCACTTTATTAACACTATCAGTGCTATTAAAACAATCCAAACATTCATTCGTTTAAACATGGATATAAAAATAAGGCCAAATCGGCTTATAATTGTACTATAATTGCTTGCTTGTATGAACCTTGAATTTAATAAGAACGAAGATGCGATGCGTTTGGCTATAAGTCAAATGAAGCAACGCCTAGAAAAGATCAAAGAAGGCGGAGGGAAGAAATCGATCGAAAAACAGCACGAAAAAAACAAACTCACGGCTCGCGAGCGCATCGAATATTTGCGCGATCCGAATTCCCCATTTATTGAAATAGGTGCATTTACCGGATACGAAATGTATGCCAAACAAGGAGGTTGCCCAGCGGGTGGTACTGTTGGAGGCATCGGATATGTGGCAGGAAAACAGTGTATGATTATCGCGAATGATCAAACAGTAAAAGCCGGAGCTTGGTTTCCCATTACGGGCAAGAAGAATTTACGCTTGCAAGAAATAGCAATGGAGAATCATTTGCCTGTTATTTACTTGGTAGACAGTGCCGGAGTTTTCTTACCGATGCAAGATGAGATCTTTCCCGACAAGGAGCATTTTGGAAGGATCTTCAGAAACAATGCCCGAATGAGTGCTATGGGCATCACCCAAATTTCTGCAGTTATGGGTGCATGCGTTGCCGGGGGTGCGTATTTGCCGATTATGAGTGATGAAACCCTGATGGTATCCAATGCCGGCTCGATATTTCTGGCAGGCCCTTATTTAGTAAAAGCCGCTATTGGTGAAGACATTGACATTGAAACATTGGGGGGAGCTGAAACTCACACCGCAATTAGCGGGATCGCCGACTATAAATTTGACAGCGAACAAGCCTGTTTGGATCATGTAAAAAAGCTAATGAGTTTGTTAGGAGACGCTCCCAAAGCAGGGTTTGATCGAATAAAAGCCATAGCTCCTTCAAGGCCGCCAGACGATATCTTAGGATTGTTTCCGAGCGAAGGAAAACCCTATGATATAAAAGATATTATTGACTGTATTGTAGACGGAGGTAGTTTCCAACCCTATAAAGATGAATTTGGTAAAACCATCGTTTGCGGATATGCGAGAATTGATGGCTGGGCAGTTGGAATTGTAGCGAATCAAAGAAAAATGGTAAAAAGCAAAAAAGGTGAAATGCAAATGGGTGGTGTTATTTATAATGACAGTGCCGACAAAGCTGCGCGTTTTATTATGAATTGCAATCAGAAAAAAATTCCGCTCGTATTCTTACAGGATGTTACCGGATTTATGGTGGGAAGCAGAAGTGAACATTCGGGAATCATCAAAGATGGTGCGAAATTGGTGAATGCTGTAGCCAATTCTGTTGTTCCGAAGTTTACTTTTATAATCGGAAATTCATTTGGAGCAGGAAATTATGCCATGTGTGGAAAAGCATACGATCCTCGTTTGATTTTTGCTTGGCCAACTTCGAAAATTGCTGTTATGGGAGGAGATCAAGCAGCGAAAACCTTGCTTCAAATTCAAGTGGCCTCGCAGAAAGCAGTTGGTAAAACTTTGAGCGCTGAAGAAGAAGCATCAATGCTTGCAACTATTAAACAAAAATACGATACGCAAACAAGTCCATATTATGCCGCGGCTCGGCTGTGGACGGACGGAATTATAGACCCAAGAGATACTCGAGGAATCATTTCTCAAGGAATTACAGCAGCCAACCAAAATCCTGAAATTCAACCATTTAAAACCGGAGTATTTCAAGTTTAACACACAATAAAGACGCAAAAAAAGGGGTCTAGGTAGATTTGAACCGGAGTGCTGTTTAGTTTGGTGTGTATATGAAAAATCAGTATTTTCACCGTACTTAATTACCAAACTAACCAGCGCATTATGAGAAAATCTACTCTGGGCAAGATAGTATTGTCATTAGTGGTAGTGGGAGTATCGTTTGTTTCCTGCGTTAAGGATGATCCTGCATCTTTGATCCCCCCTCCTGTTCCCGATCAATCGTTTACGGAAGAATTTGACACAGTGGCGCAATCATTCAAACGTGGTTGGGTTCCCATCAACAACAGTAATCCCAAAGGTTCCGGCATATGGGCTCAAGGTGGAGGCTTGCTTCCAATTTTTGCACCTTATTCTTCCAAGGGTACTTATCCGGGCTTTATCGGTGCTGATTATACTTCCACTTCAGGAACAGATGATGTAATTTCAAATTGGCTGATATCTCCAGTAGTTACAATGCAAAACGGTGATAAGATTGTATTCTATACAAGAACTCAATTACTACAAAACTTTTCAGTTTCCGGTGACTCAACTGATTACGGAAACAACCTAGAAGTTTGTATCAACACAAAAAATACCGGAACCAATGTAGGGACGGCCTATGATCCAAAATCAGCCTCCTACAACATTTCAACAGATAGAGGAGATTTCAGTTTAGCATTGTCGATCAATCCACCCGTGTACGACAACGCCAATAAATTCTGGACATATAAAGAATCGCATAGCTTACCTAGTTTATTTGATCCTTTGGCATATCCATCACGTTGGACAAGATTTGAAGTAACTATTGGCGGCTTAAATGGCCCTACCAAAGGACGATTTGCATTCAGATACTATACATTGGATGCCGGTTCGAACGGTAATGGTAGCGCTATTGGAATAGACCAAGTAAGCTATATCAGCAAAAAATAATTCAACCTAACTTAAACTAACTGATTATATGGCAAAGAAACTGTTTCTTTCACTCACTGGTTTGTCGCTAGCAATGGTATTGATAGTGGCTTGTGAGAAGGACGCAAAAACAGATGAGAAATTACCTGCTCCACCGGTGGTGTCCAATTCTTTTGTTGAAGAATTCGATACAGTTGGCAATTTATCTGCAAAAGGTTGGGTAATTGTAAACAACAGTGCTCCTTCAGGCCCAATGTCATGGCGCCAGGGCAAATATGAGTTAGGAGGTAAGTTAGGTAATGATATTGTTGGATTTCCCGCCTATTCAGCTGTATACAATCAAAATGAATTTGCGAGCGTAGATTTGAACTGCGGATCGGATGTTGCTACTTTAAGTGCATGGATCATTACAAAAGAAATTATTGTAAAAAATGGAGATGTATTGAGCTTCTATACGCGTTGTAATGGCGATTATGCCGACCGTTTGCAAGTTAGAGCCAATTACACCACTACCAGTACGAATGTTGGTTCAGGCCCCAATGAAGTGGGAGATTTCTCTACACTTCTATTGGATATAAACCCCAACTTAAACTTAGTTGATTATCCGGTTTCTTGGACAAAGTACAGCATTACTGTTTCCGGTGTTACCGGTACCGTAAAAGCACGGTTCGGATTCCGCTATTTCGTAACTGAAGGTGGACCTAGTGGAGCCAATAGTGATATGATTGGTATCGACAAACTTGAGTTCGTTAGTAAATAAGAAATATTGTTCTTAATTGTGGAAATCGGCCTTTACCGGCCGATTTTTTTATTTTTACATTCATGAAGCGTGTTCTCTCTATACTCGTTGTATGTGCAAGCCTATTATCGGCTTGTTCCGATTCTTCAGAAAAAACAAAAACAGAAGATGTTTCACTGATTGCAGATATTCATGCTATTACTGAAGCGAACGATTCGGTTCTCGCCGATATTAAGTCAAAACTAAAAGAAGGCGATCTTATACTCCGTTCGGGTACGGATTACTCGAGTGAGCAGATCAAAGACATGTCGAAAGAAGACAAATCTTATTCTCATGGAGGTATTGCTCATTTTGAAAACAATCAATGGTTGGTGTATCATATTGAACCGGACTATTTTCTAGTAAAAGACAAAGTGCGAAAGGAGCTGATCGATACTTTCCTGAATAAAGCCCACAACAATGGCTTTGCGCTTGCCCGTTATGAATTGAAAGAAAAGGAAACGCATGAATTTATCAACTATTTAGAGCAGCAATATCAAAAGAAAGTAAAATTTGATATGGCATTTAACTTGAAAACAGATTCAGCCATGTACTGCTCTGAAATGATTACAAAAGGGTTGGATCTTGCCACGCAACATAAATTAAAAATCGAGATACAGCGGCTTACAGATAAGTCGAAATTCAAGATAATAAAACAATACTTTCGTGTTCCCGAAAAAGCCTTTGCTAACATGGAAATTATACCGATTGACCGCTTGTATTTAAATCCAAAATGCACCATTATTCAACGATACACTTATCAATAAAGCGCCAGTGAGTACACAAGAACTAGTGATGTATACCGATGGTTCGTCGAGAGGCAACCCGGGCCCCGGAGGGTATGGAACCATCTTATTTTGGGGAAGTAAACGAAAAGAACTTTCAAAAGGTTTCCGAAGAACCACCAATAATCGAATGGAATTAATGGCAGTGATTGCCGGTCTTGAAGCTTTGAATAAAGAAGGTTTGAGAATTGTAGTTTATTCCGACAGCCAGTATGTAGTAAAAGCCGTTCAGGAAGGTTGGCTGCGCAATTGGATTGCCAACAACTTCAAAGGCGGAAAGAAGAACAAAGATCTATGGTTGAAATACCATGAACTGGCACAAAAGCACACTGTTCGTTTTGTTTGGGTGAAAGGTCATGCCGACAATCCTCATAACAATAGATGTGATGAATTGGCTACAGAAGCAGCCGATGGCTCTCACTTAGAAATAGATGAAGTATTCGAAGAAGAAAATCCTCACTAATCTAAAAAAACAAGAGACTATAAAAACAGAAAAGCCATCATATCTGATGGCTTTCTTTATAAAGAGTATGAAACAATCATTACGCTTTTGATACTTCCCAGCTCTTGTTATTCATGTAATACCAAGAACCAAAAAAGAGGGCTCCAAAAACAAAAGTTGATGCAACGCTTGCATAATAAAAAGGTAAGCCCAAGGTATAAGTAGCCATCAAACCCGACATTGTTTTAGGGATAATCGTTCCCTCACTCCCTGCCCAAACAGTGAAATTTGAAATTAAGAAGAACCAAGTAGGTGCAATAAATGAAAATGCTGTAAAACTTCCCAAGCTTACTTTACGCATAAAGAAGCCTACAACAACCACACTGGCAATTTCCAGGTAATTTAACCATTGCCCGCTGTAAAAACCTCTTATCGATGTCAATCCATTCAAATAAAGCGCTTGATAAATGGCATCTGAAATAATCATTGAAAAGATGGGTAATGCAAAAGCCCATTTTTTATCCTTGATCAAAGCACCACCAAACAAGGCCAAACCAATTTGTGGAGCAAATCCGAAGGGGCGGCCGGGAATGATTCGGTACAATGCTGCTACCACAATGGCAATAACCAATGAACCGATGATCGACTTCTGTAATTTCATAAATTAACCGAATTGTAAAGCCCAAAAATAGTGTAAATCGGGCTGGTATGAGCAGTGTTGCGGTATTATTTATTCACGGGCTGTGAGTAAGGGACCGTTGCTTTGAAGAGCAGAGACGGCTCTTTTGCCCTAATGGTAATGCGCTCATTTGCAGCAGTTAAAAAGCATTGCCCCTTGTTTAAATGATTGCTTCCGGTTAACCCTTCTAGTTCAACTAAGCCCTTTATTATGATCCAAATTTCAACTGTATAGGAAATCACATTAGCTTGATCGCCCAACTCTAGTGCCAGAGACCTCAGTTCGAAATCTTCGGCAGGGGTTTCATACACAGTTTCTCCCGATTGTACATCTTTGTGAGTGGACAACACTCTTGGCAGGGTTTCGTCGAAAACAACATGTTTAAGTAGCTCTTCAACATCGATGTGTTTATTGGTAAGGCCACCTCGCAATACATTGTCGGAATTGGCCATCAATTCTATGTTCTGGCCTTCTAAATATGCATGCAACATTCCTTGTCCCTGAAAAATAGCTTCACCTGGATTCAAATGAACAATATTGAAAAGATATATTGAAAACAGTCCGCGATCATACCAATTTGGGGTACAAAAGGTTTTATAGGCTCGAGCAGCCCAGAAAGCTTCCTGATCTTTAGTCAATTGCCCCTGCTCATAAAGTGGCAGTATACGATCTATTAAGGGTTTAAGGATGCTATTTACCTCAGATTGGGGCAGTTGCATGACGTATTCGTACACTGCCTTGAATCCGCCATTTTCCAAATATGGTTGAAGAGAAAACAACTCAACATTATTGGCTATTGAATTTTTGATCTTTTGAATAGATTTAAAACCATGAAGTAGCCAAAACTCACTCAAAGCATACATTAACTCCGGTTTGTGGTTCTTGTCTTTGTAGTTGCGGTGAGGGGCCTCAATGGGAACGCCGGCGCTCTCTTCCGCTTCAAATCCGAGTTTGGCTGCAGTTTTAGATGGGTGTACTTGAATCGACAACATGTCTTTCACGTCCAATACTTTCAACAAATAAGGTAAGCTTCCAAACTGTTGGTACACTTTTTCGCCCAAAATCAAGCTGGGAGCTTCCTCAATCCATTTATCGAGCGTGATAGCAGCGTTATTGCTTTTGACTACAATTGAAGGAGCTTTTGAATGAGCCCCCATCCAATACTCTGCGCAAGGTTTCCCTTCTATATTCTGGAATCCAATTAAACTTGGGATAAAGCTTGATCCGCCCCAATTATAATGTTGTACAACGCCCGAAAGTCTGAACATTTTGAAATTACTTTGAGTGATCTTTCTTATTAAACTACAATGTTACAAACTTGTTATGTTTTGTAATCAAGAAACAGGGAAATTAGGTGAAATGCTGGCAACGAAATGGTTGCGGACTGAGGGGTATTCTATTATTACAACCAACTGGCGTTGGCATCCGTATGAAATTGATATTATTGCAGAACGGCAAGGGAAACTTCACCTGATAGAAGTAAAAACAAGAAAAGGCGATAAATACGGACTTCCGGAAGAAGCCGTTTCCAAAAAGAAAATCAAATCTCTGATGAAAGCGGCAGCGCGGTATAGCGAACTACATCCGGAATACAAGAGAATTCAAATCGATATTCTTGCCATCAATCTCCAAAACATTCAAGATCCGGTCTTCTTTTTAATAGAAGACATTTACTTTTTTTGAGAAAAAAGGTCTTTCATTTTCTCAACCAATTTGTAAGTGGCCGGACAATACTCAATGTTCTGTTGGTGAACATGTATGTATTGTTTCATTCTTTTCTTAGTATGATGGGGAAATCCGGCACAATCGGCAGGTCTTACTTCATAGATCGCGCAATAATTATTCTCCAGGTTCAAGAATTGGCAAGGCTCTGTTTTGTTCATCCAGTCGCCGGTGCTGTCTTTACGAAGCCATTTATCACGAAACGCTTTCGGCGTCATGTTCAAATGCTCAGAAATGCGTTTTACATCCTTGGTAGTATAGGTTGGCGACATTGTTTTGCAACAATTGGCGCAGCTTAAACAATCAACTTCTTCCCATACCTCAGCACTCGTTTTTTCAGCAATGGCATCTAGACCACGAGGGGTATTTTTCTCCAATTTGGTTAAAAAACGTTTGAATACAGATTTGTTGTGACGGACTTTCTGTTTAAACGAGCGAAGATTCACGGTTTTGTTCATGTGAGGAGGAATTGCGTTAGTTTTGGACTGCAAATATGCCGAAAAATAGCAAGAAACCCCTACCAATTGAAAAAAAACTGACCTATGTGGGATATTCACAAGAAAGGCTATAAGGCTTGGCTTCAATTAGAGAAATCCTTGTCCGATCATTCGGTAGAGGCCTACTTGCGCGATATAGAGAAACTCACACAATTTCTCAGTGCTGAAAAGATTGAAAAATCTCCCGCTCAAATTAATTTAAAAGACCTGCAGCAGTTTATAAAATGGATCTCTGAGTTGGGTATGACCGATACCTCGCAGGCCCGCATTATTTCGGGTATTCGTTCTTTTTATAAATTCTGCTTGATAGAGCAGATTTCTCAAGAAGATCCCACTACCCTACTTGAAGCACCAAAACTAAAAAGGAGTTTGCCCGATGTGCTAAGTACAGAAGAAATTGAATCCATTCTATCTCAAATCGATAAAAGCAAACCGGAAGGGCATCGCAATAGTGCTATGCTGGAAACTTTGTATAGTTGCGGATTAAGGGTAAGTGAGCTGGTACAGTTGAAATTATCGCATTTATTCTTGGACGTTGGATTTATTCGGGTAATAGGAAAGGGCGACAAAGAGCGTTTGGTTCCCATTGGGAAACATGCCATAAAAGAAATTCAGTATTATAAACAATACGTTCGGGCTCATGTAGAGCCTAAGCCAGGATTTGCAGATACTGTTTTTTTAAACAACAAAGGCGCCGGTTTAAGCAGAGTAATGGTGTTCCTAATCATTAAAGACCTGGTTAAAAAAGCCGGCATTAAGAAAACTGTTTCTCCGCACAGTTTTCGACATTCATTTGCCACCCATTTGGTTGAGGGTGGTGCTGATTTAAGGGCGGTACAAGAAATGCTTGGGCATGCAAGTATAACCACTACTGAAATTTATACGCATTTGGATCGCGAATTTTTAAGACGAACACTGGAGCATTTTCATCCCGCTTTTACCCGCTAAAAATATTTTATCTATACCTAAGTGTTTATTTGTAGGGCAGAATAAAGAGAACGGTACTACGTTTGCATATATAATAAAGATTTGTATATCATTCTTAGCCCATGGTTTTCAAGCTGTCACCGTCGACAATCCTAACAATAATTGGAATAGCTATTTCCAGATTGAAGTCTCATGCATCTTATCTTGGCGAGATAACAATCCTAGGTTTAATTAGCAGCTTATTTGCCCTTTCAGCAAAGAGCCAAACAGGACATTTACGTTTCGAACATTTTACCAATAATGATGGACTTTCGCATAACAATGTTATCTGTGTATTACAAGATCAGCAAGGATTTATTTGGCTAGGCACTCGAGATGGTTTAAATCGATTTGATGGGTACAACTTTAAAGTATTTCGCAATGAACCTTCTGACCCCAAATCAATCAATGGTAATTTTATTAATTCAATTGTTGAAGATAAGCTCGGAAATATCTGGGTAGCAACCGCAAGTAATGGGCTGAGTAAATTCAATAAGTACAAAGAAGACTTCGAACAATACCATGCAGGTACCGGCCAGAATGATCTCACCAGCAATCGAATCATTAGTTTAGCTGTTGATTCTTCAAATAGGGTTTGGATTGGTACTGAAGATGCAGGAATTTGCATCTTCGACCAAAAGCAAAATAAATTCAGCAATTTTAATCCAATCAAAAATCTCTATCCGGCAAAGAATCGTTATATCCAGACGATCATGTGCGATAACAAGAATAGAATTTGGATGAGTATTTTTGGAGAAGGTCTTGGTTGCTATGACATTAATTCCGGTCAATTTAAATTATATACTCACTCTGCTGCTGACAAAAAATCAATTTCTTCAAACAATATTTTCTCTTTATTTCAAGATAAAAAGGGAAACATCTGGGTTGGAATGGACAAAAGTGCCATCAATCGTTTTAACGAAGAATTGAACGATTTCGTGAAGTATGATTACAAGCCTCCTGTAAATACAATTATCGCTACTTCAATTTATTCTATTGGACAAGACTCCAATGGATACATGTGGTTTGGTACAGAAAATGGCGGATTGAGTATCTATAATCACAATACCGGACAGTTCGTTAATTATATTTACGATGAAATAAACGAGACCAGCCTCAGTAATAATTCAGTTTACACTACTTACTGCGACCGGAAAGGAAACATGTGGGTGGGCACATTCTCAGGAGGAGTAAATTTCTATAACAAGAGTTATAGCAATTTTGTACACTACAAACATAGTCTATCTGAAAACAGTCTCACACACAATACGGTGTTATGCTTTGAAGAAGACCGAAACAAGAATATTTGGATTGGAACTGATGGAGGGGGTGCGGATCTATTTAATCCCAAAACAGGGAATTTCACCCATTTTAAATACGACCCCAAACGGCCTACCAGTGGCATTTCAGGAAACTATGTTCTATGTATTATGGAAGACCATGAAGGCAAGGTTTGGTTTGGAACCTGGGGTGATGGTATTACTGTTTACGACCCAAGAACAAAGAAGTTCAATTATTTTAAGAACGATCCCTCTAATACAAAATCTGTTGGAGGAAATTATGTTTGGACGATTTTCGAAGACAAAGAACACAATATTTGGATCGGCACCCATGGAGAAGGATTGGATAAATATGATGCTAAAGCAAAAACCTTTAAACATTACAGGCCCGATAAAACAAATCCAAACAGTATCGGAACATTAATTATTCATGCAATAGTTGAAGATGAAAATGGCAATTTTTGGATTGGTACCGATGGAGGGGGGATAAATTATTTTGATAAAAAAACAGAGGTCTTTACAAAATATGAGCACACTCAAAAGAAGAACAGCATAAGCGACAATTCCGTCAATTCACTACTACTGGATTCACTGGGAAATCTTTGGGTAACAACCTTGAATGGCTTGAACTATTTTAATACGAAAACAAAGGAGTTCAAGGCCTATACAACAAAAGAAGGGCTTCCCAACAATGTTACATATGGGATAATTGAAGATGAAAAGAACTTCTTATGGATAAGTACAAACAAAGGAATTTCAAGATATGATCTGAAAACAGGAACCATCAAGAACTATCGAAAATCAGATGGCCTTCAGTCGGATGAGTTTAAAGAAAGTGCCTATTTAAGAACCAGTGATGGCACGATCTTTTTTGGAGGAATCAATGGATTTACCGCTTTTCACCCTCAATTACTACGTCTTTACAACTATGAGCCTCAAATTGTATTGACAAACTTTGAAATCTTTAACAAAGAAGTACCGGTTAGTTCCTCAAAAAATGAAACGCCTTTACTACTAGCAATCAACTCTATAGAACACCTCAAAATTCCGTATGAAAGTAATGTAATCTCATTTGAATTTGCTTCATTGGATTATAGCTCCACCGATAATAAACAATATGCCTATAAATTAGATGGCTTCGATAAGGTTTGGAACTATATAGGAACCGAGCGAAAAATCACCTACACCAAACTGGATCCCGGAGTGTACACCTTACAAATCAAAGGAACCAATAATAATGGTAATTGGTCTGCCAATGTGAAGAAAATAGTCATTGAAATTGTTCCTCCTTTTTGGTTGACATGGTGGTTCAAACTACTAATTGCGAGCGCCGTAATTGGTGCTAGTTTAGGATTATACGCATGGCGTATCGAAAGCATTCAAACCCAAAAAGAAACGTTGGCACAGCAAGTTCAAGAGCGGACCTATCAGCTTGGCGTTTCAATGGAAGAAGAAAAACGCTCCCGTCATGAGGCAGAACAAGCGAATAAGGCTAAAAGTATTTTCTTGGCCACCATGAGCCATGAAATTCGGACACCTTTGAATGGTATTATTGGAATGAGTTCTCTACTATCACAGACAAAATTGAGTACTGAACAGCAAGGTTATACAAGCACGATACAGAGTTGCGGAGAAAGCTTATTGGGAGTCATCAATGATATCCTTGACTTCTCGAAAATTGAATCAGGAAAAATGGAATTAGAGAAAAAGGAATTCCATCTTCGCACGGCTATTGAAGAAGTACTGGATATATTTGCTACTAAAGCTGCGCAATCGGGTATCGACTTGATTTACTTCATAGATGCCGATGTGCCGGAGTTCTTAATTGGTGATGTAGTACGAATCAAACAAATATTAATTAACCTGGTAGGTAATGCCGTAAAGTTTACTGAAAAGGGAGAAGTATTTATAAATATTACCAAATTAGGTGACTCGAAAGATTTGGCGATCCTTTTTGAAGTCAAGGATACCGGCATTGGTATTCCTGAAGAAAAGATGAATCGATTGTTCAAAGCGTTCTCACAAGTCGACTCTTCCACTACCCGAAAATATGGTGGAACAGGATTAGGGTTGGTGATATGCGAGAAGCTGGTGCAAATGATGGGAGGAGAAATAAATGCAAGAAGTACGGTTGGCAAAGGATCGACCTTCCAGTTCAGTATTTTAACTACAGAAGGTGTAAGCAAAGCTTTGCCGAATGCTCTAGATCATACTATCATAGAGCACAAAAAGGTATTGGTAATTGACGACAACAGTACTAATAGAACCATTCTTCAATTCCAACTGAAGCAATGGAATATGGAATCGAAGGAAGCGGCTCATGGTGAAGATGCATTGAAAATATTAGAAGCAGGTTATCGACCCGATATCGTAATTACCGACATGCACATGCCGAAAATGGACGGTGTAATGTTAGCAGAACAAATTAAAAAGAACTATCCCGACATACCAGTAATGTTGCTAAGTTCCATTGGAAATGAATCGGACAAGAGCATACAGCATTTGTTTGATAGCATTCTGAGTAAACCGGTAAAACAATATTTACTTAAGCAGCAATTGGTGGCGCTCTTCCACAAAGATGTTGAAGTCATCGAGCCGGAAGTTGAAACCGTTCCATTGGCTAGCCTTAGTGAACAATTCCCACTACAAATATTAATTGCAGAAGATAATCCCATCAACCAGCAATTGGCCTTAATTGTACTAACCAAGCAAGGCTACGATCCTGAAATTGCCAATAACGGTTTAGAGGCAGTTGAAATGATGCAGGCAAAAGCCTACGATCTTATTTTCATGGACGTTCAAATGCCTGAGATGGATGGATTGGAAGCAACACAAAAAATCAGAACCTTACAAATTCAGCAACCCATCATTATTGCCATGACCGCAAATGCCATGCAAGGTGATCGGGATATTTGCTTAAATGCAGGAATGGATGATTATGTAAGCAAACCTGTTAAACCTGAAGAAATTGCGGCCCAAATTAAAAAATGGGGAGCACAAGTGAGCGCCAAAGCCGCCGGCTAAAACTTCAAATTGTTAATCCAGTTTTTTGCGTATTTTTTTGCGCTTATTGAAAGCAATTTTCCCAATTCAGCAGTTGCGAGACTTGGATGCACACCATTTACGCCCAATACGGTAGTGTTCTCATTGTTTGGATATACACTGAGATCAACCAAATTTGGGTAGTAATGCAACATGATGGAAGTCTCGTTTTGAGCTGCATGGTCGTTCATAAAATTCCACACTGGTCTTTGTTCGTCTTTGATCCCGAAAAGTTTTAGTTCAAATTCCTTTTCCCAAGCCTCGCATTTATTCGCCCAAAGTCGACGTGAGGGTCCGTGCCCATCAGCCATAACGGCTTTAAATCCGGCTCGTTTTAATTGCAGGAGTATCGAATACAACAATTGTTCAAACTGTTCATTTGAAATCCAATAAGCGGAACCGGGAAGTTGTTGAGGCGGATTCGTGGAAGCGGCATAGTCCATTCCAATTAATTCAAGCCCATCATCAGTTATCATTTTTCGATCAGGCCCTAAAAAAAGGGGCGGTAAAACCACTCCCCCACATTCCTGTGCCAGTTCTAAAAACAATGCTTCCGATTGCAACGCGTCTGAACCCAGTGGTAAATGAGTGCCATGCCACTCTAATGTACCCAAGGGCAAATACGCTAAAGGCAGTTCAGTGATTCGTTGAAGAAACTGATCAGGTTTGAGTTCGAAGTATTTTACCGTATTCATGAAGTTTGATTTCAGCATTTAAATGTAGGAAAAGCAATTCAAATGCATCGATCTCTTCTCCCCTTTTACGATTGCAGCACTAATTTCGTAGTATAGTTTTTCTTTGTTGCATGATGTGTAATTCGAATCCAATAAACACCCTGCCCCCAGACACTATTGGTGGGCACTGACAGAATGCTGTTCTTGTTCTCTACTACAATCTGTTTACGTTGAACAATTCTGCCTTTATTGTCGATGATTTCGATTACGGCTTCTCCCAATTGAGCAATGTTGACCTCCAATTGAAAACTTGACCCCGGCGCAACAGGATTGGGGTATACTTTTAATGGCTTTTTCGCGAAGAATTGAGTAAGACTATCGATGGTCGGCTTTTTGATAAAGTTGTACCGATAAGTTGAATAACAAACCATCAAACCACCAACCCTACAACTAAGCCTATTTAAGTCATTTGCGAAAACCACAACAGGTGCCAAGTCCTGTGCCTTACGTTCTAAATACAATACTTGGGAATTGTTAGACGGCGATATATTGTACTCCATTTCGGGATATCCTATTGCTGATATCTTCAACACTATCGAATCTTTCGTTTGTAGCTCTATTCTTACCATACCATTTTCATCGGCTGACTGGTACTTTCCCGTACTACTTATTTGAACACTCGCCCTCGGTATTGCTTCTAAAGTTTTGGAATCCTTTACGGTGAATTCCCAAAAAAAGTTGGTTTCAACTTGCACTCCTTTTGCCGGAATATTCTGCTGTATAGCAGGCTTGATGATTGCCTTTCCTTGCGCCTTAACTTCCTGTGATGAAAACAACCCGGCAACCAAGAGTCCCCACAAATAGCGCCACCCCTTGCTTTTGGTAGCTTCATGGGCAATTAAATTTCGATTTTGTTGTTCGGTGTGCAATTGCGCACAAACCTCACCTTCCGCTCGCATAAAGAAGTCTTGAATTTCACGATCCGACATTTGAGTCATGTCCACCACCGTTTTTTGGCAAGCGGCACAATATCTGCCTTTCTCTACCGGAGTCATTTTACTCCAGTCTTCCGAGCAAGGCGTTTCGATTCTTACTTGATAGGTTGCTTTCATACACAGTAGTTTTAGTTGATTGATTAATGTGAAGCGAGTGATTTACTTTCTCTCTTTTTATCATTCGAAGCCATAGAAGAAGCGAGGTACACCAGACTGATCATTTCCTTTTTATAGCCCTCTTTGTCAAAAGTGCTCGAGGTTCTTGCCAATTCCAATACTTGATCATAAGAGCCGGATTGAACGAATTCAGAACCTCTCAACAACATTCCGAACTCAGCCACTGCTGCCGCCCAACGGAGATTCTCTGATACTTGAAGAATGGTTTTATCTGATTGTTTAATTACTTGATCAAACAAGATGCTTTTATCAGATTCGGGATTTTTATACCTGATTTTTACCGTCATCATTTCTTCTCCTGATGTTCTAACTTGTTTTACTTTCTTTTGATATTTTAAGGCATCCACACTGTCTAGTAAATTGGTGCTTACACCCTGAGGAATTACTTCATAGATGGCTGTAACAGAATGGCCGCTGCCCATTTCGCCTGCATCTTTTTTATCGTTATTGAAATCTTCCTTATTTAAAAGTCTGTTTTCATAGCCAATTAGGCGATAACCTTGAACTACGGCGGGATTAAACTCCACCTGCAATTTTACATCCTTCGCAATGGTGAAAAGCGTTCCACCAAATTCATTCACTAATACTTTTTTCGCTTCACTCAATTGATCAATATAAGCATGGTTGCCATTTCCTTTATCGGCCAATTGTTGCATTTTGCTATCCTGATAGTTTCCGGTTCCATAACCTAACACAGTGAGGTACACCCCTGATTCACGTTTTTGTTCGATCATGCGAACCAATTCATCATCACTAGAGGCACCCACATTGAAATCACCATCGGTACACAAAATCACGCGATTGTTTCCTCCTTTAATGAATTGCTCCTGAGCCACGCGATAAGCCAATTGAATTCCTTGTCCACCTGCAGTGGATCCACCGGCTTCTAACCGATCAAGCGATTCGATAATTTTACTTTTGTTTGCCCCTGAAGTTGGAGTCAAAACCAAACCTGCGTTACCCGCATATACCACGATTGAAACCTTGTCTTGCTCGCGTAATTGCTCGGTAAGCATTTTTAGAGACGCTTTAACCAATGGAAGCTTATTTTCATCGCTCATTGAGCCAGAAACATCAATAAGGAAGACGAGGTTTGATGCAGGCAAATTATCTACCGGAATTTCCTTTCCTTGGAGTCCTACCAATACCAATTGGTGATCGGTATTCCAAGGGCAAATGGCTACTTCTGTATTTACACTAAAAGGATGTTCGCCGTTGGGTTTGGAGTAATTGTATTTGAAATAATTGATCATTTCTTCTACACGAACGGCCCCAGCGGGTGGCAATTGATTTTGCTTGATCCATCGGCGGATATTGCTATATGAGGCCGCATCTACATCAATTGAAAAAGTGGAAAGTGGATTATCGGTCACTTTCAAGAATCGGTTTTCAGTGATATAGCCATAGCCTTCTCTATCTAACTTAGGCTCATAGTGCTGATAATTGCCACTAGTAACCTGAACACCTGGAACCGCGCCAGCTAAGTCATAGCTATACCCTAAATTTCCACGTTTTCTCTCAATGCCTAATGCAGTAACAACAACCTCACTAAGTTTTGCCGTACTTTGAATTAATACAATCGAATAGTTCGTTACACCCGGCTTTATGTTGATTTCTTGCATTTCAAAGCCAACACTATTGACCACCAACTTTTGATTGGAATTGTCAATTGTAATAGAAAAGCAACCATTGGCATCCGCCATTGTTCCTCTCTTTGTATTCTTAACTGTAATACTAGCACCTGGAATAGGTTTACCCTTCTCATCTTTTATACAACCTGTAATTACTTCGGTTGCCCACGCAAAGTTCATTACTAATAAACCAAGCATGGTAATCAAAAACATTTTGTACTTCATAGCGTCATTTTTTTAATGGATGATGTGTTTTTGAGAATTACATAAAGCGATTCAAAAAAATTTCTATCTTGTATGTATAACAGCCATTTTGGGATTTCTAAGAAAAATATCAACCAACCTACAAAGCGATCAAGAACTGGTGCAATCGTTCAAAAAAACGGGCGACTTGAATACACTAGCTTCCTTGTTTGAGCGGTATATGGACCTATTGTACGGGGTTTGTTTGAAGTATTTGAAAGACGAGGAGCTTTCTAAAGACGCCGTAATGCAGGTATTCGAGGGGCTGGGTGAAAAAGTAAAAAAACATGAAATCTCTAATTTTAAAAGCTGGCTGCATACGGTTGCTAAAAACCACTGCCTCATGCAGTTACGTACACCTCGCAACCTGAAAACCACCGAATTCGATGGGGAACGTATGCAATTTGAAGAAGATTCGCATCTGGATGAGGTAATAGCCAAAGAAAAGCAATTGAGCCAAATGGAGCGGTGTTTAGAAACCCTCTCCGAAGAGCAAAAATTGACCGTAACAAAGTTCTATTTAGAAAACAAAAGTTATCATGATATTGCTGCAGAAACCGGAATAGAATGGAATAAAATCCGAAGTTTTATTCAGAATGGCAGAAGAAATTTGAAAATTTGCATGGAGAAAAACGCCGGAGCTGAGCAACCAATAAACAAGAGCCATGAGTGATTCACTTCACCATAAAAAAGAATATACGGCATCCGATATCCAACGATATTGGAGTGGAGCCATGAGTTCTGCAGAACGTCATGCAATGGAAAAAGCCGCACTAAGCGATCCTTTCTTAGCAGACGCGATGGAAGGTTTTGAAGCGGTAAAATCAAGTACTGAAAAAACTGCTGCTACACTCGCTGAACTACGTTCAAAAATCCAGTCAAAGTCGACCTCCTCGTTCAATTGGAAAGCTCTCGCAGCGGCTGCGGTTGTTCTAGTGGCAGTGGGTGTTTATTTTTTAAATTCAGGTGCTGAGGAAAAATCAGTTATTGCAAAAAATGAGCAACCTACGGTAAATGCACCTGCGTTGCTTGATACGCAAAAGTTATCAAACTCAATAATCGACACTACGGCAGCAGTAACTGATAATAATAACGCAAGTATTCAACAAGGAAATTCTACATTTCCTTTAGCTGAGCGGGAGACGAAGAGCGGATCGGCATCGAAAGCTCCGCTTGCAGCCCCTATCAGTGATGCACAAGTGAGTATTCCGCCTGCTAACGCTGAAGCCGGTGCAGCACCAATTGCAAAATCATTGCCTGCAAAAGAGGAATACAAGGAATTTACTGTAAAGAATGAGGAAGGGAAAATACTAGACGATGTTACTGTGGTAAACTTGAGAACCAATGAAAAACTTCCCCAAATAAACGGTCGCTACCGATATAACTTGGCAGATAGCAATGCCCCTATTAGCATCACACATCCCAACTACCAAGGATTGACTTCAAGCTTGAGGCCGGATCAAAATGGAATCGTTTTGAACAACAGAGCCGCTGCTCCTTCAGCCAAAAACTTCAGCAATGTAGGTTCTGAACTTTCGAAAAAGAAAACATCAAATCAACCATTGGTGGTAGGTGGCTTTAAGACCACTGTTATTACGAAAAACAAGGTAAACTATCCCAAAGGCTTAATTCAGGAGGCGGAGCCCGCCGATGGGTGGATCGCTTTTGACGAATATGTGATCAACAATCGAAAAATTATTACAGATAACCCTGAGGGCAAGTTATCGGTGGTAGTATCTTTTGTGGTAAATAAAGATGGTGGCTTGTCCAGTTTTCGGATTGAGCAATCGCTCAATGATCAATTCGACGAAGAAGCCATCCGTTTGATCAAGGAAGGGCCATCTTGGCACCTTCTGAAAGGTAAAAAGGCCAGAGTTATGGCCATTATCCCCTTCTAAGGTAATTTATCAACAAGCAATCGGAGTTTTCATAAAAGGCCGCTACCTTTGCGCAAACTCTTTTTTTGCTATGAAACGACTCTTATTTGTATTGCTTGCAGGTGCATTGGTATGCACAACTGTAAACGCTCAAGGAGTAAAAACTCCCGCTCCTTCTCCCACGGTTTCAATGAAACAAGACTTTGGTCTTTCTTCTATTGAACTATCTTATTCTCGTCCGGCTAAAAAAGGCCGTGTTATTTTTGGTGATCTGGTTCCATTTGGAAAAGTATGGAGAACCGGTGCAAACGGTGCTACCACTCTTACTTTCGGCGATGATGTAACTATTGGTGGAACTTCCGTTAAAGCAGGTAAATACGGTTTGCTTTCTATTCCGGGTGCCACTGAATGGACACTCATTATTACCAAGCAAACCAATGTAACCAGCCCTTCTGCGTACAAGCAAGAAGAGGATGTGGTACGTGTAAAAGTGAAACCAATGGCCCTCCCTAAAAGCATTGAAAACTTCACAATTGAAGTTGGCAATATCAAAGCTGCATCGTGTGAACTTTGGTTGATGTGGGATAAAACAGTGGTTGCATTACCGATTGCTACTGAAGTAGATTCAAAAGTTATGGCTCAAATTAATGAGGCGATGAAATCAGACAACCCTCCTTATTTTGCTGCTGCAGCCTATTACTTGGAAAACAACAAAGATCTCAATAAAGCTTTGGAATGGTTTACGATTGCTGCTGATAAAGACCCCAATGCCTATTGGATTAGCTACCAAAAAGCAAAATGCCTTGCAAAACTTGGTAAGAAAGCCGATGCTATTACCACAGCAAAAGCTTCAATGGCAAAAGCAGAAGAGCAAAAAAATCCTGATTACGTAAAGTTGAATGCAGATCTAATCAAATCGTTGGCAGGTAAATAATATCAAATTAGAATAAAAAGGCTGTTGATGATCAACAGCCTTTTTTTATTGAGCAGACTTTTTTGATTTTAAGAAAGGTTGCAAAAGCACACTGAACAACATCACTCCCACAACACCAATTACATTCAACCACAAGAAAGAAACAATTTTCAAGAAATAGACGGCTATTACCAATACCTCAGCTAACAGAGCGGCATAGAATACGGCATTCCCTTTCACCCATTTGAAATAAAATGCAACAACAAAAATCCCCAGAATAGTGCCATAAAACCAGGAGCCCAGCACATTCACCGCCTCAATTAAACTATTGCCTAAATTGTAAGCAAACTGAGCGGCTATTATACAAAACAATCCCCAGCCAATAGTATAGAGTTTGCTCCATTTGTATTCTTGCTCTTCAGTTAATTGCTTCTTTGCAAACTTCTTGTGGAAATCGACCATTGTACATGAGGCCAATGAATTCAATGCAGCTGCTATGCTTCCCCATGAAGCTAGGAATATGATTGCAATGATCAATCCTACTAAACCTTGAGGGAGATAATCGCCCACAAATCGTAGAAAAATATAATTGGTGTCGTTCCCATCGGTACCCGGATTTGCCTTTTTTACTACTTCTTTAACTGCTTTTCGAGCTGTTTCTGAGTCTTGTTGGTTGATCAGAAGTTGCTCCTGAGCAATGTCTATCTTTTCTCTCTCATTCCCTTTTATCGCTACTGTTAAATTATTGACTAATACTTTTCGCTGTGATTGCAATAGTCGATAGGCGCTATCAGCTTCCACATATTCTTCGCTGTATTTTGAGTTAAGGGTAGTTTTTTGTTGAGCCAAATTGAAGTAGGAAGGCGCTTGATAAAACTGATAAAATGTAAAAACAAAAACACCAATCAGCAAAATGAAAAACTGTAAAGGAACTTTCACCAATCCATTCATCAATAAACTGATCTTGCTTTCCCCCTCGTTCTTAGAAGTAAGGTATCGTCCAACTTGACTTTGGTCGGTTCCAAAATAGCTCAGCGACAAAAACAATCCTCCTAACAATCCACTCCATATATTGTAGCGATCGTTCCAGTCAAACCCCTTTTCTGTAACGCCGGTTGTGATCACGTTTAGTTTTCCCGACTTCCCTCCTATTTCCAGAGCTTCTTTCAACCCCACACCATCTGGCAACATTGTGAGTGCATAATAGCCGGCAACAAACATGGCGGCATAAATTACGATGAACTGAAGTTGTTGAGTATACGCAACTGCTTTTGCACCACCCGTAGTGGTATAAATAATCAAAATGCCACCCATGGCAATATTGGTGAGGTAGAAATTCCAACCCAACATACTGTGAAGTACAATTGAAGGAGCAATTACACTTATGCCGGTAGAAAGCCCTCTCGACATTAGAAACAAGAAAGATGTAAAGGTTCTTGTTTTTAAATCGAACCGTTGCTCTAGCATTTCATAAGCTGTGATCACCTTTAGTTTATGAAACAAAGGAACTAATGTGATACAGATAATGACCATGGCAATGGGTAGTCCAAAATAATACTGTACAAACCGCATTCCATCAGTATAGGCTTGACCCGGCGCTGTCAAAAATGTGACGGCACTGGCCTGGGTTCCCATAATACTTAGTAACACCACCCACCATGGCAATTGTCGGTCGCCTAGAAAATATCCTTCTAGGTTTCTTGAGATTTTACTTTTGTATACACCATAAGCTACTACCAGTGCTAAGGTGAACAAAAGAACCAGCCAATCGAGGGTTGTAAAATTCATGAGAACAAGCGGGTAAACAATGAAAATAAAACTATTTCAATAAAAAGAAACCCAAGCACAGCGATGTACCAGAGGTTCCAGCGATTCTTATTCGAGGTGGAAGGTTCATTCGTCATTTGATCGAGATTTTGAAGCCACACTCATGGCATACATCAAACTAAAGAAAATCCCAATCACCAATCCTACTGACATTCGCTTGATCAATTTCCCTATAATCAAGCCACCAATAATCGCAATGGCGAAAGCAATTCTTGGATTGATATTAGATTTACTCATTCTTAAAATCCTTTTTTCTTATTCAATGCAATCAAATTCGCTAACAAACGATATGCTCCCGGAACTCCGGCGGGAAGTTCCCGGAAGAAAACCAATCCAGTGTAAACAAATTTCCCTTTCCCATAATCGGCAATAATAAGCCCACCTTTCTGAGTTGATTCATTGGGATCTGCCATTGATAAAGGGGTTTGATATTGCCCATCAAATGGTTCGGCAAAATAGATTCCTCTTTCCTGTACCCAACCTTCAAAGTCTGCTTCTGTTATCTTATTGGGATAATTTAGAGCGGGATGATCGGGTAATTCGAATTTAACTTTAGCGGTTTCATCGGTAACTCTGTTTCTAGATACGGTAAAGGGATATGGACCAATGGCCGATTTTGTAGTACTGATGAAGTTATTGGTATTGTACTGTACAATCAAGTTTCCTCCATCTTTCACATAATTCATTAGCGTAGCATATTTTTCAAACATGTACTCATTCACATTGTAAGCTCGAACGCCAGTAATAATTGCATCGAATTGCTTCAAGTTTGCAGGAGTAATGTCGGCTGCCTTTAAGATGGTAACTTCATAGCCCATTTGTTGCAATGCGATCACTACTTTATCGCCGGCCCCTTCAATATATCCTACTTTCTTCCCAACCGTTTTAAGGTCGATATTGAGCACTTTAACTGCATCTTGATAGAAATAATGAATATTGGGGATATGGTCGTATTTTATACTCGTTACATTCAAAAAGGCCGGAATTTCTTCTTTCTTGTTGTTTAAGTTGACAAATGCCTGCACATAATCTTGATCTGTTTTTTGCATAAACTCATTGCTGATGGGCAAAGTATAGTCCTTTTTTAAGCCTTTTATCAGAGAGAAACTGCTATCTGTTGCATTCAACGAATTGGTGCTCATTCTCCCCGCCACATTTGCTTGAAAGCCGGACATATTCTTGTAGGCACTAACAGTTACGGTAATATTGGATTTCTGAATTCCTTGATTCTTTCTAAATATAACAATACTTGGATCGGTACTGATTCCTACGGGTGGTACTACTACTAAAGGTTGATACAATTCTCCTTTAACCGGATCTGTATACTTGTACTGTACCGGTAATGCGTAGTTCAAGTCGAGTCCTGCAATTGATATCGCAGCATTTACGTAATAAGATGCGTCATTTTGAGGGGCCCCTACTTGTTCCTGCTTGTCGATCACAAAACTACCTTTGGTCATTTTTTGCACCATCCAGTAAGGTTGACTGATGGGATCTGTAGAAGAAATCGTCAACGTGATCGGAATAGTCACATTTTCATTCTTCTTCAATGGCTTATTGAAGATTGAGTCTATGGGAGCCAATTTCAATGTATTCAATTTGGCTTCTACACCCAATCTATTATTTAAAGAAACGATTAATTTAATCGAATCTCCTTGTACGGCGTAATTACTATTGGTTGCAGCCTCCATAAACAACCCACTGCAAGCCGCGATCAGCTTTTTTGTTTCATTCAACTTTTGATTCTTCCAATACGAAGCTGGCAATTGCTGAATATCTTTATACAAACTTACAAGTGCCGGAACCGAGTTTTCAGGGTGTGCCAATGAATAGGCTGCAAGAATGGCATCGATTGATTTTTCAATTTTATCGGCCCCAAGCTTACTCCAAGAAGTAACTACCCCGTCCATGATATCTTGCTTGGCTCCTTCACCGGCAACTGGTGTAAAATATTCCATTGAAACTCCTCGCTGAGCCGGCACGCCAAAGCCTTGACTCTTGTGTTGGCTTCTGCTTTCAGCAGCTATTTCACCATAACTTTTACCAAGTATTGGATTGAAAGACCCTACATCCAACTTCAATTGATCTTCAGAAGTAGTATTTGCTCCTCCAAAATTGAAGGTATTCCACATGATTCTTTTTGCTTGCCAAACATTTACTCCTAGCTTCAATTGCTCAGGATATTTTGTAGGATCCGCTGCAGCAAAATAGGCCTCATGAGCTAGTACTGCAGAGCCCGAGTGATGGCCGTGACCAGCCCTTGCATCTTCGGGAAATCGAGTAATGATTACATCGGGTTGAAACTTTCGAATGATCCAAACTACATCACCCAACACTTTTTCTTTATCCCAGGTTTTCAAGGCTTCTTCAGTGGTTTTGGTAAACCCAAAATCAAACGCTCTTGTAAAGTATTGTTCAGCGCCGTCTATTCTTCTGGCGGCTAACAATTCCTGCGTGCGTATCAATCCTAAATCAATGCCTTGCTCATCGCCAATGAGGTTTTGCCCCCCATCGCCACGAGTAAGAGAAAGATAGCCGGTTCTATAAAGACGGTCTTTAGCCAACCACGCAAGCAATCGCGTATTCTCATCGTCCGGATGCGCGGCAATGTATAAAACAGAACCAAGGGTTTTTAATTTTTGAAGAGAAACATAGATATCTGCCGAGCTTGGTGTTTGGGCACTAAGACCAAGTGAGATCAGTAAGCTACAGCATAGGAAAAGTTTCTTCATGCAATCGGTATTTTAAAACAATATTCAAGTTAGGTTTAATATAGCAAAAAGCGGAGTATTGCACCCCGCTTTCACGCTATTATAACAGATTTTACTGCCCTACTAAAAACAGGGCGTTACTGAACAATAATTTACCGTTCTCCCAGAAATTTCTAAACAATACATCATCAGCTAAATACACCACAGAACCGCGTCCATATTGCTGTACGCCAAACACCATCCCTTCTTTTAATTTTTCTTTCGCCTTCACTCCAATAAATCCTGAAACATGCGCATCTTTTTTAATGACGCCTACATTCCAGTTTCCGTCTTTCATGTATTCATACAATACATCATCCTGTTTTAAGGTGTAATAGAAATTAGGGAACCCGAATCCTAAAGGATGAGAATTATCGAGTTCTACTTTGTAAATTGAACCCGGGTTGAATCCTTCCAGTGCATCACGCTCTCTATTTTCATATTTATTGATGGTTGTATCTTTTTTCTTGTCGCCAGATGATTCCTCTTTTGCTTTGATCCCCCAATCTGCTTTTGATAATGCATCAACAGCTCCTTCTAGAGCAATTATTTTTCCGCCGTTGCTTACCCACTCTTTCAAAGCATCGTTCATGGTTTTGTCGCTCAAGAAGCGGTAGCGTCCATCAGCTAATATCAGAACATTGGTTTGAGCAAGTATTCCTTTATTCAAATCGTTTACCCAAACTACGTTTACAGGATATTTCAAGGTTTGCTCCATGAAATGCCAAACTTCTCCCATTCGCAGTGATGAAACCCCATCGCCGGCTAGAAGGGTTACTTTGGGCACTTGAATGGTCACAACTTTATCGGAGCCGAGATCATATCCTTTGTCAACAAACCCAGAACGAACGGAATAGTAGTTCTGTCCTACTGAAGCTGCGGCCTCTTTAACTAAAGCTTCCAAGCCGGCTCCGAATTTTTGGTTGCTTGTTTTAGTTACAATCAAAGTTCCTTTTTCGAAACTGTTGCCGTCGATGGCAAAATCTTGTTCGGCATAACGAACTCGAACCCCTTTTTGAAGTAAGGCAGATAATGCTTGTGCGCTGTTTAAACCATTCCATTTGATGGCAAATGCAGTTGCATTGGCATCTACGGCAATGGTTTGTGCAGCTGGTGCAGTTTTACTGATCGCAGAAATATAATTCGACACCCCGTAAGCTTGCACGCCAAATACATACGGCATGGCCCAAGCTGTAATATCATACGTAGCGGAATCTGTCACACGAGTGCTGCGCTCCAATAATACTCTTGCCATATTGGAGTTTGCTTGATTCATATTCACTACCACATCTCCTGCTTCCACTTTGAATAACTCCGGTTTCCCGCTATAATAATTCGTACCTGTATATGTTGCAGCATTTACATAAGACCATTCAATGCCGTTTCTATCAAATAAAGACTTCAATCTGGCCAATCGATCGCCTTGATCTGCTTTCAACACCACCGCCTTAAATTCGCCACCGGGGCTTGTTTTGGCTTTCTCAAAATAAGTTTTGAATTCTTTGAGCAAACGAGCTTTGTTGTTTGCAGCAACTTCAATAGTACTCAAACCGGTTGTGTAGTGATGAATCAACCGATCGTATAAGGTGAGTGTATCTCCATCGGCATTGATCACAGCAGCACCACCTCTGCTATGGCCTCCTTGCTCGAAAGTCATACCAATAGCTCCTTTATAAGTTGGATAAGTATCTCCATAACTAGGATATAACAAGTCAAAGCGTTCTTTGGTAAAGAATAACCAACCGTTGGCATCAAAATACTTTGCGTGATTCTTTCCAATCATCACTTGTAATTCCCTTTGCCAAGGAGTAATTACATCATGGTAAGGTTCAGCAGCAGGTGCAAAGTAATATGGGCTATTGTATCCTTGTTCATGAAAATCAACATGTACTTGAGGATACCATTGATTGTAGCGTTGAATGCGTTGGCGGGTCTCAACCTGTGTTTGCCAAGCCCAATCGCGGTTTAAGTCGAAGTAATAATGATTAGGGCGTCCGCCGGGCCAAGGTTCGCTGTGTTCGCGAACAAAAGGCTGTGGATTGGCTGTTTTGCCAACAACACTGTTGAACCAGTTCACATAACGATCACGCCCATCCGGATTAATACAAGGGTCTATTACAACTACTACATTTTTGAGCCATTCTTTGGTCTTTGAATTATTTGGGTTCACCAATTCCCAAAGAGTCAACATGGCTGCTTCTGAACTCGAAGTTTCATTGCCATGTACATTGTAGCTCAACCAAACAATGGCGGGCGCATTTTCATTTCCTGCTTCTGAACTTTGTCCGGCTAATTTTAGATTGTTCTTGCGAATGGACTCTAATTGGGCGATGTTCTCTGCAGATGAAATAAAAGTGAGAAGCAAAGGTCTTCCTTCATTAGTTTCACCATATTGCTCCAATTTCACTGTAGTAGGATTTTGAGCAGCAACATATTTGAAATAGCTCACTACTTTGTGGTGAGCAGAATACTTGGCTCCAATTGGATAGCCTAAAAATTGTTCAGGAGATTGTTGTTGAGCCGAACCGCTAAAAAATAATGCGGTAAAACCCATTGCAAGAAGTAATCTTTTCATAATCAATGTGAATGAGCAGTGAAAGTAAGGAAAGCAAGGAAAACAAAAAAGGGATGGGGATGATATGTGGATGAGCGGTTTGTGAACAGTTTTGTAATTTTGAGCCATGAATTTGCAATTCGCCTCATTGAACTCGGGAAGTAATGGAAACTGCTACTATGTGGGTAATGAAACCGAAGCAGTGCTGATTGATGCAGGTATTTCGTTGAGGGAAATAGAGCGAAGAATGGGCCGATTAAGACTCCCCATGGAAAGGGTAAAGGCTTTGTTCATTTCTCATGAGCACTCCGACCATGTAACCGGCCTCACTGCCCTTACCCGTAAGTTCAAAATACCGGTTTTTATCACAGAAGGCACCCATTCCGCGCTTTCCCAACCGCTAGATCCGGAGTTTGTTCAAATCATCAAAGCACCTGTTTCAACCCAAATTGGAGGACTTGAAATCCATAGCTTTTCCAAGCATCACGATGCGGCTGAACCTATCAGTTTTGTGGTTTCATACGAAGAATCGTCAATGGGCGTTTTTACCGATATCGGTCACGCTTGCGCCGAAGTGAAAAAGCAGTTTAAGCGTTGCGATGCTGTTTTATTAGAAAGCAATTATTGCGACACAATGCTGGAAGAAGGTCGTTACCCGGATCATCTCAAAAGAAGAATTAGAGGTCGTCAAGGGCACCTTTCGAACGATCAAGCGCTTGAACTCTTTTTAAAACACAAAGGTAAAAATCTGCATACCTTGATCTTGGGACACCTGTCTCAAAACAACAATACTATGGACAAAGTGAGCAAGGTTTTCAACGGGCATTCTAAACGTATAGAAATTGTAGTGGCTTCCCGACATAAAGAGTCCCCGCTCTTTACAATCACTCGTAAAAAAGCGGGGACTCCCAATCAGCTTAGTCTATTCTAATATCGATTATCCTTTCACGCTGAATTCAACGCGACGGTTTTGAGCTTTTCCTGCAGCAGTCTTATTATCTGCAAGTGGTTTCTCTGAACCATATCCTGTAGCTTCCAAACGCTCTTTCTCAATACCCTTCTCAACTAAATACGCTTTTACAGCATCTGCTCTCGCTTGTGATAAGGCCAAGTTTTTCTCAGGCTTACCGGTATTATCGGTATGTCCATCGATCTTAACAGATATACGAGCAAACTTATTCATAATAGTTACCAATTCATCTAGCTCAGCTTTTGCCTGAGTGGTTAATTGAGAACTACCGGTTAAGAAGGTTACGTTTTTGGCATTGAATTTCAAGTCTTCCAAACGTGGACATCCAAAGTTTCCAACCGGACCAGCTTCATCGGGGCAACGATCGATATCATCGGCTACTCCGTCATTGTCTCTGTCAGGAATTGGGCAGCCCTCGTATTGGGCAACACCTGCTACATCTTTACATTTGTCTTTGGCATCTTCAATTCCATCTCCATCTGTGTCGGGGCAACCTCCAAAGATTTTTGCACCTGCAACATCCGGACATTTGTCTTCCGCATCAGTAACGCCATCGCCGTCTTTATCAGGGCAACCCATCATATTTTTAGGTCCTGGAACCGTAGGACATTTGTCTTTATCATCAGTAATGCCATCTCCATCAGTATCTTTTGGTTTTGGTGGAGCCGGAGGCGGTGGTGGTGGAGCAATAACTGGAGCCGGCTTTTTAACCGTTTTGCCCAGTTGGAATACGTCGATGGTTAAACGAGCGAACATGAATCTACCGTTGTAACCAAATTGGTTTCCGGGGAACAAGAATCTACCTCTGTTCGAACCATCACGACCAGCGCTGTAACCACCGGTTGTTTTGTTCACACCCAAGCTATTTGAAACAGGACTTACATAATAAATACTTGGATCATTTCTTGAGTCAACAAAAATGCGATCCGGATAAATATCAAACAAATTATTTGCACCAACTGCGATGCTCACACCCGGACTAGCTTTGTATGTTAACACCAAGTCTGTGGTCCATTTTGCACTGAAGGTTTGATCGGTACCCAATCCAACATCATTCCAATAAGCGCCGGTAGAAGCATTTCTGGAATAAGGATCTGCGGCATTTAAAGAGGTGATTTTACCAAAGCGTACTGAACGCGCCAAGATATTCCATTTACGCAAATCGTAGTTGAAAGTAATATTGATTTTGCTTTGGGGTTGCCCTACTTCAATACGTGAGCGTTGCTGACGATCGAACAAAGCTGTTTTTAGATCGTTTGCAGGGTTCTTTGTAGGATCGCTCAAGCTAGGGTTATTTGTTGCATCATCAATCACAGAGTTACTCTGGATTCCGCCGACTACTGAGTTTTTATTGAAATTTCCGGCAATCGACAAAGATGCATTACCCGCACCTAAACGGAAACGATCGGTCAATACCACATCAATTCCCTTGGTTTCAGTATTTATTGCGTTGGTCCAGAATTGCAATGCATTGATGGTTGGATCCACACCGTTTGCATTCAATATGGTGTTTACAAGGGCATTGCTTCTATTGAACTGAGATGACAACACAATGCGATCGTCAATTCTAATAAAATAGGCATCTAAGGTGAAGGTAATATTCTTTGTAAGATTTCCTACCAAGCCTGCAGTTACACTTTTAGAACGCTCCGGTTTCAATCCATCAATTCCAAATGCATTTTTTACAATTGGATTGTAGTTATTAGCTGTGAGAGCTTGGGAAGGCAATCCGTTTACGAATTGTGTAGAAGTGTTTTGGAAATAACGTTGATGCAAAGAAGGAGCTCTAAATCCAGTGCTTACCGATCCTCTTAAAGCTACCTTATTTGTAATCTCATATCGGCTTGCAATTTTCCCACTTAAATTATCGTAGTTGACTTGGAATTCATCAAAGGTTTCGTAACGCAGTGCGCCACCTAAAGTGAATTTTCGTGTTTTAAGTTCCAAGTCGCCATATGCAGCATAAATGCTTCTTTTTGCTTCCACCTGATCGGCAGGTTGAAATCCGGGGAATACTTGTGATCCGGAAACAGCGGTACCTGGAGAAAAAGTAAACAAAGAAGAAGTACCGGGATAATTCGGAATTGGATCGGGTTGGAATTGGCGTCCACCATTTGTATATGAATTCAATTCACCGGCGGCAATGTTGAAACGCTCTTCGCGGTACTCACCACCGAATGCCATATTCAGAGATTTTCCTGTACCCAACTCAAGGCTACGATTCAAATCCAAATTCAAAGTATTTTGAACAAAACGCAGTGTTCCCGCATAAAACTCAGTTTGAACATTGTTGGTAGCGGGTAAAGAAGAGTTGCCGGAATTCTTTACATCATACCGAAGTCTGTTTTCACCTTGAGTATTGCTAATATCGAAGTTCCACTCTCCCATTTTAGCATTGATACCTGCGGTTACCGTATGATCTTCTAATTCAGTATAAATTTTAGGAAGGAAGCCATCGTAATAGAAACGTTGGCCGTTTGCTAATACAGGTTGTTGGCTCCAACTGTTCGGGTTTCTACTGAAACCACCTGCGTTACCATTTCTAATGGAATAGCCAATGGTTGAATAAAAGTTTACATTAGCTGTAATAGGAATTCCAAAATTGATGAAAACGCCTTTGTTATCATTTGCCGAGTTACCAGCGATGATGTTTCTACGGTCGTATTTTCTAGAAGACACCGTTGACCTGTCTAGATCCATCAACCATCTGTAATAGTCATTGGCATTTACTCCGGAAGGAACGGCAGCAGAACCGGGAAGTGTTCCTCCATTTCCATAATAAATCAATGGAATATTGTCGAAGCCACTTCTATTGGTAGCATCTCTTTTCAAATACTGTGCGCTAACGTTCACGTAAGCACCCGACTTCCAACCCCAACCTCCCGAAATATCAACTTGACGTGTAAGTCCATCCGTAATATTTGTACCTCCGGCATAGGGCATATTGGTAAAGTTTTGACCTACCATGCTGGATACCTGAAGACCTTTGTAGTTTTTCTTGAGTACAATGTTGATTACGCCGGCAATAGCATCTGAGCCATACTGAGCGGCCGCACCGTCGCGAAGAACTTCAATTCTTTCAATGGCAGCAACGGGAATGGTGTTTAAGTCGGTACCTACAGAACCTCTTCCAACAGATCCATTAATATTTACGAGTGCGGTGTTGTGATATCGTTTTCCATTTACCAATACAAGTGTTTGATCGGGGCCTAATGAGCGCAAACCCGCAGGATCGATATGGTCTGTTCCATCTGTAACAGTTTGACGTGCACTTTGAAAAGAAGGCGCCACATACGTTAGCATTTGCGTTACGTCTGCTTGAGCAAAAGCCTTTACTTCTTTGGCGTTGATCACATCCACTGGAACCACGGTATTCAATTTACTCCTAGGTACTCTGGAGCGAGAACCGATAACCACTACATCGGTTAAATCGGAAGAAACGTTTACAGTAACATTTTGATCTACTGTTTGCCCTGCTCTAACACTAACTTGATAGCGCTGTGCAGCGGCACCTACATATGTAATAACTAGCGTGTATGTTCCGGGTTTTACTTTAAGAGAATAAGCTCCGGCAGCATCAGTAAGCGTGCCTCCTTTTTGACCTTCAATGGTCACAGAAGCGCCACTCAATACTGCGCCTTTGGAATCTGTTACAATACCTTTTACGGTACCGGTTGATTGAGCGAAAGAGACCAGACTAATTAATACAGATAAAATAACAATTCCTGCTCTTCGTAACGAGTAGAAGACATTTCTCATAAGCTGACTCAGTTTGGTTAGTTTGTTGTTTGGTCGCTCACAGAAATATTGGAGAATGGGAAGATAAGTTATTTTTCCCTATTTGGGCCTTAAAATTAATCAATTTGAAAAGATATCTTGAAAATGAAAATGGGTAAATTTGGTTGCAAATCAATAGCTTTCAATAAAATTTCCAAGCATGAGATCTTACTTCTTGTTTTTCACGGGTTTTACACTTTTAAGTAGTGCACTTTCAGCGCAAAAAGCGATAACCCCAATCCCTAAAATAGATGCCTTTCATTATACCATCGAAAAACAAATTACTTGTACTCAAGGGGCGGTAGTTTCAGCACACCCGCTTGCCAGCAAAGTAGGCGTACTGATGCTCAAGAAAGGAGGCAATGCTATTGATGCCTCCATTGCTACTCAATTAGCATTGGCGGTAGTTTATCCCGGCGCCGGAAACATCGGTGGTGGTGGATTCATGGTAGCCCGACTGGCCAATGGCAGAAACCTCACACTCGATTACCGTGAAAAAGCGCCCTCAAAAGCACATAAAGATATGTACCTGAACGACCAGGGCAACGCCATCCCAAGTTTGAGCATGGATGGTCATTTGGCTGCGGGGGTTCCCGGAACCATTGCCGGTCTTTTTGCCGCTCACAAATATGCAAAACTACCCTTCAAAACTCTTATTCAACCGGCTATTGATCTAGCCGAGAAAGGGTTTGTGATAACTGCTGCAGAAGCAAGAAGTTTGAACGGTACCAAAAACGATTTCTTACGACTCAACACCCAACCCACAGCCTTCGTAAAAGAAGGAACTTGGAAAGAAGGCGATACCTTGATTCAGAAAGAGCTGGCAGAAACATTGAAACGTATTCGCGACTTCGGTCAAAAAGGATTTTATGAAGGAAAAACGGCCGAGTTAATAGTTGCGGAAATGAACAGAGGCAAGGGTATCATTAGTTTGGAAGATCTGAAATCTTATCAAGCAAAATTCCGTGAGCCTGTAGTTTTTAATTACAAAGGTTTCGAAATATTGACCATGCCGCTTCCGAGTAGTGGCGGCATTTTACTACCTCAAATGATGAAAATGATTGCCGATAAACCTATAAAAGAATATGGCTTTCAAACCCCCGCTTCTGTTCAATTAATGGTTGAGGTTGAACGTAGAGCGTATGCCGACAGAGCGAAATTTTTAGGTGATCCTGATTTTTATAAAGTACCGGTTAAAACGCTTACCAGTGATGCTTATGCAAAAGAAAGAATGAAAGATTTCGAACCCAATAAAGCCGGCAACAGTAAAGATGTTGGAGCAGGCCAAATCAAAGAAAGTGAAGAAACGACGCATTTGAGCATTATCGATAAAGATGGCAATGCAGTAGCTGTTACAACAACGTTGAATGGAGGATACGGAAGCAGAACCGTTGTTGGAGGCGCCGGCTTCCTTCTTAACAATGAAATGGATGATTTCTCAGTTAAACCCGGAGTACCCAATATGTACGGTGCGGTAGGTGCAGAAGCCAATGCAATTACGGCCGGTAAACGAATGCTCAGTTCAATGACTCCTACCATTGTTCTGAAAAACAAAAAGGTTTACTTAGTTGCAGGTACTCCCGGTGGTACAACCATTACTACATCAGTATTTCAGACCCTCGTTAATGTACTCGAATTTGATATGAGTGCTGCTGACGCAGTGAACAAACCAAAGTTCCATCACCAATGGTTACCCGATGTAGTGTTTGTTGAAAATGATTTTAATGTAGAAACAAAGAAAGCATTGGAACAAATGGGCTATAAAATATTAAACAGAGGACAAATTGGTAGAACAGAAGTAATTAAAAGACTTCCGAATGGAAAAATTGAAGCGGTTGGAGATCGCCGGGGCGATGACCATGCTGAAGGATACTAAATAAAAGAACCCGCCTATGTGGCGGGTTCTTCTTAATATGATAACGGTACTCTTAAAACCTAAACCCAAAGCTGGCTTGAACCGAATAGTTCAATAGCCCTGTACCCGCTGGATTCGGATTCTTCACAATATTATTCAGCGCATATTGATAGCGCAATCCAACTACATATGCGCCTTCTTTTCCAAAACTGTAGTCGAATCCGGTAATTCCGGAAAGGTCTACCGATTTCAAGGTACTTTTTATGTCAGACTTGGTATCGGCAGCATCTATTTGTTTGGCGCTTAACAACAAACTCGCTTGTGGACCAACATAGAATCCTAATTTCTTTCCATGAAACTTGAATAAAGCCGGAATAGAAAAATAACTGAGATTCGTTGTAATATCATTTGATTTACCACCCAATCTGCTGTAATAAAGTTCGGGCTGAAATACTACGCGCTCACTCAATGGAATTTCGCGGAATAAGCCTACCACCGCGCCAATTTTGAAATTTGAATAACTAGAGCTGGTAACGCCTTTTATCCTTAAGGCTGAGTAGTTCAATCCTACTTTAAACCCTGTCCTCTTTTTAGATGAATACTGTGCGTTTGCTGTAGAACAAAGAGCAAAAACAATTAGTATAAGCATACTAACTTTTCTCATGTGCGATGTTTTTAGTTTTGGTAATCTGACACCTAAAATAAAGGTTATAGGCTAAAATATGAATTTTTTAAGGAATTAATTGAACCTTACCCACTATCCTTGGATACCTTTGTGAAAACTATTGATAAATGAATTTAACTCCGGGAGAAGCTTTTCTCCAAACTGCTATCAAACGATTGAAATACTATAAAAGCCTGGGAGATAAAACGTTCAGTCAATTAGATCCGAACGACTTTCATTTTACTCCCGATGCTGAGTCCAATAGCATCGCCGTAATTATCCAACATATTTGGGGAAATATGATGAGTAGGTGGACAGATGTTTTGAACTCCGATGGAGAAAAACCATGGCGAGAAAGGGACCTAGAGTTTGTAGAAAGGAAACTACCCTCAGCCGAGCTGCTAAATCTATGGGAAGAGGGTTGGCAATGCTTTCTCGGTGCACTTGAATCTTTCAAGGAAGAAGACCTCGTCAAAACAATTACCATTCGAGAAGAATCGCTCAGTTTGATCGATGCCATCAACCGCCAACTAGCCCACTACCCTTATCATATAGGCCAAATCGTTTTTATAGGCAAAATGATAAAACAAGCTAAATGGAGAAGTCTTTCCATCCCTAAAGGGCAATCTCAACAATACAATCAAAGTCCGGAAATAAAGGATCCGGCAAAGAAATTCGAGAAATAACAGAGAATTTGCCAAAATACTCCAAAATTTGGGTGCCTTTCTTTCGGAATTCGCCCTTGGTATTGTATTTGCACAGCTAGAATATACCTAATTTTGCCAATAATTCCCTGATTCTGAAACGTCTGATTAAAATAGCCCGTACAACCCTGCTGGTGCTTTTAGCACTGGTGATTTTGCTATGGCTATTACTTCAAACAAGTTTTGTTCAAACCTGGTTGGTAAATAAGATCGCTTCCAACCTTTCCAAAGAGCTCAACACTACCATTTCCATTAAAAAAGTTGATTTCAGTTTTTTCGACAATCTTCACCTCCAAGGAGTATTAGTAAACGACCAACAAAAAGACAGCCTCTTATATGCAGGTGAAATTAAAGTATCGTTAACCGATTGGTTTTTTCTTAAAGACAAAATTGTTATCCATCAATTTGCACTAAGCAATGCAAAAATTCACTTGAAGCGTACCGGACCAAAGTGGAATTATCAATTCTTATCCGACTATTTCTCAGGTGGCACCAGCGACTCAACCAAAAAAGCCATTGAACTAGCGGTTGAAAAAGTAGAGCTGGATCAAATTCAGTTTTTCCAAGAAGATAAATGGAGAGGAGAAGATCAACATATTGCGCTCTCCCATTTGCAATTGAATGCCGACCTATTTGATCTAAAAAAGAAAAGCATTCATATAAGCTCAATCAATTTAAAGCAACCCTATTTCGGTATTGAAAATTATGATGGCAACCGCCCCGATTCACTTCGACCAAAAGACATACCGTTTACCGGTAAAAACGATAGCAACCATTTAAGATGGAATCCGGGTAAATGGAGTATAAAAATTGATGGCCTTACCATTCAGGAAGGTCGTTTCACTTCCGATATCAGAGGTTACGAACCATACAGTGAAGGATTTGATCCCAACCACATTGAATTCAAAAAAATTCAAGGTCAATTCAAAAACATTGTGTTGGTCAACGACTCCATCAAGGCAAAAGTTGCCATGAGTACTTACGAAAAAGGGGGGCTCGATGTAAGAACCTTGAATGCGAATATTCGTTTTCATCCGGAAGCGATGGAGTTCCGTCAGCTCGATTTACGCACACCGCAAACAAGGTTACACGATTACTTCGCTATGAAGTACAAAACATTTGACGACCTCGCTTACTTTGTTTCTCGCGTTACTATGGAAGGAGATTTCAACAAATCAGTATTGCATAGTTCAGATATTGCACACTTTGCTCCTGCCTTGAAATCATGGAATACGCATATCACCATTGACGGAAAGATAAAAGGTACTGTAGAAAATTTAAGCGCAAAAAATCTTGTGATAACCGCGGGTAATAACACCTATTTAAATGGCGACATCAAATTAAACGGTTTACCAGACATCAATTCTACATTCATCGATTTTGATGCAAATGAATTTCGAACAACCTATCTCGATGCCGTTACTTTATTGCCTGTTATAAAGACCATTCAGCAACCCCGTTTAGATTTACTTCAATACATTCGATTCAAAGGAAATTTCAGTGGCTTTATCAATAATTTTGTAACCTACGGCGCAATTGAAACAAATCTGGGAACACTGGTAAGTGACTTGAACATGAAGTTCCCGGCAAAAGCCAATACAATTTATAAAGGTACTTTACAAACCTCCAATTTTGACTTAGGAACTTTCATCGATGTTCCGCAACTTTCTTCAATTGCGTTCAAAGGGAAAGTGAATGGATCGGGAATTCAACTTAAAACGATCAATGCAGAATTGGATGGCGAAGTGAGTTCGCTTTCTTTTAATAGTTACGATTACAAAAACATTAAGATCAACGGCACTGTTTCTCAAAAACTTTTCAATGGTCGTTTTTCTTCCGATGATCCCAACTTTAAAGCTAACTTGGATGGATTGATTGATTTCAGCAAGGCAATTCCTCGCTTTGATTTTGAGGCAAGTATTGCAAACATTGATCTACGCAAAACAAATATTACCCCCAACGATATTCAGTTCTCCGGAAATTTCAGATTCGATTTCACCGGCAACAACATCGACAATTTTTTAGGTACGGCTAAAGTGTACGATGCCAGCCTTTATCATAAAGGACTTCGATTGCCTTTCGATTCCTTAGTAATGGAATCGTCAGTAATTGAAAACAATAAAAGCATTACTGTATTAAGCAATGAATTCGATGCTGCATTGGCCGGAGAATTCAGCATCCTCGCGTTGCCGGATGCTTTCCAAACCTTTCTCAATAAATACTATCCAAGCTATATCAAGCCTTCCAAAGCTGCTCTAAAAAATGAAAACTTCAGCTTTGTTATTTCAACTAAGAATGTACAGGATTATTTAAACATCTTCCCCTACGAATTAAAAGGATTCAACTACAGTACTTTTACAGGTCGAATTAATGATAAAGAAAATTTGTTGGACCTCAATGCAGAAGTACCTCAGTTCAGTTATAAAAACATTTCATTTTACGACCTTAATTTGAAAGGGGCAGGTACACTCTCCGACCTTTCGGTAGAAACGAAAATTGGAGACGTTTACATCAACGACAGCTTGCACTTTCCCGGCACTTCATTGAACATCGATTCGAGAAATGATACTTCGCTCGTTAAAATTATCACCAGTGCGAATCAAACTTTGAATGCGGCTAACTTGTCCGCCCAAGTTGTAACCAAACCGCGAGGAGTAAGTATCCTCTTCAATGAATCTAATTTCGATATCAATGGTAAAAGTTGGGTAATCGATAAAAATGGGCTTCTGGTACTCACACCTGACTTGGTAGAAGCAGAAAAGGTTCGAATCTATAATGGACAACAATCTATCTCAATTACCACCGAGCCCTCTGATATAGGCAATACCAATGACATCAAAATCGACCTTCAAAAAATAAATATCGGGGATTTTAGCCCTTATTTTATTAGAAGCAACCGACTCGAAGGATTGCTGAGCGCCAATGTTGCAGTGGCCGATCCATTTGGAAATTTACATGTAGACATGGATGGGGATGTAGAACAGTTTCGCTTAGATGATGACTCTGTTGGTAATATTGTGTTGAGCAGCAACTATAACAAAAAACAAAAGAAAGTAAACTTCAAAGGTATTTCTGACAATCAAAACTATCGATTTGATGTCAGTGGTTTCTATCAAATTGCTGACAGTGCCGGAAAAGACAATCTTGATTTGCTTGCCGATGTAAAGAGAACTAAAGTAGACTTGCTTGAACAATACTTAGTTGATGTATTTTCTAAAGTGCGGGGCAATGCTTATGGTCAACTGCGCATTGTGGGCCCCACCAATGCCCTTAAATACATAGGTGAAGCAACCATGGAAAATGATACACTTACAGTGGGCTATACCAATGTTTCGTACATAGTTCCAAAGGCTAACGTTATTTTCAAAGACGACCGAATTGATTTTGGTAGTTTCTATATCAAAGATAGCTTGGGCAACACCGGACAACTTTCAAAAGGTGTATTGCGCCACGAAAGTTTTGGAGATATGGATTTCGACTTCTCTTTGAATACCGGTAAATTATTAGTGCTCAATACTTCGAAACGAACCGATGAAGCCTATTATGGTAAAGTGATTGCCAAAGCGAACATGACACTCACCGGCCCTGTTGACAATATGGTAATGAACATCAAAGGTCAACCTGCCGATTCTTCTTCCTTTTTTATCAGAAGTGAATACGGCAAAGAGAGTGGACAGGCCGATTTTATCGTTTGGAAAACATATGGTAAGGAAATGCAAGAGCGGGAAACCAGCAGAAAAAGCAAACTCACGATCAACCTCGATATCTCGGCCAACAACTATGCGAAAATGAATGTGATCATGGACGAGTTAACCAATGATATTATGAGCACCATCGGTCATGGGAATTTGAGAATGAGAGCCAGCACCACCGGCGAATTTAGCTTAACCGGTCAATACGATATTGATAGAGGCGATTACAATTTCAACTTCCAAACACTGTTTAGAAAACCATTTAAGCTAGTGCCCGACGCAGGAAGTTATATTCGTTGGAATGGCGATCCTTTTGATGCCGATATGAAAGTGGCTGCCGAATACGAAGCAGACAATGTGAAGTTCAGTGATTTGGGCGACCGTCTGTATTTACAAACAGGTGGTGATATCGACTATATTAAAAAGTACAGAGGGAAAGTAAAAGTACTGGCAAATTTGTCGGGTAAACTGATGGAACCTGCTATTAAGTTCAATTTGGAAATGCCTCAAAACAGTCCGCTTAAAAACGACCCACTAGTAATTAATTTGCTACGTCAAATTCAAAACGATGAAAATGAATTGAACAAGCAAGTAGCCTTCCTGATCATCTTTAATAGCTTTGGTCCGCTTTCCAGTTCATCGCAGAGCGGATTGGGTGGGCAAGCCGTGGAGGGTATCGTTACAGGAAGCATTTCAAGCTTTATATCAGCAGCATTGAACAAGCAATTCTCTTCCATCGTTCAAAAAGTATTCAATGACCCCAGCATAAAAGTAAACTTCAATGCGCAAGTGTACAACGGAGCTTATCTATTGAATAACAATGCCGGAGGTTTCAACCTCGATCGTACCAATTTAAATCTTTCACTTGCTAAGAGTTTGTTCAATGAGCGACTCACGTTCACGTTTGGAAGTGCATTGGACTTTGGAATAACAGCCACCCAAGCTAGAAGCACCACTATGCAATTCCTACCTGATATTGCAGCCGAATGGAAATTACGCCCCGATGGTAAACTGCTTTTAACTTTCTTCTATAGAGATTCTTACAATTATCAATCTGCTAACGGCAAACAAAACCGTTCAGGTGCCGGTATTTCTTACCGCAAAGACTTTGAACAATTCAGCGATCTTTGGAAAGGAGAAAAGAAGAAGAAAAAGAAATCCTCTCCCCCTGCGAACGAAGACAGTACTGTAAACAAAGCAGCACCCGTTACTACAAGAAGAGAGGACGATGAACAGCCTGAGGAATTTTAGAGGTTGTGCCCCATTTTATCCCTCTTGGTATTCAAATATTTTTCGTTGTGAGGATTTGGAGCAATTTTTACAGGCACACAATCTGTTACTTCCAAGCCATAACCCAACAAACCTGCTCTTTTCTTAGGATTGTTACTAATGAGTTTCAATTTAGTGATTCCCAAATAACGTAAGATTTGAGCTCCTACTCCATAATCGCGTTTGTCCATCGGAAAACCCAAGTGTAAATTGGCCTCTACAGTATCGAATCCATTTTCTTGGAGTTTATAAGCTTTCAACTTGTTTAGCAAGCCGATTCCTCTCCCCTCTTGATTCATGTATAGAATCACCCCCTTTCCTTCTTTTTCTACTAATTGCATGGCGGCATGTAGTTGATCGCCACAGTCGCAACGCAGTGAACCTAAGATATCACCCGTAAAGCAGGATGAGTGGACGCGAACTAAAACGGGCTCATCTTTATCCCACTCTCCTTTTATAAGGGCCAAGTGTTCGTTCGAAGTATTTTTCTCTCTAAACGCGATCAATTTGAAATCACCCCAAATAGTAGGCATATCCACCCTCACAACTTCCTCAATTAGAGAGTCGGTTTTGAGTCGGTATTCGATCAAATCTTTGATCGAGATGATTTTGAGATCGAATTTTTTGGCAATTTCCATACACTCAGGAAGGCGGGCCATGGTACCGTCTTCGTTCATAATTTCCACCAAAACTCCGGCGGGCTCATAACCTGCGAGCCGGGCAAGGTCAATTGTTGCCTCAGTGTGACCCGCACGTCTCAAAACACCCCCTTTTTTGGCTCTAAGTGGGAAAATATGTCCGGGACGGCCCAAATCTTCGGGTTTTGTGGCGGGATCGATCAGGGCTTGGATGGTTTTTGCCCGATCATGAGCAGAAATACCGGTGGTACAACCATGTCCTAATAAATCAATGGAAACGGTAAAGGCCGTTTCATGAAGAGCAGTATTATTATTAACCATTAGGTCGAGTTTCAGCTCGTCGCAACGGTCTTCGAGCAAGGGCGCGCAAATTAAACCACGGCCGTATTTGCTCATAAAATTGATCATTTCGGGCGTTACGTGGTGGGCTGCACCAATGAAATCTCCTTCATTTTCACGGTCTTCATCGTCAACCACAATAATCAGCTTCCCCTTTTTAATGTCTTCTATGGCACTTTCAATACTATCGAGCATGTTCAAAATTTTGGCAAAGTTAGCCAATTTCGGGGGTCCATTACACCAATTTCCGTATTCCGAAAACCGGGAGAAAAAGGGGGGAATTAGGGGGGTAACTCTTTTTAATTTAGTTTCCTATATTTATATATAAATTGCTTTCTTTGTATCGCTAAAACAAAACTGATATGCTTAAGAGAATTGTACGCCTTATGCTGGCGTTATTGGTATTCCCTCTTGCCATGTACTCTCAGGAAACCAATAGTAGCATAAGTGGGGTAGTTAAGACATCAAAGGGAGAGCCATTAGTTGGCGCTACGATTACTGCCACTCACGTTCCCACCGGTACCGTTTACCGTGTAGCCACACGCACTGGCGGTCGTTACAACATTTACAATTTACGTCCCGGAGGTCCTTACACTATTGTTGTTAGTTTCGTAGGATTCAATGACGAAAAGAAAGAGGATATTTTCCTTAGCCTTGGAGAAAATTCTAGCCAAGAGTTTTCATTGAAGGATAAGTCAACCAATCTTACCGAGGTAACCGTTGTTCAACGTCGTACAGTTAGCTCCGGCAAAGGAGGTACTGAAACTAGTATCGGCCGCGATAAAATGGCCAATTTGCCCAACGTAGGTCGTGGTTTGAACGACTACTTGAAATACACGCCACAAGTAAAGATCACCGGTGATGGTGGTGTTTCCTTCGTTGGTCAAAACAACCGTTACAACTCCTTCTTCATTGATGGATCGAACAATACCGATATCTTCGGTTTGGCGGCTTCCGGTACAAACGGGGGTCAAGCAGGTGTAGCTCCAATTTCAATTGATGCGATCGACCAGATCCAAGTGATCTTGTCTCCTTTCGATGCACAGTTTGGTAACTTTACCGGAGGTGCTATCAATGCCGTTACAAAGAGTGGTACCAATCAAATTCAAGCATCTGCTTGGACTTTTTATAGAAACCAAAGCATTACAGGTAAATCTCCTGTTCCCGTTGCGAAAGCTGGTTTTCCAAATGTTTATGAAAGAACACGTGTTCCAAACTTTGAAAATAAAACCTACGGTATTCGTGTAGGGGGGCCAATCGTAAAGAATAAGTTGTTCTACTTCTTCTTGGCAGAATGGCAAAGAGACCAACGTCCTCAACCTTTCAACTATGCAGATTACCGTGGCACTACCAGTCAAGCCGGTGTAGAAGCCTTGGGTAGTTATTTGAAAACTACTTACGGATACGATCCCGGTGGTTTCTTGAACAACCCCGAATTGGTAAATGCTGATCGTATCAATACTAAAATTGATTGGAACATCAACGATAACAATCGCTTGTCTGTTTCTTATCGTTATAATAAGGGCCTTCGCTACAATACTTCTACAAGTAGCAGCACAACAATCAACTTCTATAACAACGGTTATATATTCCCGAACAGAACCAGTTCTTTAAGTGCAGAGTTGAAATCAACACTGAAGAACAATACCAATAACCGTTTATTGGTAACTTATACAGATGAGCTAGACGACCGTGGGCCTCTTGGTCAAGCCTTCCCTCGCGTAAGTATTTTCGACGGATCCGGTACCATTGTATTCGGTACAGAAAACTTCTCTGCAGCCAACTTGTTGAAAGCAAAGAACCTTACCATTTTTGATGCCTTGAAATTTTACAGAGGCAATCATGTAATGTCTATAGGTACCGACAATGAGTTCAACGACGCTTTAAATACATTTATCCGCGACAACTTCGGAACATATCAGTTTAACTCGCTTGCCGATTTCTACAGCGGAGCAAGACCAAGAACCTATTCTAGATCTTTCTCTTTGGTAGATGGAGCAACAGGTGACAACACCAATGCTGCGGCTAAATTCAGAACCCTTCGTATGGGCTTCTTCTTTACTGATGAAGTGAAAGTAAACGAGAATTTCTCATTGGTTTTAGGTATCCGTGCTGATAGAACAGAGTTGTTAACTAAGCCATTAACCGATAAGTTCTTTAATGACACGGCTATTGGAAAAATTTCTCAATACTATGATTTGAAAGGAGCTCGTTCCGGTCAAACCATGGATGCCCGTTGGATGATCTCTCCGAGAGTTGGCTTTACTTATCGTATACCTGAAGAAGGAATGGTTATTAGAGGTGGTATGGGTGTGTTTGCCGGTCGTGTTCCTTTAGTATGGCCCGGTGGTATCTACAACAACAACGGAGTATCTGTTGGTGGTGTACAATTTACAACTCAAGCAACCACTCCTGCTTTCAATGCCGATCCTTTCAACCAGCCTACTGCAGCTCAGTTGGGTCAAAATATCAGCAACTCACGTGGTCAAATTGACTTGGTTGCGAAAAACTTCCGCCTTCCAACGGTATTCCGTGCTTCTTTGGCAATGGATAAGCGTTTAGGAAACGGATGGACCTTTACTACAGAAGCGGTATTCACTAAGAACATTTGGGAGATCGAATATACCAACGTGAACATTGTTCCTCCAATTGGTAAATCAAACACGCCTGATTCAAGAAACGTGTACAGCTTAACATCACCTGTACGCATTCCAATGACTGCAACTGGCGCAAACCCTTACCCTGGGAATATCTTCTTGTTGAGCAACAACACTGGAAGAAGAGGTTATTCTTATTCATTAACCTTTACTTTGGATAAGGCATTTAGAAATGGATTCGCATTCAATGCAAACTATACTTTCGGAAGTTCAGTTTCATTGAACGAAGGAACCAGCTCTCAGAACAACTCTCAATGGCGTTTCATGGAAACCGTTAATGGAAGAAACTACATGGAGTTAAGCACTTCTGATTTTGATCTGGGGCATAGAATCAATGCTTTCGTAAGCAAGGAGTTCACATACGCTCATAAATCAATGGCAACTGTTATTTCATTGGTTTACAACGGTCAGAGCGGAAGCCCTTTCAGTTATGTTTACAGAAACAGCCCTGTAGTTGACCAAGCCACAGGTGAAACCAATGATTTGATCTACATCCCTACTGCAACAGAACTTCAAAACATGACTTTCTTGTCTAATACAGTTGGTGGTGTTACTTATACGCCTCAACAGCAAAAAGACATGTATGAAGCCTATATTCAAGGTGACAAATACTTGAAGAAGAACCGTGGCAGATTTGCGGAAAGAAATGGTGCTCGCTTGCCATTTACAAATAACCTCGACATCAAATTGGAGCAAAAATTCTTTGTGAAAATGGCGGGAAGAAAATACACGTTGAGTCTTACTTACGATGTATATAACTTCACAAACATGTTGAACAAAGATTGGGGAAGAACCTGGTTCTTGAGCAACGACCAATTTGCAGTTGTAAACTTTGCAGGTTATGTAAGTGCTGCTAACTTAACCCCTCAATACCGTTTCAGCCCTGTGGTTGGAAAGCCTTGGGGAGTAAGTACTTCACTCACACCCGGTTACACGGCTAGATGGATCAGCCAATTGGGTATCCGCCTAAGCTTCTAATTATCAATTAGTAACAATACGAAAGAACCCCGTCTCACGAAATATGAGACGGGGTTCTTTATTTTATTATTTACTTATGTGAAAAAAAGGTTAAATATGAGGATTTCCCTTACCTTTGCGTCCTGAAATTCAATTTCCCCTGATACTCTCTCTGCCTTGTTCTATTCCTAACGCTTGCGACATTTGAAAAAGTTAATGGTTTGGTAACTTTTGTTACTCTTACCTACGCACTATTCGTTTTTTCTTTGCAAACTAAAATAGCGTGATTTAATTATGAGAAAAATTGTTTCCTTACTATTAGTGATCCTTTCTACAGGGTTTCTGTTCAAAGGATTTGCTCAAGAAACCACGGCCGAAATTCAAGGCCAGGTTAAAGATGAAAAAGGAGCCGGATTATCAGGTGCAACCGTGCAAGCGATTCACACTCCTACCGGAACCAGTTATTACACAACCACTCGTAAAGACGGTCGTTTCAACCTCCCTAACTTACGTGTAGGTGGTCCTTACCAAGTAAAAGTTTCTTATGTTGGCTACAAAGACGATGTACAAAACGATGTATTCTTGACCTTAGGTCAGGTATTCAAAGCAGACGTACAATTGGCTACCACTTCTACTAACTTAAGTGAAGTAGTAGTAGCTGCAAAGAAATCAGACAAAGTATTTAACAAAGGTAGAACCGGTTCTGCGGAGGTAATTAGCCGTACTCAAATCGATCGTTTACCAACTATCAACAGAAGTATCAACGACTTTACTCGTCTTACTCCTACTGCCAACAGTAACTCTGTTTACGGTACAAGTAGTTTTGCGGGTCGTGCCAACTCTTACAACAACCTTACTGTGAACGGTGCTTCTTTCAACAACACCTTCGGTTTGGCTGCAGGTTTGGGTGGACAAACCAACTCTCAACCAATCAGTATCGATGCGCTTGAGCAAATTCAAGTAAACATCGCTCCTTACGATGTTACCTTGGGTAACTTCACTGGTGCAGGTATCAACTCTGTAACAAAGAGTGGTACAAACGAGATCAAAGCAACCATTTACAACTTCAGCAAAGGACCGGATTATACTGGTCGTCGTGTAGGTATCACTGAAATTGCGAAACAACAGTTCGATTTCAAAAACCGTGGTGTATCAATTGGTGGACCTATCGTTAAAAACAAATTGTTCTTCTTCGTTAGTGGTGAGCAAGAGCGCGTAAGCACTCCTGCAACCAGTTTCGTAGCAAGCCGCAATGGTTCTTCAGGTACAGGTATTTCTCAAGCTAAAGCTGAAGACTTAGATGCACTTTCTGATTTCTTGAAACAGAAGTTCAACTACAATACAGGTTCATACGAGAACTACAACTATGAAACGTATAGTGATAAGTTGACTGCTCGTATCGACTGGAACATCAACAAGAAGAATACTTTCAACGTTAACTATTACTACCTAAAATCATACCGCAACGTAGCTCCAAGTAACAGTGGTGCTTCTGCAAACGGTCGTTCTGCGAGCTTAACCGGTATGCCTTTCTTCTCTTCTTCTTATATCATTAATAACAACTTCAATATTTTGATCGCTGAGTTGAACACGCGTTTCTCTAACAGTGTATCAAACAAATTGCAAGTGGGTTACAACCAATTGCGTGACTTCCGTAGCAGCCCGGGTGGTATCTTCCCATTGGTGGATATCGAAAACGGTGCCGGATCTATGTTCACTTCGTTTGGTTACGAGCCTTTCACCGCTTTCAATAAATTGGACACCGACACTTGGCAGTTCAACGACGTGTTAACGGTAAACAAAGGTTCTCACAACATTACCATCGGTACTCAGAACACAGCTAACAAATTCAGAAACGGTTTTGCTCCAAACTACTATGGATTCTATCGTTTCGCTTCATTGGCTGATTTCTACAATAGTGTAAACAACGGAACAGCGAACGCTACTCGTTATGAATTGCGTTACTCTGCTCGTAAGAACGGTGAGTTCCCTTATGCTGAAGTATCAACTTTTACGTTAGGTTTCTTCGCGCAAGACAAATGGACTGTTACACCTAATTTCACTTTAACATACGGTATCCGTATCGACGCTCCTTTCTTCAAGCAAAACTTCATTGCTAACACCAATGCAGATGCGCTTACTTTCCGTTATGGTACGAAAATTCAAACCGGAAAAGCTCCGAAGAATTCTGAGTTGATCAGCCCACGTTTAGGTTTCAACTGGGATGTTAAAGGCGACAAAACTACTCAAGTACGCGGTGGTACAGGTATCTTCGCTGGTGCTCCTCCTTATGTTTGGATCAGCAACCAAGCTAGTAACAATGGTGTTGACTTCGGTTCTTTCGTAAGAACAACCGGTGTTGCTTTCAGTCCTGATATCAATGCTTACCGTCCAACCAACGGTGCAGCAAATACTTCATATAACTTGGCTGTAACTGAGGAAAACTTCAAATTCCCTCAAATCTGGAGAAGTAACTTGGCCATTGACCAAAAACTTCCTTACGACATCGTAGCTACATTGGAAGGTTTGTATACAAAAGACATCAATGCTGTATACCATCAGAACATCAACCTTCCAACAGGTGGAACTCCTTTGGCTGGACCTGATGCTCGTTACCGTTATACTTCTTCTCAAATTTACAGTGGTGCAGGTGGTGCTTCTGCAACCAACCCTAACATCTCTGATGCTATTTTGATGAGAAATACCAACCAAGGATATTCTTACAACCTTACTTTGCAATTGCAACGTAACGTGAAGAATCTTTATACCATGTTGGCTTATACTTATGGAAAGAGCAAGAGTGTAAACGATGGTGGTTCTATTGCACAAAGTATTTGGAGAGACCGTCCTGTTAGTGGTGATCCAAACTTGGATGTAATGTCTTATTCAAACTTCTACCAACCTCACCGTGTAGTAGCTGCTGCTTTCTACCGTTTTGAATACAAGAAATACTTCGGTACTTCTATCGGTTTCACTTTCGAAGCTGCAAACGGTGGTACATCTAGCTATGTTTACAATGGAGATTTGAACAATGATGGTTTAACTGCAAACGATTTGATCTACGTTCCAAAAACTTCATCAGACATCGTATTAGAAGGTGTTAACGGTTCTGATACTCGTACTGCTGCTGTTATTTGGGGACAATTGAACAGCTATATCAACCAAGATCCTTATTTGAGCACAAGAAGAGGTCAGTACGCTGAGCGTAATGGTTTGTTGCTTCCTTTCTACAAGCGTTTGGACTTGAACCTTTCTCAGGACTTCGCAATGAATGTTAAAGGAAAGAAGAACACTCTTCGCTTATCATTGGATATCTTCAACTTTGGTAACTTCTTAAATAAGTACTGGGGAACTTTCAAAATCCCTTACCGTACTGCTTTGTTGAACTTCAAGCGTGTTGAAACAACAGGAGCAAACGCCGGTAAGCCAGTATTCAGCTTCCCTTACTTGGATGCTACCAACCAAATTCCGATGACACAAACGTTCCAAAACTCTACCAGCCAGAACTCAAGATGGCAGATGCAGTTTGGAATCCGCTACATCTTCAACTAATTTAGTTGCAAAGGATAAAGAAAGGGGACTTGCGAGAGCAGGTCCCTTTTTTATTTGGGAGCCACGGGGAACAGCCGAAACGCAAAGGATAATGGTCTTAGGTTGAAGAGGCTGTTATTACTTTAAGTTTTTAGCAGCTTGGAATTCGGAGAGTCGTTTACTTAAGGACGCAAAGGCCGCTGCGCGGGGGAATACAGGAGAGAGCAAGAATTTCTTTTTAAAGAATTCATTTCATTCAGTGCCCACTTTGCGCTGGCCGAAGGCCTCCTTCCGGCGAAGCCCAACTAAACACAGGGTGCTGCACTCGAGACAACTAAAACTTTGCGTTAAAATGTATTGCACTCCCGCGGAGCGGGAACAGCCGAAACGCAAAGGATAATGGTCTTAGGTTGAAGAGGCTGTAATTACTTTAAGTTTTTGGCAGCTTGGAATTCGGAGAGTCGTTTACTGGAGACGCAGAGCCGCTCCGCGGGGGAATACAGGAGAGAGGAAACGAGGATAAGAAGAACGAGGAAATACAGAGAAAGAACAGAGGCGCTGCGAAACCGCCGCGATCGCTGCGCCGCTGCGGTTCAAAAAACTTCGCGACTCCTTCGCGGTCTTGGCGCACTCTGCGGTGAATGTATTTTAACGCAAATGAATGGTGGTTGGAGTGGTTGGGGTTACTTTAAGTTTTGGAGAGATTGATTTTCGAAGAGTCGTTTACTTAAGAACGCAAAGCCGCTCCGCGGGGGGATGCGGAACCACGAAGGCTCGGAGGCTCGGAGGTTTTTCTTGTAAAAGGGATGGTTCAATTGCTGTATTTCATCAACTAATTCTCACCCCCAAAAAAAAATTATTAATTAGAGGCTGTCCCGTCTCCTCTCTTCCTCATTTCCTCACTTCCTCGTCTCCTCTCTTCCTCATCTCCCCCATCCCCATCTCAAAAAAAACGGCAATGACCTTGCCCAAGTAGGTACATCGTGTTTTCCATCGGGTAGTTGGAGATAGCTGAAATCCGGGCCCTCTAGATAGCCCTTTTTCAAAAGTTCACGTAAGAGGTCGATGGTATCGTCAATACTGTCGATCACACCATTATTGTTACGATCTTCTTTTTCATCGAGTTCACCGCATTCGAAAAAGAAGCGGAGCCCTTGTTTTTTTGAGGAATTTCGAATTTGCTGATGCATCATTCGAGAGCTATTTTCATTAAACTCGCGGTCGGTTTTATCTTTTGATCGCCACCAAAGTGAACCGGAAAATACGCCTACTTTTTTGAATAGGTCGGGATTGTTCCATGCTAAATCTAGGGCGTTAAGACCACCTAGAGAGAACCCTCCAATCGCAGTTTCCTTTACAGTGATCCCTTCTAAATAATGGCGATAAATTTCGGGGAGCAATTCCTCCAATAAGAAATGTTGGTACTCGCCTGCTTTCGCCCCCCTTCCTTTAAAATCGGGACCTACAGTCATACCATATTCTTGAATTCTTTCCGGACCGCAATGAACGCCTACGCAAACAAGTGGTTGTAGTTGGAGACGATCGTATAAACCCTCCAAAATCTCTTCAAAATGCATGGTTACTAGATCTTGACCGTCATTAAAAATCACCATACTGGCCAAATTAAGGTCAAATCGGGGCATATAGAGGTCTACCTGAACTTCTCGGTTTAAATGGGTAGAATGAAGCGTAAAAGTCTCCACTTTCACATGGGGTAACTGGGCAACTAACATAGCTGAAACGGGCGATATTTTTGGCAAAGAAACAGGATTCAAACCGAAAACAATCTTTTGTTTTTTAGGCGGCTAAAAGATATATTTGGATAGAGGCAAAAGCCTACTATTCTTATTCTTAAAATTACTGCAGATGAAAAAAATTGGAGTGCTTTTCGGTAAAGAACGCTCATTTCCCAATGCGTTAATTGAGCGAATCAATAGCAAAAAAATTGAAGGAATTTCTGCTGAAGCAGTTAGAATTGATAAAGTAATACAAGGAGATGCCGGAGATTATGCGGTGATCATTGATCGAATTTCACAAGACGTTCCTTTCTATCGTGCATTTTTAAAGGATGCGGCTATCTGCGGTACTGCAGTCATCAACAATCCATTTTGGTGGAGTGCCGATGAAAAATTCTTCAATAACTGTTTAGCCGTAAAAATTGGCGTACCGGTTCCTAAAACAGTGATCCTTCCTTCTAGAGATTTACCCGACGATACCTCTGAAGAGTCGTTTAGCAATCTCTCTTACCCGCTCGATTGGGAAGGCATCTTCAACTATGTAGGATTTCCTGCTTACATGAAACCATTTGCCGGAGGCGGATGGAAGAACGTTTATAAGTTAACGAACATGGAAGACTTCTTCCAAAAGCACGGCGAAACCGGACAATTGGTAATGTTGCTTCAAGAAGAAATCATATTCGACGAGTATTACCGTTGTTACTGCATTGGTGGCAAACATGTTCGGATCATGCCCTATGAACCCAGAAATCCGCATCATTTGCGTTATGTGAGTGATTTCACACCAAGCCCAGAACGCTTGAAACTGATGGAAGATATTGTACTTCGAATCAACAAATACCTAGGATACGATTTCAATACAGTGGAATTGGCTATAAGAGACGGCGTTCCCTATGCCATCGATTTCTGTAACCCTGCACCGGATGCCGACCGCAACAGTGTGGGTGAAGAAAATTTCAATTGGGTGGTTGAAACAGCCGCAAACTATGCCATTGAAAGAGCGCAACACCAGGAACCCGGAAGAGACAATCTTACTTGGGGAGAATACATTAAGCGTGGTGCCGCCAAACAACCATTAATTTAAATACCAATACTTATCCTGTGAATGCGCAAGCATTCACCTACTTGCACTATATGGGAAGCATAAACTACAAACATTTCACGCTAGGTGTAGAAGAAGAGTACATGGTACTCGATCCTACCACACGTGAATTGAAAAGTCACGAACAAAGAATTGTAACGGAAGGGCAGAAAGTAATCAAAGACAAAGTGAAAGCTGAAATGCACCAAGCCGTTGTAGAAGTGGGTACTGATATTTGTCAGAACATTGATGAAGCCTATAAAGATGTTTCTACACTTCGTAAAACCATTTCTCACATTGCAGGAGATCTTGGCCTATGGGTAGGCGCTTCAGGAACACACCCTTTCAGTCATTGGGAAAGCCAACTCATTACCGACCACGTTCGTTACAATGAAATTGTAAACGAGCTACAAGAAGCCGCCAGAAGCAATTTGATTTTTGGATTGCATGTACACGTGGGAATGGAAAATAGAGAAATGGCCAATCATATTGCGAATAGCACGCGCTATTTTCTACCCCATATCTATGCATTGAGCACCAATTCTCCTTTTTGGGAAGGCAGAAAAACCGGTTACAAATCTTTTCGTACAAAAGTATTTGACAAGTTCCCGAGAACCGGTATTCCTGAATCATTTGAAAGCATTGAAGCGTACGATAACTATATTAAGCTTTTGGTAAAGACCAATTGTATCGACAATGCGAAGAAAATTTGGTGGGATTTGCGGGTACATCCTTTCTTTAACACTGTTGAATTCAGAATCTGCGATGTTCCAATGACGGTGCCTGAAACCATTGCTATTGCAGCCTTGTTTCAGGGTGTGTGTGCCAAAATTTACAAATTACGCCAACAAAACCTCAATTTCATTCAGTACTCTCGCGCACTAATCAACGAAAACAAATGGCGGGCAAGTAGATATGGAATCGATGGCAGAATGATTGATTTTGGTAAAGAAGAAGAAGCCAATACAAGAGTGTTGATTTATGAACTCCTCGACTTCATTGATGATGTAGTAGATCCTTTGGGTAGCCGACATGCTGTTCAATACGTTCAAAAAATGCTGGAGAACGGTACCGGCGCCGATCGACAAATGAAAGTTTTTGAACAAACCGGCCAACTACCTTCTGTGGTCGACTATATTCACAATCAATTTTTAGAAGGAACGATATAAACGAAAAAGAGTGGAGTTGAACTCCACTCTTTTTTTATCTATGCTTTCAATAGTTATTCTAACCCAAACAATCCTTTATTCAATAATTGTAAAGTTTGCGTTTTATTAGCAGAAGGCACCAAAATGGTTACGTTGTGTTTACTGCCACCATAGCTCACCATACTCACAGGTACTTCTTTCAGTGAATCGAAAAGCTTACTTAAAATGTTCTGTGTTTGAGCGATTTCATTTCCAACAACTGAAACCAAGGTTTGATTTTCTTCTACTGTAATGGTTCCAAATGGCTCTAATTCTTTCACGATTTGCTGTAAGAACTGGCCGTTATCGATGGTAACTGATACAGCTACTTCTGAGGTAGTTACCATGTCAATGGAAGTCTTGTATTTTTCGAACACTTCGAATACCTTTCTCAAGAACCCGTAAGCAAGTAGCATTCGGCTGCTCTTGATATTGATGGCATAAATGCCATCTTTGGCAGCAATAGCTTTTACTCCAACGCTGCTGGCTTCTTTGCGGATGGTTGTTCCTGCTGCGTCGGGCTGCATTGTATTCAAAAGCTTCACAGGCACGTTTTCTTGTTGTGCGGGCCAGATACAAGTAGGATGCAAAATTTTTGCTCCGAAATAGGCCAACTCGGCGGCTTCTTCAAAACTGAGCACTTCAATAGGCATGGTTTTTTTCACAACACGAGGATCGTTGTTGTGCATGCCATCTATGTCTGTCCAAATTTCACAAACCGATGCATTCACCGCTGCTGCAACAAGTGAGGCTGTATAGTCACTTCCACCGCGCTTCAAATTATCTACTTCACCTCTAACATTCTTACAAATGTAACCTTGAGTTACAAACAAATTGATTCCTGCATGTTGTGCCAATGTTTGAGCCAATTTGGTTTTAATAACACTTAATTGAGGTTCATCATTCGCATCAATGCTCATGAAATCCAATGCACTCAAATAAGCATGGCTCACTCCTTTTTCTTCGAGATAAACGCAAAAAAGTTTGGTACTCAGTAATTCACCTTGCGCAAGGATGTCCTTACTTAGCGCATCGCTGAAAGATATTTTTAGAATGATGGTTAAAAACTCGAAATGCTCGGCTACAATTTTACGTGCTTTTTGGTAAGCGGCATCTGTAGTAACTAACTGTTTGATAAATTCTTGGTAATGGGCTTCCAAGGTATCGATGTGCTGTTTTGCAGCGTCACGATTTCCGGCGGCTAAAGCATCACCGATGGCTACGAGGGTATTGGTTGTGCCGCTCAATGCGCTCAACACTACAATTTTAGGCTCTTGGTCTTTCGTGATCAACTGAGCCACTGAATGCATACGTTCGGGTTTACCAACACTGGTACCGCCGAATTTCATGATTTTCATGTACAATTCCTCTACTCCTGATGACAGGACTATTTTTGATTAACAATGAAAGAAAAGGAGGATTCCTTTAAATTGTCCGCAAAGATAGGACGACTACGTAAAATACGGTCTAAATTTTCGGTCATTAATTTGCTAAAAATTCAATAGAAACTTCTCTGCAAGGAATTTTAGGTCTTCTTCCACTACAGGTAACAGCGGAATCCCGGTTCTCATCCTTTCTGTTTCCATTTCTTTTTCGGGTTCTCCGGGGATGATAACGCGTTCTTCGCCGGCAATTGGAGTAGCCGCTTTAAAGCGTTGAATCCATTTGTCCATATGTAGTTTGAAGTCGTCTGCAGGTCTGAAAGCATCGATTCTCATGGCACCAAGGAAATGGCCAATTCCTTTACCGGGCTGTTCTTCCGGCATGGGTACATAAGCGGGGAAGGGAGGCACCCACGGACCGTAATTAGCTCCACTGAGTACGGCAGAGAAGATGTCAACAATTGCTCCTAAAGCGTACCCTTTGTGGCTTCCATGTTCACGATCTCCACCTAAAGGAAGCAAGGCTCCGCCCGATTTCAATTCGTGAGGATTTACAGAGGCATTGCCATATTTATCTTGAACCCAACCCAAGGGGGCTTTTTCATTTTTACGTTGGAGAATTTCCAATTTTCCATTCGCTGCGGTTGTGGTGGCCATATCGGCCACAAAAGGCGCTTCCTCTCCTGCAGGCACTGCTACACATATTGGATTGGTTCCAAGTAAACGTTCTGTTGAAAAGGTAGGCGCTACCAAGGGGCTCGCATTGGTCATGGCCCAACCAATCATATCCTGTTCTACTGCCATTAATGCATGGTACCCGGCAATTCCAAAATGGTTGCTGTTCTGAACACTCACCCACCCCGTTCCGGCGTTTTTCGCTTTTTCGATAGCCACTTTCATTGCAAATGGCGCCACTACTAAACCTAATCCACCGTCGCCATCAATTACTGCAGTGGATGGAGTTTCATGAATGATCTTGATGTTGGGATTGGCATTCACACGCTTTACTTCCCACAAACGAACATATCCACTTAAACGAGCTACCCCATGAGAATCGATGCCTCTTAAATCGGCACTCAGTAACACTTTAGCAGCCAATTCAGCATCAGTAGGGTTGCATCCGATTTTCTCAAAAACACTGGTTGTAAATCTCAATAACTGTAGGTAGGGAAATCTGTTTTCTGCCATGCCACAAAATAACAAATAAAATGAACAGGATGCTATGAAAAAAGGCCATGCTGCTGCATGGCCTCCAAACAAATTCGATTAAAATTAGAATCCTTTTTTCTGTTCTTTGTGTTCACCTCCGGCCGCTTCCGGCATTAACACCGCTGTGAATTGATTGGGACCACCCAAAAAGATCTTTGCAGCTTGTTGAATGTCTTTAGTTGTGAGCTTATTGATCTTTGCTTCAAAATCAGTAAAGAAAGATGGATCCGCTTTTCTCAACGCGCTGTTAAGTAAAGTCTGGCCCCATTGACCATTTTCTTTCAAAACTACTTTTTGTTGTTCTATCAATTGCTTTTTTACTTTATCTAAATAAGATTGATCGGGCCCTTTCTCTATGATCAAAGCAAATTCCTTTTGAACCGCCTTGATAAGAGTGTCTACTTTTTCAGGTCCACAAGGCAATTGCAGAATAAAACTATAATTGCTGTATGGCTCCTTTTCAAGTTGAGCAAAAGTTCCACCACCATAAATACCTTGAATTTTTTCTCTCAATTCTTCAATGATACGAATGTTCAATACTTCACTTAATACGGTCGCTTTCAATTCTAAGTCTTGTGAATAAGGAACTTCACCGGAATAAATTCCAAGAATCAAACTTTTTTGCTCTTTCCCTTTCGCGATGTTCAATTGTTTCTTCCCACTTAATGGTCGAACTTTATCGTCAACGAAATTGGTCTTCTTACCTGAAGCAGGTAAGCTTGCAATGTATTTTTCAATAAAGGGAATCATCTCTTCCACTTTAAAGCTTCCGGTAAAAACGTAGTTCATTCCGGTTACATCACCGAGGCGCTCTTTGTAAATAGCAACTGATCGATCAATGTTTATTTTATCGAAATAAGAACTGTTTGGAACTACAATGGGTGCTTTGGGATTGTTGTTGAAGAGAACTTTATACAGCGTATCTACAAAGGCTGCCTGTGGATTGGATCCTAACATAGCATATTGCGATTTATTACGCTGTGTGAAAGAGCGGAACAAAGCCGTGTCTTTGCGTGGAGCTGTAACGTAGAGGTAATTCAATTGGAAAAATGTTTCCAAATCTTTTATAGTAGAGTTTCCTGAAAATCCTTCAGTAGTTCCAGTGATGTAGGGTGCTACATTGAGTGATTTTCCGGCAAGTGCTTTTCGGAGATCCACCGGTACGAAATTTCCAACACCCATGGCGCTTACAATTTGAGTAGCATATTCGGCGCTAAATTTATCAGCTACAGCATAAGCATTCTTTCCACCAAATCGACCTGCATTCATGATCACTTGATCATTTTTGAAATCAGTGGGTTTTAAAATTACTTTAACGCCGTTGCTAAGTACTAGTTCAGTTGTTCCAAGTTTTGCATTGGCAGTTTTTGTTACAACTTTTCCGGCCTTAGGAAGCGTTGTTAACAATGATGAACTCACTGCCTTCTCTTCATAAGGTTTGAGTGTGGCCTTCTCTTTTTCATTGAGAACATTCAATACCGTTTGATTATCGGGCAATGGGTCATTTGCTTTCTTTTCCGGGCCGGTAACATAAACGAATCGATTGGTATTCTCTTTTAAGAGTTTTGTAAGGCCATTTAAGTCTTCAATGGTGATGGTAGGCAATAATTGCTTTACCAGTTCGAATTCTTTTTCAATTCCCGGACTAGGTTCTCCGGCTAAAAAATAAGAAACGTATTCTTCAACATAATTACCGGATTCGTTTTTGTCACGGTTGTTATACGCCCTTTCATAAGTAGCCAATAAATTCTTTTTTGCTCTTTCCAATTCAGAAGTAGTAAATCCAAATCGCTTTGCTCTTTCAACTTCTTCACTTAAAGCCGCGATGCCTTTTTTAACATCACCGGTACCCATATCTACATAAGCTGAAAACCCATTATAATTGCGTGCATAAGATCCAAAGCTAACTCCGGCTCTTACATAAGGTGGATTCGATTGCTGTGTTAGTTCTTGCAATCGCTGGTTCAAGAGCGTTGCAAACATGCGCTCAATAAGATCATTCTTATAATCGCCCACGGTGCTGCTTGCAGCTTGGTAGAAATAGGGATAATTGATTACCGCACTGTAGTCTGTTGCTTCCTTGTCGGTCACAATTTCTACATCAGTTTGCTTATAGGGGTATACGGCAGCCACTTCTCTTTTGCGTTCGTTTGCGGGGTTCACCAATCCTGCAAAATGCTTTTTGATCATAGCTTCTGCAGCAGCAGGTTCAATGTCTCCTACAACAATTACAGCCATTAAATTCGGGCGGTACCAATCTTTATAAAAGCGACGAATGGCATCGGACGGGAAGTTTTTAATGATGCTGTCGATACCAATTGGTAAACGTTTCGCATATTTAGATCCTTCAAATAATTTAGGGTAAATTTTTCTGAACATGCGATCATCAGCTCCTTTCCCCAATCTGCTTTCTTCAAGAATAATGGCACGTTCTCCTTCAATGTCTTCAGTTATGTAGGTTACGTTGTGTGCCCAATCTTCCAACACTTGAAATCCTTTTTCAAGATTTCCGGGTTTATCGGTTGGAATAGGAAGGATATAAACGGTTTCATCAAATGAAGTGTATGCATTCAAGTCGTTGCCGAACCCAACACCGATATCTTGTAAGAAAGAAACGATATCGTTCTTCTTGAAATTCTTTGTACCGTTAAAGGCCATGTGCTCGGCCATATGTGCCAAACCTTGTTGGTCATCGTCTTCATTAATAGCTCCTGCGTTAACCACCAATCGCAGTTCTACACGTTGTTCAGGCTTTTTGTTTTGACGAATGAAATAGGTAAGGCCATTATCGAGCTTACCCATTTTTACTTTAGGATCGAAGGGTAATTTTTGCGAGAGGTCAACACTGGATTGACCCATAGAAATTGCCACACATAGGATAAGGGCAATTGTAGTAACACTTTTTTTGATCATATTTAGGCTATTTGGTGTAAAAATAAGAACGGAAATACCTGAAAGTATTTCCGTTCGTCATGTATTAAGAAAATAATGAACTTCTTTCGTCAATTTACCCAGAAGCCATTATTGCAGTACTTCAGGAATAACATGGCCAACTGCTCCACTTGGCATTTGTACTTTCAACAATGAAGCAAGTGTAACAGCAATATCAGTCATGTACACTTCTCTTGTTAAGCTTCCTTTCTTGATCCCCCATCCCATAAACAACAATGGAATGTGAGCATCATAGGGATTAAAACTACCGTGGGTAGTTCCTGTTTTACCTCCATAGAAATACCCCGCTTTTAAAACAATTTGAATATCGCCCCCTCTTTTGGTATTGAACCCGTTCGCAAATTGTTCTCTCACCGATTGCGGCAAAGGCGCTGTAACACTGTTTGCAGTTTCAAATGCTACCAATACATCGGGGAGCTGATTCAGATATTGAACAATATATTTCTTGATAGCTGATTTATCAAGTGCGGCACTGTCAATGATTCGATCATTCAAATACAATTGATAGTTGGCAGAAGAACGAACAATGCCTTTCACTTTAAATACTTCTTCCAGTTTAGCATTCAGTTCAGTAGTGCTAGAAGCAATGGCTTTACCGGGCAGTTTATGCGCTTTATTGTAATCAGGCACATGTGCTACGGCGTGGTCTGCAGTTAAGAAAACGGTATAATTCCCCGCGCCTACTTTCTTATCTAAGAAGGTAAAAAATGCCGCTAAATCACGATCCAAACGCAAGTAGGTGTCTTCAATTTCGATACTGTTTGGTCCAAATTGATGGCCAACATAATCGGTTGAAGAAAGACTCATGGCCAAAAAATCTGTAATATCATCGGCTCCCATTCCTTCCTGTACCAACGCTTCTTGAGCGAATTGAATGGTGAAACTATTACCAAAAGGAGTGTTTCTGATGGTACCATAGTCTTTGCCTACTCTTGAAACCAAATCGTGTGGGAAAACTGGCGCTTTTTCATGTGCAAATTTGCCTTCGTAAGGCACCTCGTCGGCATCACTTTGAGTATAGGAGTCAATCGGGAAAAGGGTGTTCCAATTCAACTTATAAAAACTATCAACAAGCTTTTTATCATTAAACTTGTTCACCCATTGTGGCAAGCTATTCATGTAATATGTGCTGGTTATCCATTTCCCATAAGTGCCATCGTACCAATAGGCAGCATCAGCCGAATGTCCTGCCGGTAGGATGCCCCCTCTATCTTTAATAGCTATTCCGAGTACTTTACTTTTGAAATTAGTGGCGAGTTTCAGTTCGTCGCAAATTGTGGTGGTCCACATATTTGCAGGGCTCATGGGCTCGCCTTTTTCTACACCTACGAGTGAAACGGTTTTGTCTTCTGCACAATAGATCTCGCGATTCTGGCTTTTATCAAACCACTCATTTCCCATAATACCGTGAATTGCAGGGACAGAGCCAGTATAAACACAGGTATGCCCAGCGGCTGTAACAGTTTGAGCATAGGGAATCATTGTATTCTGACAATTCATTCCTTCTCGCATTAAACGGTTGAACCCTCCGTCAACATATCGATTTTTGAAGCGGTATAAATAATCCCATCTCATTTGGTCAACCATAATACCTACCACCAATTTAGGGCGCGGTACAGCAGCTGTTTTCGTTTGCTGTTTGAGTTGAGCAAAACCTTGTAAAAAACCGATCGTTGCGGCTGCAAGTAGGAAAGATCTGATCATTAGTAGCTTTTTTGCAAATATAAGTTCATTCGAAACTGTTTCATGTAAATTTTCTGTGAACGGATAAATATATAACTAAATGATTTACAATACAGTTGCAAATAAAATCAGTCAACTGTTGTTCGATTGGTAACGTCGGCGCAATTTGTTACCTTTGCGGCATTCAAAAACCATCCTGAAAGCCCCATCAGGTAAAAAAAATTTGATATGGCAGATTTGTTTGAAAGACTACTCAAGAACTATGGTCCCTTAGGTCAGCACCGCGAGCGTGCACACGGATATTTTGCATTCCCTAAGCTGGAGGGTGAAATTGGAACGAGAATGAAGTTCAGAGGCAAGGATATGATTGTATGGAGCTTGAATAATTATTTAGGCTTGGCGAATCACCCGGAAGTTAGAAAAGCAGATGCAGACGCAGCAGCTGAATTTGGATTGGCACTTCCGATGGGAGCGCGCATGATGAGTGGTAATAGCAACTATCACGAACAACTGGAAAGAGAGTTGGCAGCATTCGAAGGAAAAGAAGACGCCATTCTCCTGAACTTTGGATACCAAGGTATGGTGAGTTTGATTGATGTGTTGGTGAGTCGTCATGATGTAATTGTGTACGATGCTGAAAGCCATGCTTGTATCATTGACGGTGTGCGATTGCACCCCGGCCATCGTTTTGTATTTAAACACAACGATGTGGCAGATTGCGAAAAGCAATTGCAAAGAGCAACAGCTTTGGTTGAAAAGCAAGGTCAAGGAGGTATTTTAGTAATAACTGAAGGAGTGTTTGGAATGGCCGGCGACCAAGGCTTGTTGAAGGAAATTGTAGCATTAAAATCGAAGTTTCAATTCCGTTTGTTAGTAGATGATGCCCACGGTTTCGGGACGCTCGGTAAAACGGGTGCCGGTGCAGGCGAAGAGCAAGGTGTACAAGATCAAATTGATTTGTACTTCTCTACGTTTGCCAAATCAATGGCGTCTATTGGTGCATTCATTGCCGGCGACAAGGCCATCATCGACTACGTTCGTTACAATATTCGTTCTCAAATTTTTGCCAAAAGTTTACCGATGCCTCTTGTAATTGGTAACCTCAAAAGATTGGAGCTATTAAAAACTCAACCTTCATTAAAGGCAAAACTTTGGGAAAATGCCCTGAAGCTTCAAAATGGTTTGAAAGAAAGAGGATTTGATATTGGTAAAACAGATTCTGTTGTTACTCCCGTTTACATGAAAGGAGGCGTAGAAGAAGCTACCGCCATGGTAATGGATCTTCGTGAAAACTATAATATTTTCTGTTCTATTGTGGTATATCCCGTAATTCCAAAAGGGCATATCATTTACCGCTTGATACCTACTGCAGTACATACTGATGCTGATATCGAAGCTACACTGGTTGCATTTGAAGAAACCAAGAAGAAATTGGATGCCGGTGCTTACAAAGTTGAAGCAATTCCCGATATGGCTGAGTCAAAATAAGTGATTTTTAAATCGCCCAAAAAGCCCGTCTCATTCATAACGAGACGGGCTTTCTTTTTAATATTTTTTTTATTTCTGTGATTGACGCGAAGAAAGTAAAGCCTCGAATTAAGAAGCGATGTTTCCTTTTTAAAAATATTCTTGCATACCAGCAAAAAAAGAGTCCCGCAATAACGCGGGACTGCACTAATCAAATACCATTAACCATTAAACCTTATCCTATGAAAAGTCAAATATAGGGCTTGCTAAGGTCTACTTTCATTCTTTGACAAAGGGTTTTTAGTCAACTTATATTAAATTGACTGAAATCAATATAGAAATAAAGTAAATACACAAAATATTAGTCTGCAAACGTTTGCGGTTACTCTTGCAGTTCAGGAGTGTTGAGTTGGCCTAAACTGATAGAACAACCGAATAAGTGGAGTTTTAGTTTTTACTTGATGTAAATCAACTTGATTTCGATCAACTGTTTGCTATTTCCAAGAGGATTTGAATTGCTGTTGATACTGCTGAAAAGGAATTTTACCATAGTGCCCTTCCCCGAAGTAAGTAAGAATTAGTTCAAAGTCTTTGGTTTCAAGATAACCGGGGATCGCTTGAGGTTCACTACCATCAGTAGGAATGATAACGGTAGTTGGATAGGAAAGTTGACCTTGTGTTAGAAACATTGCAAAGTCATTGGTTCTGTATCTTTCATTGTAGTTGTACGATTTGCCCATCCAAGTAAAAGCGGTTCGGCTTTCTGCGTTCACTTTTACTGCGTAAAATTTGCTGGCAATATAAGCCGCCACATTCTTGTTGGAATAGGTTTTCTTATCCATCACTTTACACCAACCACACCAATCGGTATAGAGGTCAATTAATACGGGTCTTTTGGCTACTTTCAAACTGTCTTCCGCCATAGCAAGTGTCATCCATTGTGTACCCGATGGCGCTTTGTCTTTCTTCATTGACAAAAGGAACACACTGAAAATGGTCAACAAAAATCCCAGTTTAACTGTTTGCATCTTTAGTTAATATTGCTTATTAAAATAACTCAAAAATCATGCATAAAATTGTGTTGGCGATCACGGGTGCAAGTGGCTCCATTTACGCAAAACAACTCATTGAGAAACTCTTAACAGTTAAGAATCAATGGACTGACTTAGCGGTGGTGATGACTGAGAATGCCAAAACAGTGTGGGCTACCGAGCTTGGGAATAAAGATTATGAGTCCTACCCTATCCACTATTATGGCACAAATGACTTTATGGCGCCTTTCGCGTCCGGTTCCGGTCAGTACAATACGATGATTGTGGCTCCTTGTTCCATGGGAACTTTGGGGAGAATTGCCACCGGAATCTCCAATGATCTAATAACCAGAGCAGCGGATGTGGTATTAAAGGAACGAAGAAAGCTGATCTTAATGGTTCGTGACACCCCTTACAATCTCATCCACATCAGAAATATGGAAACAGTTACTTTGGCAGGGGGCATTATATGTCCGGCAACACCATCCTTTTACAGCGTTCCCAAAACTCTTGAAGAAGCTGCTGCAACTGTAACCGACAGAATCCTCGATTTGGCCGGAATTGATATCAAAACGTATCGTTGGGGAAATTAGCGCAGGTCTACTACTTCTACTCCCGGAAACTTAGCTTTATCGAAAACAAACATGGCATCTGCTACAACTGCTTTGCCATTGAAACTATTGATTGTATAGCTGAACTTATTTCCCCCTTTCTCTAAGATCCGAGTGCTGTAAATATTTTTAGTTGCTTTATCTACCAAAACATACACTTTGTGGAAGTTTTTGGTTTTATCGGTGGGAGTCAATTCTATTTCCTGAAGGGTTTTATTGCCTTCTTTTTGTTCCCCATTCAGTTTATACAGAAAATCTTTATCGTAGAAATTAGTGAACAGCTTTTGAGGTGTAATAGAAGATGCTGAATTATCAACTGCTGTGATGGTTACTTCATTGGTTGATTTATCGTAGGTCCAAATGGTTTTTCCGTCGCAAAAAATCTCTTGACCAGTGATTGACACACGGTACTTTTGGCCTTTCAAATACACCGTGCCTTTTTTAATTCCTTGCACTTTTCCTTTTGCATCTTCCACCTTCAATGTAAAAACAGCTTGAATGGCTTTGTAAGTTTTAAACTGCGCACTCACACCGTCCAATATTTTTTTGGCCGCCGGATCATTGTTTCCAATACTATTGTTTTGAGCAGAAACGGTAAGGGCAATTAAGCTGCAAGCAATAAAGGAGTAAAATGATTTCATGATAACGGTTAAAGATTTTAATGTAAATATATTGGAATTTATCAATACGTTAGACGTTGTTTGATGTTGAAACGTTCGCAACCAAGAGGAAACTTAACATATTTCTAACCGAGGCTGCTTAGGTGCTGTTCCAGATCCATTTCGGTTTTAATAAGCACATCTCGAGCCTTAGATCCTTGATTTTGGCCTACAATTCCGGCAGATTCCAGCTGGTCCATAAGACGCCCCGCGCGGTTATATCCCAATTTCATTCTTCTTTGAATGAGAGAGGTAGACCCAACTTGATGTTGAACAATCAAGCGTGCTGCGTCTTCAAACAAGGGATCTCTATCGCTCAGATCGAAATCTTTGGCATCCATGTCTTTCTCATCTACATACTCCGGAAGCAAGAAAGCTTGTGGGTAGCCACGTTGGTCACCGATATAATCACACACACTTTCCACTTCCGGGGTATCAACGAAAACGCACTGTAATCGGGAAACCTCGCCATTATAGGAGATCAACATATCGCCTTTCCCGATCAATTGTTCGGCCCCACCGGTGTCTAAAATGGTTCTTGAATCCACTTTTGACGACACTTTAAACGCGATTCGAGCCGGGAAGTTCGCTTTGATGGTACCGGTGATAATATTTACTGAAGGGCGTTGGGTAGCGATGATCAAATGGATACCAATAGCACGTGCCAATTGGGCTAAACGGGCAATGGGCATTTCTACTTCCTTACCCGCCGTCATGATCAAATCGGCAAATTCATCAATAACCAATACGATGAAGGGCAGGAATTGATGCCCTTTCTGCGGGTTTAATTTGCGTTTGATGAACTTTTCGTTGTATTCTCGGATGTTTCTGGCACCGGCTTCTTTGAGAAGATCGTACCGATTGTCCATCTCTATACAAAGTGCATTCAAGGTATTTACCACTTTCTTTGTGTCGGTGATAATAGCCTCTTCTTCTCCCGGCAATTTCGCCAAGAAATGTTTTTCGATGGTTCGATACAAACTTAATTCTACCTTCTTTGGATCCACTAAAACAAACTTCAATTGAGAGGGATGTTTTTTATAGAGTAATGATACAAGTATCGCATTCACCCCTACCGATTTACCTTGTCCGGTAGCCCCTGCCATCAGCAAGTGGGGCATTGTAGCCAAATCAACAATGAAATTTTCGTTATCGATTTTTTTACCAACGGCAATGGGTAAGCTAAAATTATTGTGTTGGAATTTTTCTGATGCCAACACCGTTTTCATGCTTACAATGGTTTTCTTCACATTGGGTACTTCAATACCAATGGTGCCTTTACCTGGAATCGGGGCAATGATACGAATTCCGAGTGCGGCCAAACTAAGTGCGATATCATCTTCCAAGTTTTTAATCCTTGAAATTCTCACCCCCGGCGCCGGTACAATTTCATAAAGTGTTACTGTTGGACCAACGGTGGCACTAATTTTTTGAATGGCAATATCGTAGTGTTTGAGGGTATTGATGATCTGGTTTTTATTAGACTCCAATTCTGTTGGATCTTGAATGATCTTTTCACTTCCATGGGTCTCCAACAAATCGAGCGGTGGATATTTATAATCGCGAAGATCCAAGGTTGGCTCGTAAGGCTCCATTTCCACGGGTTTTGCAGCCGGAGCTTCTTCTTCTTGCTCTTCTTCAGCTTCGGTTGCTACTTTGATTTCAAGTGGAATTTCAGAAAGGGGCACTTTTGGTGTAACTACCGTAGGTTCTACAATGGGCGGTGCTACCGGAGGAACCGGAGTTTCCACTGGCATTATCACTGGCGCCTCAGCTTCTTCTTCCAATGCTGCATTTTCTTCGGTGGTTTCCAGCATTCCTTTGCGAATGTCATCGGCAGCTGGAGCTTCTTTCTCAATAATGTCGAACGGTATGGAATCTGTATTTTTTGAGGGAGGTATTACTACAACACCCTTCTTTCCTTTCAACTTATTTCCTTTTGCGGGAGTTTCTACCGTATTGTTTTCGTCCTCACCAATGGGCGCTATTGCAGGAGCTGCCTCCTCCGATTCAATTGCACTTTCAGTGTTGGCAGTACTTGTTTCTTTCTTTGGTAATTTGGGAACATTGAAAACAGGATTGAAACGCCAGATAAAATAGGCCAACCCAACAACCAATAAGACCGCCGCTGTGCCGATAAAACCGATCATTTTAACCAACCAATCGCTTAACATATCTCCAAAAGCACCACCCCAAGCAAAATGATTGCGTGCCGTAAGGAACGAAAGCAACACGCTGAAGAATACTACCCCAACAATGAGGTACCGAATGTTCCTGGCTATTGAAAACAGTTTCTTAGAAAAAAGTGCATTTGCTCCTACCACAAAGAAGAAGGAACAGAAAAAATAAGATGCAAGTCCAAATCCATTGAAAAAGAACTGATGTGAGATATACGCACCAATATTACCTAATAAATTAAGTGATTTTACATCTGCCGAAGGAAGTAAAATGGAGGCGCCTTGATTCAAAACTTTGTCTTGATCTTCTCTCCAGGTAAACAAATAGGAAGTAAAGGCTACAAATAAAAACACTGCAGCCAATAAAGAGAGGGTACCAGCAATTTTTCGGGTTCTTTCATCCCTTACCAGTTGTTGAACAGATACTTTGATATCTTCTTCGGGCTTTAATTGGTCAGCCGTAGGTTTGGATGTTTTCTTCCCCGTCTTCAATCGATTCGCCATAGTGCAAAGATAAGTACTAGCCGCCATTGGCAGCGATCTGTGGGCAATTTACCTGTTTTTGGGCTGCTGACTTAAAAAATGTATTTTTCAGGTACCAAAACCAAGAAATTGCACATGAACCGAATCCGAGAAAGCAACCTTCAACGCATGCTAAAAAAGCTCCTTTTAGCCCTGTTCTTGCTTTCATCGGTTAAATCTTTGACTGCTCAACAACTGCCGGTCGACTCAGTTCGCGATGTTGCCACCATTCGACTCTACGATAATATCAACCGCCTCGCGGTATTCAATTCTAAAAACATTGACCAAGTAGAGGCTTCTGAACTCCAAAATTTGGAGTACCAACACATCCCTTATACAGCGATGAACCCGAGCATGCCGGATCGCTTTTTGGAGCACAAGCTGATCATGTGTTTTGCTGTTACCAATACCCTGCCTATTGAGAAGGAAGTGTATTTCTCACCAGGCTACTACCATCGAAATTTTGAACTTTACTATACTGATAAAAAGGCCGGCGTTAACAGTCCCATTCCTGTTCCAGAACAAGCAGAGGATGACAAATATTTCAAAGGAAGCCGCTTGCTGACCATACAGCCCGGTGATACAATTGTTTATTTCGCCGAGATGAATTTCATTCGTACCAATGCCAACCATTTCAATCCCTGTATTATAGAGAAGGACTTTATAAAAAGTTGGGCTCACCAGTTGAAGTTTAGAGATACAGGGATGGACATGATGACCTATATTTTTGCCGGAATGATGCTTCTCATGGTGTTTTATTCTCTATCGCTCTTCTCGCAAAACAGAAATAACGAATTTCTCTATTATGCCATCTACGCTACATGCTCCACTTTTGTGTTTTTCTTTAAAACCTCGGCTATTGGACTAAACGTGGAATGGAATTTCCTCTATGAGGAGTATTATGACTTTCTTGGGTTAGTTGTGGGAGTTATTTTCTATCTGATTTTCATGAGCAAATTTCTCAACACCAAAACAGATCATCCTTTTCTTTATAAGTTTTTCAAAGTTACGATGGTGATTTTGGGATTAATGTTTTTAGTGTTCACCTGTGTTTACTTTTTCACTACTCAGTACGTGTTACTTTATATCATTGAAAATTATGTAACAAAAGTCTTCATGTTTGTTACAGGAATTGTATTCATCGTATATGGTTTGAGAAAGAAAGATGCGCTCATTAAGTATCTAGCAGCCGGAAACATCGCATTATTGGTATTTTCAGTGCTTTCGCTAATGACCATTTTCAAAATAAAATTCTCTGCTGATAAATTCTCATTGTTCAATCGAGGTCTGTTTTATTATGAAGCCGGTGTAGCGCTTGAGTTGTTAGCGTTCTTATTGGGATTGTCTTACAAAAACAGAGTCGAAATTTCTGAAAGAGCCCGTGAAAAAGAACGTTTATTATTGGAAAAAGAAAGAAATGAGTTTGAAAAACAATTGGCGATCGCAACCACAAGACAAGAAGAGCGTGATCGAATTTCTGCCGACATGCACGATGAGTTAGGGTCGGGAATGACCGCAATCCGTTTGATGAGTGAAATTATGCGTACCAAAATTAAGGATGATAAATTTCCTGAATTGGAACGCATCTCCAATGCATCGAATGACCTATTGGGAAAAATGAACAGTATTATTTGGACCATGAAAAGTTCGAATGATAGTTTAGAAAGTCTGATTGCTTACGTACGTTCGCACACCCTTGAGTATTTCGACAATACAGAGATCAATTGCCGCGTGGCACTTCCCAATAGCATTCCAAATGTGGAGATGAGTGGAGAGAAAAGAAGAAACATCTTTTTGAGTATAAAAGAATCGCTCAATAATATTCTGAAGCATGCACATGCTACAGAAGTATCCATGGGAATCGAGATCAATACCGACAAGAAGACTTTGGCCATTCGGGTTACCGATAATGGGGTTGGAATTGATCAAGAGAAACTCAAACGATTTGGAAACGGATTAAGCAATATGAAAAGAAGAATGGAAATGGTTGAAGGAAGCTTAGAAGTAAATTCCAGCGATCAAGGCACCACTATCTTGTTTGTCGCACCGTTTTAAGACTTCCAGAACGCTTTTGCCATTAGCAACCAACCAACTATAAATGCCACTCCTCCCAATGGAGTAATAATTCCAATTCCGCTCAAACCAACGGTATCGGTAGCTTTCAAAGCTGTGAGCGCGTAGAGTGATCCACTAAAAAGTAAGATTCCAATTTGAAAAAAGAGTGCTGCTTGTAAAAGTGCTTTGGATGGAACTTGTGCATACACCACACCGATAATTAATAAAGCAAATACGTGGTAGAATTGATACTTTACACCTGTTTCAAAAGTTGTAACTGTTTCAGGAGGCACCAATTGCTTCAATCCATGCGCACCAAAAGCACCAAGCGCTACGGCAAGGGCACCAAGAATGGAGGCTGTAATCAGGGTTTTCTTATGCATGTACTATTTGTTCGATAAGTGATGCTGGAGTTGCTTTATCTTCTTCTACATGAACATGTGCTTGCTCATAATAGATTCTTCTGTCGTTCATTTTCTTTAAGATGAATGAATGCAAGGCCTCATCGGACACTTCATTCAACAAAGGCCTTTTCTCTTTCTCTTTAACCAGCCTTTTCACCAAGGCTTCTACAGCCGGATTGAGCCATACTACGGTTCCCGACTGTTTCATTAAATCAATATTCTTAAAGAAACAAGGAGTGCCACCACCGCAGGAAAGAATCATCTCAGGATGCTCTTGAATCATTGCATCCAAGGTTTCATGTTCTAATCTACGAAAATACTCCTCCCCCTTGGATTCAAAGATTTGAGCAATGGTTTGGTTTTCCTTTTCTTCAATCACTGAGTCTAAATCATAGAAGTTTATTTTCAACGCATCTTGTAGGATGCGTCCCCAATGGCTCTTACCACTGCCCATAAACCCAATTAGGAAAACTCTCATGTTTCGTTTCTTTATTTAAAAGCATTCAGCCCGGTAACATCCATACCTGTGATAAGCAGGTGAATGTCGTGGGTGCCTTCATATGTAATTACACTTTCTAAATTCATCATGTGGCGCATGATGCTGTACTCCCCGGTGATACCCATTCCTCCTAGCATTTGACGTGCATCACGGGCAATTTGAGTGGCTATTTCACAACCGTTGCGCTTGGCCATACTCACTTGTTGAGGAGTAACGCGGTGTTCGTTCATAAGAACACCCATTCTCCAATTCAACAATTGGGCTTTCGTGATTTCCGTTACCATTTCTGCCAATTTCTTTTGTTGAAGTTGGAATCCGGCTATGGGTCGATCGAATTGAACACGTTCTTTTGCGTAACGCAAGGCTGTATCATAACAATCCATTGCTGCTCCTACCGTTCCCCAAGCAATTCCATAACGCGCTTTTGTTAAACAACCCAATGGACCTTTCAACCCTTTTACGTTGGGTAATATATTCTCTTTAGGAACTTTCACATTATCGAACACCAATTCACCGGTTGCACTCGCACGAAGGCTCCATTTACCATGTGTTGTAGGAGTTGAGAAGCCTTCCATACCACGTTCTACTATTAAACCTCTGATGTCACCGGCTTCGTCTCTAGCCCAAACTACTGCCACTTGTGCATAGGGAGCATTGCTGATCCACATTTTTGCACCGTTCAAAATTACATGATCTCCCGCGTCTTTTATATTGGTAAGCATACCGGCCGGGTTACTACCATGGTTGGGTTCGGTTAGTCCAAAACATCCAAGCCACTCGCCGCTCGCCAGTTTAGGTAAATACTTCATGCGTTGTTCCTCGCTGCCGTATTCATAAATCGGGAACATTACTAAAGAACCTTGAACGGAAGCCGTTGACCGAACGCCACTGTCTCCCCTTTCCAATTCCTGCATCATTAAACCATAGCTAATATAGTCGAGTCCACCTCCTCCGTATTGCTCAGGAATAGTAGGACCAAAGCATCCCAACTCGCCCAATTGTTTTACAATATGCTGCGGGAATTCTGCCCTTTGCGCATAGTCTTCAATAATGGGAGAAATTTCCTTCTTAACATAAGCACGAACCGTATCCCGAATCATTTTATGCTCTTCGGTCAACAAATCATCTACGTTAAAATAGTCGGGCGACTGAAATAGATCCTGGGCCATAAACAAGCAATTTTTTATAAAGATACGTCTGAAAAAGCAAAAAGTAAATGAAAACCTAACAATTGGAAGTCTGTGTAACGTGTTGGTTTTAGTGGTTTTAAAAAAATATAAAGGATTCGTGCAACATTGATTCCAAGGTGGTGTACTTATATTTGAACTTGATTAAAAACACCCAATTTGGAGCTGACTGCCACCATAGCCCGGGATGAACTAGTAGAGCGTTGTAAATCGGGGCATGCACCGAGTTACGAGACCCTTTACCAGAAGTACGCAAAAGCCATGTACAATACCAGTCTTCGGATTGTTAATAATTCCGACGACGCTGAAGATGTGCTGCAAGAAGCTTTTGTAGATGCATTCCGAAGTTTACGCGATTTCAATTACCGCTCCACTTTTGGAGCTTGGTTGAAGAGGATCGTTATCAATAAATCGATCAATGTACTCCGCAAGCGTCGGGTTCAGTTGGTAGAAGTGACCGAATTTCATGAAGATGCAGTTGCAGAGCCAGAACCTGTTAATGAAACAGAACAAGCCTGGCAAGTTGCGCTAGTAAAAAGAGCGATTGAAAAGCTACCCGATGGGTACAGAACAGTGGTAACCTTGTATTTACTGGAGGGCTACGATCATGAGGAAATAGCAGAAATATTGGGTATCACACACAATACCGTACGAACTCAATATGTACGGGGTAAACAGAAGTTATTAACGATCATAAAAGAAGGAGGCGTATTATGAGTACTCGTTTGGACGATTTTATTAGTAACCACAGAGATGATTTTGATTCAGAGGTTCCGGGATCAGAAGTGTGGAATAAAATTGCACAGCGCGTGGTGCCGGCAAAAAAATCCGCAAAAGTGTTCAGTTTCTCTGCATGGAAAATCAGTGCTGCGGCCGCAGTATTGGTGATAATGGGAATGCTAGCTGCCCGTTATTTCATCCCGGAAACAAACACCCATTCAATGGCACAGGTTGAAAAATCTGTTGATACAGTAGGCTTGAATGAGATCAATCCGGCCTATGCACAACAGGTGTATCAATTTACAAAACTGGTGGAACTAAAACAGGAAGAACTGAAGTCTTTCGAAAAAGAACAACCGGAATTGTATAAACAATTTGTTTCAGACATTCATCAGCTCGATAGTAACTACCATGTTTTGAAATTAGAGTTGCCGGCCAACCCTAATAGAGAACAACTACTGGAAGCGATGTTACAAAACTTGAAAATGCAAATGGATTTGATCAATCGTCAATTGTTGATCATCGATCAAATCAAATCATCAAAAAATTCAAATCATGAATCGAATTCAAAAAATCTATAGCACTTTATTTCTTGTATGCCTTCAAATTTCCGCATTCGCAGGAACAGGAGGCGATACAGATCCTTGGGTTGAAAAAACAAAAACCTATTCTAAGTCTTACACACTTTCCGGCTCTGATGCCGTTTCCATTTCCAACCAATTTGGCGATATCAAATATGTGAACTGGGATAAATCGGAAGTGAAAGTTGATGTAACAATGGTAGGAAAAGCAAAAACCGAAGATGTAGCGGAAGAATTACTGGATCGTTTAAGCATTGAAGACGGCAAATCGGGTTCCACTGTGAATTTCAAAACGAAAATGAAAGACAGTTGGGGCAAAGGTTCTCGCTACAACAATACCAGCTTTAGCATTAATTATGTGGTATATATCCCATCTACGGCTACGTTGAACTCTACCAATCAATTCGGAAAAACATTCATTGGTGACTATAAAGGTGCTATTAGCATCGAGCAAAAGTTTGGAGTGTTAACAGCCGGAAAACTTTCAAATGTAAAATCCATTGAAATTGAATTCAGCGGAGGAAGTAGTATTGAAAGTATCAATGGCGGTACTGTATCCATCAAATTTTCCAAAACATTGATCTCTAAAGTGGAAGGTACAGTGAAGATGAATCTTGAGCACAATGGCTCAATTAAATTGGGTTTAGATAACGCATTGAAATCACTTACCATTAAAAATAATTTCAACGAATTGTTACTGGATGTTTCAAAAGATTTTTCGGCCAATTGCTCTTTCCATACAAACTTCTCAGAATTGAAAAACAAGACCGGTTTCGATATTGATGAAGACAAAGAAGATAACGACAGAAGAGGGCCTAAATTTGACCACGACTATAATGGCAAATGTGGAAATGGAGGCGCCACTTTAAAAGTAAACTCTGAATTTGGAGATGTTATAATGGGACATCAATTGAATTTCAATTTGAACGAAGGGAAGAAGAAAGAAAGAGAAATTTAAACAAGGATAACTGAAAAGAAGCAGTCAGCTGAGTCTTAACAATGCCTCAGCTTCCTTTTAAAAAGAACTGAGGTCTATTAAAGAGACTCACAAATTCGGCCCCGTCTTCTGGCGGGGCTTTTTTGTAAAACGAATGTTAACGGGCATTTTCTTTGCTCATTCCAACTCATTATTAGTATTTTCCATTTGTGGTTGCAAAGCCGAAATAATAGTTACATTAGCCATTAGCCTTGATCAAATGAAAAGCCCCTTCTTATTGGAAGGGGCTTTTGTTGTTGTTTACTTCTTTGTTTTTGTTCCCGATTGTTCAACTTCTTTCTGCATTTCTACTAAATCTACCGGTTGAGAAAAATCGCCCAATAAATATTTAGCATAATAATCGGCCATCAGCCAGAAGAAATATTCGGTCATATCACCGTATCCATGCCTTTGTCCGGGAAAGAGCATGAAATCAAAACGCTTGTTGGCTTTGATGAGCGCATTGGCCATGCGAATCGTAAGAGCCGGGTGAACGTTGTTGTCAACATCACCTGTAGTGAGCATCAAGTGTCCTTTCAAGTTCTTAGCAAGCTCACTGTTCTTTTCAATTGCATAAACGAAACTGGTATCACCTTTGTCGTTGATTTGCTCTTTTACGCCATGATGTTTTTCGCTCCACCAGCGATTGTAAATATTGTTCTCATGATTTCCGGAAGAGGATACTGCTACTTTAAAGAAATCGGGATACACTAGCATGGCAGCGGTGCTCATAAATCCACCCCCACTATGTCCGTGAATTCCCACTCTGCTTAAATCAATAAATTTGTAGCGATCTGCCAATTGTTCTGCGGCGGCTTTCTTATCGGCAAGTCCGTAATCACGTAAATTTCCATACCCATAATTGTGATACCATTTGCTTCTGCTGGGGTGACCACCGCGGTTTCCAATTGTAATTACAATAAAGCCCATTTGCGCCAAACGATCAGTACGATCCATTCCGCGGCTAAAAGCTTTGTTTACAGCTTCTGTTTGCGGACCCGGATATACGTATTCAATCAATGGATAGGACTTTGTAGAATCGAAATCAAAGGGTTTGTACATCACGCCATAAAGGTCAGTGATGCCGTCATCGGCCTTTACTTTGAATGGTTCAGGGAACTTGTACCCAGCTTCCAACAAGCGACTGAGATCGGCCGTCTCCAAATCCATGATCTTCTTACCTGTTGCATCGTATAAAACCGTCTTAGGCACCGTATTCACTCTGCTGAAATTATTCACGAAGAAACTATTGGCATCGTCCATACTTGGATTGTGATCAAAATTACCAGGGTTCAACAATTTCAAATTCGACCCATCAAAATTCACTCGGTACAAATGCAAATAATATGGATCTTCACCTTCTTCTTTTCCATTGGCTGTGAAATAGAGCACTCTGTTCTTTTCATCTATCTGAACAATGTCTTCACAATGGTAGGCACCTGAAGTAATGGCATTCTTGAATTTACCATCACCATCGTACAAGTAAAAGTGGCCCCAACCATCGCGTTCGCTCCATTCAATCAATTCTTTTCCATCGTTCACTAATCCCAACCGGCGTGTTTCTACATAAGTATTCAAACGTTCTTCAATAAGAACTTTGAATTCACCTGTAGCAACATCTACTGCACAGATATCGATGCGTTTCAAATCTCTGCTGGTGCGTGTTACATAGAAGCGAGCAGGTGTTCCTGCCCAAATTGCAGCACGAAAATCATCGTCTCTTTCTTTTTGTAAGAACGGCTTACCATTGAGACCTAACTCTTGATCTTTGAAAAGAGCTGCATTGATCTTTTTCAAACTTTTAGATCCCATATCGAACAGAATCAATTCACGAACGGGCGCTTCTGCTTCACCGGGCATGTGATACTTGTAGGTTTCTAAAGTTGGACGACCGTCGGCCACATTATTTAATACCCAGAGATCTTTTACTTTTCGATTGTCGGAACGAATCATCGTGAAATACTTTGAATCGGGCGACCAAAGTATAAATGCAGACTTTCGTTTGTTCTTATTCTTTTCCTTTTCAACATTACTTTCTCCAAATGAATCGCCGCCATATGCATAGTTTTCGATACCGTCTTTCGTTAATTGTGTTTCTACAATTGAAGAGTCGTCTTCATTTTTCTGTGCTTTGGCATAGTTGGCACTGTCCATCACAAACAAATTGTAGTTACGAACAAATACAATTTGCTTTTTATCGGGTGAAATAGAGGCCCAAGAAGCTCTTGGCTTTGGCTTCTGGTAATCTGTTAACTCAACCAAATTACCGGTCGTTAAATTGTATTCGAGGTAAAACGTTTTCTTTTCTTTTGTAACGGCTACCGGCTTTTTGGTACTATCACGTTTCTCTATTTCTACACTACTTTTTATTTCGAATTGCAATGCAGTTTCATCTTTCACAAATTTCAGGTTCTCAATGCCTAGGTGTTGCGCATCGAATGGGTCCTTCACCAAACTGGTAATTTGTGAGGCCAATTTTGCATTGTCAAATAACTCAGTTTTCAATGCTTTCGCAGGGTCTACGATGTACCATTTTTTTCCGTTGCTGGTTTCAAATACATACCAAAAACGGTTGGTTTTTTTGAGCCAATGCGGATCTACCGAAGTACTGAAAACCAGTTTCTCAAGTTTTTTGGGAGAAAAACGTGCAGCTAAATTGTAGTTTGCTTTAGACGGTGGCGTTTGTTGAGCCGATACAGCCATGCAAACCATTAGGCATAGCGAGGCCGCTATCGCCCTAAGGGTGAAATTTCTCATAACAATTAATTTGGTAATAGTTGACTAGAACTTGTAGCTGAGTCCTACCACTGGTAAATGCATCAGTAAGTCGTAGCGCCAATCGGCTCTAAAGAACAAGCTTTTCGAGAGTTTCGCCTCAATACCGGCGCCCCCCAATAAGCTGAAGCCATAGCCTCGGTCTACTTCAATTTTTTGAGTGGTGTAGCTGAAATAGTCCTCCGCCGAATACGCCAAGCCAACCCCTGCATAAACATATGGTTGAATTCTGCCTTTCGTAAAGTTATATTGTAAAGCAACAGGAAGTAATACCACTCCTGTAACACCGGAAAATTTTTGTGTAGTGCTATTGAGTGTATAGGTTTTATCAGAAGTATTTCGCATGTACGAAAGGAAAATATTGAGGCTAAGTTTCTCAGATTTTGAAGGGAAATAGGTTCGAACGCCTAATTGGACCCCAATTTCAGATTGCGAGCCGGTAGCCATTGCTCCTGCCGATAAGATGTATTCTGACTTAGGCGCAGGTCGATGGTAAGTCAATTGTTTTACGCTAAAACTACCTTTACAGCGCTCTACATCTACCATGAACTGCAGCATATCGCGGTCGGTGTACCTCATTCTATCCAAATCGGGAATAGGCTTTGAACAACTTGAGGCTAGAAAAAAGACTTGCGCTCTGAAATTTCCGGCTTTCAACACTTCTCCATTGGCAGAGGTTTGATCGTCGTAAAGCAGGTAAGAAGTGTCTTTATATGAAAGGATGTAATAACTTTTTTCTTTTAGGTCAATTCCATAAAGCTTATTGGAACCGTCGAACATTACTTTTACAAAGGCAGTGGTTGCTTCATTGTTGTTCAATCCATTTACAAATGAATTGGTTCTGTAGATGTTACCCCCGTCGAACCCAAATCCTTTTATTTCACTCGGTTGGTAATCACGGGTGCTATTATCAGTACCGGAAGTTACCGTCACCTTTTGAGACAATTGTTCATCAGTTTTGAAGGCAATTTTTGCTTTCACTGTATCGCCGCTCGTTTTAATGTAGTAACCGCTGCGCAAGTCTTGTCCGAAGGCAGTTGCCGACACAAAAATTAAGAAAATCAGGAATCTCATCGGATAAAATTTGGATTGGATGTATTGAATTTTGGTTTTACTTGATATATAACGCCATTTCCTGTTGATATTTTATGGCTTCTTCACGGGCTTTCTCTGCAAAATCTGTACCCGACGAGGCGTAAATCACGCCCCTACTCACATTCACGAGTAATCCTACATCACCGGGAATCATTGCTTTTTCTGAAATTTCTTTCAAACTACCCCCTTGAGCCCCCACTCCGGGTACCAAATAGAAGTGACTGGGGGTCAATTTTCGAATGGCTGTGAACGAATCTGCTTGAGTGGCTCCTACTACAAACATCAATTGATCAGGACTTCCCCAGGTAGCAGTAGTAGTCAACACTTTTTCAAATAATTTCTGCTCACCCATTTGCTGCAATTCAAAATCTTTCGACCCTGAATTTGAGGTCAACCCAAGCACGATGGTCCATTTATTCTGATACTCTAGAAAGGGTTTTACGCTGTCTTCTCCCATATACGGCGCTACAGTTATTGCGTCGAAGGGCAGGGCTTCGTAAAAAGCCTTGGCATATTGAGTAGACGTATTGCCAATATCCCCCCTTTTTGCATCTGCAATGGTGAGATGGCTTTTGCCAATGTATTGAACCGTTTTTTCCATCGCCAGCCAACCTTTAATTCCAAGTGCCTCATAGAAAGCCGTGTTGATTTTATAGCTAACGCAAAAATCGGCTGTAGCATCTATTATGGCTTTGTTAAAAGCAAAAACGGGGTCTTCTTCCTGCAATAAATGTGAAGGAATTTTGGTTATATCGGTGTCTAATCCTACACACAAATACGACTTCTTTTGCTGAATCTGTTGTACGAGTTCCTGGCGTGTCATAATGTGGCAAAGATAGGCGATTTTAAGTGCCTCTTTTCTTAAAAAGACTGCGCGATTTCGTAAAAAGCATTGCCGAATTTAGCGATATCTTCAAAGCTGTTGTATAAAGGAACAGGCGCCAATCGAATTACATCAGGTTCTCGCCAATCTACGATCAGTCCTCTTTCCATCAATGCATCGTACATGTTGCGGCCGTTCTTTAACATCAGAATGGATACCTGACATCCCCTTTGATTGGGGTCAGTAGGTGTTAGATAACGCACTAATCCCTTGGTATTATTATCAATAGTAGCAAGCACTTCCCACAAATAATTGTTGAGTGCCTTTCTTTTCAAGTGGAGTTGTTCAATTCCGGCTTCTTCAAATAATTCCAAAGAAGCCAAATGACAGGCGTATAACAACATTGCAGGGGTGCTCAACTGCCAACCTTTGGCGCCGGAATCGGGAACGAAGCCCTTTTCCATTTTAAATCGGGTCGATTCATCGTATCCCCACCAGCCTGCTAAGCGCGGTGTATTGTGATGATGATGTCTTTCATGAATGAATACACCTCCAACTGCTCCGGGCCCGGAATTCAGGTATTTGTAGGAACACCAACAGGCGAAATCTACATTCCAATTGTGTAGATGCAGTTCAATATTTCCTGCAGCGTGGGCCAAATCGAATCCAACCAACGCTCCCACTTCCTGTGCAGCTTTGGTGATGGCCTTCATATCAAACACCTGCCCTGTATAGTAATTGATACCGCTGAACAGTACTAACGCCAATTCATCACCAAGCGATGATATGGTATTCAGGATATCTTCTGTGGAAATCAAGTCTGATCCTGTTCTAGGCATCACTTCCACAATAGTAGTTTCCGGGTTCAAGCCAAGATGCTCACAGTAGGTTTCAAACATGTACTGGTCGCTTGGAAAAGCTTTGGCTTCGCATAAAATTTTTACTCGCTTTCCTTGCGGACGGTAGAAACTAGCCATCATTAAATGCAAGTTCACAGTTAGTTGATTCATCACTGTTACTTCATGTGGATTCGCTCCAACGATCTTTGATAGCATGGGAGTCATCAAATCATGCATTTGCATCCAAGGGCGTTCTCCCATAAAAAAACCTTCCACACCGTAGTTGCCCCATTGACTTAACACCTCATTTATTGCAGATGCAGTTTTGATTGGCTGCAATCCCAAAGAATTACCGAGAAAGTAAATCTGTTTCTTCCCTTCAATTGTTGGGTGAACAAAGTTCTGTCTAAATGAATGTAAAGGATCCTGTGCATCCAATGCTGCGGCCTGATCAAGCGAAAACAACGACATGTCAAAAAAATTAAATGGTTCCTGTTTTTCCTCCGTCAACCGGAATGCTTACTCCGTTTATATAAGAAGCCAATGGCGATGCCAGAAATACAACCACATTTCCGATTTCTTCAGCTGTTCCAAATCTTTTGGCCGGAATCGATAATTTCATCGTATTCGCCAACTCCTCTTCACTTATACCTGATTGTTGTGAATTCGAATGAATCAGCGATTTCAATCGTTGCGTATCTGTAAATCCTGGAAGCACACTGTTCACCGTTATGCCCCAAGCGCCAATTTCATTGGACAAGGTTTTGGCCCAAGAAGCAACAGCTGCTCTTATCGTATTGCTTACCCCTAAATTTGCGATAGGGATGCGAACCGAAGTACTTACGATATTAATGATCCGCCCATACCCTTGTTCTTTCATTCCCGGAACTAGAGCCGTGGCGAGTAGATGGTTACAAATAAGATGCTGTTGAAAAGCGGCCAGAAACTGATCGGGTTGGGCGTCTAAAGCAGTGCCCGCTTTAGGGCCACCGGTATTATTGATCAAAATATGGATGGGTGCCTTGTCTTTCAGTCGTGAAATCATGGCTTCTACTTCGTTTGTTTTGCTGAAATCAGCCAATTCAAAAGAATGAGATCCGCTGCCAGACAATTGAGGAAGGAGCCCTTTCAAAGCTGCTTCATTTCTGCCCACCAAAATGCAATTTGCTCCGGCAGTAGAAAGCAATTTAGCAGTTGCCCAGCCTATACCTTGCGTACTTCCACAAATCAAAGCCGTTTTACCTCTTAGATCAATTTGCATGTAACAAGTATTTAGAAAGGTTGATTTTTTTGATAGCCCACTTGATCGAAAGTGAAATCAATTTCCGTGTCTTTCTGCTTTCATGAAGGCAGCCAATTTCACTTCTTCTTCACTTCCGGCTTCTAGTCGCTCTACAATTGCATTAAAAGTTTGTTCGTCTTTATTCTGACTCAGTTTAAAAACGTGTTGAAGGTCATCTACTTTCATTTCAAAAGCAATGATCGCCTTTAACAAGGGTAGCTTGTAAGTATCAGAAAGATTGTTGTAAACAGTGGCCTGTGAGGAATCCGATTCAAAATGAAGCGATAGTTTTTGCAGAACTTCCATCAATCCGTTCTCGTCTAGAAATTTCATTTCACCTCTGGCATGTACCGTCAAATAATTCCAAGTACTCGCTTGAGCAGGCTGGGGATACCAACTTGCGCTTATGTAAGCATGTGGGCCACTGAACAAAAAAAGAGCCTTTGGGTTTTCAAGGAAAGCGAGATGATGATCTTGCTTTCGCATGATGTGTCCTGTAAGATACAGTCCATCCGCTCGTTCTTCAACCAATACCGGTACTTGAGTAGCAACGGGGGTTCCGTTGTGGGCTCCTATTAAAGTGGCAAACGGATACGACTTCATTAGTTGAATGAGGGCGGATCCGTTTGACGATTTGAAATATGATAGATGATACATAGGCTTTAAGAAACCACTTCAAGTACTTTTGTGGGTCCAAAATTGGCGTTCCGCATTGCAATGCTTCTAACTGCTGCTCCGGCAAAAGCAGCAAAAGCTGCTTGTGAAATTGGATCGCTTCCAACCATGGCAGGAACACCATCGTCTCCCCCTTCTCGAATGCTTTGCACCAATGGAATTTCACCTAAAAATGGCAATTCGTATTCAGTAGCGAGGTTTTTGCCCCCTTCCTTTCCGAATATATAGTATTTGTTATTTGGCAATTCGGCCGGAGTGAAATAACTCATGTTTTCCACCAAGCCAATGATCGGAACTTTTATTTGGGCCTGGCCAAACATGGCGATGGCTTTTTTAGCATCTGCCAATGCCACATCTTGAGGTGTGGTTACCACAACAACTCCGGTAACCGGAACCGTTTGTACCAAGGTTAAATGGATATCGCTGGTACCGGGAGGCATGTCAATCACTAAATAGTCTAAATCATCCCAGAATACTTCGGTAACAAACTGACGGATGGCACTACTAGCCATCGGGCCTCTCCATACAATTGCATTTTTTTCATCAACCAACAACCCGATACTCATCAATTTGATACCATATTTTTCAAGCGGAACAATCATTCCTTTCTCACCCGGAGCTCCTTCCATCATTAAGGGGCGTTCGCCTCTTACACCAAACATAATGGGTACACTAGGCCCGTGTATGTCGGCGTCCATTAATCCCACTTTTGCCCCTCCTTGCGCCAAGGCCAAGGCTAGATTGGCAGAAACAGTGCTTTTCCCTACTCCACCCTTTCCGCTCACTACGGCAATGATGTTTTTTACATTTGGTAGAATGGATTGTCCATCTTTTCGATTGGAGCTTGTATTGGCAGTAAAGTTCACTTTTACTTCTGCCTCCTTATTCACCAAGAGCTTGATGGCATTGATACAAGCGTTGCGCATCATGTCTTTCATAGGACATGCGGGTGTAGTGAGTACTACTGTAAAGGACACATTGTTTTGATCGATCTGAATGTCTTTCACCATGTTAAGTGTTACCAGGTCTTTTCCCAGATCCGGTTCTTGAACATTTTTCAATGCTTCCACTATTTGATCTACTGTCATTCTTGTAACTATTTTGTTAAAAACCTCTATGAAAATGCAAAATTAACTAATGAAGCGGGTATTTTCGGGAAACAATTTTAAACGGTTGCTTATATTTGAGCCTGATGAGAAAAAAACTACTTTATACCCTCTTACTGGCCTTTCTACTCCCTACTGTGGCAAGTGCCCAATTCGAGAAATTGAAAGATTCTGTGATCCAGATTTATGGGGTAGTAATGACCGCCGATAGCTTGATGGGCATCCCCTATGTTACCGTTCAGGTAAAGGGAAGAAATCAAGGTACCTATACCAATGATCAAGGGGTGTTCTCGATTGTTGTATTGAAGGGCGACATGTTGGAGTTCTCCTCCATTGGTTTTAAACCAAAACTCATTGAAATTCCAAGAAGTTTAGATGGAAATCAGCATAGCTTGATTCAATTGATGGTGAAGGATACTGTTTACCTTCCCGCCACTATTATTCGACCACGCCCCACTCGCGAGCAATTTGAACGCGATTTTGTGAATGTACCCGTTGACGATGATGAGTACGAGATAGCTCGTAAAAATACAGAAGCCGGGAAAAGACGCATTTTGGCCCGCTCCCTTCCTACCGATGGAAGAGAAACAGGCAATATGATGCTACGAAACAATGCCAGCAAATACTATTACTACGGTCAAGCGCCGCCTCAAAATATCTTCAATCCATTCGCTTGGAATGAGTTCATAAAAGCATGGAAAAGAGGTGACTTCAAAAACAAAAGCGATCAATAATCGTTTTTCTGACCATTTGACTCCTAACTCTTTATTGTTATCTTGCAATAAATGCAGCGGTTTTTACGCTGTATAAGTCTTGCTAGTTTCAACACTCATTTATGTTAGGGGTTACCATTTTAGGCAATAATTCAGCACTACCGGCATTCGATCGGCATCCTACCGCACAGGTGGTGACGCTCGATGACCAGGTATTTCTGGTTGATTGCGGGGAAGGTACCCAAATGCAGTTGGCAAAATACAAGATTCGTTGGGGCAGAATCAACCACATCTTCATTTCTCACTTACATGGCGACCACTATTTCGGACTGCCCGGTTTGTTGAATAGCATGAGTTTATTGAACCGCGACAGTGAACTCCACCTGTATGCTCCTCCAATGGTAGATGAAATTTTAGACCTACAATTCAAAGCCGGCCATTCGGCATTGAGCTATAAACTCATTTTTCATCCGCTAACCCGATCAGAAGAACTGATAAAAACCGATCGCTTCAAAGTGTCGTGTTTTGAAACTAAGCATCGTATTCCATGCTTTGGATTCAAATTTGAGCAAATAAAACCTCCAAGAAAGCTCAATCCGGAAAAAGCCATTTCGTTCGAAATACCCGCTTCTTTCTACGATCGCTTGAAATGGGGGGAAGATTATACCAACAAAAAAGGAGAACTGGTGCGCAATGAATGGGTAACTGAAGCCGGGGTTAGCCCTCACCGTTATGCCTATTGCGCAGATACTATATTTGATGAAAATTTGATTGAACTGGTAAACGATGTTGACCTTCTCTACCACGAAACCACTTACCTAAAAGATCTGGAAGACAGAGCGGCAATGCGATTTCATTCAACAACACATCAGGCAGCTACCATTGCTTTAAAAGCAAAAGTCAAACATTTACTGATTGGACATTTCAGCAGCAAATACGAAAAATTAGATCAATTCCTACTGGAAGCAAAAGAACTGTTTCCCAATACCTCACTAGCGTTAGAAGGCACAACATTCATCACTCCTCCTCGTATTCAGATGTAACTCCAAAAACTTGATCCCAAACAAGTTTTCTAAAAATCCAACGTAACCAAATGCTGTTTCTTAGTCTCACGCAATCTAATTAACATCCGTTATCGTAACTGAGTCCACTAAAACTAATCTGTATGCAAAAGAATTTATCTCGCGTTTGGGGTATTCTGTTGGGCTTCAGTGTATTAACAGCCTGTCAGAAAGATGCACCCTATGTAAGTCCGGATCAAACTACTGAATTCCACAAAAATGAGTGGTACAAATCGAATTTCGAATTTTATGCCCTCACCGATGCAAATCAATTGATTCGGTATTCGGGAGGAAGAAAGATTGAGAAAAAGCAAACCATCACATTAACAGGTCTCGCAACCGGCGAAATGATTAAAGCCATCGATTTTCGTCCTGCAACCGGTCAATTGTACGGCGTAAGTACAGCTAACAAAATTTACACCATCAATCAATACAACGGAGTTGTATATGCGATTGGAGTAGCCTTTACACCTGCTTTAAACAGTTCCAACATTGGGATGGATTTCAACCCAACTGTTGATAGAATTCGTTTGGTAACAGATGCCGGACAAAACCTCCGTGCCAATCCTGAAACCGGTGCTATTGTGGCAACGGATGGCAACCTAAACCCGGGAACGCCAATGGTTGGTGCCGTAGCTTACACGAATAATTTTGCAGGAACAACCACCACCACCTTGTATGATATTGACGCTGCAACCGATAAACTTTACATGCAAAATCCACCAAACAATGGTACACTTGCCTTGGTAGGCAGTTTGGGAGTAGACGTAAAAGGCGAAGCAGGATTCGATATTAATTCAAACAACACCATTGCTTTGGCAGTTCTAGAAACTGTGGGTGATGACGACAAAGACGATGATGAGAAAGACGGTGATGTAGATGAAGACAGCTATGGAAAAGACTATCCAAAAACAAAAAGATACTTCTATTCTATCAATCTTAGCACCGGAAAAGCAACAAAAATTGCGAAGGCAGAGAGAAATATCATTGGATTGGCAATTCCAACAGATATGGTAGCTTATGGTGTAGATGAAATGAATCAACTTTTGATCTTTAACCCAATGAATCCTGGAACCATGATCACTAAAGCAATCACTGTTCCAATGGGTGAAAAAATAGTTGGCATTGATTTTCGTCCTGCTACTGCACAACTTTATGCAGTAAGTAGCGCCAGCAAAATCTATGCACTTAATCTTAGCAGTGGTGCTGCAACCTTGGTAGGAACTGGATTCGCGGCTTCATTGACTGCTTCTAACTATGCAATGGACTTTAACCCTACCGTAGATCGTATCCGCTTGATAGGTGATAACGGTCAGAATCTTCGATTGAATCCTATTACAGGAGCATTGGCAGCCACTGACGCGAATTTGAATCCGGGAATGCCAAAAGTAGACGCGGTGGCTTATACGAACAATATCCCGGGCGCTACTACAACTACCTTATATGATATTGACTATGGAACTGATTCCCTTTACATTCAAAACCCGCCGAATAATGGAACACTTGTAGGTGTAGGTAGTTTAGGTGTAAAAATTGATGGCGGCAATGGTTTTGACATTGGTTCTACCAGTGGAAAAGCATATGCTGTGCTCAACACAGGAAGTAGATCAGGAATTTATCAAATCAATTTAATGACAGGAAGAGCAAGTAAAATTGCAGACTTATCAAAGAAGTTTGGCTCCTTTACAATTGGCTTAGGATTCTAAACAAACCTTGACACAAAAAGGAAAGACCCGATTGTTCGGGTCTTTCCTTTTTCATGAAATATCAATCAAAGTTTTGATACCACTAATCTTGGTAAATTGATCCGGCACTTGGGCAAACAACATCTCACCTGTTACATAATTTTCCGGCTTAATGGTGCCATTTGCTAAGCTCTGTAATACCCAATCAAAATCTTCTTGGGTTGCGTTTCGGCTACTCATAAGCGTAGTTTCTCTCTTATGAAATTCAGGATGTGAGTACGACAACGATTCCTTTTGAAGTCCAATCAGCACAATTCTTCCTCCATGTCCTAAATAACCAACTGCAGCTTCCATTGCCTTTTTATTACCTGTCGCATCAATTACCACTTCCATCATATCACCACCGGTCAAGTTTGTAATACTTGCAACAACGTCTTCCGTTGAAGGGTTGATAATCGCATCTACCTTCAACGACTCTAGGCAAAAATGAAGGCGTTCTTCATTGAAATCAATTACAGCAATTTTTGCTCCTGCTATTTTTGCAAATTCAATCGCTGCGATACCGATAGGTCCGGCACCCATCACCAATACCCACTCTCCTTCCTTAACGTTTGCTCTTCTTACACCATGTGCTCCAATAGCTAAGGGTTCCACCAAAGCTAATTGGGTCGTATTCAGCCCGGAAGCTTTCAGTAAAGCTTTTGAAGGAACGATCAAATGTGTGGCAAATGCTCCATCACTGTGCACTCCAATTACATTGATCGAAGAGCAACAATTAGGTTTACCCGTTCTGCAGGCCAAACAGGTACCACAGTTTAAGTAGGGAATTACCGTTACTAAATCACCTTTTTCAATTGAATCATGTCCGGAAACTTCAAGTACTTCAGCAGCAATTTCATGCCCTAAAATTCGCGGGTAGTTAAAATAAGGTTGTGTACCTCCAAAAGCATGAATATCGGTTCCACAAATCCCTACTTTTTTAATTTTCAACAAAGCTTCTCCTTGTTTTAAAGAAGGCAAGTCTTCTTCGTAAAATTTCCACTCTCCCGGCTGAATACAAGATAGGACGGTTCTTTTCATGCTCGAATATAAAAGTTTTAGCGCAAAAAAGAGCCCCCATTAGAAAATGAGGGCTTCACCTTATAACCAAAACCACTATGAAAATATCATCCTGAATAATCAAATTTTTTGAATATGGCTTTTATTTGAGTGAGTGCATCTTTCGATGTCATTGTATTGCCATTCAACTCACTGTTGGCCCATCCTTGCCAAATCATCTTATTTGTCTTTGCATCATAGAGTTGAATTCGAATGGTTCCCTCTTTCACTTTCGTTTGATACGTTCGAGAACCCATATACATGGAAGGATACCAAATAGGAACTACCCCTCTCCTTGTATAGATATATTGTGTATATGGATACGAATACACAGGATCCGAACTTCTTCTCACAGAAGACTCAACCGAAACAGAATAATCAATGTACAAATCCGGATTGCTATGCTGTTCTCTCAAGCCCTTCATCGTCATCTCCTTCCTTGTCGCACTCCGAATGTTCTGATCTAAAATTGAATTACTCGAATGTAATCCTGTTGATCGGGCACTATCAATCCAGGCGAACGATTGATACTTAGAGAAGTCAACATCCAATACCTTGTCGGTGTGACTTGTTACGGTACATGAACTGAACATACCGAAGCCCATGATCAGGACTAACGCCTGTACTACATGTTTCATAAAGAATCGATTTTGCTTCAAGTATAGTTCGCTTCATATACTGTCTTTCTTATTAGACAAATAAGAAAGTAGGGAGTTTAATACCAATTATTAAACTCCCGTTAAAACCCCCTAATCAATATTTAACACTTTAAATACATGAACTCCTCCTGCTATATCAACTCTCAACACTATTTCTTGATCGCCCTTTTTTAATGAGATAAAATAGTTGTCTTCATCTTGTGTCATTTGATCGTACACATTCATGGAAGAGCTGCTGTATTCATTGTCATCAAAATAAATGACTTCCATTATGTCGCTATCGCCATATTTTTTAGCGATATAAGCTCTTGCTTTTTCGGGAAGATCACCAAATTGTTTATTTTCCACCGTTCCAACAAACTGCCCTTCAACATCAAAAAATGCCTTTATTTCACGTCCTTCATAATTGAATCTTGCTACATCCATTGCTCCATCTGCCGACCACATTACCGGATCTATAGTACCGAAATTGGCATATAGATTATCTTCCGCTCTTAACGATGGCTTATACTCTGTGGCAACTTTTTTTATATGAGCTTTTGTCGCAGCTTTCTTGCTGCCAAAAAGAACACCGGTCAAGTTTTCTCCTGGATTTGCTTTTGCCGCATAAGAAACCATAAATAGTGTCATCGCTGCGAATGCTCCTGTAGTTAAGAATCTTGCTTTCATGCTATTAAAATTTTAAGTGAGGAATCAATTACAATTCAAAGCTACTATCCTTTACTTTCTGTATGGTTCAACATTCGATACAATCAACAAATCGTTAGACGAACTCAAGTATTTAACAGACTGCTAAGATTTACATCAATTTGTTTTAGTACTTGTAAATGCATTTACAGATCCCGTTCTCTTCAACACACCCCAAGAAGCAGACTCTCCTTTCAAGGCTTTTCTAATAGAACGATATAACACTACATACATCAATTGACGATATGCAAACCGCTGAGGAATCAACCAAATCAATTTTGACAACTTTTCTTTCTCGAAACGAAAAGCAATTACACTCACCAATACATCTACTAGTAGAAATGCTAAATAAAACCATCCAATCTTCGACATGGTGGATGAATCATGCCTATTCCAGAACAAACTAATGATCAGCATTAAGTCGGCAAATGGCGCCAGTATAGGCAACAAAATCTGATAAATGAGTACATTGGGCAATGCCATCATTCCAAGGCCCTTGTATTTCAATCTAAAACAGGCATCTCTGTTTTTCCAAAAAGCTTGTATGATTCCATAACTCCATCTAAACCGTTGTTTCATGAACTGTTTCAATGTTTCTGGCGCTTCAGTTACGGCGATGGCTTCGGTACAATTCACAACTTTATAACCCGCTCTAAGAATACGAATGGTGAGATCGCAATCCTCTGCCAACGTATCAGATGTAAATCCCCCTGCTTCTACAAGTGCTTTTTTGGAGAATGCTCCTATTGCACCTGGAACTACCGTAATTCCATTGATAAGATCAAAAGCGCGTCTATCAAAGTTTTGAGCCGTAGTATATTCAATACTTTGCCATTTGGTAATCAAATTGTGTTCATTACCCACTTTTACATTTCCGGCAACTGCCCCGATATTAGTATCTGATTTTTGAAGCATTGATTGCATCAATAAATACAATGCATCTTCCTTGAGTTGCGTATCGGCATCAATACAAAGCAAGTAATCAAATTGACTCTTTTCGATTCCAAAATTCAATGCAGAAGCTTTACCGCCATTGGGTTTTGTGTATACCCGAACGCGCTCATTATCTTGAAAGGCTTTCTTAACAATTTCAAATGTTTGGTCTTTAGAACCATCGTCTACAAAGAGGATCTCAAAATTGGGATACTGTAAGTTCAACAAATCATTGACTGTTTTAACAGCATTGATTTCTTCATTATAAGCAGGCACAATGATGCTTACCCCGGGAAGATCCGTAACCGGCAATAATGGTAGCGCATTCATTCTACGTTTTTGCGTCCACGCCATGATTGCCATCGCTAATATTCTTACAAAACCCAAAACGATAGCAACCCAAAACGCATAGTATAAGAATTGTTGCAGTACATAGTACCCTGTTACAATACCATTGTCAACTGCCAAAATATTCTGATGCACTACAGGCATGATCACATCTTTTGGGATATTCAGCAATTTGCTCACACTTACAAATTCAATGCCTTTACTTTTAAAGTAGTGAATGATTCGAGGCAATGCTTCTACGGTTGCAGCGCGATTACCACCTGCATCATGCAATAAAATGATTCCTTTATCGGGATGTGCTTCGTATTGTTCAATAGCACGTTGGTAAATTTCATCTGCTGTTACGCCGAGCTCCCAATCATTTGGGTCAATACTTTCGCCTACGGTATAATAATTCTTTTCCTTCGAAAGTGCCACAGGCCTTAACTCCACATCGGTGCTGGGTTCGGAGTCGGCATTGTAAGGTGCTCTGAACAGAACGGTGCTATGACCTGTTACCGACTCAATCAACAATCGAGTGGTTTCCATTTCTGTTAAGGCTCGCTCTTTGCTGACTGCCGCAATATTGGGATGCGTAAACGTATGGTTACCTATTTCATGGCCTTCATCATAAATGCGGCGAAGCAAGGGCAGATTGTTCTCCGCTTCCACTCCCACAACAAAAAAAGCTGCCGGTACTTTTTCTCTCTTTAAGATATCCAAAATCTGGGGCGTATAAAGTGGGTCCGGACCATCATCGAAAGTGAGCACCACCTCCTTTTTCACCTTACCAAATTTTTGAATGACGTATTTAGTAGGGAGCTTGTGATAGTATTCTTCAGAAATAATATCCTCTGCAGTATCATGTTCTAATTGAATGGAACCTTTATCAGGAGTGGCTACTACATTCAGTACTTCTCCCTCACCAATATAGTCGGGCTTTTCAAAGCTCAGATCCAAATTTGAGAGTTTCGAATAATCGAATGGCTTGGCTTTCAAACTGGAATCAGTCAAGCTTCTTCCGTAAAATTTCCAGATACGTTCGTCTTCGCTTCCCAGTCTCCATAGGGCTGCACCTGCCGTTCCATATTCATCTGCAAATCGAATGGTATTGTAGTTCGTTGCTGCATCTGCAAAATAAACCTGATGCTTTAACCCGTTCGATTCAGTGTATTGATAGTTGTTGTTATAAGTATCGTTATTGAAATCAATAGGGGCGTTGGCAATTTTAGCCTTTGAAATTGCTTGCTGATAGGTTACAGTTTCAGCCTCTTCTCCTTCCGGCCAATCGTACCCGTATCCTGCAATACCCAAGATGATCTTTGAAGGATCAACTTTTGAAGCGGCATCATCCAGAATTTTCTCAATCCATTTTTGACTCGACACAGCACCGGGTACACTGGTACTATAGTGCTCATCGTAGGCCATCAAAATCAAGTAATCATTGTATTTGCCTAGTTCTTTCAAATTAAAATCTTCGTTGGATGGCATAATATCTTGAGTAACGATCAAATGCTTTGCATGCAATGTTTCAGCAAGTTTTTGTTGGAATTGAATCAATTGTTCATCAGATTGTTCTTTCAATTCTTCAAAGTCGATATTAATACCCTGCAAATGATTTTGCTCCAAAATTGAAACAATGTCATAGATAAGCTGATCTTGCTTTTTGGGATCACGCAAAATTCGATGCAACAATTCTCCATCGAATTCCCCTTCGCCTTTTTGTAGATTGATGTTATTGATCAATGGCACTATTGCAACTCCATGCTGCTTCATTAAATTGAGCGCCGCTGTATCTATTTGTGGAGCCAAGCGAAGTGATTTCGGGTCTATAAAAAACCATTCAGGAAACACCATGTTCATTTTATCAATATTCGCTTGAAGCGAATAGAAGGATTGAGGATCCCAGTCTACATAGAAACCCGCCCGAATTTGAGTAGCTGTTTTATGTTTTTTCTGACTTAAATGTTGAATTCGTGTTTTGGAATTCAAGTATGCCTGAAAACCCGGAAGCTTTTTCAAGGCTGCAGCACTCAAAGAATCAGGAATCAACTGCTGGATCTTTTTCTCCTTGAGTGTTCCATTTACCAACAGCGGCAAAGCAGGCGCTTGAACTTTTTTATATGTGATGTACAAAACAGGTACAGAGAAAACGGCCAAGAAAATAAAGGTTCTAAAGAACCATTTAACAGTCAGCCATCTGGCCTTCGAATTGGTTTGGAAAACCTGGGATGAAGTGCTCATAGTTTGATATTTCAATACGAAATTAACAAACGTAAACGAGCGGAATGGCTTGATAACAGGCCGTTTGCGAATGCTAAAGCTTTTTAGCACTTGCAAATGATTGGTTAATGGTTACACTACATTTAGAACTGAAAAAACGCTTTGTTTGTAAGATTCTGCCAACGGAATACTCGTATTTGCCACACCAATGCATCCATCCTGGATGTGTTCAATTTTCGAAACTTGTACAAGGTAAGATCGATGCACTTTCACGAAGTCAAACTCAGCCAATCGATCTTCCCAATATTTGAGAGTGCTGTGCAGCGTGAAAGATTTGCAAGCGGTAACGATCTTCACATAATCGCCCATTGCTTCGATATAAAGAATGTCGGCAATTACAACCTTTCGTACGGTATAAGAATCTTTAATAAACAAAAAATTGCGTGCGGGTGATTGAATGAATGAAGTGTACATAAAATAAGATTTTAATAGTAGAAATGGTTGGTGGCAACTTACAAGTTCAATTCAAAATTAGAAGGCAATTGCAATGCAACATAGATGTGGGTGCTGATTAACAGAGGCTTTAGATAGCTTAATAGAGTTAACAAAAAAACAACCGTTCATCCTTGTTATATGCAATTAAACAATTCAAGAAGTGGTCGGTTAAACTTTTAAAGAAATGAGAAGTCGGCACTGAAAATTAAGAGTTCTATAGGCTTATCTTAACAGTGATTTAAGGGCAGCATTCTACTTTGACCTTTAAATTCGTAAAAAATAAATCCATGATTAAAAAATTACTCTTCACCGCATTTGTAACATTCATTGCAGCATCCGCGTCAGCGCAGTTTAAAGCCGGTGACCAGTTTATTGGACCAACGCTTAGCTTTGGTTCGTCAAAAACTGAAAACGGTTCTACACAATCAAAAGCGAACAACTTCAATGCGAGTATTGATTTTGTAAGTTTCACCACTGCCCGAAAGGCATGGGGTGCGAGAATTGGCTATTCGGGTTCAAAAATTGAATACATACAACCAAGTTCAGAGCAGAAGACCAATGGAATGATGGCGAATGTTTTCTTGAAAAACTATGTCGGTTTCTTCCAGAAGTTCTATGCAGCAGTAGAGTATGGAGTAGGTTATCGCCAATCATTCAATAAAACTACCTCTCTTGGTTTCGAATCCAAATCAACTACCAACGGAGCGATGGTTTACCTGAGCCCTTCAATAGGAGCTCGTTTGAACAAGCGCTTATTATTGGAGGCGTCGTTGGCGAATTTTGCAGCCCTATCGTATGAAAAAACGAAGCCCTCGGGCTCTAATGCCGGGTCAACAACAGAAACATTTGGCTTTTATTCTTCTAATAGTTTGGGTAACTTTTTCTCCAATGTTGGGTTAGGATTAAAGATTCAATTAAACTAAAATAAAAAAGGGCGATTCGGTTGAATCGCCCTTTTGGATTTCTCTCATATTTGTTATTTCGACAAATACTTTTTTACTTTCTCGTGAATGGGAGCACTCAAAGGCAACATGGGCATACGAAGATGATTCTTCAATAGGCCTTGTTCAGCCATGAATGCTTTTACACCGGCAGGATTGTTTTCTGCAAACATCAAATCATAAGCTTCAATAAGTGGATCATTCTGAAGTTTCGCTGATTTCATATCTCCTTTTAAGGCTGTACGAACCATATCAGAGAATTCTTTCGGAAAGGCATTTCCGGCTACACTGATCACGCCTTCCATACCTGTACAAATTTGTGGAAACGCGAGGGCATCGTCGCCACTAACAACAAGAAAGCCTTCAGGACGATCACGCAAAATTTGCATGCATTGTCCCATATCGCCACTTGCTTCTTTAATACCCGCAATATTGGGCAGTTGAGCAAGGCGCAACGTGGTTTCTGCTGTCATGTTTCTTCCGGTTCTTCCCGGAACATTGTATAATAAGATTGGCTTTGGTGATTTCTCAGCCAACATTTTATAATGCTGATAAATACCTTCTTGAGAAGGTTTATTGTAATAGGGACTTGCACTCAACACCGCCACCGCTTTGTCGAGCGGGAAGATTTCTAAATCGTGCAGCAGACTTTGGGTATCATTTCCACCAATACCTACAACTACGGGAACGCGTCCTGCTACTTTTTCGTAAGTATATTGAATGATGGCAATTTTCTCTTCCTTACTAAGTGTGGGAGTTTCGCCGGTTGTACCTAAGGTAACAACGTATTCTACGCCACCTTTGATCACGTGTTCAATAACGTTACCCAAGGCTTCTAAATCAACATCCGAGTTGGCTTTGAATGGTGTAACCAATGCTACCCCTGTACCCCTTAACACAGAAACTAATGACATTTACTTTATCTTTTTAATCAATTACGATTTTGTTTCATCCCAGAAGCCCATCTTGTTGAACTTCTCGATGCGCTGTTGAATTCTTGTTTCAGGATCCAACGTTTCCAAGTATTCAATGGTATTTTTTAAGAAAGGCTTCAAATTGTTAGCCGACTCTTGATAGTCCCAATGTGCACCTCCCGCCGGTTCAGGTACAATTCCGTCAATAAGACCGAACTCATGCATATAACCTGCGGTCAATTTCAATTGTTCGGCGGCTTTTTCTTTCTGATCCCAGCTTCTCCATAAAATTGAAGAACAGTTTTCAGGAGAGATCACGGTGTACCATGAGTTTTCCATCATGAAAACACGATCGCCCACACCAATTCCCAGAGCTCCACCGGAAGCTCCTTCGCCAATGATCACACAGATCACCGGAACTTTTAAGCGCATCATTTCATAAATGTTGCGAGCGATGGCTTCTCCTTGACCACGTTCTTCGGCTTCCATTCCGGGATAGGCCCCGGGAGTATCGATAAACGTAACAATTGGTTTATTGAATTTCTCAGCCAATCGAAACAGGCGGAGTGCTTTTCTATAACCTTCGGGGTTTGCCATACCGAAATTGCGGTATTGGCGCATTTTGGTATTGATCCCTTTTTGGTGGCCTACTACCATTACGGTTTTACCGTCGAGAGAGGCGAAACCACCCACCATAGCCTTGTCGTCTTTTACATTTCTATCGCCGTACAGTTCTACAAAATCGGTAAAAACTTTGTCGATGTATTTCAGGGTGTATGGACGATCGGGGTGGCGGCTTAGTTGAACACGCTGCCAGGGGGTGAGGTTTTGGGTAATTTCTGTCCTTTTTTGGAGAACGGATTGTTGTAATTGATTGATAGTTACGCTATAATCAATTTTGGGGTTCTTTTGCGCATTGTGCAATTGAACCTCAATTTCTTCAAAAAGGTCTTTGATAGGCTTTTCAAACTCTAAGTACTGTCGGTTTTTATCCTGCGGCATAAGTGAGTTTTAAGAGGGTGTAAAATTAAGGGAACGGAGGATGGAAATTTCATATTTTTTTCTCGAAAAATTTGTTGGTTAATATGCAGATTCCCTTATCTTTGCACTCCCAAAACAACAAAATATGTTGTTAGGGAAAACAACCGAAGGATCGGTAGTTCAGTTGGTTAGAATGCCGCCCTGTCACGGCGGAGGTCGCGGGTTCGAGTCCCGTCCGGTCCGCAGAAAAAGAGTCGAAACTAAAGAGAAAAGTTTCGACTTTTTTATTTTACCCCCATCAAAAGAATTGCCGCCCTGTCACGTCTCGTCTGAGACGAGAGGGTTCGAGAAACGTCCGTACCGCAAAATCAAATGCGAAACCAATGAAAAAGGTTTCGGCGTTCAATTTTACCCCCATCAAAAGGATTGCCGCCCTGTCACGTCTCGTCTGAGACGAGAGGGTTCGAGAAACGTCCGTACCGCAAAATCAAATGCGAAACCAATGAAAAAGGTTTCGGTGTTCAATTTTACCCCCATCAAAAGAATTGCCGCCCTGTCACGTCTCGTCTGAGACGAGAGGGTTCGAGAAACGTCCGTACCGCAAAATCAAATGCGAAACCAATGAAAAAGGTTTCGGCGTTCAATTTTACCCCCACCAAAAAAATTGCCGCCCTGTCACGTCTCGTCTGAGACGAGAGGGTTCGAGCTAACAGTTCAACGGTTATTGATGCTTCAACTAGCAAATAGAGGACTGCTGGCGACTACCAATTGAAATATCTGTGATTTTCTTCCTTAAAATCAGTAGCATAAAGTATTAATGTCGAAAATTTGACAATTTTTCACCATTTAAACCTGATGATATATTTTGAATTGACATTAAATATCATTTATGTCGAAAATAATAATTAAATTCACCATTAAACAAGAGAAATGTCGAACAAATCGACTTCATCTTTCGATTATGTAGAAAAAGTACACAAATTTCAACATCATGGCCTACAATAAGAATACTCCCTTCAACGACTTGCCGGCCTTGCCGCCTCAGGACTTCATTGAGTCGCCAGAAATTTTAAGGCGCCTCGCCAAGGCTGCTAGGCATTTGGGGGAATTAAATGGCCTTTGCACCTCTCTGCCCGACCCACAGCTATTGATCAATACAATTATCCTTCAGGAAAGTAAGGACAGTTCGGCTATTGAAAACATTGTGACTACTCAAGATGAACTTTATAAGGCTGCCAGTGAAGAGAATACAGCCAGTCATGCTGCCAAAGAGGTTCTAAGTTACCGGGAAGCCCTGTATGTAGGGTTGGAGAAAATGAACAGCCAAAAGAACCTGCTGCTCACTAATACAATGATTGAAATTGTACAAACAATCAAACGGAATAAATCGGGCATACGAACGGCTCCCGGAACAGCCTTGAAAAATGCAATAAACGGGGAAGTGATTTACACACCACCCTGCTGTGAAGAGGTTTTGAGGGAAAAGCTTACTTCGTTGGAACAATTTATCAATAATCCGGATAGCTCGCCTCTAGACCCCTTGATCAAAATGGCTTTTATCCATTATCAGTTTGAGGCTATCCATCCTTTTGCAGATGGCAATGGCAGAACTGGCAGAATTGTAAATGCGCTATACTTGGTGCAACAAGAGCTGTTAACGCAACCGGTACTATACCTCAGTTCCTACATTGTAAAATATAAAACAGAGTACTATCAATTATTACGTAGCGTAACAGAACAGCAAAACTGGCACGATTGGGTAATGTATATCCTGACAGCTTTAATTGAAACGGCACAGCTTACAACTAAGAAAATAAGGGCTATGCTTTTACTTAAAGAACAATATGAAAAGCAAATGAAGCAAACGTTAGGATCATCCTTTAGTTACGAACTGCTTCAGTTGATGTTTACATTGCCCTACTTAAAAATTGAGCTGCTCGAAAAAAGAGCACTTGCTCACAGGCAAACCGCTTCCGTATGGTTGAAGAAATTGACGGATGCCAATATTTTAAAACCACAAAAAATTGGAAGAACAACTTATTATGTCAATTACAGATTGATGGAGTTGCTTGCTGAGAATTAATCAAGGTTGTAAAGAAATGTACAAAGAATGATGATGAATAAATTGAAGATAACAACTACAAAGCAATGCTGTACTCCTTAGCGGGAAAAGAGAAAATTCTTTCAACTGCAACACTGAAGCTTTCAAAAACCAACTACAAAACACAGGAATTAATTAGCTACTTTAAGATCCAAAATAAAGATAAAATTCCCTTAACAGAAAAGAAGGATAGCATTACCGGAATCAAAATTATTGATCGATAAATAGAAGATGTTTAGAATCAAGATGTCTTCCTTTTAAACCACCAATAAAACGGAGCCCCGCTGCCCATTAACAACAATCCCCAAACCGCTTCGCCCGGTTTGGCAATAATAGTATTTATGAAAAGTACGGCACAAAAAACGCAGAACAGTATGGGAAGAATGGGATAGGCCGGCACTTTGTAGTTGCGCTCTAGCTCCGGATGCTTGATACGCATAATGATAACACCTAGTGCAGAACTACCGTAAAAGAAGAAAGCAGCAAAAATCAACATGTCGGTAAGTTGATCAAAACTTCCACTAAACAACAAAGCGATAGCCCAAAAGCCTTGAATAAACAAAGCCCAATCAGGTGTATTATACTTAGGGTGAACAGAAGATGCATTCTTGAAAAACAACTGGTCGCGCGACATGGCGTACACCATTCGGCCCGACATCATTATGGAACTATTCGTTGCATTCAAGGTACTTACTAGAATTAAACAGGCCACAAGGCTCATCCCTACAGTACCACCCAATGTTGCTGCTACTTCAACAGCAGCAATTTTGTTAGGTGTTGTGCTCAATTGAACAAAGAAATCAATGGGCTGCACATACAAATAAACAATGTTCAACAGCACATATGCAGCAATTACAATCAACGTACCTGTCATTAATGCCAACGGTAAATTGCGCTTTGGGTTCTTGATTTCCTCGCCGATATAGGCAATATTGTTCCATCCCTCATAGCCCCAAAACGCGCCCAAACTGGCTAAAAACATGGCTTTGAATAAATCCATACCCGACAAAGGATTTCCATGTTGCGTATTGAAATGCGCACTGTCGCCTTTTGATGAGCTTAGTCCGAAAATGATGAACAATAAGATTCCCGCTAACAACAAATAAGTGAGATAACCACTCAATTTCTCCGCAAAATGCAAGCCTCGATAGTTCAAATAGGTCAACACAATGATCAATACCGATGCTACTAACTTAACACTTAAATTCTCAAACAATCGAATTCCTAAAAACGCGCTTGAATTTCCCCATGTAGGGAAGTGCAACATGCTATCGAGAGATTGAGCGAAAATATAGGCCAATGCTGAAATGGCAGCCGTTTTCACAATCGTAAAACTCGACCAACCATAAATGTAGGCAAAGAACTTTCCGTAAATTTTCTGGAAATAATAATATTCACCACCTGAATTCGGAAACATACTCACCAATTCAGCGGTAGACAATGCACCGGCCAAACTGATGATACCTGCAATGATCCAACAAAGAATCACCCACCAAGGTGAACCCAAAGCATCCGACATCGGCGCAATTTTCTTAAATACGCCGGAGCCAATAATGACAGCCACTACTAAAAAACTGGCTGACCGAAGTCCAACTTTGGGTTTTAATTGATCCATCTCTTATAATTTATCAAACCCAAATCCGGGTTGCTGATTGATGTACATCTTGCCATTTTTCAATTCAAATCCGCCCTTTACCAAATCTTCCGCCAAATCAAAAGAACCATCCAGATCGAGGTACTTTGTATTCGGACAGGTATAAGCAACGTGCAACGCTGCAGTAATACTAATAATGCTTTCATCATTACACCCCCAGAACAATTCGATATCGGCCTGTTCTGCAATCGTTGCAATTTGACGTGCACCAATCAGTCCACCGCATTTCATCAATTTGATATTGTAGATGCCGAAGGTTTTGTTCCCTGCAAATTTTAAAGCAGCAGCAGGGTTCTTTAAGCTCTCGTCTCCTACCAACAAAGCTCTTTCCTCTGCCGCCAATTCTAGTAGAACCTTCTCCTCTCCTACTTTTACAGGTTGCTCCATTAGTTCCAACTCGTATTTTTTGGTTGCATCAAGAAACTGCTTGGTTTCTTTCAAACCATACCCCTGATTCGCATCCACCCGAACCGTGAAATAAGAGCCATAGGTCTCTTTCAATTTCACTACACGTTCTATGTCTTCCTCAACATTCAATCCGGTTTTCACTTTCAAAACGGTGAATCCAGCTTCCTTAATTTCTTTGGCATCCTCCAAGGTTTTAGCAACCGATTTAATTCCAATGGTGTAAGAGGTAGGAAGCATCGGGGTTTTAATACCATAAAATTCGGCTACTGATATGCCGATATATTTTGTGAATGCATCGTGTAAAGCAAGATCAATAGCGGCCAATGTGCCGGGATACTTTGCATATTCAATTGTAGCTTCATAAATGATCTGCTGAAATTCGCGAATATCCCTTCCCTTTAGTTTTGCTACAAAATCAGACTCCAGATTCCCGAGTGTTTGCTCGGTCGTTTCTCCAACTACATCTTCTGCAGGACTGCCGGAACCAATTCCAACTATTCCATTCGACAATTCAATTTCCAAAAAAGCAATGTGTACATCGCTAAAAGTATTGTAGGCGATGGTATATGGCTTCTTCAAAGCCATTTTCTTTCCGTAAGAACGAATTGCAACAATATTCATCTCTATTTTTTTTGAGCGATCAGCTCTTTTAATTGTGGTAAAATGGGTTCTACGCCTTCTTGCATGGGCAACAATACCGGTATTCCCAGCTTTTCTTGATACTCTTTTTGATACGCAAACGCTTCTTCGGGAGTACAATCTTCGGTGTTAATGGCAACGGCAATTACTTTTGATCCAAAGGCGTGGATCAGTGCGATCTCTGACTCCACCGATGGAATACGTCCCCAATGCTCATCATTGTCGAAGTATTTTCGCTTCGGTGCAAAAAGCAAGATCACATGCTTGGCATCTCCTGATATCAGCAATTCTGAACCGCAGGGGCCGCTTGGATTTCTCAAACTGCTTTGACCCTCAATAAAAATGATTTCGGCACCACTTTCTTTCCAGGCACTTACAATGGCATGCTCCAATTCACCCGACACAAAATCATTCAGCGTAGAGTCGAATACAAATCCATATTTTCCTCCTTGCAACCATCCGGTTTGTCCGGTGTATACCATCTCACTCTTGATACCGTTTTTATCGCAGGCCTGTCGCAACATTCTAGCTGTGGTTCTTTTACCCATAGCGCAATCCATTCCAATTACGGCAATGATCGGCGCTTTTACTTTGAATACTTCTCCGGTCCAGAAATGCAATTGCTCTCTTGTTTTTGGCTTTCGAACATCAATCAACTGTACACCGTGTTGTTGCGCCAAAGCTACCACCTCGGGCTTTTCATTCAAATACTCGTGTAAGCCGTTCACGATCGACAAGCCGGAAGCAATCGCCGTCTTTACAACTTCCAGCATATTGCCAGGCAATCGACCTCCCACCGTGGCCACTCCAATGACCAAATATTGAATATCCGTTAATGAAGCAAGAGCTTCTGAAAGATTTGAAAATACCGGTATGTTGCGGTGTTTGCCATCGAGCAATTCGCCGGCATCCTTTCCCTTGGTTTGTTCTCCATCGATAATTCCTTTAACGGTAAAACGTTCCGTTCCCCGAATCAACCCGTGAGCAGTTTTAGCATCGGGTTGCACCAATAATCCATTGGTGAGTACAAGTGCATTGTTCATGTGCTATGATCCTCTTTTAATAAGTGTTCCTGATAATTTTCCGGTTGCTTTCTGTTGTTGAAATACCAATTCTCCATTCACCCAAACCATTTCAATGCCGCTTGAAAGTGCTTTGCTGTTTTGTATGGTAGCATTGTCTTTTACAATGAACGGGTCGAACAACACCAGATCAGCAAAGTAGCCCGGTGCAATAATTCCCCGATTCTTAATTCCTAAATTTTCTGCAGTTAAACCGGTCATTTTAAATATAGCATGTTCTAAACTCAGTACTTTTTCCTCACGAACATATTTCCCCAATACTCTGGGAAAAGATCCATACCCACGGGGATGGCCACCCGTATTTCCATCGGAACACAGGCAACTGTGTGGCCATGCTATGAAGTTGGCGACATCTTTATCATTCATACCTTTTGCGGCAATGGCTTCCACTGTTCCTTTAAAATCGGGATGTTGCGCTTTGAAGTCGGAAGCAATTTGAATGAGATTGATCAAAGTTTGGGCAGGTCTTTCTTTTCGCAAGGAGGCAATTTGTTCAATTGTTTTTCCTTTGTATTCCGGTATGGGGGCGTATTGTACTAGATAAGATTCATTTGCATTGAAGGTTTCTCGAACAGCAAATTCAGCGCTCTCAATACTGGTGTAGTCTCTTCGAGGAAACAAAACTCGCAAAGTTGAATTCCAAAAATTATATGGATATACGTCGGCAGTGATGTTCACTCCCTCGCCACGAGCTTTCTCCAGAAGAGCAAGAAACTCATTTGAGCGACCCCATTTAGATACCATGCTGATCTTTAGATGTGAGATTTGAACCGGCATTTTGGTAATGCGTCCAATTTCGATGATCTCATCTAATGCATCTTCTATGGTGATGTCTTCACTTCGAATGTGACTAATGTATCGACCATTCTGAGAGGCGGTTGTTTTGGCCAATTCAATTACTTCTTCGCGTGCAGAGAAAAAAGCTTCTTCGTATTCCAATCCGGTTGAAAGTCCTAGTGATCCCTTAGCCAAATCTTCCAGCAACAGCGTTTTCATCTTTTCAACCTCAGCATTCGTTGCTTTTCTGAAAACATCTTTTTCGCCCATCACTTTCTCACGCAAACTGGAATGACCGGTATAGGTAGCTACATTTACTGCAATAGGATGAGCTTTTATTTGAGCCTCTAATTCATCAACGGGTTCGCTTCCACCATCTTGACCAATTACGATCGTTGTTACACCTTGATTGGTGACCGGTACTCCCGTTGGTTGCGTTCTTAAGCTTTCAAAATGGTGACTGTGCGCATCGATGAAACCCGGTGCCAACACTTTTCCTTTTCCATCGATAACCTTTTCTCCTATACGAGGTTTGAGCGTGCCTACTTCTTTGATCTTATTCCCCTCTAAACGAACGGCCCCCTTATATCTCACTGCACCTGTACCATCTACAATGGTGACGTTTGTGATCAATTGCGCATTGATTGATATCGTAAAGCTTAGAAGAAATAATAGTAAAGAAAGGAGTTTTGGTTGCATACGAAACGAGTGGGTTAAAATATTTCGTAATATACCAAAAACCCTGTTTTAGCGCCTAAGATTCTAATTGAAGTGATTAAAAGAACACCCAAAATTCCAACACAAACGATTGAGTTAATTGCAAGAACTGGTTATTCAACCCGAAACCAGTCCACATCAATATAACCCCCATTTTTAGTTCCGGGCTTACCTGTACAATACAATCCCATTTTAGCGCCAATCCATGTATCAGGTTTAGCATTAAAAGCATTGCCAATTCCCATATAGTTAACACCATCGATACTATAGGTGAATTTACACAAAGCGGCAGGTCCTACAACGGTTAACCTGATCCAAACAGAATCGGATGGAAAAGGAATCGGTTCTTGCAATTGCTCGGCTGTATTCTTCTTTGCATTCAAACAACTTGCAAACTGCAAGGCATAGCCGCTTGCAGTTCGAACCAGCGATACATGCGCATAATCGTCTCCCATTACAATAAATCCGCCTCTTTTTCCTACGCTATTATCAGCATCAAATCCTGCTTTCAGCTTAGCAGTTGCAGTAAAGCTTTCTGCAGGAAATTTTTGAAGATATAAATTAGGTAGGTTCCAAAAATTAACATTCGCATCGGTTGGAGCGGCAAACAATCGCAAAATTCCTGAACCGGCAACTTGTGCAGACCAAGTGATCTGTGGATTCGCATGCCATTGCCAAGGCAGGCCCATCGAACTCGAATTAAATTCATCAGATTCGGCCGGATTGTGACGAGCAGCTAAACTAATTGGCTTTTTATAACTGAGCACCGGTGTTCCCTTTCCATCACCATCTTCATCTGTTCCAATGACCGGCCAATTATTGACCCAATCCATTGGCTGCAAATGCACTACTCGGCCATAAGCTCCCTTGTCTTGAAAATGCAAAAACCAATAACTGTTTCCTACAGTAACCATGGCTCCTTGATGGGGACCATTGATAACACTGTTTCCTTGATCCATCACCACTTTTCTCTCGTAAGGACCGAAAATGTTTTTAGAACGAAGGACTAGCTGCCATCCTGTTTTTACACCACCCGCAGGAGCGAATATATAGTAGTAGCCATTCAATTTATAAAGTTTAGGTCCTTCAATAGTTGGATCAATTCCATGCCCGTCGTATACATGCTTACCTGCATCAATAACCGAATCTCCTGCTTTATTCAACTGATAAACAGTGATCAAACTGTTCACGCCGGCCCTACTTCCGGCCCAAGCTACGGCCATGTACACTTTTCCATCGCTATCGCGCAAGGTAGTTGGATCTATGATTCCTTTTCCGGGCAAAACGAGAATGGGCTTGCTCCAGGCTTTCGAGGGATCCTTTGTTTTCACCATATAGATTCCGTAATCAGGGTCCGGGTAATAAATAAAAAATTCTCCATTATGGTAGTTCCAAGAAGGAGCCCACACACCGGCGCCGTGCATTGGTTGTTGGAAAACCGTTTCCGGCACTAGCCTTGGCAAAGCATAGTTGATTATTTGCCAATTCACCAGATCTTTCGAATGTAAAATAGGTAAACCCGGAACACAGTTGAAGCTTGAGGCAGTGAGATAATAATCATCTCCCACTTTAATGACGTCCGGATCTGAATAATCGGCATTGATCACCGGATTTTTATAACGGCCATCGCCTAAATCGGGATTCCAAGCCTTTGAGTTTGATTGAGAAAATGATTTCAAACTCATCAACAATAAGAGCGTCAAACATATTTTGTTGGCAAACATAAAGTCAGTATTCTGAGTTGGAAAGTACTGGTATTCTTTTCGAAACGAATCAATTAACGGTAAGTATTTCTCCGCAATCGTTGCCATACGAAGTATCCCATTGCCAAAATTTGAAATTAGTATTTTTTGGGCCAGCAAATCACATATTAAAAAGTTATCATTTTTGAATCGCATTTAATAAAATCATTAAAAATTCGCTTAATACATCGGTACACTGTTAATTTTGTAGTGTAATGGAGGAGAAAGAACTACATAGCGATCTTGAATTGGTGGGCAGAATTCAATCCGGTGATAAATCGGCTTTCAACGAGTTGTATTATAAATATCACTTGTCTCTTTACAAAAACGCTTTGAAGTTTACCAAGAATACAGTTGTTTCAGAAGACATTGTACAGGAAACATTTGTAACCCTATGGCAAAAAAAAGATCATCTTGTTATTGATCAGCCGGTATCAGGATGGCTGTTTGTTATCTGTTATAACAAGTCTATTAATTGGCTCAAAAAGCAAGCGTTGGAACAGCGATCTAAAACTGAACTTTCATCCTTACTTAAGGAAGAGCACGATACACAAAGCCAATACGAATACCACCTTTCGCTTTTGAACAAAGCCATGGACCAACTATCACCTCAAAAAAGAGCTGTGTTTGAGCGCTGCAAGCTACAAGGTAAAACCTACAAAGAAACAGCTGCAGAATTGCAAATCTCACCCCATACTGTAAAAGAATATTTGACAGGTGCCATGAATGCCATTCGTGCTTTTATCCATCAACACCCCGAAACGGCCTTTTACATTGTTTTTTTTGGAGGAATCCTTTAACCCTCCCCCCATTTACGAAACTTCATTGTATTTAAACTATAAAACGATTGCTTTTGAAAAAAGACCTTCAAAGAGTAGTTCAATTGCTCGAATCGGCCTCCTTGTCGGAATCCGACAAACAGTTCCTTATTAACTATCTGAATGACCCCCAGTCCGACGAATTAAAAATTTCTCTATACCTCGATTTCTTAGAAAACGCTGAACAAGAACAGCTTTCCAATCCTGAATTTTCAGAACGTTTACTCGAAAAAATACATGCAGAAATAGGAACAGAAAGGAAAAAAGCTCCTGTTTTCAGATTAAATTGGAAATGGACTGCAGCTGCTGTTCTGTTAGGAATACTGGGAATCATTGCTGTTCAACTGTTGCAGCCCAAGCCGGTTCCTCCAATAGTAAAGCTTGAACCTGCTGCACCCAACGAAGTGCCGGCACCCACTATTTCAAAAGCCTATATCACCCTCAGTACCGGAGAAAACTTGGTGATCGATTCTTCCAAATCGGGTCAATTGGCTATAGACGCCAATGTTCAAATCACTAAAAACAACGATGGTTCTATCGCCTATTCCGGTTCTTCCACTGCGGTTACTTTCAATACACTTACCAATCCGAGAGGTAGCAAGCCCGTTAGCATTATTTTAAACGATGGCACCAAAGTATGGCTGAATACAGCCAGCAGCCTCACTTACCCCACAGCATTCACCGGCACTACCCGTGAAGTATCGATCATTGGAGAAGCCTATTTTGAAGTAAGTAAAAATGAAGCGCATCCTTTCAAGGTTAAACTCGGAGAAAAAGGAACCGTTACGGTATTAGGAACGCATTTCAATATCAACCGATATGATGACGAACAGTTCACTGCGGTTACTCTTTTGGAAGGAAGCGTCCGTTATGAAACGAGTCCCCAGCAATCAGTACAACTTAGCCCGGGACAGCAAGCCAATTTCAACAATGGCGCTGCTATTTCTGTCGATAAAAACGTCAATATAGAAGCCGTGATGGCATGGAAAAATGGTCTGTTCTATTTCAATCAAGCTGATCTTGGAAACGTGATGCGCCAAATTGCGAGATGGTACGATATGGACCTTGAATTCAAAGGTGCGATTCCAAAAAGAAGATTCGGTGGAGAAATGCAACGCGATTTGAAGTTGAATGAGGTATTGAAACTATTAGAAACCAATAAAGTGAAATTTAAAATCGAAGGAAAACAAATCACTGTATTTCCATAAAAAGCAAAAACCGCTTCAACGGCAATTGAAGCGGCGAACGCTGGATTTGATAAATAAAGCTTAGGAGAATTATTTATTGTTAAACCCAAACATTGCAAAAGTATGAAATTAAACCACTGCAGTGAGGGAAGCTATCCCCCTGTACCGAAGTCAACAACATGGACTTCCGTCCGAAAGCTTGCCGGACGCGTGATTCGTCAAAATCAAACATTTTATCGGGTTATGAAATTAACGACCCTGTTACTCACGATTGCGCTTGTTCAAGTTCATGCTGCCTCCAATGCTCAGGCAGTTTCCCTTTCAGTGAAACAAGCCCCCTTGCTAAAAGTATTCGAGTCTATCAAAACTCAAACAGGCTATGTCTTTTTCTATGACGCACAATTGCTGGAAAAAGGTAAACCCGTTTCTATTAATGTAAAAAATCAACCCCTAGATCAGGTTCTGAAACAGGTATTTGCAGATCAACCCTTTACTTGGACAATTGTAAACAAAACCATCGCCATTGTTCCAAAGGTTCAAATAACAGAAGCTGTAGCAGTTGATACCAGTTCTGAGGAGCCGGCTTATGCAAAAATTAGTGGCAAGGTTGTCGACGAAAAAGGAAGCCCTCTTTCCGGAGCAACTGTATTAATTAAAGGTAGTTCTGTTGGTACAAAAACAGATGCCGACGGTAGTTTTAGCATTGAAGCCGAACCCAATTCAGTGTTGGTAGTTTCTTTTGTTGGTTACGAATCGCAGGAGGTTTCAATTGCCAACAAAACCATTGTCTCAATTAAACTGAAACCCTCCATTACTGTAAATGAACAAGTAGTGGTAATTGGTTATGGAACACAAAGAAAAAGAGACCTCACGGGTAGTATTTCCTCTGTGAAAGGTGAAACGGTGGCCAAACAACCTGCTACCAACCCCATCGCTTCATTACAAGGTAAAGTAGCCGGATTAACCATTTCAAACTCGGGTCGCGCCGGGGCAAGTCCGGTGGTTCGCATTCGCGGTATCAATAGTACCAATAGTGCCAGTCCGGTTTATGTTGTAGATGGAATTCTGCAAGACAATATCGACTTCTTAAACCCCGCCGATATCGAAACCATAGATATCCTGCGTGATCCATCTTCCATCGCTGTGTACGGTTTGAGAGGTGCCAATGGTGTAATTGCCGTTACCACCAAAAAAGCGGCTCGTGGTGAAACACGCATCAACTTTCAAAGTAACGTGGGCGTACAAAAAGTGCAAGACCGCATTAGAGTAGTTGATGCAGCCGGATTCAAGAAATTGTATACAGCGCAGTTGGCTAATTTGAACGCAGCTCCCTTTGATTATACGAACTACACAGCCAATACGAATTGGCAAGACCAGATTTTGAGAGATGCCGTTATTGCTAGCGGTAATTTAAGTATCGCCAACAGCAGTGAAAAAAGTACAACGTATATCAATATTGGATACACGAATCAAGAGGGCGTACTTAAAAATGATACGTATAAAAGATACATGGCAAGGGTAAACGAGGAAATTCGTTTTAACAATAACATTAAAGTTGGTGCCGATATCACAGCGTACCACTATAATTCGAATCCTCCAGGGGCCTCTATCACCAATGCATTGTGGGCTGCTCCAATTGTTCCTATCCAATTAGACGCTAAAACCTACTACGCAATGCCTTCATTCCAAAGAGCGCAAGTGGGTAACCCGGTTGCAGCACTAAAAAGAAACGACGGAGCAAACATCGATTATGGCTACCGACTAATTGGAAGTCTTTTTGCTGAAATTAAATTCGCAAAATACTTTACTTGGAAATCGATCGGCTATACTGATTTATCAGTTAACATTGGTAGAAGTTATAGCCGTCTGCCATTCTCCTTTATTAATTTAGGCGAAGGCGCAGCACCTACAACCACTACTTTTGATAATTCAGTTAGAACATCTGTTTCACAAAGTCAAAGTGAATCAAAACGCTTCCAACAAGATCATACCTTAACTTTCAATAAGAAGTTTGGAAATCACAGTGTGAATGCACTCGCCGGTTTCACCACTATTTACAATTACAGTTCGTATGTAAACGGTACACGTCGCGACACATCAGTAAACATCAACGACAATCCAGACTTCTGGTACATTGGTGTTGCCAACCAAAACAATCCGGGTAATTTTGATGGTGGTGGCGGTGAAAGTGCCATTTCCGGTGCTTTTGGTAGAATTTCCTATTCATACAATGGAAAATATTTATTGAATGCAACAGTAAGAAGAGACGGTAGCTCAAAATTTGCACCTCAAAACAGATGGGGTACTTTCGGAAGTGTGGGTGCAGGTTGGGTACTAAGTGATGAGAAATTCTTTGACCGTCTTTCATTCATCAACTACTTTAAATTGAGAGGTGCTTGGGGCTTGACCGGTAATGCAAATGGATTTGCCGACAATCTCTACAAACCGGGTATCTCTAACGCGTCTACCGCTATTTTCGGCGACAATATTTACACTTCTATACAAGCTGCCTACATTCCTGATCCAAATTTACATTGGGAAACAGTACGTGGTATCGATGTAGGTTTTGATGCCAGAACATTAGGGAATCGTTTGGGTATTGAATTTACCTTGTACGATCGTACTACTACCGATATCTTAACCGCAGTAACCCTTCCAAATGAAAGCAGAAGTTATTTTACCAACCTCGGTAAAATCACCAACAAGGGTATAGAATTGGCTTTGAACTGGAACGATCAAATTGGTAAAGACTGGGCTTACAGTGTTTCCGCTAATTTCAGCTACAATAAAAACAAAGTAAACTCTATTGGTGATAATTTCAACTTCTCGATCATCGGAAACGGTGGCGCGAACTTAACAACCACAGGTCAATCCATCGGCTATTTTTACGGATACGTTCAAACCGGTATCTATCAATCTACCGCCGATTTAGCCAAACAACCGGCTTTTGTAAACTCTCTACCAGGTGACATCTCTTACTTGGATGTGAACGGTGATGGTGCCATTACGCCCGCCGACAGAACTTATATCGGTACGCCCTTCCCTCCCTACAGCTTTGGTGGTAGCGCCTCCGTATCATACAAAGGAGTTGATTTGGAAGTAGATGTTCAAGGTATGGCGGGACATAAAATTTACACTCAGCGCCGTACTTCAACATTCGCAGTGTTGAACTATGAAAGCAACCGTTTGAATGCATTCACAACGGCCGGTTCTACCAACATTGAACCCATTCTCGACAATACACGTGGTAATAACTTCCTCATGAGTACTTACTATTTGGAACCAGGCGATTATTTCAGACTTCGCAACATTCAAATTGGATACAATTTCACGAGCACTTCACTTACCAAAGTGGGAATTAAGAAAGCCCGTGCTTACGTGAACGGTCAGAATGTTAAAACCTGGAGTCAAGTTACCGGCTATTCTCCCGAACCTTTGATCGGAAGTATCCTTGGTGGTGGAGCCGATAACGGAGCCTATCCTGTTCCTGCTATTTACTCATTTGGATTAAACCTCACTTTTTAATTGAAACGATTCAAACATATGTTAACGAAATTATTTTCAAATCGATTCATCTTTTCAAGTCTTGCAATAGCCCTACTATTGGGAGCAAGCTCTTGTAAAAAAGATTTTCTTGACACCAACCGTCAAGGTGGATACGATGCCGATAATTACCCGTATCCCGGTGGTTCAGGCCCCTACGATCAATACATTTTTGGAGCTTACAATGAGCTCAGAAGCTTCAACGTTCATAGTCAGAGTTTTATAACAGCAACAAGTATCCGTAGTGACGATGCCGATAAAGGTAGTACACCGGCCGATGGTGGTGCTAATGCAATAGATATGGACAATTTCCCTGTGTTGCCTAGTAATGGATTTGCGAACACCTTGTGGGTAGGCTACTATGGCCTCATCAACAAGTGCAACGTAACCATCAAGGAAGTAAACACGAATCCTAATATTGAAGCCACTACTCAAATCAAAAATCAAACCATTGCAGAGGCAAAATTCATGCGTGCCTATGGCTATTTCATGTTGGTTCGATTGTTTGGCAATGTTCCTAAAATTGATACCGTTTTTGCTAATACCACTTCTCAAAACAATGTGCCCCAAAGCACAGCAGCCGAAATCTATGGTTTTATTGAATCGGATCTGAACTTCGCCGCTGCTAACCTGCCTTTGTCTTGGGATGCAAAATTTGTTGGGCGAGCCACTCGTGGTGCTGCCAATGGATTGTTAGCGAAAGTTTACCTCACGCAAGGAAAATGGGGTATGGCGATGACAACGGCGGCGGCTGTAATGAGCAGCGGTCAATATGATCTGTCAACTACCTACGATAAAATTTTCCGTGAAGAAGGAGAAAATAGTAAGGAAAGTGTATTTGAAGTTCAAGCAACAGCATCTGCGTCTATTACCACATCAAACGGAGTACAATATGCGCAAATACAAGGTATTCGTGGATCAGGCGTTTGGGATTTGGGATGGGGATGGAATTCTCCAAGTACTTATTTGGAAGCTGCCTACGAGGCCAATGACCCACGTAAAAACCGTACTATATTATACACCAGTACAGCCACAACAACCTATCAAACCATTTATGGAGAGAACATCCCGGTAGGATTGCCTAACCCACGTTACAATAATAAAGTGTATACCAATCCATCACTTCGTTCTTCTATTGGAAATAGATTTGGTTACTGGATGAATTTACGAGTGTTGCGCTATTCTGATGTTGTGTTGATGTTTGCCGAAGCAGCCAACGAAGTGGGTGGAACTGATAATATTACAGCAGCAAGAGCAGCTCTCAACAGTGTTAGAGCACGCGCAAGAAACGGTAATGCTGCTATCCTACCCGATGTAACCACTACCGATCAAGCCGAATTGAGAGAAGCCATTCGTAAAGAAAGAAGAGTGGAACTGGCCATGGAACATGAACGCTTCTTCGACATCGTTCGTTGGGGTATTGCGCAAACCGTTCTCAATGCATCCGGCAAACCGAATTTTAGCAATAGCCGCGATGTATTGTTGCCCATTCCTCAAACGCAAATCGACTTGAGTGCCGGCGTTTTGAAACAAAACCCCGGTTATTAATCAACCTCAAAATTGAATTCTAATGAAACGTTCGATTCAAAAAATATCAACCCTTTCTTTTATACTGGCAGGCCTACTACTCACAGGAAGCGCCTGTAAAAAAGATGGCAATCCTAATAACTTACCTAGCGTAAGTGCAGATCAATATGCAGGAAAAATTGACGGCTACTCCAGCAGTGATGAAGTGTTTCCTGAAAACTTAGTAGCCTACTGGAGTTTCGACGATACCAAATCGGAGCAGAAATCGGGCACTGCCCCAACTCAAACCGCCAACGATGCTTTTGTAGCAGGAGGAGTTAGAGGAAAAGCCATCAGCTTAACGGCAGGCTATCTTTATTACGCCAATCAATTTTCGGCCTTCAAAACTGATTCGCTCAAAAGTTTTACCATCAGCACATGGGTGAAAATATTGAACAATGGCTCGAAAAGAACCATGCTATTGCAATTGGCGCGTCCGGGATTATTCACTGGAAACATTAATTTTCATTTGAATACCCAATCATTTCCTGCATCTAATACGTCCACGCTGAGAATTCAACCAACCTTCGCTACTGTTGGAGGTGGAACTCAAGATAACTTGAACAGCAGTTTGAGTCCAACTATTGGAGCCGACAAATGGACCCACATTCTTCTTACCTATAATGGAACAACAGGGGTATTTGATATTTGGGCAGATGCGGTTAAAGTGGGAGCCTTCCCCAATCGTGGAGTTGGCAACAACTTGTTCAAAAGCAATGAACCTAGTGAATTCATCATTGGATCGAATTACAACGGAATTCCCGGTAAATCAGTAAGTGCCGATGTTTCCATCGCACCCATGACCGGCCAAATTGATGAAATCCGAATTTATAATAAAGCGCTACCCGATGCTTTTATAAGAGCGCTTTTCAATTTAGGAAAAGCAAATAAATAATGATTTGGTAAAAAGGTACTACTGCAAAACAGTAGTACCTTTCTAGTATTATGAAAAAGTTGATCCTTCCCATCGCCTTTTTGGCTAGCTTGCTATCCTGTAAACCTAGCGGAAAATTAACCCGATCGGTTATGAACAGTCCGGTTATTGCACATAGAGGTGCTTTCAAAGCCAATCATTTTCCTGAGAATTCCATAGCGTCGCTCAAACATGCCATTCAACTCAACTGCTTTGGCTCTGAATTCGATGTGTGGATGACAGCCGATGATTCTTTGGTAGTGAACCACGATCCGAAGTTTCACAATTTGGAAATCGAAAAAACCGACTTTAAGACCCTTCAACAGTTTCAACTCTCCAATGGAGAACCACTTCCAACGTTGAGAAATTACTTAAGAGCCGGATTAGACAACAATCCCTCTACCCAATTAATTCTCGAAATCAAACCCAGCAATATCAGCAAGGAGAGAGGACAGATCGTAGCCGTTAAAGTGGTTGAACTCGTATTGGCTGAAAAAGCCAGCCATCGAACCGCTTATATCAGTTTCGATTTTGATATGTTGGTGAAAATTCGATCACTTCTCAAGAAAGCTCATTTACAATATTTGAATGGAGATAAATCACCTGCAGAAGTGAGAGCGGCGGGATTGGACGGTCTTGATTATCATTTCTCTGTTTTTCAGAAAAATCCGGACTGGATCGATCAAGCGAAAAATTTGGGGTTGAAATTAAATGCTTGGACGGTAAACGATATTGGTATCATGAATTGGTTATTGGATAAGAAATTCGACTACATCACTACCAACGAACCCGAGCAATTACAGGCATTGGTGAACGAAAGATCTGTAAAAAAATAACGTCTAATTAATTTTATTCTTTTGGGTTAGAGAGGGCGATTGAATGAAGGTTGTGTGATATTCAAATTGGTCCTTTTCTAACCCTTTTTTTCAATTCTTTCTTTACAACTGCTACTATTTGTATCAGGTTTTAAGTTTTTGAGTTTTGTGTTTTAGGCTTTGGGCTTTAGGCTTTTTTTGACCACAGATTCGCACAGATTTGAACGGATTTACCACAGATTGGCCTCCAATATTCAACTTGTCCGATTTTTTATTTTTGAACCGCGGCGGCGCAGCGTCCTTCGACTGTGCCTTCGGCCCGCTCAGGACAAGCCCGCAGCGTTTTCGCAGCGCTGGCAGTTTTTCTGTATTTCCTCGTTTCCCGCAACGGCTATCGCCTGTCCCGTATCGTTCCTCACGGGATAGACTCGACTGCTTTTGCTACGCAAAGCCAGCCTACTCCTTTGTCTGCCTCCCCCCTGTTCTTCTTCCTGTTCATTCTTGATCTCACCGGCTGTTCCATTATTAATTATTACTTATTAATTATTAATTAGCTCGGCTGTTCCATTATTAATTATTACTTATTAATTATTAATTAGCCCCCCTGTTCTTTCACAACTCTCCTTCCCATTTCCCCTATCTTTACCCCGTGAAACCCATCTCTCTTCGTCTTTTTGGAAGCTTGTTGGCAGTGGCCGGAATCACGGGATCTTTGGTTGCATTTTTCCTTTGGTCGCTAGACAAGGTGACTCAGTTTCGCTGGCACCACAATTGGCTGCTTTTTTTACTGCCACTAGGTGGATTGCTCATTTATTACCTCTATCAAAAATTTGATCCCGAGGCTGAGAAAGGGAACAATTTGATTATCGACGAAATTCATCATTCCCCGAACGAATTAAAACCTTCGATTACACCACTGATTTTATTCAGTACCCTGATCACCCATCTTTTTGGAGGTTCAGCGGGAAGAGAAGGCACGGCTGTACAAATGGGAGGAGGTATCAGTAAATGGTTCATCGATCGAATCAGCTTTACGGAAGAAGAAAAAAAGCTGCTCTTCCTTTGCGGCATGTCGGCAGGTTTTGCCGCCATTTTCAACACTCCAGTAACCGGAGCTGTTTTTGCCATCGAAGTGTTGGCCATCGGTTCACTGCATCGAGAGGGGTTCTTGCCCTGTTTATTAGCAGCATTTGTAGGTCAGTTGGTGACCAATGCATTCCCCATTTCACACACCCATTATTCGATTCACCTCACCAAGCCTTCACTTTTTTCATCCCCCTTGCATCTCAATTTGAAACTGCTAGGGTACGTCTTGATTGCCGGAGTCTTGTTCGGACTTGTGGCCAAGTTGTTTGTGTTGATCTTGGAAAATATCAAGAAATACAGCCAAAAAACATTTTCAAAAAAATATCAATCAATCATATTAGGTGGACTGTTAATCATTGCATTAGGGCAAATTAATTCCATTCAACCTTATCTTGGATTAGGAGTAAGCAATCTAAACCCTAAGGACCCCTCCTTGATCAATGCATTCAACTCAAGCATCAACACTCCTCACAGTGCCTGGTTTTTAAAACTGATGCTGACAGCTATTACGCTCGGATTCGGTTACAAGGGCGGAGAAGTTACCCCGCTATTCTTTATTGGAGCCACCTTCGGCAATGCCCTTGCTGGAACATTCGGCCTACCCGTCGACTTATTTGCCGGACTCGGATTTATAGCAGTTTTCTGCGGAGCCACCAACACGCCTATTGCCTGCACCCTTATGGGCATCGAATTGTTTGGATGGGAATACGGACTCTACTATGCCACAGTGTGCCTATTCGCATATTACGTCTCAGGGCAAAAAGGCATCTACCATGCTCAAAAAAACAACCAACCCAAAGGCTACCGAACCAAAAACCTATTAAGGCTCGGGAAAAGATAACGGCACATTGCATGACAATTCTTAAACCGCCTCCAGCCTCCGAAGCCAATATCCTCAAAACACCAGCACGGACCCATTCACCAAAACCAAAGCTTCAACAAAACCTCATAAAAAATTTAAAATCAGATATTTAAAACACAAAATTCAAAACCACTTCACAGGCTTCTCCCCACCAGAACTCAACTTTTTTGAATTAAACATGTTTTATACATATAATATAATGATTTTAATTTATTTACAACTTAAATATTTTAAATATACATAACTGAATCATGACTTTTCCGCTATTTTGACCTCAAATTCCGTCGATTCAATAGATTTAGAAAAACAAACTAAAAAATTGATTAATAAATACTTATACGGCTCTTCGAGACTAAGAATCAGCTCAAAAAGTCTTCATTTCCCAAAAATGTTCCACGGCTGATCACCAATTCCGGCTCCAAAACCTTAAAACAAGGCTTTTAAGCCCCCTTTTGTTTGTTAATTAGATGCTAAAAGATCATTTGTGGAAAACTTGAATTCTACTCCACTATTTTTCGATCAATATTCTCATTGATAATTGATTACAGCATTTATTTTTAATTATAAATCAATAAAAATTGATTGTTTTTGTACGAGTTTATAGAAATAATAACCTATCTTGCTGACTTCCGATAAAGATCGGGCAATTTTGCCCCGTTTCTCCCGTTACCCTAACTGTTGACTTTAAAACCACTTGATCGAACCATGCAACAGTTGAGCACAAAAAGAAATACTTGGTTATGGACACTGGTAGTAGGGCTTCTCAGCTTCACTACCCTCAACTCTTTTAGTCCGGCTAAAAAGGCCAAGCCAACAAAATCATCCGTAAAAAAATCGGCTACTAAGAACCCTACCCCAAAGAAAAAGGCAGGTATCGCCCAAAAATCGACGGGCAAGAAGAAGGTCGTTTACGCTAAAAAATCATCAAAGAAATCAAGTCGCGCAACCAGTGTTGCTCCTAAATACATTCCCGAACCAATTGATCCAAACTCGCTCTATGCAGTGAAGAGATCCTTGTTCGATAGTCTTCATTTGGAAGAATTAGGCCTTTCACGATTGGCTTATGACCTTGGATTAAAAGGAATGGACAAGCTTCAGCGTCAAGGCAAAGTTCAACATACCATTTTATCAATTGTTGATTTCAGCAAATCAAGTTTAGATAAACGCTTGTTTGTAATTGACTTAGCCAATGATATTTTACTTTTTAATACATATGTAGCGCATGGCAGAAACTCCGGTAAAGAAAACGCCATGTCTTTTTCTAATAAACCTAAGTCGAACAAAAGCAGTTTAGGTTTCTACGTTACCGCCAACACCTACTATGGTAGCAACGGATACTCTTTGAAGCTTGTGGGATTGGAAAAAAACTTCAATTCAAATGCTTTCAAGAGAGCGATTGTAATTCACGGTGCTGAATATGCAACAGAAGATTATGGTTTCAATCAGGGTTATTTGGGAAGAAGTCAGGGTTGCCCGGCTGTTCCTTCTGAAATTTCAGAGCCGCTGATCGACAGTATCAAAGACGGAAGTTGCTTGTTCATTTACCATCCATCGGCCAATTATTTGAAACTTTCGTCTTTAGCGCGTTAGTTTATTCACATTCTACAATCTTCTGGTAATAAATTTCTTACAGGCCTTTTTGAGGCCTGTTTATATTTGTAGCTATAACACGTTACCATGCTTAAAATAGGAATTCTGGGTGTAGGCCATCTTGGAAAGTTTCATTTAAATAACTGGAAAGAAATCAGTGGCGTTGAGGTAGTTGGATTTTTCGATCCAAACGATGAAAATGCTAAGCTTGTGGAAGCGACTTACCAAATTCCCAGGTACCTGAATGCGGAAGAGTTGATCGAGCTTTGTGATGCCGTAGATATTGTGGCCCCCACCAATTTCCACCACCAACTTTGTGTAGCCGCCATCAAAAGAGGAAAACATGTTTTTGTAGAGAAGCCCCTAGCCGATACCATGGAGGAAGCGCGCGACCTCGTGAAACTGGTGAAAGAGTCGAACGTGAAATTACAAGTTGGGCATGTGGAGCGTTTCAACCCAGCCTTCCTAGCCTTACAGAATCATAAGCTCAATCCCCTTTTTATGGAAGTGCACCGCTTGGCACAGTTCAATCCAAGAGGTACTGAAGTGAGCGTTATTTTGGATTTAATGATCCATGATATCGACATTATTCTAAGCATTGTAAAAAGCGAGGTGAAGAATATTTCTGCCAGCGGTGTGGCGGTGATGACAGAAACGCCTGATATTGCCAACGTTCGCATCGAATTCAACAACGGCTGTGTAGCTAACCTTACTTCAAGTAGAATTTCAATGAAGAAGATGCGCAAAATGCGCCTCTTCCAAAAAGACGCTTATATCGGCATCGACTTTCTCAATAAGAAAACGGAGATCATCAAACAAAAAACGGAGGACGATACCGACGAGGCATTCACCTTCGATTTAGAAACGCCGAACGGTGGAAAGAAGACCGTAGCCGTTGCGAATCCTCAGATTCCCGAAGTGAATGCCATCAAAATGGAATTGGAACGCTTCCGTGATGCCATTGTAAACAATACCCCTACCCCAGTAGACGAAGTTGCCGGTTTTAGAGCAATGGACATTGCCCATCAAATTCTGGCAAAAATCAAACAAAACAGTTTACTCGCGTAGCCGTGGTATGGAGCATAAAAAACAATTACATATCAGTTGGTACGTGCTGGGCGATTATATCGCCGCCATACTCGCATGGTTTGTATTGTATGTATCTCGCCGCTATTTACTTCAAGAGCCCATTTTCTTAAAACACAATCTATTCTTAAACAATCGATTTTGGATGGGTATTGCAACCATTCCTATCGGTTGGATCATGTTTCATGCGATACTGGGAGCTTATCGGTCGCTTTACAACAAATCAAGGCTCACCGAATTCGGTATGAGCCTGTTGAGTAGTATAATTGGCGGCACTATCATCTTCTTTTTAATTGTAATCAACGACCCCCAACACAATTATACCTACTATTATAAAGCATATACCATCTACCTCTTTGCTCAATTTCTTTTCACCTGGTGGGTGCGTAGATTGATTCTCAATAGAACTAAAAATCAACTGGAGACAGGCGCGGTTCAATTCAATACATTGATCCTTGGCAGTGATGCACTTGCTACCAAAGTTTACCACGAATCGGTTTTAGACCTCAGAAAAACCGGACACCGTTTTGTTGGCTTTCTCTCAGGACCCGGTCCTATCAATGGCATCCAAGACTTTTTACCCAATTTGGGTAGTCTCGACGAACTGGAATCCATAGTTGCCAGTCAGAAAATAAAACTAGTGGTGATTGCACTTGAGAAAACAGATAAGGATCTTGTTCTTGCCCTCATCAATCGCCTGAATGATTTGGATGTTGACATCAAAATTCTTCCCGACTTTCTCGACATCCTCTCCGGCTCGGTAAAGACCAGTAATGTATTGGGTGCGGTGTTGATGGACATTCAACTGGGCTTAATGCCCAACTGGCAGCAAAACATTAAGCAAGTGATTGATGTGGTGATAGCCCTACTTGGTTTGATTCTTTTAAGTCCGCTGCTGCTGTATACCGCCATCCGCGTGCGTCTATCGTCAGCGGGACCCATTCTTTATTCACAGGAACGCATCGGCTACAAAGGCAAGCCTTTTTATATCTACAAGTTTCGGTCGATGGTAAAAGAAGCAGAACCGAATGGTCCTCGGTTGAGCAGTGATGGAGATCAACGCATCACCACCTGGGGCAAAACCATGCGAAAATGGCGCCTCGATGAATTGCCCCAATTATGGAATGTTTTAAAAGGAGAAATGAGTTTAGTGGGCCCTAGACCCGAACGTGCCTATTACATTGAACAGATTCAGCAAAAATCACCCTACTTCAAATATTTATTGAAAGTAAAACCCGGCATCACCTCTTGGGGAATGGTTCAATTTGGCTATGCCGAAAACGTGGAAGAAATGATTGAGCGAATGAAATTCGACCTAATTTATATCGACAATATCTCACTCGCCCTCGACCTAAAAATCATGATCTACACCCTTCGAATCATCTTCCTAGGTAAGGGCAAATAGTATATTTTAATAGCTGAAACAGTGCCATGAAGCAGTACCTAATAATTATACTTGCCTGCATTTTGCCTTTTGCTGCTTGGAGCCAATCCAATTACTGGCAACAAGAAGTCAATAGCACCATATCTGCTCGATTGGATGAAGTAAAAAAACAAATCACCGGTTTTGAATCAATTGAATACATCAATAACTCTCCGGACACCCTAAATCAAATTTATATCCATATTTGGCCCAATGCCTACCGAGATCAAAACACCGCTTTAGCCCGCCAACTAAAAGAACAAACGACTTCAGAAGAAAATATTACTATCAACTTAAAAGGTTGGATTGATGACTTGGACTTTAAACAAGATGGAGAAAAAATCAAAACCGTCCGTCAACCGAATATAGACATCCTTTTACTCAAGTTAAATAGTCCATTATTGCCGGGGATGAAAACAGTTCTTTCAACCCCATTTACCGTTCAGCTCCCACCCTATTTTTCTAGATCCGGATATACCAAAGATCAAATAATAGCATGCCAATGGTATCCCAAACCGGCGGTATACGATAAAAAAGGATGGCATCAATTTCCTTATTTAGACCAAGGAGAATTTTATGGTGAGTTTGGATCTTTCGATGTTACCTTGGATCTGCCACAAGAGTATGTGGTTGGGGCTACAGGCATGCTTCAAAACCAAGAAGAGCTAGATCGCTACCGAATCATTGGAGATTCCAATTTCAAATACCTTAATTCACCAGTCTTCCTTCCCTACCCTTCGTTGCAAGGCAGGAAGCAGCTTCAATTCAAGGCCGATTCGGTCCACGATTTTGCTTGGTTTGCAGGTAAAAACATAGTAATTGAGCACGATACTGCTGTCATCAATAATCGTACAATCGATCTCTTTGTTTTCAAAAGAAATAAACAAGATAAGTCCTGGAGCAGGGCTATTGAGTTTGGAAAAGGTGCGATTCATTATTACAGCGATAGAATTGGACCTTACCCCTATCCGGTAATTCAAATAGTAGAGGGCCCGTCCAATTATTCTAGCGGGGGAATGGAATATCCGATGATTACCCTGATCACAAGCCCCGAGTCAACAATTCCGTTTTTGGATGGCGTAATTACCCATGAAGTGGGGCACAATTGGTTTTATGGGATTTTGGCAACCAACGAACGTACCCATCCATGGATGGATGAAGGGCTGAATAGCTATTTTCAATTTTGGTACGAAGCCAATAAATACCGCTATAATAGCTATATTGGAAGCCTATTGCCAACTAATATCACTGACTTGCAGTTAGATGATTTTTTAGACCGAATCTACGGTGCTCTAAACCGATTGGTCGCCAAACAAGCCATTGAAACTTCTTCTGAAAACTTTTCCAATAAAGACGCCTATGGAACCGTTATTTATGTGAAAACAGCAGTGTGGTGCTATTTGCTGGAAAAGTCACTGGGAAAATCCGTTTTGGACCGCGCTTTTAAGGCCTATTTCGAACGTTGGAAATTCAAACACCCTTATCCCGACGACTTTAAAGCAATTGTAGAAGAAGTAAGTGGCAAAAATGTAGATGAGCTGTTTAAATTATTAAAAAAACGTGGAAATTTTCGATAGTGCAAGAAGCCACCCAAAAGAACTTGAAATTGAAAAACCCCATTCTTACCTGCTTACTCTTGCTATCATTGGGTGTTGCCAAGGCTCAGTCCTATTGGCAGCAACAACTTCATTATATCATTGATGTAAGTTTGAATGACCAAGACAAATCATTGAACGGATTTCTTAAACTTACCTATAAAAATCAATCGCCCGACACGCTCAGCTTTATCTGGTTCCACCTATGGCCCAATGCCTATAAAAACGACCGCACTGCCTTTAGCGAGCAAATGCTCAGAACAGGAAGAACCGACTTCTATTTTTCAGACAAAGACAAACGAGGTTATATCAATCAGCTCGATTTCAGATCGAACAATCAAACGTTGAAAGTAGCCGACCATCCGTTGTACATTGATGTGGTGAAGGTACTTCTTAACGAACCACTCCTACCGGGTGCATCTGTACAAATTACGACCCCCTTTCATGTGAAACTTCCGGCGGGGTTTTCAAGAAGTGGATACAAAGATGAAACCTTTGCCATTACACAATGGTACCCAAAACCGGCAGTGTACGATTCAAAGGGATGGCATCCCATGCCTTATCTGGAATTGGGGGAATATTACAGTGATTTCGCCGACTATGATGTAAAGATCAGTCTTCCCAAGAACTATGTTGTTGCCGCAACCGGACTACTACAGAATGAAGAAGAAAAAGCATGGTTGAATGCTCGTGCTCAATTCAAAATGCCGGCACCTACCCTCGTTCGAAAAAAACCCGGAGCACCGGCTGTAAAAATGGTGGTGATACCAAGTGCTAAAGAATCCAAAACACTGGAATACAAACAAACTCAAGTTCACGATTTCGCATGGTTTGCCAGTAAGAAATGGGTGGTGCAGTCAGATACCTGTATGCTACAGTCCAAAGAAGTAGTAGTATCCAGTTTCTATGAACCTTCAGAGGCAGAAGGTTGGAACAGCAGTGTTGAGTTGATGAAAAATAGTCTCCGCAAGCATTCCGAACTTATTGGCGAATATCCATATCAGGTAGTTTCAGCCGTGTCTATTCCTTTTGGAGAAGAAGGCGGCATGGAATATCCAACCATTACTTCCATTCGCACCGATCGCCCGAAAACAGATTTGAATGAACTTTTGATTCATGAAACCGGACACAATTGGTTCCAATCGGCACTTGCCTCCAACGAACGCGATTACCCCTGGTTAGATGAAGGACTCAACAGCTATTTCGATCGTATGATTCTAAATGAATCTAAAAAAGCAGGTACTTCTAGAACTGATTTCGAAAAAATGATCTTGAATTATACCAGTCTTATTGGAAGATCTCAACCAATAAACACGGTTACCGATTCTCTCACCCCCTTCAACTATTTGGTACTATCGTATAGTAAAACAAGTTTGTGGCTCCAATCCATTGAAGCAAAGATGGGCAAGGAAAAATTGATGGAAGTCTTCAAAGAATACTTTCAAAAATGGCAGCACAAACATCCACAACCGGAAGATTTTCTACGCATACTAGAGGCCAAAGGAGGTCCAACAGTAGCTGCAAGCTGGAGCTATCTGAATGGAACGGCGGCGCCCGATAGCATATCAACACATCGCCCACTAAAATTCGGGCTGTTCAAGAACATCAACAATTTACCTCGATACAATATTTGGTCTGCTAGTCCTGCTTTTGGTTTCAACAATTACGACGGTGTACAACTCGGGTTGTTGCTACACAATTACAACCCGTTACCAACGAAATTCAACTGGTTGATTGCGCCACTGTATGGATTCAAATCAAAATCACTCAATGGTGCGGTTCGGCTTTCTTATACCAACTATGAAGGATCGGGGAATAAGAAAATATGGAGTTTATCGGGTATGAAGTTTAGCACCAATAGTGGTGTCGATAGTTTGAATAATGCGATTTCCAGCAATGTGATTCGAATTGTACCGGGCTTTAAATGGTATTTCGGCAATAGTTTGAACAAAGATACCAGGGAACAATGGATCGAATTCAAAGCATTCATTTTGGGTAATACGGGCTTCAAATATGTGCTGAGAAAATCGGATACCACTTATCACCCCGAACTCACGAAACGTAGCTTCACTTCGATTCAACAATTAACCTATTCTCTCAGTGATAGCAGAGCATTGTACCCTTACGACTTAAAATTACAAGTTCAACAAGGAAAGGACTTCTACCGACTCAACGCCACCGGAAACTACTTTTTCAATTATAAGAAATATGGTGGTATGAATGTGCGCGTATTTGCTGCCGGTTTTGGATTTATTGGGAAACGTACTAGCACCAAGGCTTTCAACACATTAGCCTTCCAACCGAAATTAACGGCAGTAAGAGGCTATGAAGATTATACCTACAGTAATTACTTTTTTGGCAGAGAAGAAACCACCGGGTTTGCATCCCAGCAAATAATGATGCGCGACGGTGGATTGAAATTAAGAACCGACCTTTTCCAAGGACTTCAAGGTCGCAGTGAAAAATGGATCGCTTCTATCAACTTTACAACAAGCCTACCCCCGGCCTTGATACCCAAATTCATTCCCCTCAAACTCTTTTTGGATGCCGGAACTTACGCAGAAGCTTGGGACAAAAACAACAATACTACGCGCTTTCTATACGTAGGTGGTTTGCAACTATCGCTGTTCAAAGGCGCGATCAATGTGTATGCCCCCTTGGTATACAGCAAACTCTTCTCCGATAATCTGAAATCAGTTCCGGAAGAAAACAAATTCTTGAAAAAATTGAGTTTTAGTATCGACATTCAACACTGGACCCTTAAAAAGTTTTTAGGCAAATCGCTACCTTTATAATTGTATGAGTCGCGTTAAATTCATTTCCAGAGATCGGTTAGATGTGAAAAAATGGGATCAATGTATCGACAATGCTACTAACGGTGTTATATATGCGTATTCGTTCTATTTGGATCGTATGTCGAAACACTGGGATGCATTGGTATACGGCGATTATGAATACGTAATGCCACTTACTTGGAACCGCAAATTTGGGATTCACTATCTCTACCAACCCCCATTCACAGCGGCTTTGGGCGCTTTTGGAACAGATTTCCCACCCACCCTTATTCAGCAATTCTACAACGCAATACCGGATGATTTCAAACTCATTGAAATTGATTTAAATCCGGGCAACGGCGTTCCGCATACCAGCGGTCAATCACTTTTACGCAACAATTTTGTTCTAGACTTAAGCAAATCTTACCAGGAAATTCAACAGGGGTACAAAGACAATGTGAAACGTAATATCAAGAAAGCAGTACAACTCAATTGTACATATAATAACGATATCTCGGTTGATCAAGTAATTGAACTATCAAGAATTCAAAACGAAATTAGAAAGGAATATACAGAACACGATTACTATCGTTTTCGAAAATTATTCATGAAACTTTATCAGGAGAAAAAGGCAAAAGCTTGTGGCGTGTTTGGTCCGAATAAAGACTTAGTAGCTTCATGTGTATACCTCTTTTCGCATAACCGTGCCTATTATATTTTGGTGGGTAACCATCCCAATAGTAAAACCATGGGGGCTTCTCATTTTTTGATTGACCGATTTATTGAAGAACACTCAGAACAAGGGCTCACACTGGATTTCGAAGGATCGGATCAAAGAAATGTTGCATTTTTCTACAGTAGCTTCGGCGCACATCCTGAAACCTATCCGGCGATTCGGGTGAATAATTTACCGTTCTGGGCGAAGTTGTTGAAAAGGTTTAAGAAGTAGAAAGAGGGGGTTTGAGTAATTGAGTTTTAAGTTATTAAGTTTTGCGCAGCTTCGCCGCTTGGGGTGTTCACCGCGAAGCCCGCAAAGATCGCGAAGGAGTCGCTTGGTTTTCGTTGCGGAACTTTGCGTTCTTCGTTTCTTTGCGGTAAAGTAAACTGATTGAAAATTTTGATGGTTAAATATAAAATTGAGAATTCGGATTTTTTTGACCACAGATTCGCACAGATTTGAACGGATTTACACAGATTATCCTCCGAATTTCAATCAACCTGACTGCCGGCTGTTTCATTATTACTTATTAATTATTAATTAGCTCGGCTGTTCAATTCTTAATTCTTACTTCTTAATTCTTACTTCTTAATTCTTAATTCCTACTCCATTTCCCTCTCCTCCAAAATCTTCTCCGCAATCAAAATATCCAAGGGTCTGGTGATTTTCAGGTTGGTGCTTTCGCCTTCTACTAGATGGATCTTCACACCCAATCTTTCTACTACACTTGCTTCATCGGTGAAATCAGAATCATAGTCTTGTTCAAAAGCAGCCTTGATGATATCGCTGTAAAACGTTTGAGGCGTTTGAATGATGCGCACTTTATTGCGGTCAACCATTTCATTGCCGCTTACGGTTTCAATGCGAATGGTATCAACAGCAGCTATTGCCGGAGTGGCATTTCCTTTTTCCAAAGCAGCTTCGTAGCATTTACGAATCAACTCAGGAGTCACCAAACAACGCACCCCATCGTGCACAAATACGACCGAATGATGGTGGATATGATCGAGACCATTTTTCACCGAATGAAATCGTGTTTCACCGCCTGTGGTGATCCAAATTCGTTGAGGATCGTAGGTGGAATGAATGATGTCTAAACCGGTTTCTACATGCGCCTGCGGCAACACTAAAATGATCTCTAAGTCTGGAAATGCATCGAGAAAACTGGTAAGTGTATGCCACAAAACAGGCTTGCCTTGCAAGTCAAGGAATTGCTTGGGTACAGCGGTGCCCATTCTCAATCCGGAACCTCCGGCTACTATTACAGCGTATTTCTTCATGACTAATTCGGCCAACTTGTCGTACTAGAATAAATTACGGATTTTTTCGGTCTCAGGATTCCAATCCATCAGGATCTTCGCTCAAGAATTCTCGTTCAATCTCTTCCATTTGAACGATGTCCCATGCCTCACTTTCAGTAGGGGTAACATTCATGAGTTCTAATAAGTTCTCCTTATCTAAAGCAGCCTCCACAGGGGCTTGCAGGTTGCAGATGACAAAAGAATGACCGTTTTCGTAAAATCGTTGTTGCAGTTGAACGAGGCTTTCACCGATCTCAGTATCCACAGCACCAACGGACTCCAAATTCAGCACCACATTTTTAACGTCTTTTTCCAAATTCGAAACTAAACAATTCTCTAGCTCCGCTGTCATATTAGCAGCAAGGTGAGCTTCTTGGATTGTTATGACATGGAATTTCTCCTTGGTATCAATTTTGAACAGCATAACACACTTTTAGTTGTTCACAGCCGTTAATAATAAGGCGGCCGGGCAAGTCAAAAATATTCGTTATTATTGTATCAATCACAATTAATTATAAAAAAATGGATAACAATTTTTCAGCCCAGGTAAAGGAGATCATCTCTTTCAGCAGGGAAGAAGCTTTGCGGCTGGGAAATGATTTTATCGGAACGGAACACTTACTGTTAGGTTTGATAAGAGAGGGAGAAAACACAGCAGTACGCATTCTCAAAAGCTTCAATGTTGATTTGTATGAATTGCGTAAAGAAGTGGAACTGGCGGTTAAAGATAAAACCGGTAAAAACATTGCCAACATCAACAGTTTACCCCTAACAAGACAAGCGGAGAAAGTTATCAGGGTTACCGTTCTGGAAGCAAAAGCACTCAAAAGTCCAACGGTAGAAACCGAACACCTCATGCTTTCCATCTTGAAGAATAAAGAAAATGTGGCAACTCAAATCTTAAATCAATTTGACGTGGATTACGATTTATTTAGAAATGAACTCGGTGTTGTAAAAAGCAACGACGTGCGTAGCGAATACGCCGACGAGAATGAAGACGAATTCGATGAAGAGAAAAAATATTCTCAACAAAAAGCACGCGGTGGTGCTGCTGCAAAAAGCAAAACACCCGTACTCGATAATTTCGGTAGAGATATCACTCGATTGGCAGAAAGCGGTTCCCTCGACCCCATCGTAGGGCGTGAAGCTGAAATTGAACGTGTGTCTCAAATTCTTTCAAGAAGAAAGAAAAACAACCCCATCCTCATCGGTGAACCCGGTGTAGGTAAAACAGCCATCGTAGAAGGATTGGCATTGCGCATCGTTCAGAGAAAAGTATCACGTGTGTTGTTCGACAAACGTGTAATCTCTCTCGACCTTGCCGCACTTGTTGCCGGTACCAAATACAGAGGTCAGTTCGAAGAAAGAATGAAAGCCATCATGAATGAATTGGAAAAGAACAGAGATGTGATCCTTTTCATTGATGAGATCCATACCATTGTTGGTGCCGGTGGTGCCAGCGGTTCATTGGATGCTTCCAACATCTTCAAACCGGCTTTGGCAAGAGGTGAACTCCAATGCATTGGTGCCTCTACCCTCGACGAATACCGCATGTACATCGAAAAAGATGGTGCCCTCGATCGTCGTTTCCAAAAAGTAATGGTAGATCCACCAAGTGTAGACGAAACCATTCAAATTCTCACCAATATTCAAAGTAAATACGAAGACTATCATAACGTAACGTACTCTCCAGAGGCCATCGACGCCTGTGTGAAATTGAGTGATCGTTACATCACCGATCGTTTATTACCCGATAAAGCCATCGACGTAATGGATGAAGTGGGTGCTCGTGTTCACTTGAAAAACATCAATGTTCCCAAGGAAATCCTTGATCTTGAAAAGAAGATCGAAGATGTGAAAGTGGAAAAGAACAAAGTGGTGAAGAGCCAGAAATTCGAAGAAGCAGCTTCCTTGCGCGATACTGAAAAGAAATTGCAGGAAGAACTAGAAGCTGCTAAAGCGAAATGGGAAGAAGAAAGCAAACACAAACGCTACCCCATCGACGATGAAGCCATTGCAGAAGTAGTGAGCATGATGACCGGCATCCCTGTTAGAAAGATGGTGCAGGCTGAAACAGAGAAGCTTCGCAAAATGGCCGACGATATGAAACAAATGGTGATCGGACAAGACGATGCCATTGTGAAAGTGGTAAAAGCCATCCAAAGAAACCGTGTGGGATTGAAAGATCCTAAAAAGCCAATCGGAACCTTTATCTTCCTCGGACCTACCGGTGTGGGTAAAACCGAATTGGCACGTTCTCTCGCAAAATACATGTTCGACTCTGAAGATGCTTTGATTCGCATCGACATGAGTGAATACATGGAGAAGTTCACCGTGAGCCGTTTGGTGGGTGCTCCTCCGGGGTATGTGGGTTATGAAGAAGGTGGTCAGCTAACTGAAAAGGTTAGACGCAAGCCTTACTCTGTAATCTTGTTGGATGAAATTGAAAAAGCTCACCCCGATATTTACAATATCCTGCTCCAAGTATTGGACGATGGACAATTGACCGACGGATTGGGTCGTAAAGTAGACTTTAAGAATACTACGATTATCATGACTTCGAATATTGGTGTGCGTCAATTGAAAGATTTCGGAGACGGTGTTGGTTTCGCTACCAGCGCACGTACGCAGAATTTGGAAGAAAACAACAAAGCAGTAATTGAAAAAGCGCTGAAGAAAACCTTCTCTCCTGAATTCTTGAACCGTATCGACGATGTGATCATCTTCAATTCTTTGTCGCAAGAAAACATCTTCAGTATCATCGACATCTTGATGAAAGGTGTAATGAAACGTTTGGAAAGCTTAGGCTTTACCTTAGAGTTGACTGAAGAAGCGAAGAAATTCATTGCTGAGAAAGGATACGATCAACAGTTTGGTGCGCGTCCGCTCCACAGAGCCATTCAGAAATACCTCGAAGATCCTTTAGCAGAGGAAATTCTGAACATGACCATCAAACCGGGAGATGTGATGCTGGCAGATTTGGACAAAGAAAATTCCAAATTGCGCTTCACTCTCAAAAGTTCGAATAAAGAAACATCAAATGCTTAGATAGGTCAGCCCCCAAAAATAAAAGCTGCTTCGTAAGAGGCGGCTTTTTTTGTAGGTGAGTCTGCCGGAGTGTTCACCGCTACGAGCGCAAAGAGCGCGGAGATGTCGCGAAGGGTTTTTGAAACCACAGATAACTCAGATTTTAAATACGGATACCACAGATTAGAGTCCAATATTCGTAGAGTATAACAGAATACTCAGCCCCTAATCTGTGTAAATCTGTTATAATTTGTGCGAATCCGTGGTCAAAAAAATATCCACCGCAGCGGCGCGGCGGCCGCAGCGACAGCGCAACGTTGACTCAACCCCTGTATTTCATTATCATATTCTCAAACCCTCACATTATCCAATTGTTACTTCCTCTCACTTCGCCTCCTCTTATCCTCGTTCCTGTATTCCCCCTGTTCCTCCCCCTGTTCTTTCTCAAATCCCCTACCCTTAATTTTTAATGCCTAACTCATACTATCCCCCACCCCTTCTTCGTTATAAACCCAGTCCCTGCGTTAGCATGGAATTTCGTGGCCGTTTTCTCTTCGCGAGGATGATCCCCACCGAATTCTGGAATAAAATCCAATAGATATGAAAACCAGGTGACTGACCGTAGTGCGTCACGTTACCGTCTACCACTACATTATTTTTGCCGCAATTTCATTTTGAAACTAAAATGGATTGCGGCATTTTTGTGTTCTCTATGGCGAACAAGAAAATCATCATCACCATCGACGGATGGAGCAGTTGTGGGAAAAGCACTTTGGCCAAGCAATTGGCGAGAGAATTGGGCTATGTGTACATCGATTCAGGCGCTATGTACCGAGCCATCACCCTCTATTTCTTACGCAACCATACCAATTGGAACAATCACGATGATGTAATTGACGCCCTACAGCACATCAAATTAGAGTTCCAGGCCAACCATAAAAACGGTTCCAGTGAAATGTATTTGAATGGCGAGAACGTGGAATACGTTATACGAGATTTAGTAGTAGCTGAAAAAGTATCTGAAATTGCTGCCATCAAAGAAGTGCGTGAATTCGCCGTAAAACAACAACAAGCGATGGGTGCCGGCAAAGGCATTGTAATGGATGGCAGAGATATTGGCACCGTAGTGTTCCCTAACGCCGAATTGAAACTGTTCATGACGGCCGATAATGAAGTGCGCGTAAAACGCCGCTACCACGAACTCTACGAAAAGAACCCAAACGTAACCATGGATGAAGTGCGTCAAAATTTGGAGCACCGCGATTATATCGATTCTCACCGTGAAGTAAGTCCACTCCGCAAAGCAGAAGACGCCATTGTGCTCGATAATACCACCCTCACGCCGAAAGAGCAGTTGGCATTGGCGTTGAGTTGGGTGAGTGAGAAGCCAGGAGAGTTGTGAGTTTTTGAATTTTTAAGTTTTTGAGTTTTGCGCAGCTTCGCTGCTTGGGATTCGCAAAGTTTATAGAAGAGAAAGAAGTTACACAAAGAAAGTGTGTAGCAAACTACCTGTTTTTTTACTACTGATAACCTTTAGATCAAATTTTGAGTTATTAAGTTCATAGTTAATGGGGGTTGCGCAGCTTCGCTGCTTGGGGTTCGCAAAGTTTATAGAAGAGAAAGAAGTTACACAAAGAGCGGGTGTTTCAAACTACCTGTTTTTTTACTACTGATAACCTTTAGATCAAATTTTGAGTTATTAAGTTCATAGTTAATGGGGGTTGCGCAGCTTCGCTGCTTGGGGTTCGCAAAGTTTATAGAAGAGAAAGAAGTTACACAAAGAGCGGGTGTTTCAAACTACCTGTTTTTTTACTACTGATAACCTTTAGATCAAATTTTGAGTTATTAAGTTCATAGTTAATGGGGATTGCGCAGCTTCGCTGCTTGGGATTCGCAAAGTTTATGGAAGAGAAAGAAGTTACACAAAGAGTGGGTGTAGCAAACTACTTGTCTTTTTTACCTCTGATAACCGAACTAAAACAGATTGGCACAAATTAGAGGCTGATTGGAATGCGACCACTAATCTGTGCTATCTTGTATTGAAAATCTTCTGAATCTGTGGTCAAAAAAAGATATATCACACTGATAACCAACCACTTCAGATAAACTTATCCCCACCCACTTGCATATTTTAACATCGCTTTGTATTTTGTTGCTGTTCAACGGATCTTTAGTCGGAACCGAGAACTTAATTAACAGTACCCTTTATGAAAAACTCATTTGCGATCTACGCACTTTTGTGCTGTACCACCCTAGTGCTATCATGTACAAAAAACAGTGCACATTACTACTTGGCACCCGATGAAGTTGAACCCAGTCTTGATGCCAGCATCTATCCTGTAGTAACTACTCCATCAAAAGTTTCCATTGGCGCAGAAAACACCGTTGTTAATTTAGGTGAAACCGTTACCTTCTTTGTTCCTTACAAAGTAGTGGGCGATGATGTGCAAACTGCTACCTTAACGCTTAAGAACAATCTTACCGGTGAAGTACTGCAAGAGGCACCGATGACCTTATACAACGATTTATCGATCCTCAACGTAACCGTTCCGGAAGAAATTCAAGGAACACAGTTCTTCTTTGTATCGGTAACGCTCGATAATCCGTATGCAGGTCGTACTGTTGCCTTAAGCACTGAAGTAGTAGCCAACCGAGGCCGCTCGAAAGACGAGCTCGTACATGCCTTCTCTGTTCAATAGTCAGTTCTATCTCTTGATATTCCTAAAAAGCGATGAATAGCATTCGTCGCTTTTTTATTTTCAGTTGACTTCTCCAAAATCGCCGATCCAACAGAACGCAGTCTGGCAAAGCCTTTGCGACACCTCTGCGCCCTTTGCGCACGTTGCGGTGAAATTCACGAATTCATTTGTAACAAAGTTTTAGGAAAAAAAAACGACCTAAAATCGAATTAGGCACACATTTGAGTACTTTTACAGTACTAAATACTATACCGGATGAATTGGTTTTTTCTTCAAATCCCTACGAGCCAAGGAAGCTCTTTAGCCGACTCTCTAAGACAAACGATGAATGCCGCTCCTGCCCAAGCCCCCACCATGAACTTAATGGACATGTTGGTGAATGGTGGACCGATCATGATTCCTCTCGGACTCTTATTCGTAGTATCTGTGTTCTTCTTTTTTGAGCGTTTGATCGCCATCAGAAAAGCCAGCAATATTGATCCGAATTTCATGAATATTATTCGCGACAATATCTTCACCGGTAATATCTCTGCTGCACGTTCGCTGGCAAAGAACACGCCCAATCCGGTTGCAAAAATGATCGACAAAGGTTTGCAGCGCATTGGGAAGCCTATTGAAAGCATTGAGAAAAGCATGGAAAATGTGGGCAAGCTGGAAGTGTATAAAATGGAACGCAACCTGTCGATACTTTCTTTGATCTACGGTATTGCTCCCATGTTTGGATTCTTAGGAACCATCATTGGTATGTTGCAATTGTTCTACAATATCAACTCATCGGGTGAGTTTACACCGGCACAAATTGCGGGTGGTATCTACACCAAGATGATCACATCGGCCAGTGGTTTGATCATTGGTTTGTTGGCTTATGTAGGACATAATTTCCTAACAGCGCAGATAGACAAGACGGTGAACAAGATGGAAGCCTCTAGTGCGGAATTCCTCGATATTTTACAAGAACCCACTCGTTAATACGAAAAACAAAAAGCATGAACCTGAAAAAAAAGCTCAAAGGCGGACAGGAGATGCACGCAGGTGCATTGAATGATATCCTGTTCATCTTGTTGTTCTTCTTTTTGATCGTATCCACCCTCGCGAATCCGAACGTCATCAAGCTATCGGTTCCCAAGGCAAAGAGTGATACCAAGGCCAAGCAATCGGTGATTGTAAACATCAAACCCGGCGGTGCCTATATCATCAATGGAAAGCAGATCACCCTTGCTGAAATGAAAGCCTTCATTCAGCCCTATATCGCCAAAGACAGTCTCCAAGCCACCATTGCCATCAACGCCGACAAAACTGTTCCCCTCGACGATGTAGTAGCCGTAATGCGCATCGCCCGCGAAATGGGCGCCCGAACAACGTTGTTAGTGGACAATAAGGTGCAATAAAGAATTAAAAAGAGAATATATAAAAATGGAAAGTGGCTGAGAGGCCACTTTTTTTGTTTGCATTAAAAATAGTTAATGAAAAGTTTATTCAAAATTTAAAAATCCAATACTTACAACCGACTTGTGAAAATCTCAGCCCCGCCTCGGTGGGGCTACTTTTTATATCAGCAAGCTTTAATAACAACTTTTCATAATTGAAATTAACTCATTTAGTTAATCGCACATATACCACTAACAGGTATAAATAAGCCGTTTATACAGTGAATCTGAACCAGCTCATCTTTATTAGCTTATACAAATAATTCAAAGAATATACCTCTAGTCTACAGTTTGTTAAGTTATAGAATATTCTCACTGAAATTGTAGGTATTTATACGGGGCATGTGTTAATACTTGAATAATTAGAGTATTAACAAGTCACATTATTCAATAGTGTGTAAACACTGTACCAGAACACATGACAGAATTTCCGATACCTCTACAATCAACTTTTCCAGAATTTCAATAAATAATTCTTACATTTAGTGTAGTTCTTTGAGTTAGCCAACAACCTCCGTTCGGGATGTTGATGCCCAATCGCTCTTATACCGCCGGAAGCCAGTTTAGGTATGGGTTTAATGGGAAAGAGAATGATAATGATGTAAAAGGAACCGGAAACCAACAAGACTACGGCATGCGGATTTATGATCCGAGAATTGGGAAGTTTTTGAGTGTAGATCCATTGACTATAGAATATCCTTGGAATACTCCTTTTTCCTATGCAGAAAATGAACCAATATCTAATGTTGATCTAGATGGATTAGAACAAAAGAAAAGTACTAGTTCAATTTCGCTTATTTGTAAGGGCATAAAAAAAGGTGTAAAAGAGTCATCTTCTTCAGTAAAAACAATGGTTTCATCGCAAACTTATAAATCAGCTTTTCAAAATGTAAAGTCCTTTACGATTTTAGCATTAAAAAATCCAAATTATGCAGTGAGAGCTTTTAGTGCTGGAGCTTTAAATTTCTCATTGGGTATCTCCAAGTCAATTCAATCAGTTACAACAGAACCTGTTATCTGGACTTTAGGTATCCCCAATAGAACAAAGGAAGAGAACTTGATTGGAATAGGCTATGGTACTTGGAGAATAACAGAGTTTTATCTTCTTTTTCGTTTTCCTGAAGCATTTGAAGATAACTTACCAAAAGTTAAAGTTGATTTGATGGGCGGTCCAACATCCAGATATGGCAAAGGTTGGATAAACTTTGATCTAGCAAATGTTTCAAAAACAGGAATTACAACAAATGTAGAATCATTCGGAAAATATTTTCCAAACGGTTCAGTTGCTGAAATAATTTGTGACAACCCAAGAGCGGATTTTATTAAATATGTTAAAGATCAGATAAAAGAAGGAGGAACAATTATCGTTAGAGGAACAAAATCAAATTCATATTTTAACAAGATCTATAATGGTAAAGCTGAAGGCTTGGAAGATTTTGAAATAATTGAGACCAATCCAAACTATTCTAATGAGGGGCATAAAACTACGGATGGGGATCCTATTAAAGGACAAATGATTGAACTTAAATTGACAAAAAAAACAAATTCTAAAACACGATAAAATCACCTCAAGATGAATACTTTTTATGAACTAGGAGATATAGACTCTTTCGAGTCTAGTTATAAAAATGTAATATTAAAAAACAATAGTTTAATAGTACCGTATGTAAATTTAGGCCTTGTACATCATGATTTAAATAAGTCAGCTAAAATTCGCTATTTAAATTTTGCGTATGTAGTTATGGAGAAGATTTTTTTCCTTGACGTATTCATTGAAGGTAAGAGGTATGAAGTTTTAAATTTTTCAAAGCCTCAAACACTATATCATTTGGGTGGAGATTATTTAGATTACGGCGACAAGATATATAATGATATGTCAGTTTCATCTGAAAAATCGTATATAATACCAATAGAAATTACAAAGACTTCAGATTCATTATGGAGAAGTAAAGAATTGATTGGGAATAGCGATTTTTTCGATTATAGATTTTTCCCAAATGAAATTTTTGAATCAGTTGGGTCATAAATATTAGTTGTATTTAGCAATAAATTATATTGCAGTTTATTTAGCTTAGAAGGCTGGTTTACTATGCCTTTATTGAATCGAAAAATGGATTGTAGACGTGCCCTTTTTGACCCCTCAAAGTTTTTTTCATATAATAACACTGATTTAAAAGTTTAGAATCTAAGTTTATGCATTGTTCATCTTTATAAAATTTATTCAAATCAGAGCCAAAAAATGGACAGTTTTAAATGAAAGTGTATGAAACACTTTTATTCACTTGTAAGAAACTAAAAATAGTTACAAATCATACTCCCAAAACTGTGCAGTATAATGGTTATCATTTAATTCATTGCTTTTCTCCTGTTCGTTAAACCCATACCTAAACTGAGTTCCGGCGGCATAAGAGCGGTTTGGCATCAATCACGAACGAACGCTGAACTCAAAGAACTACAATGAAAGTAGGAAGTTTTGGAGTTTGGTTGGTGCGAGAGTTGAATAATCTACTTGGGGAAGAATTTCTGAATTCAGGTCCACGTAGCCGCGACCTGAAGGCTAATTTTCTAGAATCCTAGTATGCGCCGGTCTCGGCCTATTGAACTAGCAAGTTGAAGTTCAATAGATCATTCTGGAACCAACGTTGGGTACTACTATTACGATCTGATATTCATTAAATCATAAAAAGTTATACCTTTAATTTATAAACCTGAAGCTTCAGTCTGCAATACTAGAAAATCAGTGAAAGATGGTGTGAGCTCAATAAATTCGCTTTGTTGACTTCCTTCTGAAAAATAATAAACAGGAGGATCCTCAGAGCCTTGGACATAAAAGAAAGCAAATTGATACCCTTGATGCATAAAAAACACAAATGAATTTTCTGGCAATCCTCGCCCAAAGCTCTTTTCTACAAGTTCAATACTCTCTTCTCTTAAGTCAAATATCTCATTATAGAATGCTGATGACCCTCGCATAAAATTCCCTGCCCCTTTACCCATAATTTCTAAAAAGCGTTTATAAGCTTTAGGAAGTGCAACATTGTAAACCTCTTCTATTTTGTAAATCTCTTTTTTTGTACATCCCTTTAATTTGCATCCCTTTTGGATTAAATAATCTTTTAATTGTTCTATATCCATAACTTATTTTTTAATTCCATGTACAATTTCAACTTTAATATTCGGAAACATTTTTTGGAATTGGCTGATTACATCATCACAAGAGTCGCAAATAATTCGTTCTGAAATTAATCTTAATGTTCCAGATATTTGTTTATTATTTTGATTTAATTCCGCGAAATTTTCTAATAATTTCACTTCTGAGTCAAACGCACGATTAAATCCTTTAACAACTTTTGTTTTAAAAAATCTCTTTGAAGGCATACCTACTGTTCCAATTGCATTCTCTCCGCTTACTCCGATATCGAATATTTTAGTGTTCCCTATTTGACCTTCTAAAATTGCGATATTTTGTGTTTTTTTAACTCCGAGCACATCTCTAAAAAAGTTTATTTTTGTTGAAGCAGACCCCAATTTAAAACTTTCTGATAAACGTGTAAATGGACTAACGGCTGTCTTAAGGAAGTTTGGAACGTTTATTTTCGGAAGAGCTTTGAAAATACCACCAATTGCGAAATTTCCAACAATATTTTCCCATGTTCTAGGATCAGATGCAAGTTGTTTAAATAAGGTTAACTGCTGATCAGGACTCATCATTTGAAACTGAATAAATGCATTGACGGCTGGTTCTACTGTTTCTCTCATAATCTTGTCTCTACCTTTTCCTGAAAACATGTTGACACCTGTTTCTGACAGGTCAACTAATCCATTCCATGCACTAACTCCTGCGTTTGCTCCAAATTCCTTACCGTTTCCAAGAATATTTATTAATGTACCCTGCTTGTAGTCAGTGTATTCTACCCGTTGAACCTTGGCATTACTGAAATTCGCCTCCAAGCCGTCTAAGTCAGTGGCCCAAATAGGTGTGTTGCTTGCAAATTGATAAGGTGTCAATGATGGATAGTCACTGGTAATCGGGTCCACACTCAAAAACCTCCCCAACCTTACATCATAAATCCTCATCCCATAATCCTGCTGATTTCCGGTTCCTTTAACATCATTATCATTTTCCTTCCCATTAAACCCATATCTAAACTGGCTTCCGGCGGTATAAGAGCGGTTGGGCATCAACATCCCGAACGGAGGGCTGCTTCTAACTCAAAG